>JBJEGV010000025.1:0-47006 GCA_051875395.1 Alistipes sp. | reverse complement strand
TTATCGAGCAGATAGAGTTCGTCAAGAAGATTATCGATGCGGGATTCGCCTATGAGTCGAACGGCTCAATCTATTTCGATGTCGAAAAATACAACAAAGAGTACCATTACGGTCGTCTGTCGGGGCGCAATCTCGACGATATAGTAACCAATACGCGGTCGCTCGACGGTCAGGACGACAAGCGGCATTCATACGATTTCGCGTTGTGGAAGAAGGCTTCGCCCGAGCATATCATGCGTTGGCCTTCGCCGTGGAGCGATGGTTTTCCCGGGTGGCACATGGAGTGTTCTGCCATGAGTACCAAATATCTGGGCGAGAGGTTCGATATTCACGGAGGCGGAATGGATTTGATGTTCCCGCATCACGAATGCGAAATCGCTCAATCGACTGCCGCACTCAAACACGATTCGGCACGCTATTGGGTACACAACAACATGATAACCATCAACGGTCAAAAGATGGGCAAGTCGCTCGGCAACTTCATCACCTTGGAGGAGATGTTTACCGGCACGCACAAATTGTTGGCACAGGCCTATTCGCCGATGACCATACGATTCTTCATCTTGCAGGCGCACTACCGTTCGACGCTCGATTTCTCGAACGAGGCTTTGCAGGCGGCGGAGAAGGGATTGGACCGTCTGATGAAGGGTATCGAGGCGTTGGGTAAGGTAAAGCCGGCAGAGTGTTCGACTGTCGATGTGGCAGACCTTGCCGCTCGATGCGAAGCAGCCATGGCAGACGATTTGAACTCGCCGATGGTCATCTCCGCGCTGTTCGATTGGGTGCGCCATTTCAATTCGCTTGCAGAGGGGCAGCAGACAATCACGGCAGAGGATTTGGCGACGTTGCGTGCCACGGTCAATCGTTGGGCGTTCGACATACTCGGTTTGCGCGACGAAAAACAGGCACAGACGGCAGGCGGCGATATGCTGACACCGCTTGTGAATATGTTGCTCGATATGCGCATGGAGGCGAAAGCAGCCAAGAATTGGGCTTTGTCCGACCATATCCGCGACGAACTGACCAAAATCGGCATCCGCGTCAAAGATCGCAAAAACGGTTACGATTGGGAGATAGAGTAGCGGCGGATAGCAGTAAAAGTGAAACGATTAACGGCATCGGTGTAAACTGATGCCGTTAATCGTTAATACCGAAAGAGTCTGTGATACCTACTTTATGAAGAGCATCTCGCGGTATTTCGGCAGCGTCCATATTTGGTCGTCCACAACCTCTTCCAAGCGGTCTATCTCGGCACGAATCTTGTCGAAATAGATGGCAACCGTGTCGTGGTAGGCGATGGCCTTGTCGCGCATATCCTCGATGTGGTTGGCCTTTTTGCGGCTGGCAATCATGTCGAGTACCATCGTTTGAATGGCTGCCGTGTGGTCCTGAATATCCTTAATCAGTTCGGTATCGGCAGCGGATTTGATGCCGAGTTGGTGCATCTTCCAAGCCTTGTCCAGAAGTACCGACTCGTATTTGGATGCGATAGGTACGATGTGATTCATCGCCAAATCGCCCAATACACGCGCCTCAATCTGAATCTTCTTTACATAGGTCTCCCACTTGATTTCGGTACGGGCTTCCAATTCGATTTTGTCGTAAACGCCCATATCCTCGAACATCTTGACGCTCTCCTTGTCCAAATAGCGGTCGAAAATCAGCGGAGCGGATGTCTCGCAATCCAGACCGCGTTTTGCAGCCTCGACCTTCCACTCCTCCGAGTAACCGTTGCCGTCGAAATGAATCGGTTTGCATTTGCGGACAATCTCGCGAATGGTCTCGTAAATGGCCTTGTCCTTCTTTTCGCCCTTCTCGATTTTGGCATCGACGGCCGATTTGAACTCGGTCAGTTGCTCGGCAACGGCGGTGTTGAGTACAATCATCGCATCGGCGCAGTTGTCGGACGAGCCTACCGCACGGAACTCGAAACGGTTGCCCGTGAAGGCGAACGGCGAGGTGCGGTTGCGGTCGGTATTGTCCAACAGCAGACTCGGAATCTGTGTCAGTCCGCTCATGCGGAATATGTTTTTGGCGTCGAAACGGATATCCTCGTCGCTGTGCGACTTTTCGATGCGTGCCAATACGGACGAAACCTGCGAGCCGAGGAATGTCGAGATGATTGCAGGCGGTGCCTCGTTGGCTCCCAGACGGTGTTCGTTGGTGGCACTCATGACAGAGGCTTTGAGCAGACCGTTATGCTGGTGTACTGCCGCTATGACATTGACGAGGAAGGTGATGAACTGCAAATTCTCGAATGCGGTTTTGCCCGGGCGCAGCAGATTTACTCCCGTGTCGGTGCCGAGCGACCAGTTGTTGTGCTTGCCCGAGCCGTTGATGCCTTTGAACGGCTTTTCGTGCAGCAATACGCGGAAATGGTGCCGGCGTGCGACCTTGTCCATGATTGTCATCAACAATTGGTTGTGGTCGTTGGCTAAATTGACCTCCTCGAAAATCGGAGCCAACTCGAATTGATTCGGAGCGACCTCGTTGTGGCGTGTTTTGACAGGAATGCCGAGTTTGATACATTCGTATTCCAAATCCTTCATAAAAGAGAGTACGCGCGGAGGAATGGCACCGAAATAGTGGTCTTCCAACTGCTGATTCTTTGCCGCTTCGTGTCCCATAAGCGTACGTCCCGTCTGTACGAGGTCGGGACGAGCCGACCACAGCGAATCGTCGATAAGGAAATACTCCTGCTCCCAACCGAGATAGGAGAATACGCGCTCGACGTTTTTGTCGAAATAATGGCATACCTCGGTCGCTGCTTTGTTTACTGCCGACAACGAGCGCAGGAGCGGCGTTTTGTAGTCCAACGCTTCGCCCGTGTAGGAGATGAAGACGGTAGGGATGCAGAGCGTCGTATCGACTATGAATGCCGGCGAGGTAGGGTCCCAAGCCGAATAGCCGCGGGCCTCGAAAGTGTTGCGGATACCGCCGTTGGGGAACGACGAGGCATCGGGTTCCTGCTGAATCAGCACTTTGCCCGAGAACTCCTCCAATACGTTGCCATGACCATCTGGCTCGGCAAATGAGTCGTGCTTTTCGGCAGTACCGCCTGTCAGCGGCTGAAACCAATGGCAGTAGTGGTCGGCACCATGCTCCGATGCCCACTGACGCATGCCTGCGGCGATTGCATCGGCGACATCGGGAGTGAGCGGAGTGTTGCTCTCGATTGTATCGACCAAAGCCTCGTAAGTCTGTTTGTTTAGATACTTGCGCATCTGACGGCGACCGAAGACCTTTTCGCCGAAGTAGTCGGACGGATTGTTGCTCGGAGCCTTGACATCTACGGCGGAGTGATTCATCGCCGCTTCCAACATTTTGAATCGAAGTAATGACATATAATAGCAGTTTATGTATGGTTATCGAATAACGATAAAAGTTAATTTATTTTGCTATTTGCAAATGCAAATATATATGATTTTATGATTATAACAATACGATTTTCCGATATTTTTATACGAAAATCTTATATCTATATCGTTTATCGATATATATCGTATATTGGAGAAAATGTCGGGGAAATGCGGATGAGATATTATTATGCCGTTACGGTCTGTCGCTAAAAATGATAGATGCTGTTATTTTTATAACGTTATTGGCTTGTTTCGGGAAATAATTATTATCTTTATGCGAATTTTCGGAAAGGGTGTGCGCAGACCTTTGAAAGCGGGTGCTTTCTTGCGGCAAACGCAGTCGCTCGGACCGAAACAGAGAGTAAAAACCCTAAACTAATTATAACAATTATGGCAAAAACCAATCGTGAAAAGCTCTTTGCCGAATTCCCTCCCGTACCGACCGAGGCGTGGGAAGCGGCGATAGCGGTGGACCTCAAAGGTGCCGACTATGAGCGTAAACTGGTATGGCGAACCAACGAAGGATTCAATGTTCGTCCGTACTATCGCGCCGAGAATCTCGAAGGTTTGGAAACGCTCGGAACAAAAGCGGGCGAATTCCCTTATCTGCGAGGCGTAAGCGGCGACAACAACTGGCTGACGCATCAGACCATCGATGTCGTAAATCCTGCCGAAGCCAATGCCCTTGCACTGAAACTTCTCAATGCGGGTGTCGATTCCATAGGTTTCGGCATTGCGGACGAGAATTTTTCGGCGGCAGACCTCGATGTGTTGCTGAAAGACATCGTGCTTTCGGCTGTCGAGGTTACCTTCTCGGGCAAAAAACAACCTCGTCTTGCCGAACTCGTGTTGGCAAAGGCGGAGAAAGATGGTGTGGCGAAAGATGATTTGCATGTCAATTTCTGCATCGACCCGCTCGTGAAACACCTCTCGCTCAAAGGTGCGTGGTGCGACAGTTGCGGCGGAGACAAGTGCTTCGAGAAAATCGCGCATCTCGCCCGTCTGACGAAGGATTACAAACATGTGCGTTTGGTAACCGTTTCGGGTCATGTATTCTCCGATTCGGGTTCGACCATCGTGGAGGAACTCGGCTTTACGCTCGCTGTGGCTCACGAATACCTCGTGCGTCTGATGGAGCAGGGGTTGAGCATCGACGAAGCCGCTTTGAAAATCCGTTTCTCGTTCGCCGTTACGTCGAACTACTTTATGGAGATGGCCAAGTTGCGTGCTGCCCGTCTGCTGTGGGCGAACGTCGTCAAGGCTTACAATCCTGCAATCGCATGCGCCTGCAAGATGTTTACCCATGCGCGTACTTCGGCATGGAATCAGACGGTTTACGACCCATACGTTAATATGTTGCGCGGTACGACCGAGGCTATGTCGGCAGCCATTGCCGGCGTGCATTCGTTGGAAGTGCTGCCGTTCGACCACTCGTTCGAGGCTCCGACCGAGTTCTCGTATCGCATAGCACGCAACGAGAGTCTGTTGCTCAAACACGAGTCGCATTTCGACCAGGTCATCGACCCTGCTGGCGGTTCGTACTATATCGAAAACCTTACGAAGAGCATCGGCGACGAGGCTTGGAAACTCTTCCTCGAAGTGGAGGAGAAGGGCGGTTACGTCAAGGCGTTCGAAGAGGGCTTCGTTGCAGAGCGCGTAAAGGCTTCGGCTGCTGCCAAAGATAAGGCTGTGGCAACGCGCCGTCAGTCGATATTGGGTGCAAACCAATTCCCTAACTTTACCGAGGTTGCCGACAAGGCAATCGCCGAGAGCGTTGTCGAGCGTCAGGATGGCGAGGGCAATCGCCTCACTCCTTATCGCGGTGCAATGGCATTCGAGCAGATGCGTCTGCATGTGGACCGCAGCGGCAAAGAGCCGAAAGCGTTTATGCTTACCTGCGGCAGCCTTGCAATGGCTCGCGCCCGTGCGCAGTTCTCTTGCAATTTCTTCGCTTGCGCGGGTATTCGCGTAATCGACAATACATTCTTCAAATCGTTGGAGGAGGGCGTTAAGGCGGCACTCGATTCGAAAGCCGAAATCGTGGTCGTATGCGCATCGGACGACGATTATGCAGAGGTGGCTCCGAAAATCAAGGAGTTGCTCGGCGGCAAGGCAATCCTCGTCGTTGCGGGTGCTCCGGCTTGTACGGAGGAGTTGCAGGCACAAGGTATCAACAATTTCATCAGCATCAAGAGCAACGTCCTCGAAACGCTGCGCGGCTATTTGAAGCAGATGGGTATCTAAAAGGAGGTAAAGAAAATGAGAGCAAAATTTTCAGAATTGAAATATTCCGACAGCGCTGCCAAGTGCTGCGGAGCCAAGGAGACGAAACAGCCTTGGCTGACTGCCGAACAGATACCCGTCAAGGACGGATATTCGGCAGAGGATTTGGAGGGTATGGAGCACCTCAATTATGCTGCGGGTCTGGCTCCGTTCCTTCGCGGTCCGTATTCCACAATGTATGTAATGCGTCCGTGGACGATTCGTCAGTATGCGGGTTTCTCGACTGCCGAAGAGTCCAATGCCTTCTATCGTCGTAACCTTGCGGCAGGTCAGAAGGGTCTGTCGGTGGCATTCGACCTTGCAACGCACCGCGGTTACGATGCCGACCATCCGCGCGTGGTGGGCGATGTAGGTAAGGCGGGTGTATCCATCTGCTCGGTCGAGGATATGAAGGTGCTGTTCAACGGCATTCCGCTCGACAAGATGTCGGTGTCGATGACGATGAACGGTGCCGTGCTTCCGGTATTGGCATTTTACATCGTAACGGGCTTGGAGCAGGGTTGTACTCTCGACCAGTTGGCAGGTACGATTCAGAACGATATTCTTAAAGAGTTCATGGTGCGTAACACCTATATTTACCCGCCGAAGTTCTCCATGAAGATTATCGCCGACATATTCGAATATACGTCGAAGAACATGCCTAAATTCAACTCGATTTCCATCTCGGGTTACCACATGCAGGAGGCAGGTGCGACGGCAGACATCGAGTTGGCATATACGCTTGCCGACGGTTTGGAGTATCTGCGTGCAGGTATCAATGCCGGCATGTCCATCGATGCGTTCGCTCCGCGTTTGTCGTTCTTCTGGGCAATCGGCATGAACCACTTTATGGAGATTGCGAAGATGCGTGCTGCCCGTATGTTGTGGGCTAAAATCGTCAAGCAGTTCGACCCGAAGAATCCGAAATCGCTTGCTTTGCGTACCCACTCGCAGACGTCGGGTTGGTCGCTTACCGAGCAGGATCCGTTCAACAATGTCGGCCGTACTGCCATCGAGGCCATGGGCGCGGCTTTGGGACACACCCAATCGTTGCACACCAACGCTTTGGACGAGGCTATTGCGTTGCCGACCGATTTCTCGGCGCGTATTGCCCGTAACACGCAGATTTACATTCAGGAGGAGACCAACGTTTGCCGTTCGGTCGATCCGTGGGCAGGTTCGTACTATGTCGAGTCGCTGACCAACGAAATCGCTCACAAGGCTTGGGAGCATATTCAGGAGGTCGAGAAACTCGGCGGTATGGCAAAGGCCATCGAGACGGGCATTCCGAAGATGCGTATCGAGGAGGCTGCGGCTCGTACACAGGCTCGTATCGATGCGGGCGAGCAGAAGATTATCGGTTTGAACGAGTACCGTTTGGAGAAAGAGGCTCCTATCGACATCCTCGCCGTCGATAACACGGCAGTTCGCGAGAGCCAAATCAAACGTCTGAACGACCTGCGTGCTCATCGCGACCAAGCAGCCGTCGATAAGGCTTTGGCGGCAATTACCGAGTGCGTCGAGACCGGCAAGGGCAATCTGCTCGAATTGGCGGTCGAGGCTGCGAAAGTTCGCGCGACGTTGGGCGAAATCTCGTATGCTTGCGAGAAGGTGGTAGGTCGCTACAAGGCGGTTATACGTTCAATTTCCGGTGTTTACAGTGCAGCTATGAAGGCAGACGATAAATTTGAAAAAGCAAAGCAGATGTGTGCCGACTTCGCAAAACGCGAAGGTCGCCAACCTCGTATCATGATTGCGAAACTCGGTCAGGATGGCCACGACCGCGGGGCGAAAGTGGTTGCAACGGGTTATGCCGATATCGGTTTCGATGTCGATATGGGTCCGTTGTTCCAGACTCCTGCCGAGGCAGCAAAGCAGGCTGTCGAGAACGACGTGCATATCGTCGGTGTTTCGTCGCTTGCGGCAGGCCACTTGACGCTCGTTCCGCAGATTATCGCGGAGTTGAAGAAACTCGGTCGCGAGGATATTATCGTGGTTGTGGGCGGTGTGATTCCTGCACAGGATTACGACGAGTTGTATCGCGACGGTGCGGCAGCAATCTTCGGTCCGGGTACCAAAATTCCGGATTCGGCAATCAAGATGCTCGAGATTTTGAATCAATAGCATTCGGATTGTATAACGAAATACGGCGGACTTTCACAAGTCCGCCGTATTTCGTTATGCCTTTGTCCGACTATTTGATTCCTCCGTAAATAGTAAGCGGAACAGACGTGCCGTAATAGACCACCTCTATTACATCGCCGTTTGTCATCGTAACCTCGACATCGAAGCCGCATATATTGGCTTTGTAGTTCTCTGCATCGAGAACGAATGACACATCCTTTATCTTGAACGATGCGATATTCTCGGTCAGTTGTAAATCCTTGCCCGTAATATCTACTATTTCGCACATTTTCTCCTTGCCGTCGAATATGGTCAACTGTGTCAGCCGGTTTTCGTAAAGATAAATGGTTGCTTTCGGGAGAAGTGTGTTTATATCCTCTCTAATATCCTCATAGGTATAAGGTTCGACAAACAAATCCGTTTCGGGATTCGGATTTTCAAGTCCCCAACAAAACGAACGCGCCGATTTAATATCGCAGATTATTGTGTCGTTTACGGATATGCCCGATATTTTGAGATTGGGATGCTCCGAACGCAAATAGCCTACATACGATTCGGGTACAGGTTCCGGCTCGGGTTTCGATGCTTCGTGCTTTGCGCAAGCGGTTATCGCTACGATAATTGCAGTTGCTAAAAGTAGTTTTTTCATAATCTTTTGTGTTTGGGTTGAAATTGTGGGCAAGCAATCCGATAGATTACTTCGTCCGTTGTCCGACTATCTATTTGCCGAGCAATCTCTCTTTCTCTTTTGCAATATCGGCATACGGTGCGCGGATGTGTTCCGATATAATGTAATCGGGCATCTGCATAGTTCCATATTTATAATAACAGAAAGGTTGCAATCCCTTTACGATTGCCGTTCCATTGTGAAAATACAACAGAGTGATTTTGGTGTTGTTTACGAAATTGCACTGCTTCACCTCATCGGGTGTGAGGTATTTTTCAGGCTCTTTCATCCATTCCGCCGAAACAATAATCGACATCGGGTCGTTTTCGTCTACCTCCCATTTCAACAGGTTGCGCTCTTTTGCCGACTCTAAATAATTGAACAGCATTCCGGTATTGTCGTTGAATAGCGCAAAACCATGCCAATATTGTCTCAAACTCGACGAGTTTTTGACTTCATAACAACTGTCGTTTGCAAAATAGCAGGACACCTCCATACGAAATACCATTCGCCCGATTTGTTCCAAGAACGCCTGCATATCGGTTTCGTCTGCCGGCTTTGATGCAGCCATGGTTGCCAACCTCAACGATTCGAAGGTCGGCGTATCCACCAATTTCGGAGACTCGTCTTTCTCGCACGAAGCAAACAGCGCGATTGCCATCGAGGCAACAGCCATCAAGGAGAGCAGTTTTTTCATAGATTTAGGTCGTTTGTTACACAAATATAATTTATAGCGTCCCGATTACCAAATTTTATGGGGGGGGGTATGCGCGTTTTACGACATATATTGTTACAGAATCATCATTTTACGTCGGCAAGCCATTCGCTGACGGTAGCATCGGACGGCATGCGCCAATCGCCTCGCGGAGAGAGCGACACCGAGCCGACTTTCGGACCGTCGGGGACAGCCGAACGTTTGTATTGTTGCGCAAAGAAGCGGCGCAAGAATACGGTCAGCCAATGCTTTATGGTATCGCGAGTGTATTTTGTGCCGAAAGCGCGTTCGGCCAAAAACATTATTTTGTCGGGTGCGAAGGAGTTGCGCATAAATTGATAGATGAAGAAATCGTGCAGTTCGTAAGGTCCGACCAAATCCTCGGTCTTTTGTGCGATGTCGCCATTGTCGTCGGCAGGCAGCAGTTCGGGACTGACGGGAGTGGCAACGATGTCGTGCAGCGTGGCGCGTACCGAATCGCTCGCGTCGTTGCGTGCAACCCATTCGACGAGTACCCGCACCAAACCCTTAGGAATCGAGCAGTTTATGTTGTACATCGACATATGGTCGCCGTTGTAGGTCGCCCAACCGAGTGCGGCCTCGCTCAAATCGCCCGTACCGATGACCATGCCGCCGACCGCATTGGCAATATCCATCAATATCTGCGTGCGCTCGCGCGCCTGCGAATTTTCGTATGCCGCACCGCGCTCGGACGCATCGATGCCTATGTCGCGGAAATGTTGTTCGCAAGCGGCCTTGATTGAGATTTCGCGCACGCTGACGCCGACCTCGCGCATCAGTGCGAGTGCATTGGCATAGGTGCGTCCTGTCGTGCCGAAACCGGGCATGGTTACGGCAACGATGCCCTTGCGCTCCAATCCGAGCATGTCGAAGGTCGCGACGGTGGCCAATAACGCCAATGTCGAATCCAATCCGCCCGAGATGCCGATAACCGCCTTGGCACAATGCGTGTGCGAGAGGCGTTGGGCAAGTCCTGCTGTCTGTATGTTGAAAATCTCGCGACATCCCGCATCGATGTCGCGCGGAATGAACGGTGTCGGCGAGACCTCGCGTTCGACGGGACTGTCGGCGATTGCGGAGTCGATGTCGATGACTTCGTAACGACCGTCGAGGTTGATGAACGACGTGTGTCGCCGACGTTCGTTTTCGAGATACTCCACGTCGATATCGGCGATGGTCAGTTTAGGTGCGCGAACGAAACGCTCTTTGGCGGCGATAATCGTACCGTTCTCGGCAATAAGGCCGTTGCCCGTAAAGACGAGGTCGGTGGACGATTCGCCTATGCCCGCCGAGCAGTAGATGTAGCCGCAGAGCGTCCGTGCCGATTGTTGCTCGACGAGCGAACGGATGTAGGCATGCTTGCCGACAATCTCGGGTGTGGCCGAGAGGTTGACAATCAGTTTGGCACCGCTCAATGCCATATCCGACGACGGCGGTGCGGGTACCCACAAATCCTCGCAAATCTCGGCACCGAACACGTTGCCTTCGACCGAAAAGAGCAGGTCGCTGCCCATGCGCACTCTCTGTCCGCACAACTCTATGACGGTGTTGCGGATGTCGCGACCCGGCGAAAACCAGCGGCTTTCGTAGAATTCGGAGTAGTTGGGTATGTAACTTTTCGGCACTACGCCGCAGATGCGGTCGCCCGCAATGACAACGGCACAGTTGTACAGATTGTTCTTGTAGGTTATCGGCATGCCGACGATGCCGATGGTCGGGATGCGCTTGGCAAGCAATTCGCCCAAAGCCTCTTGTGCAGCATCGAGCAGCCGCGATTGTTGGAACAAATCGCCGCAGGTGTAGCCCGTTACGGAGAGTTCGGGAAAAACGGTGATGCTCACTCCGCGTTCGGCCGCTTCGCTCAACAGCAGCGCAATAGCCTCGATGTTGGTGTGGCAGTCGGCAATGCGAACGACAGGCGTCGCAGCGGCAACCTTGATAAATCCGTATCTTTTCATACCGTTATTGTTTGTGTTCGTTCTTAATCTCTTGAAGTTTGGCGGCAAGTGTCTGCACGATGTCCGCGCGTTCGGCTGCCATATCGTGTTGTTCGCGCTCGTCGCGGGCGATGTGGTAGAGTTGCGGTTGCGGCGAATTGCCCAATTCGACCGATTTGCGGTACTCGTATGTCTGCTTGTCGCTCGGCTCGAAGTATTTCCAGCCGTTGCTTATTATGGCCAATGTGTTTTGGCGATTCTGTTCTATGATGTATTCGCGGTCGGTGTGTCCCGTGCCGAGCAGTTCCGCCAAATGGTTGCGGCTGTCGGGAGCAGCACCTTCGGGCAGTGTTGCGCCCGTGAGTGCGGCAAGCGAACGGAATACGTCGATTTGCGAGAATAGGGCATCCTGCACGCCGGGGCGCACATAATCCGCCCAACGCACGATGAACGGTATGCGTGTGCCTGCTTCGTAAAGGCTGTATTTGCCGCCTCGGTAGATGCCCGAAGGAGTATGGCCGCCTAATCGCATGAACGCTTCGTCCTGATAACCGTCGTCGATGACGGGTCCGTTGTCGGAGGTGAAAATCAACAGCGTATTGTCGGCAATGCCGAGACTGTCGAGCGTGTGCATAATCTCGCCGACGGTCCAATCGAGTTGCAGAATGACATCGCCGCGCGTACCCAATCCGCTTTTGCCCGCAAAGCGCGGATGCGGAACGCGCGGAACGTGTACGTCGTTGGTTCCCATATAGAGGAAAAACGGTCGGTCTTTGTGTCGGACGATGAATTGTTTGGCTTTGGCGGCAATGGTGTCGGCTATGCCTTCGTCAATCCACAACGCCGATTTTCCGCCCGTCATCCAGCCGATGCGCGAGATGCCGTTTACGATGGTGTTGTCGTGTCCGTGGCTCGGACGCAGACGCAAAAGTTCGGGATTCTCGGCTCCCGTAGGCCAATCGCCGACCTTGTGTTTGTAATCGACCGTAATAGGGTCTTTCGGGTCGAGTCCGACCACGCGGCCGTTTTCGATAAAGACGCACGGCACGCGGTCAACGGTTGCGGGAATCAGATATTCGTAATCGAAACCCAAATCGCGGGCATCGGGACGAATCTCGACATTGAAATCGGTACCTCCTTGCGGTCCGAGTCCCAAATGCCATTTGCCGACGGCTCCCGTGACATAGCCCGCATCGTGCATGGCATCGGCGAGCGTATAACTCTCGGGGTCGATGATGAGTTCGGAGTTTCCGGGGGCAATCTGCGTGTTCGGCAGTCGCCATGGATACATGCCCGTAAGCAGTCCGAAGCGCGACGGGGTACTTGTGGCCGAGGTGGAGTAGGCGTTGGTAAATCGCGCCCCTTCCGATGCAAGGCGGTCGATGTTGGGAGTGGCAACGCGCGTGGCTCCGTAACAACTCAAATCGCCGATACCCACATCGTCCGAAAATATAAAGACGATATTCGGCTTTGCCTGCTCGGGAAGCGGTGCGTGAGCCTTGTCGGCACAACCCGCCGAGAGCAGGGGCAGCGCAGGAAGAGTCGCGCGAATGAGTTGCTGCTTCATTATTTTGCCCACAATTTTGCGAGATTGACGATTACCTGTTCGGCACGCTGCATCGAGTCGAGCGAGCAGTATTCGAATTTGCCGTGGAAATTCATTCCGCCCGCAAAGATGTTGGGACACGGCAGTCCCATGAACGAGAGCCGTGCGCCGTCGGTACCTCCGCGGATAGGGCGGACAATCGGCGTAACACCCGCTTCGAGCATGGCCTGCTTGGCGAGTTCGATGACTTGCGGATGCGGCTCGACCATCTTGCGCATGTTGTAGTATTGGTCTTTCAGCGTGAGTGTAAGCACACTCTCGCCGTATTTCTTTTTGAGCAAATCGACCGCATTCCACATCCACACTTTCTTTTGTTCGAAACGGTCGGAATCGTGGTCGCGGATTATGTAGGAAATCGAGGCATTCTCGACCGTGCCGTTGATTCCGACGCAATGATAGAAGCCTTCGTAACCTTCGGTGTATTGCGGACGCTGTTCGGCAGGAAGCAGGGCGTTGAGTTCGTATGCCACCTCGATTGCGTTAATCATCTTGCCTTTGGCGTAACCTGGGTGTACGTTGCGCCCCTGAATCTCTATTTTGGCAGATGCCGCATTGAAGTTCTCGTATTCGAGTTCGCCCTCGTAACCTCCGTCCATCGTATAGGCGAAATCCGCGCCGAAAGCCTTGACATCGAAGAAATCGACACCCCGTCCAATCTCCTCGTCGGGAGTGAAGCCGATGCGTATTTTGCCGTGTTCGACCTCGGGATGCGAGAGCAGATACTCTGCCGCTGTCATTATCTCGGCAACGCCCGCTTTATCGTCGGCACCGAGCAACGTCGTGCCGTCGGTGTGGATAAGCGTGTGGCCGATGAAATTTTTCAATTCGGGGAAATTGGCGACACGCATGGTCAGCGCATTGTTCAGCACTATGTCGTTGCCGTCGTACTTTTCGATTATGCGCGGCCGAACGTTTGTACCGCTCATATCCGGCGAGGTATCGACATGCGCCAGAAAACCGATGACGGGCGCATCTTCGCAACCTTCGCTTGCCGGAATCGTTCCCATGACATAACCGTATTTGTCAATCGACACCTCGGTAAGACCCAAGGCCTTCATCTCCTCGACGAGCAGATTCAGCAGAGTCCACTGCTTCTCGGTCGAAGGGAATGTTTCGCTATCCTCGCACGACTGCGTGTCGATGGCGACATATTTCAGAAATCTCTCTTTCAGTTCCATATCGTTGTAGTTTGTTTTAGTTCTCTTTCTTGGCACGCAGGGTGTGCAGAGCCATATAGACAATCAGTGCGATGTAAACGAGCAGTCCGAGTGCGCCGGCAGCATTGGATTCTGCCCATTCGGTGCAGAACCAATCGGCACCCGCGAATTTCAGAATAGCCGAAACCACGCCCATGAGCGCACCGCCTGCGATGAAGCCCGAAGCGATGAGCGTACCGCGGTCGAAACGCGCCTTGTTCAACGCCTCGTCCTTCGAGCGCGAGCCGACGAACCATGCAATCAATCCTCCGACAACGAGCGGTGCATTGAGCGACATAGGGATAAACATACCCAACGCAAAAGCCAATGCGGGAACACCGATAAAGGTGAGTGTAAGTGCAAGTACCGCACCCGCGAAATAGAGTATCCACGGTGTCTGTCCGCCCTCCATGAGAGGCTTTATGACGGCAGCCATTGCATTGGCCTGCGGAGCGACCAGCACGCTGTCTTCGCCGAAACCGTAAGTGTGGTTCATAATCATCATTACTCCTGCAACGGTGGCAGCCGAAACTGCCGTGCCGAGGAATTTCCAACCCTCCTGCTTGCGTGGGGTCGAGCCGAGCCAATAGCCTATTTTGAGGTCGGTGATGAAACCTCCCGCCATGGAGAGTGCCGTACAAACCACACCGCCGATAATCAGTGCGGCAGTCATGCCGGCAGTACCGTTCAATCCGACCGAAACAAGCACGAGCGAACTCAAAATCAACGTCATCAGCGTCATGCCCGATACTGGGTTGGAGCCGACGATAGCGATTGCATTGGCGGCTACCGTAGTAAAGAGGAATGCGATGACAAAGACTATCAGAGTTGCGACGATTGTCTGTATGACATTGTCGAGTACGCCGAAATGGAAGAAGAACAGCGTTGCGACGAGAGCCGCAATCAGCACCGTAAGGATGGTGCGCATCGGCAGGTCGCGTTGTGTACGCTCCTGCACCGTCGCATCGCCCTTGTTGCCGCGCAATTCGCCGACAGCGAGTGTCGCCGCCTGCTTGATGATTCCGGCCTGACGGATAATGCCGATAAGTCCCGCCATGGCGATACCTCCGATTCCGAGCGGACGACCCACCTCTTTGAATATGTCGTTTGGCGCAAGTGCAGCCATGTCGGGAGCGACATAACCCACGAGCGGAATGACGACAAACCAAACCAGACACGAGCCGGCTGTGATGATGACGGCATATTTAAGACCTATGATATAGCCCAAACCGAGTACTGCCGCACCCGTATTGAGCGAAAATTCGACCTTGAAGCGTTCGGCAACCGCAGCACCCCAACCGCACATACGGGTAGAGATTGTTTCGGTCCATGCACCGAAGGTCGAGACCACGAAATCGTACATACCGCCGACTGCACCCGCAATGGCGAGAATTTTGGTCTGCGCTCCTCCCTTTTCGCCCGAAACCAACACTTCGGTAGTGGCAGTAGCCTCGGGGAAAGGATATTTGCCGTGCATGTCCTTGACAAAGTATTTGCGGAACGGAATGAGCAGCACGATGCCCAACACTCCTCCCAGCAACGACGAGAGGAATACCTGATAGAATTGCGCCTCCAAGCCCAAAATATAGAGGGCCGGCATCGTAAAAATTGCTCCCGCAACGATTACGCCCGAGCATGCGCCGATGGATTGTATCAGTACGTTTTGACCGAGCATGCCCTTTTTGCCGCGCATGTTGCCTATGCCGACGGCCAATATGGCGATAGGGATGGCTGCCTCGAAAACCTGTCCGACTTTGAGTCCGAGGAATGCGGCCGCAGCCGAGAAAATAACGGCCATAATCACGCCGAGCGAGACGGAATAGGGGGTCGCTTCGGCAGGTGTCGAGTCGGGCGACATGATGGGTTGATAACTTTCGCCCTCTTTCAGTTCGGTGTAGGCATTTGCCGGTAACGATGTTGGTGTGTTGTCGTGTTTCATATTTTATAAGGTTTTATACCCGCAAAACTACTGATTTCCCACGAAAAAACAAAACACGGAACCGCTTGTAACGTGCGATTCCGTGCCTGTATGCCTAAAAACGGGGGAGACCGCTCTAATCCAATGTCGCCTTTTTGCAATAGTAGTTGTAGCGCGACATCACGGCATCGACATATTTGATGGTCTCGTCGCTGCCGCGGAACGCTCCGAAATTGACCACTTCATGGTTGTAGAAATCGGCATCGGAGAGCAGCCAAAGGTATTCGGCGACGGTATCCCACGAGTATTTGTCCTCGCCATAAAATTCTGCCAAATTGCAGGCATCGGAAATGTGGGCATAACCTCCGTTGTAGCAGGCGAGCATAATCGCCATGCGGTCGTTGGCATCGATTTGCTTGGGCAACTGCAAGGAACGCTCCATCCCCTTGATGATTTTGGCCGATAGTTCGATGTTGCATATCGGGTCGAGCAGTTCGTTTTTGGAGATGCCGTATTTGTCGGCTACATACGGCATTATCTGCATCACTCCGACAGCACCGCGTATCGATACGGCATCTTCGCGAAAGCGGGATTCGTGGTAGGCAATGGCACTCATCAGTCGCCAATCGATGCCCGAATCCTTGCCGACACGTCGGAACACGTTGTCGTAAATCGATATTTTGCAGGCGTGCTTCGGGAGCAACTCGCTTGCTTCGTCGGCAAGAGCGTTTTCCCGTTGCCCGACCTCGACGGTATGCAGCAGCGATATAGACACTGCGGCGGTTACGGCGACGAACAGAATCGGAAATATGATGTTTTTGAATATCTTCATGATGTTTTCGTTGTGTTGAACAAATTATGGCATTTTGAGCGGACGAGTGCAATCGCCTGCCGCTAATCGTAGAATGCCCACGAGAGTCCTATCTTGAACATTCCCGGGTTGAGAGGATACTTGGCAACGGCAAAAAATTCCTTGTTGCCGAACAGATTGTAGTTGATGTGCTGGTACTTCAACAGAATACGCATGCGTTTCCATTTGGCGGCAACGAACACATCGAGATAAGGGTAGTTGCCGACCTTGACATCGGATTGGTTGAAAAATACCGACAATGCGGGGTCGTAGCCTTGCGCATAATACGAGGTGTTGAATCGGCCGTCCACGCCAATCTGCACCCGCAGCACATCGCGTTTGACCCAAAACTCGTAGTAGTACGACAAAAATGCCGAAACGAGAGGCAACGGCACCACCTCGCGGTCGGAGGTAAGTTGTACCAGCAAACGATGATTCAGATGCAGTCCTTTGATTGTGAAATCCTTGCGGGCATAGATGCTCGTAAGGCTGATGTTGCCGGAGGCCTGATGCGGCAGACAATCGGCTCCGTAATAGATTTTATTGCGGACAAAACTCTGCCATACGCCGAGTTCGACGCCGTAGTCGGGTACGGTGAAGGCCACGTTGAACCGTGTCTCCGACTCTTTGCCGAAATCGTTGTCCCAACGGAAATGGTTGGAGTACCAATGCTCCTGCCAATAGCCGGCAGAGGTACTTGATTCCGAGAAGTTGCCCGACAGAATCAATGGCTTGCCCTTGATGTATGCCTTGAAGGCGATGTTCGCGCCGAACGAATAGTCGCCTCCGCGATACCCCGACGGATATATTTTGAAATCGGCACCCCAATCGACATACTTTTTGATTTTGCCATCGACCGAGCCGTAAGCGAACCACGAGGTTTTATTGATGCGTCCGTTATTGCCGGAGAGGTAGTCGCCGGACGAGAATTGGGAATAGGTGTGGATGTCCACTCCGATACCGCCGTCGATGGTGCCGACAACCCCGTTTCTGTCCCACGGTTGCGCCTGAATGAACAAACGATTGGAGATGATGCGCTCGTAGGTGGAGTCGCGCGATTCAATCGGATTGAGATACCAATTTTTGTAATATACGTCCGTATGCGGGATGTAGGTACCGTCGTCGTTGCGTGCATAACGCTCGTCGGTATAGGTCGCATATTTGTCGGTGTAAATCTTGCTCCACGAGTTGTACTCGAAGGTGTGGCCGATGTATATTGCCGACAGTTCCGCCATGGAAAAGTCGCGTTCGGTCATCCGCTGCAAAGGGATGCCGATGGACTGTTTGATGAAAAAGGCGTTGTTGCGATAGACGTTTTTGGCGTTGGCATTGGCGAGTTTCATCGGAATACCCGACGGCATCTCGAAAGTGGTGTCGCGCACAGCCCATTCGCCGACCACGCCGCCGTTCTCCTGCTGTTCGATATGGTTGCTGAAATAGCCTCCGTGAATGGAATAGCGTTTGCCGGTATGGGCGAACGTGCCTGCAAAATCCTGATTCTTGACACGCGCACGGTCGTATTTGCCTCGCGCTCCGCGAGCCTTGTAGTTGATGCCTACCGAAGTGGATGGCGAGATGTTTTGCGACAGGGTGATTTCGAAATGCTCTTCCCTGTAACGCTTTTGTCCCGATTCGAGATATGTCAGCCAAATGTAGGGGTGCTTCATGTTGTAGAACGGCACATTCTCCAACGTGTAGTTGTAGGCATCGTAAGGTTGCGAAAAGGTAAATTCGCGCGAAACGTTGCGGTCGAAATAGTTGGTTGCCGTCGAAGCCTGACCCAAACCTCCGACCGAATTATAACCCAATCCGTCCACCTGATGAGGATAGTCGATGCGCCACGAGGCAAGAGTGGTGTCTATCGGCAGAATGTCCACCGTATTGTAGTTGCGCGAGATGTGCCATTGGAAATTGCGCAATCCGCGAATCGAGTCGTTGAAGAAATACGACTCCAACGGTTTGCGCTCGCGTTTCTTTTTGGTGGAATCCTGCTTTTCGCCGTTGTTGTCCGAATTTTCGTCGTCGGTACCCTGTTGGCCTGTGGTGTCGTAGGGATTTTGTCCGTAACCGCCCGTAATATTCTGTCCGTTGCGCTTGGCGCGCATCAACGCGCTGGCATCGATTTGGGCATCGACATCAGCGGCAATCGAAAGCAGGGCAATCGATAACAGGCAGATTGCTATTCGGCGAATTTTCGGTTGCATTGTATTGTTATTTCGACCGCTTGAAAATCCACATCAAGGTCGAAACGGCAATATATATAACGATAATCAATGGAATTGCGTATATCCGCAGCAACAAAAGGGCTGCCAAGGCGAATGCCATGAACGAGTAGCGCACTTCATTGCCGCGCCAACCGAAAGAATGGGCCTTGAATTTGAACGAGAACATGCGTATCGGACTTACGAGCAGAGCCGATACGACGACGGCAATGAGCAGAATCCACTCGCGGGCAATTACCAAATTGCCGCTTAGACAGACGGCGGCAAGCGAGGTGCAGAATATGCCGTTGGCAGTGGTGGTCAGACCGCTGAACTCCTCGTGTTGCGAATCGTCGATGTTGAATTTGGCAAGTCGCAGAGCGGAGAATGCCGTAATGACGAATGGCAGATAGCGGCACGCTTCGGCATCGAGCCATGCCCAACCGAATGCGCTCGGAGCAGCAGCGTAGAGCGCGACAAATGCCGCAGCAGGAGCCGTACCGAACGATACCATGTCGGCCAGCGAATCGAGTTGCACGCCTATTGCCGACGGTTGATGGAGCATGCGGGCGGCGAATCCGTCGAAAAAGTCGAGTACAGCGGCGAGAATCACCAATTCGAAGGCGAGTATCAGATTGCCGTAAACGAGCGATGCAACTATCGAGCCGACACCGCACAGCAGATTGCCGAGAGTGATGAAATTGGGTATTGTAAATAATTTAATTTTCATTTTTAGCGGTTTTAACCCGACAAAGTTATAAAATATTTTTATCTTTGTTTCCGTGAACACCGAATTATAACCAAACATACCCAAATATGGCTTCTCAAAAGGATATTTATTGCGTAATCATGGCCGGAGGAATCGGAGCGCGATTTTGGCCGAAAAGTCGTCTCGACAAACCCAAACAGTTCCTCGACATATTCGGTACGGGCAAATCGTTTATCCGCATGACCTACGAGCGTTTTGCCGACCGCATTCCTGCCGACCACTTTTTGGTGGTTACCAACGTGCGTTACAAGGCGTTGGTGTTGGAGCATATACCGGAGTTGGACGAAAAGCAGGTTTTGTGCGAACCGATAGGCCGCAATACCGCACCGTGTATCTGCTATGCGGCGTATTATCTGCGACGGCTCAATCCGCAGGCTGTGATGATTGTATCGCCCGCCGACCATTTGATTCTGAACGAACAGGCTTTCAGTGAAGTCGTAAAAGATTCCGTCGAGTTCGCATCCGAGCATAAGGCATTGATGACGATAGGCATCACGCCTACCCGTCCCGAAACGGGTTACGGCTATATACAGTTGTCGGACAACCGACCTATATCGAAAGTCAAGTGCTTTACCGAAAAGCCGAATCTCGAATTGGCGCAAACCTTCATCCAGTGCGGAGAGTTTTTGTGGAATTCCGGCATATTCGTTTGGCGGGTCTGCGACATCATAGAGGCGGTTGCCGAATATCTGCCGGAGCATCATGCGCTCTTCGAAGCCATAGAGCAGGATTTGGGTACCGAGCGCGAGAAAGATGCGATTGAGCAGGTCTTTTCGCAGTGTCGAGCCATCTCCATCGACTACGGCGTTATGGAAAAGGCCGGCAATGTATTCGTCCATCGCGGCGATTTCGGTTGGAGCGATGTGGGTACATGGGGGTCGCTTTACCAGCATTCGCGTAAGGACAAATATGCTAATGCCAAACCAGTCGAAGGGTGCTACACCTACGATACGCGCAACTCCATAATCTCGTTGCCGACGGGCAAAATAGCCGTCATAAAGGGATTGCGCGACTATATCGTTGTCGATACCGAAGATGTCTTGATGATTTGTCCGCGCTCGGAGGAGCAGAATATCAAAAAGTTTATCGACGAGGTGAAATTCCAGAGCGGAGACAAACATATCTGATTCGGCGATGTATAAAGAGGAAGATTTGTATGCCCTTTTCGGGGAGTGTTCGGGCGTGTGTACCGACTCGCGCAACGTGGATGCCGATACGATGTTTTTCGCGTTGCACGGTGCCTCCTTCGACGGCAATCGTTTTGCGTTCGATGCGTTGCAGTCGGGTGCCAAATATGCCGTTGTCGATTCCGACGAGCCGCTGTCGGCACATCCGGAAGCGGCCGACCGAATGGTGCGGGTAAACGATACTCTTGCGGCATTGCAGCACCTCGCCCGCGAACATCGCGAGCGATTGGCCGTTCCCGTAATAGGCATAGTCGGCAGTAACGGCAAAACCACCACCAAAGAACTCGTATCCCGGGTGTTGGCCGAGCGTTTTGACGTGTATGCCACCAAAGGCAATCTCAACAACCATATCGGCGTGCCTTTGACGCTGCTTGCCATGACTGGCCGAACGCAATTCGGTGTCGTGGAGATGGGCGCAAGCGCATGCGGCGAGATTGGCGCATTGTGCGAAATCGCCAAACCCGATTACGGCATCATTACCAACATCGGCCGTTCGCATTTGGAGGGCTTCGGCGGGGTTGAAGGCATCCGCAGGGGCAAAGGGGAGTTGTTCGACTACCTCGCACGCAGCGGAGGAAGGGCATTCGTGCCGGAGGAGGACGAGGTGCTGATGGCAATGGCTTCCGAACGGAAAGGCATGGCTGTCGAGACCTATTCGCGTCGTGTGGCGGACGGTGTCGAAAGTCGGCTGTCGGGCGATTACAACCGTTGCAACATTGCTGCGGCAGTGGCGGTGGGTCGCTTTTGCGATATAGACGACGAGCGTATTCGCGAGGCTGTGGCCTCGTATGTGCCTGATAACAACCGTTCGCAGGAGGTGCGTACCGAACGCGGCAATCTGTTGATTGTCGATTGCTACAATGCCAACCCGTCGAGTATGCAGGCTGCATTGGCGAATGTGGCGAATCATCATGGCGACAAAAACATATTGATTCTCGGCGATATGCTCGAACTCGGGGAGTGGTCGGCGGCGGAACATCGACGCATTTTGGAGATTGCGGCTCAAATCGACAATGCAGAGATGCTGCTTGTCGGCAACGATTTTGCCGAGGCTTGCGGAAGCGTTCCTGTCGAGCAGGGCGCGTGTCATACTTTCGCCTCGACCGACGAGGCTGCCGAATATCTGCGGCAGAATCCTCCGACGGGAGCGACTATTCTGCTCAAAGGCTCGCATCGCTGGGCATTGGAGAGACTTGTAAAACTGCTATAACATGAAGAAATTTACACTTTTATTGGCATTGGCGACGATGTTGTCGAGCGTTGCGCCGGCAGCCAAACGCACTCCGAAGTGGTTGGACGATGCGTACATCTACCATATCTATCCTTCGACATTTATGGATTCGGACGGCGACGGCATAGGCGATTTGAACGGTATCCGTTCGCGGTTGGACTATATCAAGAGCGTGGGTTTCAACTGTATCTGGCTCTCGCCATGTTTCGCCAGCGATTGGAAAGACGGCGGTTACGACATCGTCGATTTCTATGCGGTCGATAAGCGGTTCGGTACCAACGACGACCTTTTTGCTTTGGTCGAGGAGGCGCATGCCAAAGGTATCAAAGTGCTGCTCGATTTGGTTGCAGGCCACACCTCAATCAAACACCCTTGGTTTCAACAGTCGGCAAAGGCGGAGCGCAACGAATACAGCGACTACTTTATATGGACCGACGGCAAACCTGCCAAAAAGCCTGCAAAAAAATTCGTCGAGAACAAGTCGTTGGAGCGCGACGGCTATTTTTTGAAAAACTTTTTCGACATACAGCCGGCCCTCAACTACGGATATTACAAGCCCAATCCCGCTCACGAATGGGAGCAGGGCTATGACGACGAGGGTCCGAAGGCCGTGCGCAGGGAGTTGATGCGCATAATCGATTTTTGGTGCAGTCGCGGTGTGGACGGTTTCCGCGTGGATATGGCGGCTTCGCTCGTGCGCGGCGACAATGAGGCGAAAGACGGCATCTGCCAACTGTGGAACGAGATATTTGCGTGGTATCGTGCCAAATATCCAAAGAATATAATGATGGCCGAGTGGGGTATTCCCGAACAGGCTCTTCGTGCGGGATTCGACATCGACCTGCTCATCCACGGCGAATCGAAAATATGCGGCAAGATATACCGTCCGCTCGTATGCGAAACGTCGGACAAACTCGTCTATCGCGATTGCTATTTCAACAAGGCGGGCAAAGGCGATTTGCATCAATCGATGACGCTGTATGCCAAAGTGGTAAACGATTTCAAGCGTTTGGGCGGTTATGCCTCGATGCCTACTTGCAGCCACGACATTTGGCGATTGCGCCGTATGAACCGCGATACCGAGGAGGAGCAGAAGGTGGTACTGACCATGTTCCTGACACTGCCTACTCCGCCCGTCGTATATTACGGCGAGGAGATAGGCATGCGCAATCTCGAATACGCTCCGCCGAAGGAGGGCAGTTTCTCGTCGCGCAACCGTTCGACATGCCGTACCCCGATGCAGTGGGATGCAACGGCAAATGCGGGATTCTCGACCGTGAAAGATGCGGCGAAACTCTACTTGCCTGTCGATAATGCGCCCGATGCTCCGAATGTCGCCGACCAAGAGAAGAATGCCAATTCGGTACTCAATTATGTCAAGGGTCTGATTGCATTGCGCAAGGCTGTCCCTGCACTCGGTACAGCGGGAGAATGGGAATATGTCGGCGATTTGGACAACCCTTATCCGATGATTTACAAACGCTCGTGCGAGGGCAAAAATTATCTCGTGGTGCTGAACCCGAGCGGCCGTGTCGCTACGGGCAAAACTGCCAAACTCGGCAAAAAGGCGGTGTGGGTATATGGCAACGATACGCGCCTTGCCAAGTGCAAGACTACGTCGGATGCACACATTTTTACCATGCAGCCTGTAAGTGCGGCGATTTTCGAGATACAATAGAGCGGTGCGTTTATATATCTTAAAGGGGTTGTGTCGCGACACAACCCCTTATCTGTATCGGTCGTCGGGTCGCTCCTCTATTGCTTACAGAATTTGCCCTTGAAAAAGTTGGGATTGCCGAGCGGACGAGCCGTCAGTCGGAATATCACACACCCGTCGGGACAGACTATCTCCTTGCAATAGCGACTGCTGCCGCCGATATTCTCCAAATCGCCTCCGCTGCGCACGGCCTCCATAATCGGGAACAGTGCGGTCATGGTCTTGGAACAGATGCCGTGTCCTTGTGCATTGACGGGACAACCGTAGGTGCAGGTGTATTTGTCGCCGACCTCTTCGCCGTTGCGACAATAGTTTTCGGTTGAGTTGCCGCGCAAAAAGCCCGTAACCTCAATATCGAACTCGTACTCCTCGTTATACCATTTTTTCATAATGCCAATCTTAACGGTTTAGAACGACATCGGGGCTTTGATTGCGGGATAAGGGTCGTAATTCTCCAAAACGAAATCCTCGTAGCGGAAATCGAAAATCGATTCGACGGCAGGATTGAGACGCATGGTCGGCAATCGGCGCGGAGTGCGCGACAACTGCTCGTGTACCTGCTCTATATGGTTGAGGTAGATATGCGTATCGCCGAGCGTATGCACGAAGTCGCCTGCCCGCAAACCGCATTCTTGGGCAATCATCATCGTCAGGAGGGCATACGAGGCGATGTTGAACGGAACACCGAGAAACGTATCGGCACTGCGTTGATAAAGTTGGCACGAGAGCCGTCCGTCGGCAACGTAAAATTGGAACAGAACGTGGCACGGAGGCAGAGCCATCTGTTCGATGTCGGCGACATTCCACGACGAAACGATGATGCGTCGCGAATCGGGATTGTGCTTGATTAAATCGATGGCCTGTTTTATCTGGTCGATGCTCCTGCCGTCGGGACAGCCCCACGACCGCCATTGATAGCCGTAAACGTGGTTCAAATCGCCGAAACGGTAACCCTCGATAGGCGATTCTGTCTGCTCCTGCGCCGCCTGCAAAAAGGCCTCGCGGGTAATGGGCAGTACGCCGTGCTTTATGCACAATTCGTTATAATAGCGGTATGCGTCGTTGTCCCAGATATGCACGCCGTTATCGACCAGATATTTGATGTTCGTGTCGCCCTTCAAAAACCACAACAGTTCGTGGATAATGCCTTTCAGAAAGACTTTTTTCGTGGTCAGCAAAGGAAATCCCTCGTCGAGGTCGAAACGCATGTGTGCGCCGAAAATGCTCTTTGTGCCTGTACCGGTGCGGTCGCTTTTGACGATGCCTTCGCTGTCGATACGACGCAGTAAATCGAGATATTGTTGCATAATCAGTCGAGTGTTTTCTGTGAGATTGTACCGCTGTCGTCGAGAACTATGCAGTTGGGAGCGGTATGCCAATCCCCCATAAAGAGTATGCGGTGCGGTGCGGTAATGTCGGCGGCGATGTGCATGTGTCCGAATACGAAATAATCCACATCGTGCGTTGCGGCGTAACGGTCGGCATATTCGATAAGCGGCGCCAGATATTTATGGTCGCTCTCCCGACCGTGGGATTTGCGCGACGAGCCGCTCCACCAATGCCCGAAACGCATGGCCAAATCGGGATGTACGAGCCACGAGAACAGTGTGCGTGCCGTGCGCGAACGGAACAGAGTATTCATCAGCCGCAACATCGGTTGTCCCTTGATGTTCATGTTGTCGCCGTGGGCGATGAATATCTTTTTGCCCGCCAATTCCGTGAGCAGAGGCTCGGTGTGTATCTCCATGCCGCATTCGCGGGTCAGATAGTCGGTAATCCACATGTCGTGGTTGCCGGTAAAGAAGACTATGCGGATGCCTTTGTCGCTCATCTGCGCCAATTTGCCGAGTATGCGCACAAAACCTTTGGGAACGACGTGGCGATACTCGAACCAAAAGTCGAATACGTCGCCGACCAAAAATACCGCTTCGGCATCGCGTTCGATGTCGGAGAGCCACGCAAGGAAACGTCGCTCAACGGCTTGGGCGGTTGCGGCATCGCCTGCTCCGAGATGTATGTCCGATGCGAAATAATACATTGCGGTCTATTTCAATATGGAGGCGAGCTTCTTTTCGAGAGCCTTGCTGTAAAGGTCTTTGCCGATAATCGTACCGTCGCGGTCGATAAGGTAGTTCGACGGTAGTTTCTTGACGTTGTAGGTGCCGAGCAGCGGCGAGGCCTCGCCACGGAAGTCGCAGACAGAAATCCATGGCAGACGTTGCTCCTGTACGGCATTTACCCATGTCGATTTGACGGTATCGACCGACACTTGATAGACGCGGAAACCTTTGCTCTCGTATTCGCGGTAAATCTCCTTCAAATCGGCATTCAGAGCGTTGCTGTTGCCCAATTCGGCCGACCAGAAATCGACCAGAACCACATAGCCGTCCAACGATGAGAGTTTGATTTCGTTGCCGTACATGTCGGGTGCCGAAAGGTCGGGATAGGAGCGTTCCTGAATGGATTGCAGCAGCGAGGTGCGTGCCTCCATGCGAGCCACGTCGTTGCGCAACGAGATTAGATACGGCGACTCGGGATAGGTCTCCGATATGGCATCGGCTACGGTACGGAAATAGATGATGTCGCTGTCGGGATTGACCAAATATTGTTCACCGGGCAGCCGTTGGTAAAGCGCATAGACTGCCGCAATCTCCGCCTTGTGTTCGACGATGAACGAAATCTGGTTGCGCTTTATGGCGCGATATTGTTCGTTGTATCGACGGGCAAGCACCTTCTTGTCTTCGCCCTCCGCCTGCGTATATTCAGTCATTATGGAGTTCAGCAGTTGTACGCCAGTGATATAGGCGTGGTTGAACTCGCGTAGCAATTCCGACTCCTTGGAGCCGCTGACCGTGTAGTTCATCAGTACATTGCCGAGCGAGCCGACCGTTATGTTGTCGCCACCTGTCAGCAGCAAAGGGATGCGCTCGTTGTTGTATATTATGTTGTACATCGACGGCGTGGACGGCACATTGTTCACATCGAAGCGATACGAGCCGTCGGGTGCCAATGTTACGGAGTCGATTATCGATTGTCCCGTCGCGGCGGACATCTGTTCGAGATATGCTTTTTGCGGGTTGAGGCCGAGGAATTTGCCCGATATGCGCACTTTGGACGAGCGGCATCCGCACAATAAAGCGAGGCTTACGGACAATGTAACGAATAATCTGTTCATGATACGGTTGTTTTATTACCAATTACAAAGATAACGACATTTATCGAAAGAATACCCGATTATTTCATAATATTGTTGTGTCCAGCACTCTTCGATTGATGGTTTTTCTGTCCCGCACGCTGTTGGTTGCGGTTGTTTTTCGTCTGTTTCTTGTTGTTTTTGCCCGATTGCTGATACGCCGAATGGTGCTGTTTGTAGTCGTTTCGGACATTATTCAGAGCATTTTCGTCGATGTTTATGGTATAATCGGACAAATTCCGTATGTCTTTGGCGATGGTCTCGTTGTTCGGATGCTCCTGATTGTATTCGAAACATTTGGTGCGCATGTAGCGGGCTATGTTGTTTACGGCAGGCTCCACGGCAGCCTGATTCTTTTCTTCGCCGAGTCGTTTGAGCAGACGGCCGACGTACTTGCCGTAGTGCTTGTGGGAGATGTTGGTCTGCGGATAAGGCATTTGGTGCGGCTTGACCATCAAATCCTGTCGCGACGGTTGAGGATACGGGCTGTCCACATCCAACTTGAAATCGGACATTATAAAAAGGTGGTCCCACAGTTTGTGGGTAAAGTCCGCCGTGTCCCGCAACAGCGGGTTGAGATTGCCCATGACGGCGATTACCGCTTTTGCTTGGCGGGTACGCTCGGTGCGGTCTTCAATCTCCTGCAACGAGTCCACCATCTCCTGTATGTGGCGGCCGTATTCGGGCAAATAGAGTTTACGCCTTGTGTAGTTGTAGTTTTTTCTCATATTGCTGTCTTGTTCCTGCATCGGACGATACGGGCCCCGATACGGCAAAATGGCCGTTTTATGCACCAAACAGGTTTTCTCGGTATTGTTCCCGTGCCGATTTTGTCAAGAAAAGGATATTCTGTTACGACTTGAAGCGAAAGAACATCTGTAAAATTAAAATCGTAATTTTGATACAAAAGTATATAAAAATTTCATAATAGCAACTATGGCAAAGGTTTTAATTTTGGAACAATCCGACAGTATGCGTAATTGCCTTCGCGAACGATTGGAATACGAGGGCTATACGACCGAAGGTGTCGATTGCGCCGAGCGTGCGGTGCAGATGTGCGAGAAGATACCTTTCGATGTTATTTTGTCGGACGACGCCAAGGGTCTTACCGCAACAAAAGTGCCGTTGATTGTATTGTCGGCAAACAATACGGTCGAATCGGCTGTCGATGCCCTGCATCACGGAGCGGTCGATTTTCTGACCAAACCGATAAACATGAACAGGCTTTTGGAGGCGGTGCGGCGCAATGTGCGCAGCAGCAATGCCGCGCCTGCGTCCGAGCCGTCGAAACCTCTCCGCAAATCGGGTGCGAACGGTTGCTGCGACGAGCCGATGATAGGCGAATCGGAGGGAATCGTGCGCATACACTCTCTCGTCGATAAGGTCGCGCCATCGGAGGCGCGTGTGCTGATTGTCGGCGAAAACGGCACGGGCAAAGAACTTGTGGCGCGGATGCTGCATCGCCAAAGCGCAAGGGCGAACAAACCGTTTGTCGAGGTGAATTGCGCCGCAATTCCTTCGGAACTCATCGAGAGCGAATTGTTCGGGCATGAAAAGGGCGCGTTTACGTCGGCAGTCAAACAACGGCGCGGCAAATTCGAACAGGCCGACGGCGGGACGTTGTTTATGGACGAAATCGGCGACATGTCGCTTGCGGCGCAGGCAAAGGTGTTGAGGGCTTTGCAGGAACACAAAATATCGCGTGTTGGAAGCGACGGCGACATAAAGGTCGATGTCCGCGTCATTGCCGCGACCAACAAGAATCTGCAAGAGGAGATTCGTAAAGGCAATTTCCGCGAAGATTTGTACCATCGAATAGCCGTCATAGTAATAAAATTGCCCCCGTTGCGCGAAAGGAAGGGCGATGTGCCGCTTTTGACCGATTATTTTATCGGCAAATTGTGTGCCGAAAACCGTATCGCTCCGAAACCCATCGATACGGATGCCCTCGCCGCACTGTCGCAGATGGGTTGGAGCGGCAATGTTCGCGAACTGCGCAACGCAATCGAGCGTCTTATCATATTGAGCGACCGACGTATCACGCTCGACGATGTGCGGCAGTATTGCCAATGATTCCGACGCAAGGGCAGGGTATATGCAGGCAAATATCGTTCGGTTTCCGTAGTATATATCATTTATTTTAATATCTTTGTACCGTTAAAAGCAAAGATATTGATATGGGAAACAAAATCAACGACCCTATTGCGCGATTGATGGGCTTGCGCTACAAGTCGCACCCTTGGCATGGTATAGAGGTGGGCGAGAAAGCACCGGAGATTGTTACGGCATTTATAGAGATGGTGCCTACCGATACGGTAAAATACGAACTCGACAAGGTGAGCGGTTACATCAAAATCGACCGTCCGCAAAAATACTCGACCGTCATTCCCGCTCTTTACGGCTTTATTCCGCAAAGTTTCTGCGGAGACGGCGTGGCAAAATACTGCATGCAGCAGAGCGGCCGCACGGGTATTCTCGGCGACGGCGACCCGCTGGATATTTGCGTTTTGACGGAGCGTACGATAGCCCACGGCGACATCATCGTCAATGTCAAGCCGATTGGCGGTTTCCGCATGTTGGACGGCAACGATGCCGACGACAAGATAATCGCCGTATTGCGCCACGATGCGACGTATAGCGGTTACAACGACATATCGGAACTGCCGCAGACGATTGTGAACAGATTGAAACACTACTTCCTTACCTATAAGGATATGCCGGACAGCGATACCAACAAACCGAAGAGGGTAGAGATTATCGATACCTACGGCAAAGAGGAGGCATACGAGGTCATCCGTCGTTCGTTGGAGGACTACAAGTGCCATTTCGACGGCTTGGAGGAGATTTTGCGCCACGTTTAGGTCGGAAAACGGAATTACCGAACAGAACGGATTATGAAAAGATTTGTTTTTGCATTGGCATTTGCGGTATTCGCCGTTGCAGGTGTCGCCATGGCGCAGGACGACGAGACGTTGCGTCAAATAAAAGCGCAGACGTCGATTCTGTTCGAGGGCGACAAGGCTGCCGATTTTACGGGCAAACGCATTGACGGCACGAGCGTCAGTCTGTCCGACTACTCGGGCAAGGTGGTGCTGCTGACATTTTGGGGCAGTTGGTGCGGACCGTGCCGGAAGGAACTGCACACCGACAATCTGCCGGCGACGATAGCCGAGTTTGCCGACAACAAGGATTTCGTATTCCTACCAATCGCCAACAAGGATACGCGCGAGTCGCTCATCGCTTTTTTCGATTCGCCGAATGGTAAGGAGATATACTCCTATCTGCGTCCGATTACGCTCATCGACACTAATCGGGACATCTTTTATCTGTATGCCAAGAGCGGTGTGCCTCGTACCGTTGTGGTGGGTCGCGACGGCAAAATCGTTTATGTGGGTATCGGTGCCACGGAATCGGGGCTGAAAGCAATCGCTGCCGCAATCCGCAACGAATTGGCAACACAGGTTCGATAAGGTTGTTCGCAACATAAAAAACGCTCCGAATCGAAATTCGGAGCGTTTGTCGTATTCGGCGGACAACTTATTGCTCTGCCTCCAACTTGCGGCGAACGGCGGCAAGCATATCCTCCGTCGTGCGGGCAAGGTCCCAATCCGGCTTCCAGCCCCACTCTTCGCGAGCGCAGGAGTCGTCGAGATAATTCGGCCAACTGCGCGAAATCTCCTCCTTGACGGGGTCGATGTCGTAGGTCATCTCGAATGTCGGAATATGGCGACGAATCTCGGCTGCGATAATCTCGGGGGTAAAACTCATCGAAGCGATATTGAACGAATTTCTGTGGCGCAGACGCGAAGGGTCGGCCTCCATCAACTCCACGACCGCTTTCAGTGCATCGGGCATATAAATCATGTCCATATATACGTCGTGCGGTACGGCGCATGTATAGCGACCGTGGCGGATGGCTTCGTAGTAGATTTCGACGGCATAATCGGTCGTTCCTCCTCCCGGCAACGTCTTGTTGGAGATGATTCCCGGGAAACGGATGGAGCGGGTATCCAAGCCGTATTTGTGGGCATAGTAGTTGCCGAGCAGTTCGCCCGTAACCTTGCAGATGCCATATACGGTCGTGGGCTGCATGATGGTATCCTGCGGAGTACCGTCCTTCGGCGAAGTCGGACCGAATGCGCCTATGGAACTCGGCGTAAAGACTGCGCAGTGGTGCTGTCGTGCCACTTCGAGCGAATTGAGCAATGCCCCCATATTGACACCCCAAGCCATCTGCGGATTGCGTTCGCCTACCGCCGACAATAGGGCTACGAGGTTGAATATGGTGTCTATTCTGTGGCGTGCGACAACAGAAGCCATATTGGTCGGATTCAGCGCATCGAGTACCTCGAAAGGACCTGTCTCTGCCAAAGCCTTGCATTCGCGTACATCCGTGGCGACCACATTCGCCTCGCCGTAAATCGCCCGCAGATAGGGTGTGAGTTCCGAACCAATCTGACCGCCTGCCCCGACAATAAGTATTCTTTTCATAACCGTTATTGCTGTTTTTGGTTATACAAATATAAACAAATATACGCCGATACAAAAAAGTAGCGGCGTATTTTTTGTCTGTCTTCTTTTTATTTCAACTTTATTATCTGCCCGTTGCGCAGTTTGCTGTCTTTGCTTATGCGGTTGATTTTCGCCAACGAACGGTCGCGAATGCCGTAGGATTGCGCAAGCGAATGGAGCGTCTCGTCGCGACGCACCGTGTGCATGTGGGCATTGCCCTCCCAACGCGCCTTTTTGCGCTCGATATAGACGATGTCGCCCTTGCGAAGAGGCGTGTTTTTGGTTACATCGTTGAATTTGCAAAGGGTGCGTTCGGAGATGTGGAACAGCGCACCGAGCGACCGATAGGTATCGCCCTCTTTCGCCACCACATAATATACCTTGTTGGTACGGTATATGTTGTAACCGCCGAAGGTCTTTATATTGACGCGATAGGCATCGGGATTGATGAGTTCCTCCGAGGTCGCCGTGCTTTGGCTCTCGAATTGGCTCAAAGCCTCGTCGCCCGATTGGGAGGCGATATACGAAGCATAACGACGGCTGCCGTTGTCTTGGTCCAACAGATAGAGGTGCGAATCCTCGATGACTTTGATAAGCCGCTGCGCATAATCCGGAGCCGTCGCATAGCCTGCCGCCTTCAAACCGCGCGCCCAACTGCGATAGTCGGTAGGGGAGTAGGCGAAAAGCGAATCGTAACGCGGCGAAGAGTCGAGAAATTCGGCATGGTCCATATACGACTCCTCGATAGACCGATAACTGCGGAAACATTCGCCTTTGGCATCGTCGTTGTGATAGACACGGTCTCCCGTCCACGACTTTTTGCATTTGATGCCGAAGTGGTTGTTGGAATTGCGTGCCAACTTGCTGTTGCCGCAGTCGGATTCGAGGATGCCCTGTGCCAAAGTGATGCTTGCGGGAATACCGTAACGCTCCATGTGGGCGATGGCGATATGCTTGTAGCGTGCGATGTACTCTTCGCGCGTTTGGCGGGTTTGCGCAGAGAGGACTCCGACAAACAGAGCAACGAAAAGCAGCGAGGTTATTGTCTTTTGTGAAAATTTCATTATCTTTGTAATATGTTGCTTGGCAAAGGTAACAAAATTTATCGGAAATTTTTATGATTTATAATTATTAGGCAAAGCCATGTTTACAGAACAAGCGAATCAGATTTTTGTGCAGGTAATAGACGATTACCATAAATTCGACGATGTCGATCATCCGTCGCTTAATCCTTTCGAGAAGGGCTCTCTCAATCATCTGCTATACGAAAAGAACTGGGTGGATACCGTTCAGTGGCATTTGGAAGACATCATCCGCAATCCGAATATCGACCCTGTCGAGGCTTTGCAAATCAAACGCCGCATCGACCGTTCGAATCAGGTGCGTACGGATATGGTCGAGTATATCGATTCGTATCTGCTCGACAAATACAAGGATGTCGAGGTCGCTCCCGATGCCAAAATCAACACCGAAACTCCCGCTTGGGCGATAGATCGTCTGTCGATTTTGGCTCTTAAAATATACCATATGCGTTGCGAAACGGTGCGTACCGACGTGGACGACCAACACCGTGCCGCCTGCCAAAAGAAATTGGACGTATTGCTTTCGCAACAACAGGACCTCTCGACGGCAATCGAGGAGTTGATGGCGGACATCGAATCGGGTCGTAAATACATGAAGACCTACAAACAGATGAAGATGTACAACGATCCCGCACTCAATCCTGTACTCTATGGAGCAAAATAATTTGCCGAAGCATCTGTTGGTGTTGCGTGTGTCGGCAATGGGCGATGTGGCCATGCTGCCGCACGCGATACGGGCGTTGCGCAAGGCATATCCCGACCTTAAAATCACCGTTGCGACCCGCAAGTTGTTCGAGCCCTTTTTCGAGGGTTTGGATGTCGATTTCATGTTCCTCAACACGAACGAGGAGCATAGTTCTATCAAAGGTCTGCTGCAATTCGCCCGACTTGTCAAAAAACGCGGTATAGATGCCGTTGCCGATGCCCATTTCGTATTGCGCACGATTACGGTAACCCTTTTTCTGCGGTTGCTGGGTCTGCGCTCTGCCCATATTCGCAAAGGCCGTATCGAAAAGTGGTTCCGCTTGGGTTACAGTCAGAACGATGCCGTGCCGCTGAAACATACGGTCATTCGCTATTGCGACGTGTTCCGCCGACTCGGATTCGTGTTCGACGACCCCGAGCCGATTGAGGTCGGACGCGAATATGCCAACCCGATGGGCGAGAAAAAAGGCCGATGGGTCGGTTTTGCTCCCTTCTCGGCACACGAGGGCAAGACATATCCGCAGGAGTTGCGCAGCGAAGTGGTTGCTCTGCTCGCCAAGCGGTACGAGCGCGTGTTTATCCACAGCGGAGGAGGGTCGGAACAACGATTTGCCGAAGATATGGAGGCCGCATACCCGAATGTAACGGCAGTGTTCGGCAAATTGAATCTCGAAGGCGAAATCGCACTTATAGCCAACCTTGATTGCGTGGTGTCGATGGACTCGCTCGTGATGCACCTTTGTTCTTTGACGGCAACCCCTGTCGTTTCGGTATGGGGCGCAACACATCCCGAACTCGGATTTCTCGGTTACGGGTGCGATGCGGAGGGCGTACTGCAAAAGGAGATGGAGTGCCGCCCTTGCTCAATCTATGGCAACAAACCATGCAAATGGGGCGATGTGCGTTGCATTCGTGCCATAACTCCGCAGATGATTGCCGATAGGGTGGAGTATTTGATTGGGAAACACTCCAAGGACGGTGCGTAATAATCGGCAAACTGCTGCGTTACCTTCGTCGTCGGGCTCGGTCATTTACGTCGAGTAAACTCCCATCGCCCTCCTTCTCGAAGCCTTGCATTTTACCGATTCTTACGCACCTCGACATTATCGGATAATCGGCAAATTGCGGCATTATGATTTGTTTGCAATAAAGCATAAAAAATCGTCCCGAGAGCATTGCGCTTTCGGGACGATTTTTACATGGGCAGATTGCTACATCATGCCGCCCATACCGCCTGCCGGCATTGCAGGGGCAGCAGGCTCTGCCGATTTCTTCTCTGCCAACACGCACTCGGTTGTCAGGAACATCGATGCAATCGATGCGGCATTCTCCAACGCTACACGGGAGACCTTCGTAGGGTCGATGATACCGGCTGCGAGCATATCCTCGTAGCGGTCGTCGCGTGCATTGTAGCCGAACGAGCCTTTGCCTTCGCGAACTTTGTTCACAACGACCGAGCCTTCGCCGCCGGCATTGTTTACAATCTGACGCAACGGCTCCTCGATGGCACGTTTTACAATCTGTATGCCGGTGGTTTGGTCGTCGTTGTCGCCTTTCAGGTTTTCGAGAGCATCCACGGCACGGATATAGGCTACACCGCCACCCGGTACGATACCCTCTTCGACAGCGGCACGGGTTGCGGCAAGCGCATCGTCCACGCGGTCTTTCTTCTCCTTCATCTCGACCTCGGTAGCGGCACCGACGTACAGCACTGCCACGCCTCCTGCCAATTTTGCAAGACGCTCCTGCAATTTCTCGCGGTCGTAGTCGGATTTGGAAGCCTCAATCGAAGCATGAATCTGATCTACACGAGCCTTGATTGCAGCCTTGTCGCCGCAACCATCGACGATGGTGGTATTCTCTTTGTTGAGGGTAACTTTCTCGGCGCATCCGAGCATTTCGAGAGTCGCGTCGTCGAGTTTCATGCCCTTGTCGGTCGAAATCACGGTTGCACCCGTCAATGCGGCGATATCCTCCAACATCTCCTTGCGACGGTCGCCGAAACCCGGTGCCTTGCAAGCGGCAATCTTCAACGTGCCGCGCAACTTGTTTACGACAAGTGCCGACAAAGCCTCGCCATCGACATCCTCGGCGATGATGAGCAGCGCACGTCCGCTTTGAGCGACAGGCTCCAACACGCCCATCAACTCCTTCATCGTGGAGATTTTCTTGTCGGTAATCAGAATGTAAGGCTTTTCGAGTTGAGCCTCCATCTTCTCGGTGTCGGTGATGAAATATGCCGAGATATAACCGCGGTCGAACTGCATACCCTCGACAACCTCGACGTGCGTATCGGTACCTTTTGCCTCCTCGACGGTAATGACGCCCTCTTTATTGACCTTTGCCATGGCCTCGGCGATGAGTTTGCCGATGTTCTGGTCATTGTTGGCGGAGATGGTCGCCACTTGCTCGATTTTGGCGAAATCCGAGCCGACCTCCTGACTCTGTTTGCGCAACGACTCGACAACCGTTGCAACCGCTTTGTCGATACCGCGTTTCAAATCCATCGGATTGGCTCCTGCCGTAACATTCTTCAAGCCGACACCTATCAGCGATTGAGCCAATACGGTTGCGGTGGTTGTACCGTCGCCGGCATCGTCGTTGGTCTTCGATGCAACCTCCTTGACCATCTGTGCGCCCATGTTGGCGAAAGCATCCTCCAACTCGACCTCTTTGGCTACCGTAACACCGTCTTTGGTAACCTGCGGCGCACCGAATTTCTTGTCGATAATCACGTTGCGACCCTTAGGACCGAGCGTAACCTTCACGGCATTTGCCAACGCATCGACACCCTCTTTGAGCATGTCGCGTGCTTCCATGTTATATTTAATCTCTTTTGCCATAGCATTTCAATTTTTAACGGTTAGACTTTTTTGCGTGTCGGTCGGTTAGCCTATGATTGCCAAAATATCCGACTGTTTCATGATGAGGTAATCCGTGCCTTCGATGTTTATCTCGGTACCGGCATACTTGCCATACAGTACCTCGTCGCCGACCTTTACCTCCATTTTGATTTCGTTGGTGCCTGGACCTGCCGCAACGACCTTGCCTGCAAGCGGTTTCTCTTTTGCCGTGTCGGGGATAATCAATCCGCCGGCGGTCTTCTCTTCTGCCGGATTAGGGAGTACCACAACCCTGTCCGAAAGTGGTTTTACGTTCATAATCGTTTGTTTATTGGTTATTAATTGTTTGTTTGCGTATTTGTGCGCTCGTCGCGTACGTTGCAGGATTGCGCAATAGATATGCCAAAGTGCGCAACTCCCGTTTTTATGACAAAATCCCGTTCGGTATGTCATACGCTGTTGCCAATTTGTCAGAAATGCGTTAAATTTGTCAAAACGAAACTGACACGATACGATGAAAAGATTTTTAATGCTTGCTATGACCATCTGCTGTTCCGTTGCGGCAATGGCTGCATCGGCCGACTGCATCGTCGCACGGCAACATCCTCGTCTGATTCTGCATGACGGCGACATGGCGGCGGTGCGCGACCTTGTGGCGAATGACGAGGCTGCGGCGCGACTGCACCAATTCATCGCACGCCGCACGGACAAATACCTCTCCGAGCCTGTACAGACCCGTGTAATGGAGGGTAGGCGGCTGCTTACCATATCGCGAAGGGTGTTTGAACGGGTGGCGTTTTGCGCTTATATGTACCTATATACGGGAGAGACAAAGTATGCCGCACGGGCCGAAGCGGAGATGTTGGCTGCATCCTCCTTTACCGATTGGAACCCGTCGCATTTTCTCGATGTCGCCGAGATGACTGCGGCTTTGGCGATTGGCTACGATTGGCTCTACGACGTATTGCCCGAACAGAGCCGCCGCACTATCGCCGATGCCGTTATCCGCAAAGGCCTTTTGGGGGCGGAGAACGACAAACAGATGTGGTTTTATCGCAGCGACAATAATTGGAATCAGGTCTGCAACGGCGGTTTGGTAATGGGTGCATTGGCGGTTGGCGATTTGTGTCCCGACCTTGCGGCGTCGATTGTCGATAAAGCATTGGCGACTAATCCGAAAGCCTTGCGCAGTTATGCGCCCGACGGCATCTATCCCGAAGGTTACGGTTATTGGGCATACGGCACATGGTACGAGGTGCTGCTCATCGAGGCGTTGCGTTCGGCATGCGGCAGCAGTTCGGGTTTGGAGAAGTCGGCAGGCTTCATCGCTTCGGCCGAATTTATGAACTATATGGTTGCGCCGTCGAGTTGTTGTTTCAATTTCTCCGACTCCGCAAAAACATTGGCGGTAAGCAATCCTTTGCTCTATTGGTTTGCCGTCGAAACGGGCGATATGTCGCTCGCATGGGCGGAAAGGCAACGCATAGCGTCGATGAAGCCGTTGCGTATCGAGAGTGCGCGGATGTTGCCGTTCGCCATGCTTTTTGCCTCGCGTTGCGATATGTCGGAGGCTCGGCCTATCGACGGCAAATTCTGGTACGGTCGGGGAGAGATGCCGCTGTTTATGTATCGGAGCGGTTGGACGAAGCGGAACGATGCATATCTTGCCGCCAAAGGAGGCACGCCGAGCCATTCGCACGCCCACATGGATGCAGGCTCGTTCGTATATGAATGGGGCGGTGTGCGTTGGGCTGTCGATATAGGCTCGCAAAACTATCATTCGCTCGAAAAACGGGGCATAAAACTCTTCGCAAAGGGTCAGAACAGCGACCGTTGGTCGATATTCCGTCTGAACAACCAATCGCACGGTACGATTATGGTAAATGACCGGCCGATGCGTTACGAGGGCAATGCAGAGATGGTGGAAATATACTCCGAAAACGGTTGCTATGGAGCGTTGTTCGATATGACGCCCGTGTTGTTCGATGTCGAAAAGGCGTACAGACGCATCGTTATCGACGATACGGCTCGGGTCGTTGTCGAGGACGACATCACGGCAGGCGATACGCCGTGCGCCATCCGTTGGACGATGACGACTGCTGCTGCGCCGCGCATTGTGGACAGCCGTACCATAGAGTTGAAACAGGATGGGCGCACGCTGATTGTAAAAGTCGTTTCGCCGACAAAGGTCAAGCCGTTTATTTTGTCGAACAATCCGCCGCACGATTACGACGAGCCGAATCCCGACACTTCGCGCATCGGTTTTAAGATGAATGCCAAAAGCGGAAAACGGATACTGCTGCGTGTGGAACTGCAACCTGTGGAGCGGCGCGATTAGGCAAGTATGCCGTAATCGCCCAATATAGCGGGTATCTCCGACGGATTGTCGGCGATGCGTTCCGCTCCGTTGGCAATAAGTTCCTCGCGAGTACGGAATCCCCATGTTACACCGACAGAGCGCGTTGCGGCGTTGTGTGCCGTCTGCATGTCCACGCCCGAATCGCCAATCATGCAACAATGCGCCGCATCGCTGCCGCATTCGCGCATAATCGACTGCAACAATGCTGCATCGGGTTTGAGCGGCTTGCCTTCGCAATTACCGTAAACCGCATCGAAGCGTATCGCGGGAAAGAAACGGCGGATGAGTCGGACGGTGCCTTCGTGGAATTTGTTGGATGCGACAGCCAAGCGGCAACCGCTGTCCGAAAGTCGCTCCAATAGTTCCGGTATGCCTTCGTAAGGGTGCGTGTGTATGTCGATATGTCCGATGTAATACTCCACAAAATCGCGACGGGCATCGGCGATATACTCCTCCGTGCGCAGATGTTCGGGCAATGCCCGCTCGATGAGGCGCGTAATGCCGTTGCCGACAAAACCGCAGTAGGTCGGATAATCGTACTCCGGCAACCTGCGCATGCGTAAAGTATGGTTGCAGGCGGCTGCCAAGTCGCCAATCGTGTCGAGCAAAGTGCCGTCCAAATCGAAGACAACGAGTGCTTGTTTCATGGTTGCTTTTCAATGTCCGCGCAAAAATAGATTTTTTTCGCTATATTTGCAATCCGATACGCTGCCTCCGTAGTTCAACGGATAGAACGGAAGTTTCCTAAACTTTAAATAGCAGTTCGATTCTGCTCGGAGGTACAAAATAGATGGGTAACGGTGTGTAGTACATTGCGTTACCCGTCTATATTATATATCGGAACTATAACAATCTAATTTTTAAGACATCCGAGAGGTATTACCTTTACGCCATCTTCTCGTGTATAGGCAAATTCGCCGCCGGTAAGTACAATAAGCAGGTCGGGTTCGCGTAGTGGTATTTGTTGTTCGGTTTTGTTGTGTTCCCGAATAAGTTCTTGCAACTGCAACAAATGTTTTGCTCCGTTGTCAATATCCCGACTTCCCAATTTGCATTCGATAAGGGCGTATCGTTGGTCGTCAAGATGTAATACAACATCTGCTTCTAATCCGTACCTATCGTGGTAGTATGACACCCTGCCATTCATTGCTTGTGAATAGATTCTCAAATCGCGAATGCACATACATTCGAATATGAAACCGAATGTCTTCAAATCGAGTTCGAGCGATTTTGGCGAAGTCCCCATAGCGGCAACAGCAATTGACGGGTCAATAAAACACCTTTTCTTGCCGGAGCGGATTGCAGTGGCCGAGCGGATTGCAGGACACCACGCGTCGATGTCTTCGATTACAAACAGACGTTTCAGTGCATCCACATATTCGTCAAAGGTTGCTTGTACAGTTGTTTCCATCTCGACTTTGACATCTTTTAACATTTCAGACTTCTTTGCCAAGGTGCAAAGGTTGCGGGCATAGGAGTGTAAAACCAACCTTGCAAGTTCGGGATTGCGTTTTACATCATCTATACGCGAGATGTCATCTTCGCAAACTTTATTCAGGTAATCTTTTGCAATAAGCAGTTTTGCCCGGTCGTTATTGACGTTCAGCGAATCAGGCCAACCTCCTCTGCATGCAGCCATTATCAAGTCCTCAACAGATAATTGAGAGGTGATACCGTCTATGTCTAGCGATTTGTTGTCGAAAAGTTCGCAAACCGAAATTTCTCCCGAAGACTCTCTCGACTCGTATAGACTCATCGGGTACATCGTCATAGTAGCGATTCTGCCTGTCCCCGTATGCATACGCCTGTGCTCCTCCGGTGTGCTCTTTTCGCCATTGTTTTTTATAACCGTAGAGCCGGTAAGGATAAATTGCCCTTTTTTGCCTCGTTCATCAACCGTATTTCTTACGGCATCCCAAAGAACGGGAGCATCCTGCCACTCATCTATAAGTCGTGGTATTTCGCCTTTTAAGAGAATGGAAGGTTTTGTTCGTGCCGTGGCAAGATAGCCTTCGCGTTTGTCGGGATCTTGCAGTTTGATAACGCTCGCAGCATGTTGTTCTGCCGTAGTTGTTTTGCCGCACCATTTGGGACCTTTGATTTGTACTGCACCGAAAGCCTCTAACCTTAAAGCCAATTCTTCATCGGCTATTCTGCTTAAATATCGTTTGTTTGCCATAATGGTATTTTGATGACAAAGTTAGTGATTATTCTGAAATTGGCAAATGTGTTTTGTGTTTTTGTGGCTTTTTGTTTTGTGTTTTTGTGGTAATATAGTTGCATTTTTTGCGTTTTATGGCATTGTTTCTCTGCAATAATGGCGGAAATTGTGTCTAATATGCGACACAACAATCGTTTCGATACTTACGCATATTGCCCCAAGGTGCAAATAACAAAGTTTTGTTTCAATATTGATTTTTTGGAATGTTTGGCCGAAATTTGCAGGCGGGAAATTAACCCAAAACGTTCTTACATACCTTTTTGACAAAGCAACAGCAAAAAATATCTGCAAAACTTCACAACCGATAAAAAGTTTGCTAACTTTGTAGCAACATATTACGCGGAAAGTGTAAGTTTATTCTCGCTGAACGAACGTAGGAAATTCAAACAGTGAAGAGAATAGGCAGACATTATCTTGCGTCGTATCTCCGTATGCGGGATATAGGCGTGAGGCTGTTGCTTGTTTTATTCACTGAGGTATCCTACGACCCGTTCAGGTAAAATAAGTTTTCGGCACCACGCTTGAACCTAAATACAGCACTTAACTATCTGTATGTCAGTACTTATATATAGCGAAAGGGCTGTTTTGATACCATATATTTCCCATCGATTGTTTAGGTCATTGTTTCCCCCTTACACGAATTGGAATCGATAATTGAGCGTATTATACCTACACTATTTGTGGTTCACATTCATTAACACTGTCCATATATAATATCCAGCAGTTCATTGGCTATGAATGAGTCAGCGATTCGTATCACGTTGTTCTCTTCTGTGTTGTAACCAAAGAAGTTGATGCTACCGTACCAGACTGTGGATTTATCAATTATCGCACATTGCACTGACAGAGTTTCGTCGCATTGTACTTCTATGCCATTATTCCGTAATTCATTTTCGCTAATGCCTTGTTCCTTGACCCAAATAACAACTTCAATACCATTGGTCATAAGGTCTCGTAAAAGATATAGTAATCGAGGTGCATAATTGAACTTTATCTTCTGACAGGAGATGACTATGCTATGTTTGGCTGTAAGCAGGTCTTGACGGAATGGTTCTGAAAAAGTCTGACCATCGTAAATCAATTCTCGCTTTGAAACGCTGTTTCCTTCTGTTGGCTTCGTGACACCATAACCCACAGATGCGTACCCTCTCAATCGCTTTCTATACATGGAATCGCAGAGGGGAATGCGTATGTCAACATAGTCAAAGATGCGCACTTCATTCTTTCCCTCATAATCCCGATGCAATCTGCCTGCATATTGGGCTATATTCCCTTTCCATGAAATGGGTAGCGCAAGAAACAGCGAGTCAAGTCTAGAATAGTCGAAACCTTCACCGATGTATTTGCCTGTGGCAACTATGACTAACGTATCGGATGCGGGAATGTTCTCCAATTTTTCCATTGCAATCCTCTTCTCTTTCGCAGAGTCTGCACCGACAAGACTGACTACATGCATTGCATGAGGCAGCAACAAATCCGTAAGAATCCTCACGTGGGATGTCAAATTGGTAAGGATAATGGGAGTCCGTCCTTCTGCAATTTCCTTTTTCACATCCTCTATGATGAGCTTGTTTCTCACATCGTCTGTCGATAAAGCCTCTATGGTTTGAGTATATGTTTTGTTGTCGGGCAAAACATTACGGAAAGATGTGAAACGCGGTATTAGGGTACGGACAAAGTTCTGTCTGTCCATCTGACTTTTAGCATCTGCAGTATATCGTATCTTTCCACATTGCATAAAGATGATGGGCTGATGTCCGTCCTTGCGTATAGGAGTAGCTGTAAGTCCATAAACATAACGGGCGTTTACCTGTTTCAGTACTTGTTCAAAGCTCACAGATGAGACATGATGACATTCATCGACAATCACCATGCCATAGTCTCTAACGGAAGGTTTGACCTCGTTGTTCTCCAAGCATGATTGTATCAAGGCAATGTCAATCACTCCATGCAGAGAGTCCTTTCCCGAGCATAGTTCCCCTATGGGCGAAAGATTTTTCTTCCGTCGTTTTGAATTATCCTCTACGACTTCGCTTATTTCCAAAAAGTCTTTCATTTGCTTTTTCCACTGGTCGAGCAGAGATTTCCTGTGTACCAATATCAACGTATTCAATTTCCTTTGAGCAATCATCGCAATAGCAAACACGGTTTTCCCAAAAGCCGTTGTGGCAGACAGTGTGCCTACAGGATGAGGAAACATAGAGGACATGGCTCGTTGTTGTTCTTCACGAAGTTCACCTTTGAATGACACATCAATGGTTCGCCCATGGCTGGTCTTGTCATCTATGAAGTATTCAACATTGTTTGCTTCAAGGAGATTCACCACATCATCCTCGCATCCACGAGGCAGGGCTATAAAGTTGTCCGTCAATTCTGAGCATGATATTATACGAGGAACATCATGGGTTGACAGCCGCATACCTTGCCTTGCATAAAACTCAGGATTATGGAATGCTGCCATTCGCTTGAAATAGTTGACAGCCTTTGCCGACAGACAACCCAAAGGGACGTACAGCATATTCGCCCTTGTCAATGATATACTTGTCGGGAAATCTGATTGGTCAATAGTCTCTGGCTTAGGTGTTTCCCAAGGCTTTCCCTCGCTGCTTTTTGTCAATTCACCCAATGTCGAAGCGTGTTCTTGTAGAATGGCATCAACGGTTGCCTCTGACATTTTCTGAATACTGAGAAGGAATACCCATTGGTCGGGATAAGGCTGGAAACTTTCATCTACAAAAATGCTGTTTCCATTCCTTCGTGCCTGTCCTTGTAAGGGTAGGGCTACGAGGTTTCCCATTCCGCCTTCGGGTAAGGTGTCTTGATTGGGGAAAAACCGGTCGTACGCTTTGAAGGAAAGATGCACGTCCTTATTCATAGCCTCTGACAGAATTGACTTTCCCAGTCGTCTTGCCTTTATGGCTACGATGGCACTCTCAAAGAACACCCACACATGTGCTCCATTGCCGGAACGTGACCGCTCTATATAGCAAGGAACTCCCCATTCCTTGCATACACTTGTAAAAGCAAGCACATCTTGCTGATACCCATGCTCACAACTCTTGTCATCAAAATCGGTACAGAGGAAATAGCAGGTATTATCATTTAACAGCGGATATAAGCCAACTACATCACGGCCATAGGCATCCTTACCCGCAAGGTGATTGAATATATGTTCGTATGATAGTGGAGCGAACTTTCGGTTAGGACATTCTGAACATTTGTATTTACGCTTGTCGCAGAACTCTCGGTTCCATTCTCGTTCGCATACTGGCTGATAGCCTGACTTCTTACTCGTATCGCTATACCATCTTTGGGCAAACACATCCTCGCGCCCTTTGAATAGGCTTTGGAACAGCTCAACCTTTTCCTGCAAAGAAAGGCTGATGGTTGAATCCGTCGAGTTTGAGAATTGGGACGCAGTAAGATTCCCATCATGAGTATACGCTTCAAACGGTATGCCATGTTCGGAAAGAAGAGACTTCAACCGTTTGTTCTCCTCTTCCAACTCATGCAATCTTCTCATGAGGGTGTCTGCATCCATAATCGTTGTCTTACAAGATTGTTTTTTGTGCCATTTCTATGGCATCGTGTTTCAGAATATGGTCATTTTCATCCCCAACTGCATCTATCACTTTGTCGGCAAGCCATAGTTTCAGCATCTCGTTTTCATCCTGATGCAGCAATTTTGCAAGTTTGACTACTTGCTCTCGTTTGGCTCGTCTGTCTCCACGCTCAATCTTGCTGAACATGGGGGTATCAATCTCTAATGCAGCTGCCAGTTGGCGTTGCAACAAACCTTGCTCGTCTCTGAGTTCTCTGATTTTGTCTCCGAATAACATATCTTTCGCTTTCTTTGAGTTCAACTAAATAAATTTTGTTCTACTAACACATAATAGAAATATAATAGCTGATTATCAGAATATTACAATTTTAAGTTTATACACTTCGACTAAGATTTCGACTAAAGTTGGACTAAACTTTGACTAAGATCCACTTCTTGCCATTTGTTAATTCTATAATGCCGTCTTTCTTGAGAGCCGATAGCAAATTACTTATCTTTCGAATCTTCTGCTCATCTGTCAATACATCAGACAACTTGGATTGCAATAGCTGGTTGAGTTCGCCTCTGGTAGCTCCACCGAACGATTTCAGGTATGATATGATCATCTCTTTGAAGTGCATATCATTGAAGCTTCTGTTTCTGATGTATTCAGTTTTCAGTTCGTCATTATTGGCAGTCTTGGCAACATATTCCGACAGATATAACTTAGGATAGCGTCCTTCTATAAGGTGCAACTTCCTTAATCGAGTGGCAGTCTCTTTGTCTATAGCGTCATGTTTCTGTACCATATCCAATGCGATGCAGTCATTTAGAGACAGATTGGGATTGGCTTTCAACAAACGATAATATTTCTCATTGATAAGTTTTCCGTAGATTTTTACTGTGACTTCCTTTCTTGCTTGGTCTATCTTGTAATCGGGCATTGGGAAGAAACGTTTTTGTTGTTCTGTGAACACCTTGCGGATTCCTCGTCCGATTGTGTCTATCATATTAAAATTTACCATACCCTGACACAGGGCATAGTTACGATAGAATTTCTGTGGGCCATTCTGCTCAATAGCATTCCTGACTGTGCCAGGAAGAAAATATCCTCCATTTGCAAATGTTACGGAATTTGGGTCTTCCACCATAGTAATACGCTCCTGCATGGTGTAATCCTGGTGAGCTATACAATTATGAAGCACTTCGCGTATGCTGTAGTCATCGTATTGTTTGACAATGTCTGGAAACAAAGTTCCACCGGGCAAGATACGCTGGTTCAGATTGCGAATCTTTGACAAAGCCTCATTTACTGTCAGAATAAATGGTGTATGGAAGTGCTCGTAATCAATCTTCTCGTCATGGTCATCAATCAGTACCCATGTGATAGTAGCCACAACGGGACTGATGAGATGGATTGCAGTTTCTTTACCCAGCAGCAAAATTGCAGCACGTGTCAGTTTACTTTTTATTGCCACGCCAGCACGATTAAGCAGCTCCATATCATCCCATTCATCAACTTCATCTGCTAAGCGGGGATGAACTGCCTTGTACTCATCACGTGCTTTAACCAAGGCCTTTCTGTCAAGGTCGTCCAAAGTGGCATTTTCAACAATCTCTGCAGACCAATCAAAAACAGGACTATTCTCTTCCAATATGGCATTCAACCTCTCTTGGGTTAATTCCACCAGGGAATCCTCAATGCGTTGCCATGCCTTGTTATGGGCATATACCGGTAATTTGGTGCGATGTTTAGGAATGTGAATCACCCAAACCCTCTTTCTGGTATCATTCGTGATGAATTCTTCAACATCAAGTCCTTCTGTAGATAGATTGACACAGCGTTCCGTCAATCTCAGAATAGCTTTCTGTCTATCATAATTGTAGGTGTCAGTTCCAATGATATCTAATGTCTTATCATGCACACCTATAACAAGATGCCCTCCCTCCATGTTGGCGATAGCCGACACGTAGGAAATCACATCGTCCTTCTCGTCCCCACAGAACGAGTTCTTCAGATTCTTAAATTCCTTCCACTCGCAGCGAGTATTTTCCTGTGGGTACTCGCGAAGGAGATATTGTTGTAGTTCGAGTTCGGTCATATTATCGTTTTAAGAACTGTTTTAAACTTATTGACGAAATTCCTAAGACTTTCGATTTTAATTGTAACCCATTGTCCGATGTCAGCATAATGGGATTCTGTTCTTTGTACTTTAATGCAGTTGATAATATCATATTGTCAGGTGAACGTTTATCAAAATCATCAGGCAATAAAGAAGTATCTGCGAACTCGTATAAAATCTCATGCTGTGACTCATTATTAAGATTGCGTAATGCCTTCTCCGCGTTTTGTCTTCGTTCTTCAGTTAATTTGATTTTCATCTTATCGAGTTCATCCGTCACCTTTGCAGACAAGATGATAGGATACTTTCTGTCAATCTTAGAAATAATATCAGGATAGTCTACAAAAACATTAGTATCAATGATATAGTAGTTTTTCTTCGTCATACTTAATTCCCTCTTTTTCCGTTCAAACTGAGAGAGATCAATTTTACCTACAACTTTCAACCCTATTGTGGAGGAGACCGTTGATGCTGTTTTTTCTTCAGATACAGGTTGGACTATAGGGCCTAATGATTCTGACTCTTGCAAATTAGTTCTCCATACACCTGTTTTACCATCAAACTTATCACAATTATCTATAAACTGTAATACTGTAGGTGAGACAGTATGAAATTCGTTAAGAGGCATATCTGAAATAATGAGAGTCGTACTAAGCGAACGGCTTGT
>JBJEGV010000024.1:0-48075 GCA_051875395.1 Alistipes sp. | reverse complement strand
GTTCTGCACATCGAACATCATCGCGCCATTGAACACGCCTTCGGTATTCGATGCAAAGTATTTGATGTTGGAATAGTGTGTCGTAATAACTCCGAACGTACCGCTTGCAACCAATCTCTCCAAAATCGATTCGGCAATAGCCGCACCGATTATCGGCTCCGTACCCGAACCGAACTCGTCAATCAGTACCAATGTCGCATCGTCCGCTCCTGCCAACATGGCCTTCATGTTGAGCAGATGCGACGAGTAGGTCGAGAGGTCGTTTTCAATGGATTGCTGGTCGCCTATATCGATGTATATGTTGCGGAACAGCGGCATCTCGCTGTTTTCGGACGCCGTAACCGGAAATCCGCATTGGAACATATATTGCAACAGTCCGAAGGTTTTCAGACAAACCGATTTACCTCCCGCATTCGGACCCGAAATGACGAGTATGCGGTGTTTGCCGTCCAACTCCGCATCGAGCGGAATCAACTCGCGACCGTTGCGCCGCAATGTCTGTGCAAGCAACGGATGACGTGCCGACTGCAACCGCAACACGCCCTTTTCCGCAACCACGGGTTTCACTCCGCCGTTGGCAACCGCCCAACGCGCCTTGGCACGAATCATATCGACCGTGGCGATATACTCCTCCGCCCGAGCCATATCATCGACATCGTGGCGCACAAAATCGGTAAAGGCTGTCAATATGCGCACTATTTCCCGACGTTCGGCATACTCCAATTCGCGCAACTCGTTATTGAGTTCGACCACCTCGACAGGCTCTATGTAGAATGTTTTGCCGGTTGCCGATTCGTCGTGGATGAAACCCGATAGTTTGCGTTTGTTCGATGCCGCAACAGGAATCACCGCACGACCGTCGCGAATCGATATTACCGCATCGGAATCGACCACGCCGGCACTCTTTGCCGATTGCAACACAGCCTGCAACCGTTTCGATACCTGGCCTTCGCGCATATGTATTTCGCGACGCACCGTTGCCAACTCGGGCGATGCCGAATCGCGTATGTTACCGTAGTCGTCCACTATGCGGGCGATTTCGCGCACTACATGCGGCAATGCATCCACTCCGGCACTCAATTCGGTCATGCAAGGGTAAGCACCCGCCTTGCGACTGCGCACAAAATCGACGGTAGATGCCACCGACGCAAGCGTTTTACCCAAACGCACGACATCCGCCGTTTCGATAAACGTTCCCTCAACGCGCGCCTTGTCGATTATGTCGCCTATATCCGAAAACTCGTCGGTCGGAGCATTCGGCTCCATCGCAAGCATCTGCCGCATCTCGTCGGCAAGCGACTGACGCCCGACAACCTCGCGACGCGATACGGTAAAACGCTGCTCGTCAAGCATCCGCGCCGCACGCTGCATGGTGCAATACGCCCGACACTGCTCACGCACGATATCGAAACCGATTTTCTGTTCGAAGTTTTCAGGATAAATCATACCGTTTCAACGCATAGCGGCAAAATCCATCGCCACCGACTGTCTCTATTCCGCTTGGCTCTTTCCCAATTTCTTTTGAGCCTTTGCCGCTTTTTTTGCAGCCTTGGCCCTATCCTTGTCGATTTTGTCCTTGGCACCGAACAGCGAGAAATGCACATATCGTTTCGGATGCTCCTTCAAATCGGCAAGCAGTGCCGACAGATTCGCCGATGCCTGTGTCAGATTGTCGTACAGGTGTTTGTCGTAAGCCAAACCGCCCAACGTACCGTCCCCGCTGTTGATTTGGGCAAGCAGTGCATTGAGTTCGTTCAAACTCTGTGCAAGCGACTTCGCTGCGCCATTGTCGGCAAGATTGGAGGTTACGTCGTCGATGCTCTTTACGATATTGTCGATGCGTGTGCTGTTGTCGCCGAGCGTCTTGGTGAATTTGTCGATATTGGTTACTATATCGTTCAACGCATGCGTATCGCGACCTATCGCACCGTCCAATCCCGCAGTTATCGAATTAAGATGCCGTATCGCCTCGTTTATCGCCTTGTTGTTATCGACGACCAACGAATTGAGACTTTGGAGCGTCGAATTGAAATTATCGGTCAGAGTAACGATTTTGTTCTTGTAAAACTCCATCTCGGCATTGTCCATCGACAGCAAATCCTTCGTATATCCCGCTTCGATGACCGAGCCGCTCTCCAAAACAGCGTCCGAATTGCCGAGTACTATCTCTATCGCCTTGCCTCCCATGATGCTCGTACTGAATATGCGTGCCTCCGAATCGGCAGGCAGACGGTAGGCTTTCGGAATCGAAAGGGCTACCTCGACGCATGTCGGATCGTCGGGTGCCACGCGAATATCGGAAACTTTGCCGATTTTCACGCCCCGAATCATTACCGCTGCGGCATTCTGCACGCCGTTTACCTGATTGTATCGGGCATAATACGTTGCATGGCGGCCGAACACATCGACACCGCTCAAAAACCGTATGCCGGCCCATGCACACAACAAAATCACAAGGGCGTAGATTCCGATTCTAACCTCTCTTTTCATATATGCTCTCTTTATTGTTTCTCCTATTGTTTGTTCTGTACGGTTTTGGTTACGAACGCCTCAGGAAACTCCTTACGCACTGCCGGCAACGCCTTCTGCGCCGATGCCTTGTCTGCATAGGAACCTACGCAGTATTTGTAAGGGAAACGCCCCTCTGTGCGCACCTCCGTTACTTTGCGACGGTAAGATTTGAATCTCGCATCGCCCGCATCCAAACGCGACGTGCTTGCCATAATCTGAATCGTCCAACCGGCGATAGCCGTATCTCCGCGCCCGACATCGGCTTTTCGCTCCTGTTGCGGTTCTGCCGAAGGCGTCGGCTTTGCCACAGGCTCGGCGACAGCCGTCTGTTGCGGTTGCGCATCCTTCTCTCCCAAAAGCAGCGACTTGCGGACAAATGCCACATAATCCTTGACTGCTCCGAAAATCGCCGAGACTATCTCGCGCTGTCCCTTTTCGGATGTGATATATTTGAGTTCCTGCAGATTGGACATGAAGCCGATTTCAATCAGCACACTCGGCATATCGGTTGCATAAAGCACCTTCAAAGGCTGCTTGCGAACACCCCTATCGTGCTTACCCTGTGCCTTGAAGTGTTTTTGCACAAGTTTAGCCATCATCTCGCTGTATTCGCCGTAGGTAAACTGCAAATTCTGGATGTATGCCCTCACAACCGCTGCCGTTTTGCTGTCGGACATATCGAGCAACTCGTCTTTGTTGTTAAGGTACAGCGCATTGTCGTTAGAGCGCGTCTCCAACGGACTCTCTCCCATTATCAGAGTTTCGACTCCGTGCGTACGCTGGTCGCGAGCCGCATTGGAGTGAATCGATATCAACAAATCGCCTCCCGCGCCATTGGCTATGTCGGCACGCGCCTGCAAATCGTCGGTCAGCACCGACGCAAATTGTTTATCGACCTTGCGGGTATAGACGACCTTGATGTCGGGGATATTCTTTTCGATAAGCGCACCGAGTTGGAGCGCGACCTGCAAATTGATATCCTTTTCGCAAATACCGCCATATTTGGCACCCGGGAATTTGGGACCGCCATGACCGGCATCGATTACTATTACACGAACTCCCTGTGCAACATTTTCGCCCGACGCAACGTTGGACAAAAGCACGACGCCGATAAGGAACAAAATTATACAAACTCCTCTGCTCTTCATGGTCAATTAGGTTTACAAATTGGATATGTAGAGTTTTTTAACTATCTTTACGCGCTGAAAAAACGCACATACACGCGCATACAGGCTTGTTTTTGCGTTTTTGCCGACTCGTCGGCAAAGTTACGAAAAATTATTGAATTTTTGAAACATTTTGGGCTGAAATATACTCTCTCGTCGTTAATTGCGATTGCGTTTGTGCAGATGGTTTTCGGTTTTGCACGACACGACGGTTCGACGGACGACAACGTTGCCGCATTGGCAAAGCAGGATACTGTTGCCGCTGCGGTCGATAGTGCCGATTCCGCAACGACTTTGCCGACACGTCCGATTCGCCGCTCCCGCAAGCGTACCAACGCCAAACGGGATATGCACACTCTGCAACATCCCGATTCCTTGGCAGTCGCGCAACAGACTGCCGACTCTTTGGCAATCGTGCCGCACGACAGCGTTCCGGCGACCGATTCGGTTGCCGCAGTCAAGGCAGACACCGTGCGCACAAAGAAACGCAAAGGCTCGGGTCTCGACCAGATTATCGACGGTAAAAACTCCGACTCGCTATTTTACGACGTGCGCAACAAGAAGGTGTACATCTACAACAAAGGCGATGTCAAATACGAGGACAAGAGTTTGCAGGCCGACTTCATGCAAATCGACATGGAGACCAAAGAGGTGCATGCTTACGGCAAACCCGATTCGGTGGACGGCAAGACCGTAAGCACCCATCCCGTTTTCAACGACGGAGGCTCGTCTTACACCATGGATACCATAACCTACAACTTCGGCTCCAAAAAGGCATTCATTCAGGGCGTTGCCACACAGGAGGGCGATGGTTGGCTCGTCGGCGGCAAAATCAAAAAAATGGAGGACAATACAATCAATATCCAATCGGGTAAATACACCACCTGCGACCACACCGAGCATCCGCACTTCTATTTGGCAATGACCAAGGCGAAGGTTATCCCCGGCAAAAAAATTATCACGGGACCCGCCTATCTGGTCATGGAGGATGTGCCTATCTATTTCCTCGGCATTCCCGAAGGTTTCTTCCCGATAAATCTCGGTCCGAAATCGGGTTTGCTGATGCCGTCATACGGCGAGGACGGCGCACGAGGTTTCTTCCTGCGCGGATTGGGTTACTATTTCATCTTCGGCCAACACATGGATTTGGCGGTAACGGGAGGCATCTACACGCTCGGCTCGTGGGAAGTCGCGGCTTCGTCGCGCTATACAAAACGTTACAAATTTTCGGGCAATTTCTCGTTCGACTATTCGAGCATAAAGACCGGCGACAAGGGCGAACCCGACTATATCAAGCAGAGCAACTTCAAGTTCATGTGGACCCATTCGCAGGACCCGAAGGCCAACCCTGGTTCCACATTCTCGGCATCGGTCAATCTCTCCACCAGCGGTTACAGCAAATATTCGGCCAACACGCTCAACGACATTCTTTCGACCCAGACCAACTCCTCCATCTCCTATTCGAAGAGTTGGGCAGGCACGCCGTTCTCGTTGTCGATGAACATGGCCATATCGCAGAACTCGCAGACACGCGCCATATCGATAACCTTCCCGACCATCGTGTTCAACGTTTCGCGCGTCTATCCGTTCAAGCGCAAGGAGGCCGTCGGCAAGGCTCGCTGGTATGAAAAAATATCGTTCACTTACAGCGGAAAAATCACCAACTCCGTATCGGCGCAGGAGAACAAGATATTCACGAAGGAGACTTTGAAGAACATGCGCAACGGCGTCGAGCATACGCTCCCCGTATCGGCGCAGTTCACTCTGTTCAAGTATATCAACATCACGCCGAGTTTCAACTACACCGAACGGTGGTATTTCAAACGACAGATGCAGGAGTGGAATCCCGAGACCAACAAAGTCGAGAAACTCGACCCCGAATACGGCTTCTACCGCATCTACAATTATAACGCATCGGTCAATATCAGCACCACAATCTACGGAATGTGGCAAATGAAGAAAAAGACCAGCAAGATTCAGGCGGTGCGCCACACGCTCACGCCGAGCATCGGTTTCGCATACGCGCCAAACTTCGGCAAACAGAAATACGGCTATTACAAAACCGTACAATCGGACTCGCTCGGCGGCTATACCGTCTATTCCCCGTATGCCGACAATGCCTACGGCGTACCGGGGCAGGGGCAATCGGCCGCACTGACATTCTCGCTGTCGCAAACGCTCGAAATGAAAGTGTTGAGCAAGCGAGACACGACGGGCGTAAAGAAAATCAAACTCATCGACGAATTGCGCATCAGCGGCTCGTACAATTTCCTCGCCGATTCCATGCGGTTGTCGAATCTGCCGATTTCGTTCCGTGCGACGATTTACAAGAATTTCGGTATCAATCTGTCCGCGACATTGGACCCTTACGAGGTATCGCCGCAGGGTGTGCGTTACAACAAACTGATGATTAGGCGAGGTTTGCCGGGTCGTATCGTCAATACGGGTTGGAGTTTCGGCTACACCTTCAAGTCGCGCGAGAACAAATCGCAGGCGGCAGTGAACGACATCAACACCATTCCGCCGGAATATTTCAATCCTTATGCCGACCCTTACGGTCTGATGGACCCCGTATTGCGCAGACGTTACATGGCAGCCGGCTACTACGATTTCTCGATACCTTGGAACCTCGGTTTCAACTATGTCATAAGTTACGGCATTCAGTATGTGAACAACGGCACGACCGGTTATAAAAAGAACGTTACGCAGACCATCGGTTTCAACGGCAGTGTGAATCTCACGCCGAAAACGGGTGTCTCGTTTACCAGCGGTTTCGACATACAGAACAAGAAACTGACCACAACTTCCGTCTCCATCACTCGCGATTTGCACTGTTGGCAGATGTCGTTCGTATGGATTCCGTTCGGCACGCACAAGAGTTGGAGTTTCAACATCGGCGTCAAGGCTTCGTCGCTGGCCGACCTCAAATACGATAAAAGTCAAACCATGTACGACAATATGTTCTGATTCGGTACGGCTTTTGCGCAGGATATAAACATGTGAATAAAAACAACATCACAATATGAAACACACACACGCTAACAATCAAGAGATTAACGGCGATACGCGGCTCGACGACCGACAACCGCAGCAAGGCGGCGACGATGCGGCATGCGACAATCTGACAGCGGAACAGGGCGAATCTGACAACGTGGCAGACAAGCAATCGGCCGATGACAAAAAAGCGGAGACACAAGAGCAAGAGCCGCAAACCGATTCGACACCTCAACAGGAGGAGGTCGATTGGCGCGACAAATACATTCGGTTGCAGGCGGAGTTCGACAATTTCCGCAAGCGCACTTTACGCGAAAAGATGGACCTTATCCAGAGCGGTGGCAGCGATGTACTGAAAGCGATGCTGCCCGTATTGGACGATGTGTTGCGGGCATTGGAGGCTTCGAAAAAGAGCGACGATTTGGCTGCTCTGCGCAAAGGCGAAGAGTTGGTTGCACAAAAATTCGTCGATGCTCTGCGTCAAAAGAACGTTACCGAAATAGAGGCTCAGGATGCCGATTTCAATCCCGATTTGCACGAGGCTGTTGCCAAATTTGCAGCGGGCGAGGATAAAAAGGGCAAGGTAATAGATGTCGTACAACGCGGTTATATGCTTGGCGACAAAGTGTTGCGTTTTGCCAAAGTTGTAGTTGGAGAATAATACGATGGCTGAGAAAAGAGATTACTACGAGGTGTTGGGCGTCGCAAAGAATGCCAATGCCGACGAAATAAAGAAGGCATACCGCAAGGCTGCCATAAAGTATCACCCCGACAAGAACCCGGGCGATAAAGAGGCCGAGGAGAAATTCAAAGAGGCTGCCGAGGCTTACGACGTATTGTCGAATCCCGACAAACGCGCACGTTACGACCAATTCGGACATGCGGGCTTGAACGGCGGTGCCGCAGGAGGAGGATTCGGCGGATTCGGCGGTGCGGGAGGTTTCTCGATGGAGGACATATTCTCGCAATTCGGCGACATATTCGGCGGACATTTCGGCGGATTCGGCAGCAGCGGTTCGAGTCGCGGAGGGCGACGTGTCAATCGCGGCACCGATATTCGCGTAAAGGTCAAACTGACTCTTGCCGAGATAGCGAACGGCACGACGAAGAAACTCAAAATCAACAAATACGTCGTCTGCGACCATTGCGGCGGCACGGGTGCCAAGGACTCTTCGTCCTACACCACCTGCACCACCTGCAACGGCACGGGTGTAGTCAATCGCGTCGAAAATACGTTTTTCGGACGCATGCAAACCCAAAGCGTATGTCCCGAATGCGGCGGCGAAGGGCGCATCATCAAGGATAAGTGCGACAAGTGCGGTGGCGAAGGCATCGTCAAAGGCAGTGAGGTCATAGAAATCAACATCCCTGCCGGTGTGGGCGAGGGCATGGCTCTGACCGTATCCGGCAAGGGCAATGCGGCACGCCACGGAGGAATAAACGGCGACCTGCTCGTGGTAATCGAGGAGGAGCGCAATCCGGAACTCGTGCGGGATGGCGACGATTTGATTCACAACCTCAACATCACCATTCCGACCGCTCTGCTCGGCGGCGAGGTCGAGGTACCGACAATCGACGGCAAAGCACGGATAAAGATAGCAGCCGGCACCCATGCGGGCAAAGTTTTGCGTCTGCGCGGCAAAGGACTGCCTTCGGTCAACGGCTACGGACGAGGCGACATACTCGTCGTGGTGGACATAACGATTCCGTCTTCGCTCAATTCGGCAGAAAAGAAATTGGTCGGACAACTCGCCGACATGCCCGATTTCAAGAATGCCGAAAAGGTCGAGAATCAAAACATATTCGAGCGAATGAAGAGTTTTTTCAGATAAACGAACGTTAAAATCATGGGTTGGTTCACTCCGTACAAGCGCAAAGCCAATGAATTCAAATACACGCCGCGCTATTTCGATGCCGACAAAGAGCGTCGCGAACAGCGCAGGCGAGAACTGTGCGGCGAAAGTTCGGCCGATGCCGACACCGAATATCAGGTCGGCCGGTATATCCGCACCCAACGCGAGGCGCGTGCCGAAGCGCGTGCCGAAGCGCGTGCCGCACGAGGCAACCGCGGCCATCATCAGCCTATTGTACTGCTTGCGGGCATCGTGTTGATTGTGCTGTTGGCTTACATGCTCTATCCGCGCATCGTATCCGCATTCGCCACGACGCAAACAGCCGAACAGAGCCAAACGCAAAGCGAGGAGTTCAATCCTTACACACCGATTACCGTAGTACCTAACGATTACAAGGAGGAGTAAATGGCCGATCGTATAAAATTGCTGCCCGAGATTGTCGCCAACCAGATTAAGGCCGGCGAAGTCGTGGAATCGCCTTCATCCGCTGTCAAGGAGATGTTGGAGAATGCCATCGATGCCGGTGCCACATGCGTCAAGGTCAATTTCAGCAACGGAGGTCGCGATTTGATACAGGTCGTCGATAACGGTTGCGGCATGTCGCCGACCGATGCCCGCATGGCGTTCGAGTGCCATGCCACGAGCAAAATCGCCACGCTCGACGACATCTATGCCCTGCACACCTTCGGTTTCCGCGGCGAGGCGTTGGCTTCGATTGCAGCGGTATCGCAGGTCGAACTGCTCACCCGCCAACACGACAGCGAGATAGGTACGCAAACCATCGTAAACGGCGGAGAATTCGTATCGCAGCGACCCGCTGCGACACCTGTCGGCTCGCAATTTTTGGTACGCAACATATTCTACAACACGCCGGCACGCCGCAAATTCATCGACAACAACGAATCGAAACTTGCGGCGGGCATAAAGAGCGAATTTCGGCGCGTTGCGTTGTGTCATCCCGAAGTCGAACTGCACCTGCTCTCAAACGGCGCACCGCTCTACTCGCTGCCGCAATCCAATCTGGCAGAGCGTATAGTCGGCGTAATGGGAGGCTCGGTCAAGAACAATCTGTTGGAGGTCGGCGTACAAACCACGATAGCCGCGATAGAGGGTTTCGTCGGCAAACCGTCTGCCGCCAAACTGCGCACGGGCGAACAGTTCATGTTCGTAAACGGTCGCTATTTCCGCTCGCCGTATCTCAACAAGGCGGTTACGAAGGCCTACGAAAAACTGATTCCCGACGGAACGATGCCTTCGTTTTTCCTGTACATCACTGTCGATGCCGAGCGCGTCGATGTAAATGTCCATGCAAAAAAGACCGAAGTCAAATTTGCCGACAACGAGGCCTTGTGGCAAATCATCAACGCCGTCGTTCGCGAAACTCTCGCCAAAAGCGGCACCGTACCGTTGCTCGATTTCGACAATACGGGCAATGTGGAGATTCCGGTTGCCACTCGCGGCATAGCCTACGACGAGCCTCGCTCGACCACACGCGACGACTACAATCCGTTCCTCAAAGATACGGGCAGAGGTACGGCATCGACCACTCGTCCATCGGGGTTTAACGATGTAAACTACAATTTCGATACGGCAACTGCCGACGATGATTTCATAACTTTGGCAGGAGGCGGCTCGGCTTATCCGCAAACAGAGGCCGACGACCAATTCGAGTACATTGCATCGGAGGAGACACCGGCCGACAATCTGTTGAATTTCGACGATGCAGGAGAGAGTATCGCGGAGTTGTTCTGTTTCAACAAACGGTACGCGCTGTGTTCGATTGGCGGACGACCTGCGGTCATCGACATACTGCGTGCGCACGAGCGCATATTGTACGACACCTTCCGTTCGATGCTTCTGCACGGCTCGACCGTTTCGCAACAGTTGCTCTTTCCGCAAACGCTCACGGTATCGAACGAGGAGTATGCCACCGTCGAGGAATATGCGGTCGATTTCGCTTCGCTCGGTTTCGACATAGAGTTCAAAGGCGACTGCACGTTGGAGATTCGCGGCATTCCTGCCGACACCTCCGCCGACGGCATAGATACCATAATCTACGAGATGATTCAATCGCTCTCCCTGCCGCAGACGCTTGCCGATGTGCGCAAAGACCGTCTTGCCGCGACACTTGCACGCGGTGCGGTACGTTTCAATGCCGCATACACCACCGAAGAGGCGAAACGGCTCATCCCGAAACTCTTTGCCTCGACCAACCCTGCATATTCGCCTTCGGGCAAACGTATAATCGCAGAGTTCTCGCCCGAGGAGATTCAGGCGAAACTGCAATAAAACCTTAACAAAAAGAGATGAATCCCTATTTCCGCACTCCGCCGATAGTCAAAAATCTGCTCATCATCAACACGCTTGTCTTTTTGGCAACGTTCATGATACCGAGTTTCAATGCTCTGATGGCCCAATACGGAGTGTTGCATTGGGTCGGCAGTCCGCTGTACCATTCGTATCAGTTCATAACCTACATGTTTCTGCACAGCAGTTGGGAACATCTGTTCTTCAATATGTTCGCGCTGTGGATGTTCGGTCGCACGCTCGAATACGAACTCGGCTCGCAACGATTTCTTACCTATTATATGGTATGCGGCATCGGTGCGGCTCTGTTGCAGATGGGTGTTGCCGCTTTGGCGGGCGAATACTACATTCAACTGCTCGGTGCTTCGGGCGCGGTAATGGGACTGTTGCTCGCCTTCGGAGTGATGCACCCCAACGAGATACTTATTTTGTTCCCCATTCCCCTACCCGTCAAGGCAAAATGGTTCGTCATCGGATATGCCGTAATCGAGTTGTTCCTCGGTTGGACAGGGTTGCAGGCAAGCGTGGCGCATTTCGCCCATATAGGCGGTATGCTGTGGGGATTGGCACTGCTCTACTATTGGAAACGGCGCGGTACCCTGCGCTTCTGACACCGAACGCAAAAGGCTGATATGGCAGAGTATTACAGAGACAGTTTGTCGAGTCGCGGACACGGTCGCCAAAAGCGTCGCTCCAAATCGGTTTGGGCGGTATTGGCAGACTGGGCGATGTATTTGTTGTCGGTCGTGCTTATCTGCACCACCGTAACAATCGTCGTACTGCACTACACTCCTCCGCAACACATGTGGAATCTGCCCGTACTGACATTGTTCGCGCCCATCGTCTATATGCTCGACGTGGCAGCGATGCTCTATTGGATTCTCCGTTGGCAGTGGCGCAATACTCTGTGCATGGGTCTGTTCGTTCTCCTCGCCACAATCTATCTGCCGCTCTATTGCAAAATCGATTTGGTGCGCAAATACGACACCAAGTATGTCGAACGCAACTTTACCAAAGTCGTTACCTACAACATAGCCAACGGCAACGATACCACCATGGTCGATTATGTACGCCGTCTGCGTCCCGACATAGTCTGTTTGCAGGAGTTTCTCTCCGACGCTGCCAAAAAGTGGAAGGCTTTGGGTACCGAATACCACTCCACCGTATCGACCGACAATGTTTTTTCGTGCGAGATATTCTCCAAATACCGAATCATAAGGCAGGGCGAAATCGATTCGCTCGACCGCTATTCGGCCGTATGGGCGGATTTGCGGATTGCCGATGATACGGTGCGCGTCATGAGCCTGCATCTGCAATCGACATCGATACACCACGAGGATACGCAGTTCATCCAACAGCACGAATATCTCTACGACAACCAACGCGAGGACAAATTGCGCAGCATCGTATCGCGCTTGGCCGACAATACCCGCAAACGTGCCGTACAGGTCGAACATATATGCCGTTTCATAGAGGCCACGCCTTACAAGATGATTATCTGTGGCGATTTCAACGACGTTCCTTTGTCCTATGCCTATCACCGCATAGCCGACAGATTGGACGATACATTCAGTCGGATGGGACGAGGCTATTCATATACATTCAACGGCTATTTCCGACTGTTGCGCATCGATTACACGCTCGTTTCGCCGGAGATTGAGACCGTCTCTTACGAATCCGACGACAAGGTGTCGTATTCCGACCACTACCCTGTCATAACACGATTGAAAATCAACAAACAGACAAAAATATAACAACCATGATTTTAGACTCGCTCAAAAACGCCGCGCTCTATTATTCGCTCAATCCGCGATTCAAAGCGGCATTCGACTATCTTGCACAATGCGACACCGCAAATCTCGCCACGGGTACGCACCCGATTCTCGGCGATGAACTGTTCGTAAATGTATCGGAACTCGACCTCAAACCTCGCGAGGATGCGCTGTTGGAGATACACGACAAATACATCGATATTCAGGTGGTCGTCGGCGGTACGGGCAAGGAGGAGTTCGGTTGGTCGGAACGCAAGGATTGCAAAGAGCCGAAGACGGCATTCGACCGCGACAAAGACATTCAACTCTTTACCGACCTGCCGCAAACATTCTATACGTTGAAAGAGGGTCAGTTCACTATACTTATGCCCGACGATGCCCATGCGCCGATGCTCGGCACGGGACATGTCAAGAAACTTATATTCAAGGTGCTGAAATAGCAGGGGCAAAAGGAAAAATAACGACAAAACGGCAACGGTCGGAATCTTGCGATTCCGACCGTTGATGTTTACTATGCCTGCCGATTATTTGGCAAGGTCGGCGAGTGCCTTCTTGGCAGCCTCGACGCTGTTGCCTGCCGTAACCTTTTTCAAAGTAGCGACAGCCTGCTCTTTCTGCTCCTTGGCATTGTAAGCGGCACCGAGTATAAAATATACATCGCTGCGGTCTGCCTCGTCGGTCTGTGCCAAAGCGGCACTCTCGCCCAACTCGATAACCTTGGCGTAATCCTTCTTGTTGTTGTATGCCTGCAAGCGGATTTTCTCTGCCAAAGCCGAAGCAGGATCGGCAGCAAGCATCTTATCTGCCAAAGCGATGATTGCATCGTTATCGCCCGCACCCTGCAACTTGGCAACCTCGTTGTTGGTGTAGAGAGCCTTCATCTCGTTTGCCTTGGCAATAGCCGCAGCATAACGCTCGGTAGCCGGCAATGCGCAGATGTTGTTGTAAATCTCCATACCCTTCTCGTATTCGCCCATCTCGCAGTAACTCATGGCAAGATTCAAAGCCATGTCGGTATTGCGCGGATTGGCCTCGTAACCCTTGGCGAATACCTCGGCAGCAGCGGCATAGTCCTTGTTGTTGAATGCCTCGCCGCCCTTGACCTGATATACCTTGGCGAGAATGACATTCGCCTTGGTACGGGCTTGGTTGTTGCCATAGAGTTCTGCCTTCTCGGCTGCCTTGCTCAAATACTCGATGGCTTTATCGAACGCCTTTTGCGAAGCGGCCGATGTACCGAGACTCTGATAGCATGTAGGGATATATTTCTTGGCTGTCTGCACGCAGTTGAGAACGGTGTTGTCTTCCGAGTCGATACCCTTATCGACCACCTGCTCCAACAGCGGAAGAGCCTTGCCCCAATCCTTTGCCTGCATAGCGGCAACAGCCTCGTTGTATTTTGTAACTACTTCATTGGTTGATGTTTGCGCCGATGCCCAGCCCAATGCGAGCACAGCCAAAGTTGATAAAACTAACTTTTTCATACACTTATACTTTGATTTGTTTTGTCTTTTCATACTTTCGTTGCATCTCTTCGGTTTTCAGAGAAAAACATACAAAAGCAACCGCAAAATTAACGTTTCCTTACCATTTTTCAAAATCAACGTCTTAATTTTGAAAAAAATTCGTTCATCAACGCTTCGCATTCCGTTGCCAGCACTCCTGCCGTAACCTTCGTTTTCGGATGAAGTATCCGGCTGCCGACGGTCGTATATCCGCGCTTGGGGTCTGCCGCGCCATAGACTATGCGGCCTATCTGACTCCAAGCCAATGCACCCGCACACATCACGCAAGGCTCGACCGTAACATATATCGTACAATCGGGCAGATACTTGCCGCCGAGTGTGGACGAAGCGGCAGTCAATGCCTGAATCTCGGCATGCGCCGTAACATCGGTCAGCGTCTCGACCAGATTCCGGCCTCGTCCGACAACTGCGCCATCGGCCACTATCACCGCTCCGACAGGCACTTCGTCGTTATTAAACGCTTCGCGGGCCTCGTATAGTGCGAGACGCATATATTTTTCGTCCGTTTGAGCCGTTACGTCCATATTTTTACTAATTTTGTGGGTTACAAAGATACAAAAAACCGAAAACAAACAATAATATGTACAGAACAAACACTTGCGGCGAACTCAGAGTCGCAGATGTAAACAAGAAAGTAACGCTTGCGGGTTGGGTACAGAAGGTGCGCAACCTCGGTGCCATGACATTCATCGATTTGCGCGACCGCTACGGTATTACCCAAATCGTGGTCGAGGAACATTCGGCCGAGCAGACGAAAGAGGTTGCCGCATCGCTCGGCAGAGAGTTCGTGATTCAGGTAAGCGGACGTGTCATCGAGCGTTCGTCCAAAAATCCGAAAATGCCGACGGGCGACATCGAGGTCGCAGCCGACGAAATCATCGTTTTGAACGAGGCTGCAACTCCGCCGTTCACAATCGAGGAGCATTCGGACGGAGGCGACGATTTGCGCATGAAATACCGCTATCTCGACCTGCGCCGGCCACCGTTGCAGCGCAACATGATACTGCGCCACAAAATGGCTCAATCGATTCGCCGCTTCCTCGACAACGAGGGATTTTTGGAAATCGAAACGCCGTATCTCGTCGGCTCGACCCCCGAAGGTGCTCGCGATTTCGTCGTACCGAGCCGCATGAATCCCAACCAATTCTATGCTCTGCCGCAATCGCCGCAGACGCTCAAACAGTTGTTGATGGTTGCGGGATACGACCGCTATTTCCAGATTGTACGCTGTTTCCGCGACGAAGACCTGCGTGCCGACCGTCAGCCCGAATTTACGCAAATCGACTGCGAAATGGCATTCGTGGAGCAGGAGGACATCATCGGGATTTTCGAGCGTTGGGCAAAATATATGTTCAAAGATGTGTTGGGCATAGAGTTCAACGAGCCGTTCCGTCGTATGCCGTGGATTGAGGCGATGGAGAAATACGGTTCGGACAAGCCCGATTTGCGTTTCGGCATGGAGTTCGCCGACCTGACCGACCTTGCGCACGGCCACTCGTTCTCCGTCTTCGACGATGCGGCGTATGTCGTCGGATTTGCCGCTACGGGTTGCGCCGCATACACACGCAAACAAATCGACGCGCTTACCGATTTCGTAAAACGGCCGCAAGTGGGAGCAAAAGGTTTGGTTTGGATTCGTTTGGAGGCCGACGGCAACATCAAATCGTCCATCGACAAATTCTTTGCGGCAGACGAATTACGCGCCATTGCGGAGCGTTGCGGAGCAAAGGCAGGCGACATGGTATTTATTCTGTGCGGTGCAAAATTCAAGGCTCTGACACAACTCTGCGCCCTGCGTTTGGAGGTTGCACAGCAACTCGGGCTGCGCGACCCGCAAAAATTCGCACCGCTTTGGGTCATCGATTTCCCGATGTTCGAGTGGGACGAGGAGACGCAGCGTTTCTACGCAATGCACCACCCGTTCACCTCGCCGAAACCCGAAGACGTGCAATATCTCGAAAGCGACCCGGGCAGAGTACGCGCCAATGCCTACGACTTCGTCTGCAACGGTACGGAAATCGGAGGCGGCTCGATACGTATTCACGATGCCAAGTTGCAGGCTCTCATATTCAAATGCTTGGGCTTCACTCCTGAACGCGCACAGGAACAGTTCGGCTTCCTGATGAACGCATTCAAGTTCGGCGCACCGCCTCACGGAGGTTTGGCATTCGGCTTCGACCGTCTTTGTTCGCTCTTCGGAGGCTCGGATTCGATTCGCGACTATATCGCCTTCCCGAAAAACAATGCGGGACGCGATGTGATGCTCGATGCTCCTTCACGGCTCGACCAATCGCAACTCGACGAACTGTATCTCTCGCTCGTAAAGCCCGAATAGGCAACAAGCAGACAAAAAGGATGGGTTGTGTCAATGACATAACCCATCCTTTTGATTTAAGAGTAGTTTTACGCCGCCATGCCGTGCCAGAATGCCGTATTGCGCACAACCCACCAAGCCAACATGAGCAATACGAAAAATGCCACAACGAAGATGTTATACACACCTCGTCGCAGCAAATTCATAAAACGCGACCTGACAGGAAGCAAAGAGGCAAAGACCAACACGATATACGGCGACACAAGCACCATATAGGGGTTATACCAAAACGCCTCCTTCCACTCCCCTCGCACGCAACTTGCCAAAGCCCGCTGCACTCCGCACATGGGGCAATCGCAGCCCGTCAATGTTCGGAAAAGGCATTTGGGTGCAAGCGAGATATCTCCGCAATACAAAATCGCGAAGAGCGACCATAAAGCGACTGCTGAAAGCGCAATCGGAATTATGATGTTGCCCGAACGTCTCAACAGAGGCTATTTGCTGACAATCTTCTTGCCCTCGACATCGGTAAAGTTGCCGCAGGCGATGACGATGAAATCAATCAAAGTCCAAATACCGCAAGCACCGAGCGTGATGAGTTGAAGAATGCCGGTACCGACTTTGCCGACATAGAAACGGTGAATGCCGAGACTGCCGACAAAGAAGCAAAGCAACAACGTAACAATCCAATCCTTCTCGCTTTTGTTCAAATCGACTTCGGCGTTACCCTTCGGAAGAGCGCAACCGCACTTTACGCATACAACAGCATTGTCATTGACTTCTGCGCCACAATTAGGACAAAACATAATTAGTACAAATTATTGTCTATCTGCACCTTGATAGGTTATTAAATTTGCGGGAGAGGTTGGTGCATGGATTGGCAGACAATCCGCACTCTCCTTATTATCACGCAAATATAGAAAATTATCTGCAAACGGCGATACTAACGAGCGGCAAAATTTACGGACAATACGCAACGCCGACAATTTTTCGACCCGTATGCCGTATTTGTTCGCTATCATCTCACAAAAACCGCGACACGCCGAATTATACACAACGACGAAGCGGATTTCCGAAAAAATGCCTATCTTTGGAGTGAATATAGCACACGAAAATTATGGCAGCACCGCTGGCTGAACGATTGCGTCCGCATACGATAGACGATTACATAGGACAAGAGCATCTTGTCGGCAAAAACGGAGTGATTCGCCGCTTCATCGAAGCCGGCAACGTGCCTTCTTTCATATTGTGGGGTCCCCCGGGTGTCGGGAAAACCACACTCGCCAAAATCGTGGCAAACGAACTCAAACGCTCTTTCTTTACCCTGTCGGCCGTAACGTCGGGAGTCAAAGAGGTGCGCGAAGTAATAGAGTCGGCAAAAAAACAAAAATTTTTCAATTCGGCGACACCGCTGCTTTTCATCGACGAGATTCATCGTTTCAACAAATCGCAACAGGATTCATTGCTCGGAGCGGTCGAGCAGGGCGATGTTACGTTGATAGGAGCGACCACCGAGAATCCCTCGTTCGAGGTCATCTCGCCGCTGTTGAGCCGTTGTCAGGTCTATATTTTGAAGCCGATGAACGATGAGCAGTTGGAGGAGTTGCTGCAACGTGCGATTACGGTGGATACGGAGTTGAAACAACGCGACATCGAGGTACGCGAGCGGGAGGCTCTGTTCAGATTCTCGGGCGGCGATGCACGCAAACTACTCAACATATTGGACATAATAGCGGGAGCGACCGACGGCAAGGTTGTAATTACCGATGCAGCCGTAACCGATGCCCTGCAACAGAACATCGCGCTGTACGACAAAAACGGCGAACAACATTACGACGTCATCTCGGCATTCATCAAGAGTGTGCGAGGCAGCGACCCGAATGCGGCAATTTACTATCTGGCACGGATGTTGGCAGGCGGAGAGGAGCCGCGATTCATAGCAAGGCGGCTTGTAATCCTCGCATCGGAGGATATAGGATTGGCCAATCCGAATGCGTTGCTGTTGGCCAACGCATGTTTCGACACGGTACACAAAATCGGTATGCCCGAAGCACGCATAACCCTTGCCGAAACCGCCATCTACCTCGCCACGTCGCAAAAGAGCAACTCGGCATACATGGCCATAAACGACGCTTTGGCGTTCGTCGGCAAGGATACGACTGACAGACCCGTACCGTTGCATCTGCGCAATGCCGTAACATCGCTTATGAGCGAAGCGGGATACGGCAAGGGTTACAAATATGCCCACGACTATACCGACAACTTCGCGGAGCAGGAATTTATGCCCGAATCGCTTGCCGGCAAACGATTCTATACGCCCAACACCGGCAATGCCGCAGAGGAGAAAATTGCCGGCCGAATAGAGCAATTATGGGGCGACAAATACAAAAAGTAGCGCGACATGAAAAGAGCGACGATTTTGATGCTTGCCGTTGTTGCCATAATCACGGCATCGGCGCAAAAACAGACCGTACAATTCGCAACGAGCGGCGACGAACGGTTGGAGTTGGATCACTATACGGCAAAAAACATCGTAGGCACAAGGCCGTGCGTGATTTTCGTCTTCGGAGGAGGATTTGCATCGGGAGTGCGCGATGCACAAAAATACACGGCATATTTCGATATGCTGACGGCAAACGGTTACGATGTAGTTTCAATCGACTACCGGTTGGGGTTGAAGGCAACGCAATCGCCCGACTACAATCCGGACAACGTGGGACTGTTCGAGACAATCGCAACGATGAAACAGGCGGTCAATTATGCGGCAGAGGATTTGTTGCGTGCAACGCGATACATATTGGCACATGCCGCCGAATGGCAAATCGACACGTCGAAAATCGTGGCAAGCGGGTCGAGTGCGGGTGCAATCACGGCATTGCAGGCGGAAAACTACATCTGCAACCGGCACGAGTTGGCGCAAATCCTGCCCGAGGGATTCAACTATGCCGGCGTAATAGCCTTTGCGGGTGCGATATTCTCGACCGACGGCAAACCGACGTGGAAATCGATGCCATGCCCGATAATGATGTTCCACGGCACTTCGGATTGCAATGTACCCTATCGCAAGGCTGCCATATTCGGCATCGGATATTACGGTTCGGAGTCGATTGCCGAGCAGTTGCAGTCGATGGGCGCACCGTATTGGTTCTACTCGGCCGAGTATCGTTCGCACACGATGGCCGAGGAGCCTATGGTAAAGAATCATGCGGAGATACTCCGATTTTTGGAGCAGTATGTCATCGAGGGACAACGGTTGCAGCGCGAGGAGCGGATTGTCGATTTGTCGCGCCCAAAGCAACCGACAAAGTTCAGTATAAAGCAATACCTCTCATCGAATTACGGACATTGAGCGATGAAACGCATAGGTGTAATATCGGATACGCACGGCACGTTCGACGAGCCTCTACGCGCATTTCTCGCCGAGGTGGACGAGATTTGGCATGCGGGCGACATAGGGTCGTTGGAATTGGCGGACGAAATCGCCGCATTCAAGCCGTTGAAGGCCGTATACGGCAACATCGACGGCGGAATGACGCGAAGGGTGTACAGCGAATTCGAGTATTTCAAAACGGAGGATGTCAGCGTGCTGATGACGCACATAGGCGGGTATCCGCGCCACTACGAGCCGACAGCGTTGCGCAAAATACAGGCGGCACACCCGAAAATTTTCGTTGCAGGGCATTCGCACATCCTGCGCATCATATTCGACCCCGTGTACCAAATGTTGCACATCAACCCCGGGGCTGCGGGCTGCTACGGTTTTCACAAATTACGGACTGCCGTGCGCTTTACCATCGACGGCGACCAAATCAAGGATATGGAGATATGGGAATTGCCCCGCGACAAACAAATCATGCAACAATAAATCAAACAATATACCAATCATGGAAAAATCGGTAGTATCATCGTTCGATGTGGACCATCGGACTCTCAAAGAGGGACTTTATCTGCGCTCGACATACAAAATCGACGACTCGCACTGCGTGCTGTCGTGGGACTTGCGTTTCTGCGAGCCTATGGCACACCGTCCGCTCTCGTCCGGCACGGTGCATACGATAGAGCATCTGATGGCTTATTATCTGAGGTTGGACGAGCAGATAGGCACGAGCATCGTCTCGTTCTGCCCGATGGGTTGTCTGACGGGATTCTATCTCTCGACGATGAACGATGTTACGGCAGAGCAGATAAAGGATGCTCTGCGCAAAGTTTACGACAAAGTATTCCCGCTCAAAGGCAAAGAGGATATAGTCGGACTGAACGAGATACAGTGCGGCAATCCTGCCCTCTACGACATCGACGGAGCGAATGCAGCGATACGCAAATATGTGGAGGAGGTAATAAAATAGAGACGACAATATGAATATTCTGGTAATAACCCCGACAAAGGGCGAGAACAAGTGCATGACCGCAACGCTTGCCCGTGCAGGCAGGACACGGCACAATTACACGGTATTGTGCAGCGGTGTCGGCAAAGCAGCAGCGGCAGCGAATACCGCATTGGCAGTCGCATGCGCCGACAAGCGGTTCGACATGATTGCCGTGGTCGGCTATGCGGCAGGAACGCTCGGGTTTCGGCAGGGCGACATCGTCGTACCCTCGACGGCACGCTATCACGACTGCAACGGCATACCCGACGGCTTCGTTCCCGAACTGACGGGCGAATATGCGCTGGCAGGCAAAGAGCCGATTACCGTATTCACGGGCGACTCGTTCGTCGATGCCGATACCATACGCGCCATAAAGCGGCATTTCGGCACCGAACGGGCGATTTTCGACATGGAGATAACAGCCATTGCCATTGCCGCCAAAGAGTGCGGAGGTTTGCCGGTCGTAGCCGTAAAGATGATTTCCGACGTACCGGAGGATGGACATACCGACAAGACATTCGACGAGTTCTCCGCATCGCACCCCGATTTCGGCGGGCTTCTCGAACGACTCGAAGCCCTGCCGTAACAAACGGCAACTGATTAAGGCTTGCTGACGATGAAAACAAAGATTTTTTTGGCAATCACGGCGATTGCGATGCTTTCCGCTCAAACCCTCGTGGCACAACGCACACGGGTACTGACCGATTATGCCGACCGATGCGATAACGGCGATTGGAGCAAGGCCTTTGAGGCGGCACTCTCCGAAGGCGACACGGTGGTTGTGCCGGCAGGCGAATATCGCTGCGGCACGGTACATGTGCCGAGCGGCAAAACCATTGTCGGCAAGGGCGAGAGCAGCATCTTGCGCCAGACTGCCGCGCGAATGTTCGAAATCGCGGGTACCGTCGGCAAGGAGGTGGCAATCGGCAAGGATATCGCCGATTTTACCAATCGCATCACTTTGGTTGCGGCTTGCGGATTGAAAGAGGGCGACGATATTGTTTTGATAGGACAACGCAATTCGCTCATGTATGACGATTGCGGCGAGGAGTGGTGCTTGGGTCGTACCGACAAAAAGTTCGTACCGTTCGGCGAGTTTCTGACCGTGGCGAAAGTCAAGGGCAGACGCATCGTAACGACCACCGCAACCCGCTTTCCGTTTTACCGCAAAGACGATTCGCAGGAGAGCCGTTTGCCGCAATACAAACTCTCCCGACCGACGAGTGCGATACGCCGTGTAGAGGCTGCGAAAAATGTTGTATTGCGCGACCTTACGATAGCGTGCGACAGTACGGCACGTTACGGCATCTATTTCCGCTATGCCTTCGATTGCCGTGCCGAAAACATCAAAATACGCATCGACGGACTTGCCGAACGCTACAACGCCTTTGCCGTGAATTGGTCGCGACGTGTCGTCTGCCGAGGTTGCGACGTATCGACGGCACCCGAGACGGCCGAGCGCATGCGACCGCTGACGCGCATCGGCTTCAAAGCCTACTCGCGTTATAACATGTACCGCATTTTGGCATCGGACCGATGCGGATTCGACGGCTGTACATGCGATTTCTCGACCCACGCCTTTTCGGTTTCGTCGTCGAACGGACTGATGACCTCGACCGACTGTTTCGTGCGCAACTGCACCGCCCGCAACGACCTGTGGGCAGGAGTAATCGTACAGCAGGGCTGCATCGGTTGCATACTCGAAAACAACACCGTCTGCGGCTCGGCACAAGGAGTGGTCTCGGGAGGCCGCAACACCATAATACGCGGCAATCGGGTCGTCTGCACACTGCCGCTCTCGACCGACTACTATTATGCCCACATCAAGCGGGGCGGAACGTCGGGCGTTGGGCTGTTCGAGGGATTCGCTTACGGCTCGATAATCGAGAACAACGAGGTGGAGGGTGCATATACCGGCATTTTGATAATCGACGGTTACGAGCGCAACAACATATTCACCTGCGGCTCGGTCGTCGTGCGCAACAATACGGTGCGGCGTTGCGTAAACGGTCTGCATCGCTACCGCAACAAGTACAACACACAGCCTTCGACATTCTCAATCGAGGAGTCGGGCAACACCTATACGGAGATGGTCTCTCCGCCCGCAAAATAGCATAGTCTTATGGAGTATTTGATAATAATTCTGACATTGCCTTTTCTCGGCACGGCACTCGGCGCATCGTCGGTATTGTTCGTCGGCGACAAAGCGGCTTTCAAGTTACAAAACACGCTGCTCGGTTTTGCCTCGGGCGTTATGGTGGCAGCCTCGGTATGGTCGCTGCTGATGCCCGCGATAGACGAGGCTGCCAAGTCGGCGACGGTAGCGGCATGGGTACCGGCAGCCATCGGATTTATGGCAGGTATAGGATTTATGCTGCTGCTCGATGCCGCAACGCCCCATCTGCATTTGGACAGCGACACCCCCGAAGGACCTCGTTCGTCGCTCGGCCGTTCCACGATGTTGGTTTTGGCGGTTACGTTGCACAACATTCCCGAGGGCATGGCTGTCGGCGTGGTTGCTGCCGGAGCATTGACGGGACAGGCGGATATGTCGGCTGCGGGCGCATTGGCTTTGGCTATGGGTATGGCTATTCAGAACATCCCCGAGGGTGCTATAATCTCGTTGCCTCTCCGCGCCGGCGGCAATTCGCGCAAGAAATCTTTTCTTTACGGCACTTTGTCGGGCGCGGTCGAACCGTTGGCAGCAGGTATAACGATACTGCTTATCGAACAACTGCTCGCCGTATTTCCCTATCTGCTCGCATTTGCGGCGGGCGCGATGATATATGTCGTGGTCGAGGAGTTGATACCCGAGGCTCACAACGGCAAGCACTCCAATATGTCCACCATCGGCTTCGCCATAGGCTTCGTCGCCATGATGATTCTCGACGTGGCACTGGGAAGTTAGTGGATTGCAGGGGTTGCGCACTGCGCATTCGTCCTATTTTCTCGATTTCAGGAAGCGTCGCAGCAGGAATGTCAAAAAATACGGGAAGGTGTAAAATTCGCCGTTGAAGCCTATGTTCTTATACCCGAATTTTATGCCGTATTTTATGTCGCCATACTTTTCGCTCTCGACAAGTCGGCGCAAGGATATCGTCGCGCCATCGTTTGCCTTGACCTCGACAGGAATAAGTGTATCGGCATCGCGCACAAAGAAATCCATCTCCAATGCGGGGTTGTCGCGCTTGTAGTAGTAGAGCCTGTAACCCTGCTTGGCAAGCATGTCACCGACAATGTTCTCGTAAATTGCCCCTTTATATGTTCCGAAATTGCGGTTGGTGCGCAAATCGTCCTGTGCCTCCTCGTCGAGCGAGGCTATGAGCAGACCCGTATCCTTAAAATAAAGTTTATACGATTTCGGATCGTAGTTGCCATTGAGCGGGAGCGCCACATCCGCCAAGCAGTAGCACACATTTACGATACCTGCCGACGCAAGCCACTCCACCACACCCATATAATCGCGATTGCGGGCATTGGCAGCGACCTTCGAAATCTGAAACCGCTTGTTCTCTTTCGACAAAAATACGGATATGTGATTATAGATGTTGCGAATTTTCGCCTTGTCCAACCCGACGGCATACTTGGTAATATCCTCGTCGTAATCCGCGAGCAGTTGCCGTTGCAGATGCAGTGTGCCGCTGAAATTGTTGTTGGCAATATAGGTTTTGACCACATCCGGCATACCGCCCAACACCATGTAATCCTTGAATATGCCGAACAACGTATCCAATTCCAACTGCGAGAACGGACGCAATTCGGCCATGTGTCGGTACATATCCTCCACAAAATCGCGCGAATAGCCCTTTGCCCACAAAAACTCCTCGAAATCCATGGAGTACATTTCGATATCCTCCTTGTAGCCCACCGCATTGGACTCTATCTCGTTGTAGTTGATGCCCATCAGCGAGCCGGAACAGATGACATCGAAACGTCCGTCCAACTTAAAAAATTTCAACGACGTGGCACACACGGGACACGCCTGCAACTCGTCGAAGAAAAACAGCGTGTCGCCTTCGATAAATTGCAACGAGGGGTTGAGCAACGAGATGTTTTTCAAAACGGCATCGACCTCGTAACCGTCGTCGAATATACTTTTGAACCGTTTTTGCTCAACGAAATTTATCTCGATGACGCTCTTGTAGTTTTTGTGTCCGAACGCCGATATCGACTTGGTTTTGCCTATTTGCCGCGCTCCTTTTATTATCAACGGTTTGCGGTCAGAACGGCTTTTCCACTCCGCCAATACGGTATCAATCTTGCGTTCAAGTAGTTGGCTCATAATTTTCACACTTTTGGTATTGCAAATATAGTTATTTTTCACACTTTCGGCATCGAAATAATGTTTTTTTCACACTTTTAGGCATAAAAAGGGTATCTGTTTTCACAGAATATATAGATTCGACAGATAGAAAGATATAAAATAGTAATGATACGACCGAGCATCCTCCACCGTCATTCTGAGCGAAGCGAAGAATCTGTTATGGACGAATGCGCAGTTTATGACCGTTGTTCTCTGCCCTCTGCTCTCTGCTCTCCGCCCTCTGCCCGAGATTCTTCACTGCGCTGCGCTCCGTTCAAGAATGACGGGCAGAAAAACGTCATGCCACACGAGCAAAGCGAGTTAAATATAGAGTCATGCCACACTTGCGGAGCAAGTGAGGAAAGCATCTGCCGCTGTATGGTTGCGGGTATAACGGGACGGTCGGCACGTGCCAACTACTCTAAGAGATCTATGAGAACTAAGAGTTCTAAGAGGGCAGGAGACGGAGAAACAGCCGTGTTTCAGAGTTTCAGGACAAATTAAAAATCCTTGCTACTATATCGTAGTTCTCTTAGAACTCCCAGAACTCTTAGAACAGCCGCACTTACAAACCGTGCCGTCATACCCAATTCCGAAACGGCAATAACACAAAAACAACGAGGTCGCCCGCAAAGGACGACCTCGTAGATTATCCGATAATTTCCGCCATACAACAAACATCTGTCGATATATTGATACCAATACAACGGCGGCAGTCCGGAATCAGACTGCCGCCATTGTAGTTATTACCTTAATTTTTAAGGATGATTAACAGGCTATTCGTATGTAACCTTTATAACCGAGAGACGTCTGTTGCCTGTGGTTCCGCCAATCGTAAACACAACATCCGTTGCATTACCTGTCCATGTCGGAGACTCGAACGTGCCGACATTTGTGGTTATTGCATTTGTGCCATCATTCGCGCCAAATGTAATCTCTACCTTGGTAATGGTTTTACCACCTGCACTTATAGTAAATGTATTGCCTCCGTATGCCCGTATCGCTGTTCCGGAGGTATAATACTTAGGAGCATTAGAATTGCTACCCTTTGAGAAAGTAATTGTAATGTCGCCTTTCGTGATAGGTGCTGCTGTTACATCTTGCGCATTAGTCAGTCCAAGAGCACTCATCGTAATAGTTTCTGTTGCTTCTGCTGCTGCACCCGGAGCCTTCTGCGTTACGGCGATAGTCTTGACTGCGGCAACGGCAGCATCTTTCATTACATTGACCGTAATGGTTGCGCTGCGCTCTGCGCCCGTGTTCTCCGCTACGCTTACCAAAATTGTAGAATCATCGGCAGGCAGTACGGTAACCCAATCTGCATCCGCGCTAATGGTACCGAGAGTGCAACCCGTTGCCAAAGTAGCGGTTACGGTCTGTACCTCAGGAGCGGAACCTGCTGTACCGTTGTTGGCGGTAAACGAGAGGCTCTCTGCGCTCAATACGCAAGCCGGAGCAAATGCTGCAAGTTGCTTAACGTCGGTATTGGTAATCTCGGCTGTGGTGTTGTAAGCCTGACCGAGACCATAGAGAGTACCCTGCTGCTTTGCAATCTTGCACGAAGCACCTGCAGTCCAACGCGAATTGTTGTAAACAAGCAGTTCGTTGGTACCGTCGGTAAATTTGATGCTGGTGCTGTTGGCAGCTGCATAATCCTGTATAGGCTCTACATTCTCGAATGCCAGATATACGTTCTGATATTTAGCATAATCGGCATTGTATTCGGCGATGGTAACAGGAACCGGAACGATGCTCCAAACTTTGTCGCTCTGAATCTCCAAATCGTCGGCAACGATATCCGTAAGTTGAGGGAAACCGGCATAAGTCGCAACAGTTGCATTGTCGAGTGCGATGATAACCTCGGCACCCACGAACAGGCCTTCGGCATCTACCACACGGTCGCCGGTCGAGTTGAACAACTTAACCGCGCTGCCCGCATTGCCCGAGTTGGAGGTAATGATTAACGTACCGTTGGAGAGGGTATGCGTGTTATCGACAGCCATAGCCGAAACATAACCCTTAACGGTCTTGCCCGTAAATGCAACCGTACCACCTTCGATAGCGGCATACAACTGATCGACAGTCCACTGCTCGGCAACGACTGCATCCTTGTGGAACTCGATGGTCTTGGTATTGAGTTTGCCTGCCTCGAAAGTGAGGTTGGAAGCGATGGTCTGCTGGAAGGTGCAGGTTGCGCCGTCGGTCGTCGAAACGAGAATCGTAATCTCGTCGCCCGCATTGAGTGCAAACGGAGCGAGCGGCATATATACGTCGAACGTACCGTCCTTTGCAATAGGAGTGGCATTGGTTACCTCAACGGTTGCGGCATTGTAAACATAGCTCGAACCCGACGAAACCAATTCGCCAGTAGCGAGGTTGATGTAGTAGGTACCGCAAATTTTGGTAGCAGTAGGCACAGAGAAACGGAGGCTCTCGATGGTAATGTCGGCATCCTCGGCATTCTTTACGGTAAACTTCATCAAGGTAGTTGCGTGGTGGAACTGTACGGCAACACCCTCAGGCGAAATTGCGCCTTCGCTCTTCCAATACATAGGAGCGACAGCAGGCACATGAGCCGCAGTAGCACCGTTCTGAACGACACCGGCGGTCTTGTTGTAACCTACATTGAAGTATTGAGCCGTGCGATGAGCCGGTTTTGCCTCATCGGTGCTGAGCGTCGTATAAACTTCGATATAACCGCTTGCATCGAGCGACGAAGGCCAAACTGCATAGAATTGGTTGGCTTCGGTAAATGTGCGGGTATCGTTCGAGAACTTGTTGCCCGAAACATAGTCGTAACCATACAGACGGCAGGTGGTATAGGTGGACGATTCGGTTACGCCGCCGAAAGCGACCTGGTCGCCGGACTCCCATACGGTCTTCATACCATCAACAGTAGCACGTGTGCCGTCGATGTCGGCCACGAAAGAGAAACCTTTGCCGGCAGGAACAACGTTTTCCTCTGCGGCATCCTTTGCACAAGAAGTGAGAGTCAATGCAACGAACATCAAACTCATCGAAAGCAGGAACTTTTTCATAATTTTCATTTTTCTTTTAAGTTTGACATCAGTTTACCATTCCAGATTTCCATCGGTGTAATCGTCCGCGCCGACGCCTGTCGACATGGCAAATCCGGATTCAAGCGAGGCCTTAACCTCTCGGATCGACGGTGCACAATACGTCGAATCCGTTGTAAACGCTTTTTTCAACATAATTGATTAAAATTAAAGTGTTTTGTTTAAGTGATTGATGTTTATCGTTTTGTAAAAATATATCGTTATCGTTTATCGTTCTGCGCCCCATAAAGAAGCGATATTACTTACAAATCGCAATCAAATCCTGCGCGACAACTTACAATTCGAAACCTTACGTGGTATAAATCGCGCTCGTTCTTTATCTCTCCCGAATCTACCCGCAAAGATAACCTTTTTTGTTATTCAAGGACAACTTTTTTCAAAAAATTTTCCATCAATCTTTCGACACCCCGTTTACAGTGCAGCCTACCCGCAATCAAAACATCTATTTTCCCCGATACGGCCGCATCATTCCGATTTTTTTGCTAACTTTGCGGGTCGATTGCCGCAATGTCGGACACAACGTTTCCGACACGCACACAATCGACAGCAAAAACCATACTAAAACCATGCAGATTGCCGACAAATATTCTCCTCAGGAGATTGAACAGAAGTGGTACGACTATTGGCTCGACCACAAACTTTTCCATTCGGAACCCGACGAGCGCGAACCCTACACGATAGTCATCCCGCCGCCGAACGTTACGGGTATGCTCCACATGGGACACATGCTCAACAACACGTTGCAGGATGTTTTGGTGCGTCGTGCGCGAATGCTCGGCCGCAATGCCTGCTGGGTACCCGGCACAGACCACGCCTCCATTGCAACCGAGGCGAAGGTGGTGGCAAAACTGCGTGCCGAAGGCATCGACAAGGCATCGCTCACCCGCGAGGAGTTTCTGCGCCACGCTTGGGAGTGGAAGGAGAAACATGGCGGAATAATCTTGAAGCAGTTGCGCAAATTGGGCGCGTCGTGCGATTGGGACCGCACCTGCTTTACGATGGACGACGTGCGCACCGAAGGTGTCATCGACGTATTCTGCGACCTCTATCGCAAGGGCAAAATCTATCGCGGCGTGCGCATGGTGCATTGGGACCCGTCGGCAAAGACCGCCCTGTCGGACGAGGAGGTAATATATAAGGAGTCGCAGGGCAAACTCTACTACCTGCGTTACCGGCTCGAAGGCACCGACCGCAACATAATCGTCGCAACGACCCGTCCCGAAACGATACTCGGCGATACCGCCGTATGTCTCAATCCGAACGACGAGCGTTACAAAGACATCGCGGCAGATGCCCGCGTCATAGTGCCGTTGGTCGGCCGTTCGATTCCGATTATCCGCGACGAATATGTCGATATAGAGTTCGGTACGGGCGCATTGAAAGTTACGCCGGCACACGACGTGAACGACTATATGTTGGGCGAAAAGTTCGGTTTGGAGACAATCGACATATTCAACGACGACGGCACGATTAACGACAAGGTCGGCATGTATGTCGGCATGGACCGTTTCGACTGCCGCAAGCAAATCGACAAAGACCTCGATGCGGCAGGTTTGCTCGAAAAAGTCGAGGCCTACACCAACAATGTCGGTTATTCGGAGCGCACGGGCGTTGCCATCGAGCCGAAACTCTCGATGCAGTGGTTTATGTCGATGAAGGAGATTGCCGAGCCTGCGACAAAGGCTGTGGCTGAGGATTTGATTAGGTTCGTTCCCGAAAAATACAAAAATACCTATCGCCATTGGATGGAGAACATCAAGGATTGGTGTATCTCGCGCCAATTATGGTGGGGTCAGCGCATTCCGGCATACTATCTGCCGAAGGGCGGTTACGTTGTCGCCGAGACGCCCGAAAAGGCTTTGGCTCTCGCCCGCGAGAAGTCGGGCAACAACGAGTTGCAACTCGGCGACCTGCGACAAGACGAGGATGTACTCGACACTTGGTTCTCGTCGTGGCTGTGGCCGATTTCGGTATTCGACGGCATCCGCAACCCGAACAACAAGGAAATCAACTACTACTACCCTACGAACGACCTCGTAACGGGTCCCGACATCATCTTCTTCTGGGTGGCGCGTATGATTATGGCGGGTTACGAATACCGTGGCGAAAAGCCGTTCGGCAATGTCTATTTTACGGGTATCGTGCGCGACAAAATCGGTCGCAAGATGTCGAAGCAACTCGGCAACTCGCCCGACCCGCTCGACTTGATAGCCGAATACGGTGCCGACGGCGTGCGTGTGGCGATGATGCTCTGTTCGAGCGCGGGCAACGACCTGATGTTCGACAATGCGCTCTGCGAACAGGGACGCAATTTCGGCAACAAAATTTGGAACGCATACCGCCTGATAAACGGTTGGAGCATCGACGAAAATTTGCAGCAGAGCGACAACAACCGCCTTGCCGTCGAGTGGTTCCGCAACCGCATGAATGCCGCGCTGCGCGAGATTGAGGAGAATTTCCGCAATTACCGCATATCGGAGGCTCTGATGGTGGCATACAAATTATTCTGGGACGATTTCAGCGGTTGGTATTTGGAGATTGTCAAGCCCGCTTACCAACAGCCGTCGGATGCAGCGACAATCGCCGCAACCAAACAGATATTCGGCGATTTGATGCTCGTCCTGCACCCATTCATGCCGTTTATAACCGAGGAGATTTGGCAGGATATCGCACCTCGCAAGGCGGGCGATTCGATTATGGTCGCGCCGATGCCGAAAGCGGGCGAAGCAGACGAACAGACGCTCGCACGTTTCGCACTCGTACAGGAGATTGTGTCTGCCGTCCGCAACATCCGCAAGCAGAAAAATCTGCCTCAAAAGGAGGCTATCGAATTGAAGGTCGTAAAGGACGGAAACTACCCTGCCGAGTTCGAGCCTGTCATTGTCAAAATCGCCAATCTGTCGGCTGTAACGGCAGTAACGGAGAAAAATCCGACCGATGCAGGTTTCATCGTCAAGACGACGCAATACTTCGTTCCGATGGGCGACAACATCAACCGCGAGGAGGAGATTGCGCGGCTCGAAAAAGACCTTGCATATTACGAAGGCTTCTTGGCGAGCGTGATGAAAAAACTCTCCAACGAGCGATTCGTACAGTCGGCTCCCGCACAGGTAGTCGCCAACGAACGCGCCAAGCAGAACGATGCCGAGGCAAAAATAGCCGCCATTCGCGAACATCTCGCCGCTCTGAAATAATCCGAGACAATGGGAGCCCCCATAACAATATACACCGACGGCTCTGCGCTGGGTAACCCCGGCGCAGGGGGCTACGGTGTAGTTCTTTTGTGCGGTGAGCGGCGCAAGGAGTTGTCGGCGGGATTCCGACTGACGACCAACAACCGCATGGAACTCATGGCGGTATGCGTGGCATTGGAGGCTCTGAAAATTCCCAATTCCGACGTTACCGTTTACTCCGACTCGAAATATGTGGTAGATGCCGTAACCAAAGGTTGGGTGTTCGGCTGGCAGAAGAAGCGTTTTGCGGGCAAGAAGAATGCCGACCTCTGGATTCGGTTTCTCGAAATATACCGTCGCCACAATGTGCGATTCGTATGGGTAAAAGGACACGCCGAAACGGTCGAGAACAACCGATGCGACGCGCTGGCAGTGAGTGCGGCAAACACTCCTCCGCTATATGAAGATACGGGATACATCGACGAATAACCGGACAGGCAAGCCAATCCGTATCAAAAGTCAGATTGGATAACGAAACAGTCGCCCCTTTCGAGGCGACTGTTTCGTTTACGCAGCGGAACGACTACCACACGACCTTGTCTTCGCGTCTATCGCGCGTATTGCCGGGATAGACTCTGAGAAGTACAACGCCATGCGAAGCCACCTCGGTAGTAAACTCCTGCTTATAGTCGAGCGTCGCAATATCTTTCTGTCGCCATACATCGCGCACGGTCTTTTTCTCGTACATACCGAGCATACGCAGGTTGATGCTCATCTTTGCAGGCGCATCGCCACGGTTGAACAATCCGACGGCAACCGAGCCGTCCTCCAAATTTTTGAGGTAAACGACTCCTTCGCCATCGCTCCATACGGGAACGGCATGCAGACCGAGCGGGTCCTGATTGATGTCGATAACTTCGTCGTTGGTCAGCAGAGAGAGCGTGAAATCGTCCATACGCGCCATATCGCAACCGATAAGCAGAGGCGACGAAAGCATTGCCCACAAAGAGATATGCGTATATTGTTCATCGACAGTCAGTTTGGTATAGTGGAGTTTAGGACCCCAACCGACAAGTCCCACAACAAGCATATCCGCATCGGGCCAACTGCCGGGACGACAAAACGGCGACCATCTGTCCTGCGAAAAGCCTATTGACGATATGCTCTTCCATGTATCGCGAATGTCTCCCGTCGTGCGCCATGTATCGGCATACTCCGCCCAAACGGGTGCGTCGGCAATAGGTGCAGAGTTGGAGAGGCTGAAAACTATATCGCGGTCGCACGAGCGCAGTGCATCGTGCATCTCTTTGGTGTGGTAAACACTCAATGGCGACCAATCGTATTTGAGGTAGTCGATTTCCCAATCTTTCCACTGCTCGACATCGTTCCGCACGAACGAGTATTTGCCGTGTTTATAGAACTCCCGACGATACTTCATAAAGTCGCCTTCGGGCTTTTGGTAGCGATAGTTTTCGTTGCACAACCCATCTTTTATCCATTGATTTTCGCCATCGGGGTTGTCCGAGTAACTGCCTATGTGTGCGCCATAGGTACCTACCCAAGGAGCGGAATAGATACCGAGTTTTAGACCCATATCGTGGATTTCGCGCGTGAGAGCCGCCATATCCGGAAATTTGGCATTAGGCTGTATGGCGTTGTACTTGCCACCGCGCCTGCCTTGCCAGCCGTCATCTATATTTATATAGGTCCAACCATGGTTTGCCAAACCCGACTCCACCATGGCACGAGCCGATGCAACCACATGTTCCTGCGTTACATCGCGCCCACAGCAATTCCACGAGTTCCATCCCATAGGAGGAGTAAGGGCGATGCGGTCGCCTACGACTATGCGCAATTCTCGCGAAGCACTACCTTTGGCATTGGTGGCAGTAACCGTAACCTTATATGTACCGCACTTTTTCACACTACCCGTTATGCGACCGTGTTCTGCATCGAATACCAACCCCTTGGGCAGACCCGAAACCGCAAAAGTCATCGGACGCTCACCCGAAGCGGCGATTGTATAGAGACATTTCGAGTTCGGACGCAGTCCGAATACGCGGGCACCGTTGATACGCGGAGCAGGCGAAGGTTTAGGCGTAAGGATATATGCCGAAAGGTCGGGAACGAGCGTCTCGGCAGATTGTTGTGCAACGCACGGCATTGCCGCAACGAAAGCAGCACACGCCGACAAAGCGCATACGCATTTGTGGAGAAAACGATTCATAGGTGGTTCAGGTTTTGGTTTGTACAAATATACACATTTTTGCGGATATGTGTATATCGATACGATTTAGCCGATTATCAAATCTTCGACCCGCACTTTCGGGACGCAATGCGTATCGCCCCGACGATAGTAGTTGCGGCTCTCCGATGCACCAATCTCGACCAACTCGATTTTGTCGGCACCGCGACCGACGGCAAGAATCAAAAGCGGCTCGGACGACAAATTCAAAGCGCATTTTATCGGTTCACGGTCGAATGATGCGATACAGATGCCGTTCAAGCCCAACTCGGTGGCACGCAACAACATGCTCTGTGCCGATATACCCAAATCGATGTTCAGATAGCGGTCTTCCGCCACATCGGAACAGATGACGACAAACGCATTCGGCTCGAAACCCACTTTCGGCAGATGTTCGTTTGGCAGAGCCGCTCCGAGACGGATATGCGGCAGTACCTTTGCAGCCTCGTCTGCCAATACGGGACGGAATCGCAGAGCCTGACGGTTGCAGGCCGATGCGATGAGAGTATTTACCTCGATTATACTGCGTATCTGGTCTCCGCGCACGACGAACGAAGCGTCGTAATTACGATGACTGCGATTGCGGGCAAGCAGACGGCGCAGATTCATCGCAGGACGATGCTGCTCCTCCCGCGGACGAGCATAATACTCCTCCATCTTTCTGCCCAAATAATTGTCCGCCATATTTATTGAGAGATTTTGACCAACTGCTCGCGATAAGCGTTCAAAATGCGGGATTTCGAGATGAAACCCTTATAGTGGTTGTCGCGATCGACCACCGGCAACATCCATGTATGGTTTTGCTCGAAGCGCGACAGCACACTCTGAATTTGCTCCTTTTCCAAAATCTTGTCCGGCGGCTGAATCATGTAATGGGTAATCGAATTGCCCCACTTTTCGCGCTTGAACATATCCTCCCGCAAATCGTCCAACTGCACCACTCCCACCAGACAGCCGAAATTGTCGATGACGGGGAATATGTTGCGATGCGCCGAAGCGATGATATGCACGATGTCGCCGAGCGTGTTGTTCTCCCTGATACGCACGAAATCGGTCTCCATCAACTCGTTGAGTTTAAGGAACACGAATACCGATTGGTCTTTGTCGTGCGTCAGCAGTTCGCCCTTTTCGCGGAGCGTTTTGGTGTAAATCGAATCGGGATTCAGATAGTAATCCACGGCAAACGAGATGCACGCCACAATCATCAGCGGAATGAACAGCCCGTAACCGTTGGAGAGTTCGGCAATAAGGAAAATCGATGTCAGCGGAGCATTCATCACGCCTGCCATCACACCAGCCATGCCGACGAGCGTAAATGCGGGCAGAGAGACGTGCCAACCGAAAATCATATTACAGAATATCGCCAATGCCGCGCCCGTAAATGCCCCGACGAACAGCGACGGTGCGAATGTTCCGCCGACACCGCCTGCGGCATTTGTCGTCGCCATGGCAACGACCTTGAAAAACATTACTGCCAAAACATAGAGCAACACGACCCAACCCGTATCCTTGAAGGCATAGAAAAGCGAATTTTCGAATATGGCGGTCTTGTCGCCGTGCATCAACGACACGAAGGCCTCGTAACCTTCGCCGTAAAGCGGAGGAAAGATGAATATCAGCACGCCGAGAATCACTCCTCCCGCAATCCAACGATGATATTGGTTGGAGATGTTGCGGATTTTGTTGCCCACTGCCGCATTGACCTGCGTAAAGTAGTACGCCATCAGTCCGCACAGCACGCCGAGTACGATAAATAGCGGAATCTGACCGATTTGGAAAGCGTCGGCCTCCGTAAGCGAAACGGCGATAATCGGGTCGAAACCGCGCAGAACGAGTGCTATGGTGGTAGCGGTTATCGACGAAATCAGCAAAGGAATGACCGATGCCGAAGTGATGTCGAGCATCAGAATCTCCAACACGAATACCACGCCCGTAATCGGAGCCTTGAATATCGCCGCCAATGCGGCACCCGCACCGCAGCAGAGCAACAGAGTGATGTTGCGGTAATTGAGCCGTGCGAGTTTGCCGACATTCGACCCGATTGCGGCACCCGTAAGCACGATTGGTGCCTCCGGACCGACCGAGCCGCCGAAACCTATGGTCGTCGCTCCGCCGACAATCGATGTCCAACAGTTGTGGCCGGCAATACGCGAGCCTTTGCTCGACATGGCATACAGCACCCGCGTAACGCCCTCCGAGATGTTGTCCTTGACGATATATTTGACAAAAAGCGTTGCAATGATTATACCGAGTGCGGGATAGAGGAAATAGAGGAAATGGTAGGTATCCACATCGAACCAATTCACAAGGCAGCCTTTGATTGCATAGAGCAGAATCTCGAACAGGTATGTACCCAAACCTGCCAAAGCACCCACAAAGACGGCAAGTATCGCCAATACCTGTCGTTCGTTGAGCCGCTTGGTAGTGCGCAGAAACCACGCATAGATACGTTCGCGTTTGGCCGCTTTGATATAGTTCGAGTGTTCAATCATCTGCCTGACGAATTTGCGATACGGTTATTCCTGACGAAAACGTGCAGCCTGCTCGGCAATCAACGCCTTATCGTCGAAATAGTTGATTTTCATCGCATCGCGCACTTCATGCAAAGTTTGTGCGGCAGTTGCGCGTGCCACGGCCGAGCCCTCTTCGAGAATTTTGTACACGCCTTCGATATTCTGCTCCCACTCTTTGCGACGGGCGCGGATGGGTGCAAGCAACTCTTCCAAAACGGCGATAAGGAACTTCTTTATTTTCACATCGCCCAAACCGCCGCGACGATAATGCGCCTTCAACTCGTCGAGCGACGCATAATCGGGCAGATAGGCTGCAAAATGCTCCGGACGGCAGAAGGCATCGAGATAGGTAAACACGCAATTACCCTCGACTTTCCCGGGGTCTTCTATATGGATATGGTCGGGGTCGGTGTACATGCCCATAACCTTCTGCTTGACGGTCTTGCTGTCGTCGGAGAGATAGATGCAGTTACCGAGCGACTTGCTCATCTTGGCTTTGCCGTCCGTTCCCGGCAAACGCATACATGCGGCATTGTCGGGCAACAGAATCTCCGGCTCGACAAGCGTTGTGCCATATACGGAGTTGAATTTGTGGACAATCTCGCGGGTCTGTTCAATCATCGGCTCTTGGTCTTCGCCCGCAGGAACGGTTGTGGCTTTGAACGCCGTGATGTCCGATGCCTGCGAAACGGGATATGTGAAGAATCCCACGGGAATACCCTTTTTCTGCGTGGTATCGCCCTCTGCCACATCCTCCGAGAAACCGCGCATCTTTATTTCGGATTTGACGGTCGGATTGCGTTGCAGACGCGCCACCGTAACCAGATTCATATAATAGAATGCCAACTCGCACAACTCCGCAATCTGGGATTGAATGAAAATCGTGGATTTGGCGGGATCGATACCGCACGCAAGGTAATCGAGCGCTACCTCTATGACATTTTGCCGCACCTTCTCGGGATTGTCGGCGTTGTCGGTCAATGCCTGGGCATCGGCTATCATTATGAACACCTTATCGAATTCTCCCGAATTCTGCAACTCTACACGACGGCGCAACGAACCTACGAAATGCCCCAAATGCAGACGTCCCGTAGGACGGTCTCCCGTCAAAATTATCTTACCCATTTTTTGAAAATATTTACAATTTGCAAATGTAGGAAAAATTATTGCGAAACCGCATATTTCGATTGTTCGTATAGTTTTTTTTTATAATTTTGTATTTAAGATAAACCATCGAATTATGACAATTATTCAACTCGAATACTTGTTGGCTGTCGCCAATTTCGGCAGTTTCTCGGTAGCCGCCGAACACTGTTTCGTAACTCAACCGTCGTTGAGCATGCAGATTAAGTCGCTCGAAGAGGAGTTGGGCGTGATGCTTCTCGACCGCTCCAAAAAGCCGGTAATTCCCACAAAAGCGGGAGAAGCCGTCATCGAGCAGGCACGCGAGGCTCTGAAAGAGTACAACTCGATAAAAGAGGTGGTCGCCCGCATGAAAGGCGAGACTTCGGGACGCATCCGATTGGGTGTGATTCCGACCATTGCGCCCTATCTGCTGCACAAATTCATCCCCGATTTCATCCGCAGATACCCGAAAGTGGAGTTGGAAATCCGTGAACTGCAAACCGAAGACATCATCGATGCCCTGCACCGCGACAAAATCGATGCCGCATTGGTTGCCGGCGGAACATGCGGCAACGGAATGTTGGAATACGAACTCTTCGACGACCGTTTCTACGCATACGTCTCGCCCGAGAATCCGTTGTACAACAAATCCAACATCCGTCTGGAAGATATAGACATGCGCGATTTGGTGTTGTTGAGCATAGGCAACTGCATGCGCGACCAGGTACTCGAATTGTGTCAGGCTCGTCGCGACATCCCTTCGCGCTACTATTTCGAATCGGGTTCGCTCGATACGCTGATGCGCATCGTCGATTGCACCAACTGCGTTACGGTTATTCCGGAAATGGCTGTCGAATATGTGCCGAAAGAGCGGATGTCGCAGGTAAAGACGTTGCTCAAAGGCGCATCGTCGCGCAAAATAGCACTCGTCATGCGGCGCACCTACGTCAAGAAATCCATCGTGGATGCCTTGCGAACGACTATTTTGGACTGCATCAAGCATTAGGCGGCAATAATGTTGTCGGTTTGGCAAATTTGTGTACCTTTGCAAGGTTATATTACAACCGTTGTTTATGGAGAAATTGATTGAAACCATAGTCGGAGCGATTCAGGACAAAAAAGGCAAGAATATCGTATCGTTGGATTTGAGCAAATTCGACGGTGCAATCTGCTCGACATTCGTCGTCTGCAATGCCGATTCCACCACCCAGGTTGCCGCCATTGCCGACGGCATCGAAGAGAAAGTTTACGAAACGCTCGGCGATAACCCGTGGCGCGTAGAGGGCAAGCAGAGCGGCCTGTGGATAGCCATGGATTACATCGACGTCGTGGTGCATATATTTCAAAGCGATTTGCGCTCCTATTACAAATTGGAGGAGTTATGGGCCGATGCGCCGATGCATCGTTACGAAAGCGAAGAGTAAAAATTCGTATGGAACACAATTTGCGGTAGCGTCGCAGAGTTTAATTATGTGGACAGACACCGCAAAGCAAACAGATTTATGAGCAAAAACAATAAAAATAAGCAGGGTTTCAAGATGCCTGACATTCCGCGTCCCAACATAATGTGGTTGTGGACTCTGATTCTGATTTTCATTCTGTGCTACCCTCTTATATCCGGCGATTCCAACAAGCCGGCCGACAGCGATTGGCAAACCGTCGGACAGATGATTGACAATGGCGAAGTGGAACGAATCAACATCGTCAACCGCGATGTCGCCAACGTCTATCTGACCAAGGATGCCATTACGAAATATCGCAATCAAACCGACGGCAAATTCAAAAACATCCCGTCTACGGGCATGCAGATTAAGTTCAACATCGGCTCGGTCGATTCGTTCCGCAAAGATTTCGACGCGGTCATCGAATCGTCTGGCAACAAGGTGGTGCTTACATACGAGAACGACACGACCGATTGGGTGGACATCATGATATCGTGGTTGCCTTGGCTGCTTATAATCGGCGTCTGGATATTCATCATCCGCGGCATGTCCCGCGGAATGGGAGGAGGTGCAGGCAACGGCATAATGAATGTCGGCAAAGCCCGTACGCAGGAGTTCAATCCGGAGGATACATCGCGCAAAATCACATTCAAGGATGTTGCCGGTTTGGAGGAGGCGAAGGTGGAAATCATGGAAATCGTCGATTTCCTCAAACATGCCGACAAATATCGCGAACTCGGTGCCAAAATTCCGAAAGGTGCGTTGCTTGTGGGTCCCCCGGGAACAGGCAAAACGCTGCTGGCCAAGGCTGTTGCAGGCGAGGCGAATGTGCCTTTCCTTTCCATCTCGGGTTCGGATTTCGTAGAGATGTTCGTAGGTGTCGGCGCATCCCGCGTGAGAGACTTGTTCGACCAAGCGAAACAGAAGGCTCCCTGCATCGTCTTCATCGACGAGATTGATGCGATAGGCAGGGCTCGCGGCAAGAATGCAGGTTTTTCGGGCAACGACGAGCGCGAAAATACGCTCAACCAATTATTGACCGAGATGGACGGTTTCCAGACCAATGCGGGAGTAATCGTATTGGCTGCGACCAACCGTGCCGATATTTTGGACAAGGCTTTGATGCGTGCAGGTCGTTTCGACCGTCAAATCGATGTCGGTTTGCCGGAGGTGAACGAGCGCAAGGAGATTTTCGACGTACACTTGAAAAGACTGAAACTCGACCCGAATCTCGACCGTGAGTTTTTGGCCAAGCAAACCCCAGGTTTTTCCGGTGCCGACATAGCCAACGTCTGCAACGAAGCGGCTCTGATTGCGGCACGAGGCAACAAAAAATATGTATCGAAAGAGGACTTTTTGGCAGCCATCGACCGCATCATAGGCGGTTTGGAGCGCAAAAACAAGGTAATAACTCCGCAGGAGAAGAAGACCATAGCATATCACGAGGCAGGACATGCAACCGTAAGTTGGATTTTGGAAAATGCCAATCCGCTTGTGAAAGTTACGATTATCCCGCGCGGCAAATCGCTCGGTGCAGCATGGTATCTGCCCGAGGAGCGGCAAATCACCACCCGCGAACAGATGCTCGACGAATTGGCGGCGACACTTGCAGGAAGAGTCTCGGAACAGACATTTTTCGGACATCTTTCCACAGGCGCACTCAACGATTTGGAGCGCGTTACAAAACAGGCGTATGCCATGGTAGCCTACTACGGCATGAGCGAAAAGGTCGGCATGTTGAGTTACTACGACTCGACAGGACAGAGCGACATGTCGTTTACAAAGCCTTATTCCGAGCAGACCGCACGCGAAATCGACGACGAGGTACACAACATCATCGATACCGCCTACAAAATGGCGGAGAAGGTTATCGCCGAACATCGCGACGGCTTGGTACAACTCGCGGAGTTGCTGCTCGAACGCGAAGTCGTATTTACCGAGGATGTCGAACGCATATTCGGCAAGCGCAAGAAAGACATCGAGCGCGAACGTATCGAAGAGGAGCGTCTTGCGGCACTGCGGGAGGGCGAAAAGGAGTTGAAAGAGACAGAAAACGAAAACGGCGGTGCCGACGAACAGCCCGCCTCCGATAAAATATCATAACCCGATATGACTGACAAAATGAAGGACCTTTTGACAAGAACATTGAGCGGCATAGTGCTTGCCACGCTCGTCGTGGGTGCAACGCTGTGGTCGAAATGGAGTTTCGGCGCATTGATGTTCTTGGTGGTTATCGGCGGAACAGCCGAATTTTACAGGCTGTGTCGTCGGTGCGGCATTGCACCGATGGCAGGCATAGGCACGGTTTCGGCAGCAGGAGTCTTTTTGTTGAGTTTCAGTATCTTCATGCAGTTCGGCGGCAACGCCGTCCAACTCTCGACCGGTGCGACGGTACTCGGCATCGTACTGTTTCTGCTGTTGCTCGTACCCACTGCATTCGTTTGCGAATTGTGGCGCAAGAGTGCGACACCGATTGCCAATATCGCCGCGACATTCATGGGCTCGCTGTATGTGGCATTGCCCGTGGCTTTGTTGATATATGTACCGATGTTCCTCTCTTCGGGCGAGTGGAATCCGTGGGCGATGCTGTGCTACATACTCATTATATGGATGAACGACATATTCGCCTATTTGGTTGGCGTATGTTTCGGCAGACACCGTATGTGTTCGCGCATTTCGCCGAAGAAATCGTGGGAAGGATTTGTCGGCGGTGTTGCAGCCGCAGTCCTTACGGGCGTGGCATGCGGCCATTTCATCGGCGGCAACATCGTCGTTTGGGGCGGTTTGGCACTTATCGTAGCCGTAACGGGTGTTGCGGGCGATTTTGCGGAGTCGCTTTTCAAACGCTCGGCGGGCATCAAGGATTCGGGTGCGATATTGCCCGGTCATGGCGGATTTTTGGACAGATTCGACGCACTGCTGCTGTCGGCACCATACGCATTCGTATATCTTTTAATCTTGGATTTGTACAGCCACTTATAGAACTATGAAAATAAACAAAGAGGGTTACAGAATTATTGCCGTATCGGGCGTGTGCTGCGCCGCGATTTGGGCATTGGTATATTATATGATTGAGGCGAAGGAGAACGGATGGTTGCTTATACTGTTCTCGGTATTCCTGCTGCTGTTCTGGTTCTTCATAGTCTCGTTCTTCCGCGAGCCGCGTCGTGTAAAAATCCACGACAACGACCTTGTATTTTCGCCTTGCGACGGTCGTGTGGTGGTTACCGAGCCGGTACGGGACAATGAGTATTTCGAAGGCAAAGAGTGCCTGCAAATCTCAATCTTCATGTCGGTTACCAATATACACATGAATTGGTATCCCGTAGGCGGCGTGGTAAAGTATTTCAAATACCACCCGGGTCGATTCCTTATCGCTTGGCATCCCAAATCATCGACCGAGAACGAACGCACCACCACCGTAATCGAAACGCCGGAGGGCAAAGAGGTGCTGTTCCGTCAGATTGCGGGTGTGGTTGCACGACGCATAGTCTCTTATATGAAACTCGGCGATACGGTCGAACAGAACGGCGTATGCGGTTTCATCAAATTCGGCTCCCGAATCGACATACTCCTGCCGAAAGATGCCGAACTGCTCGTCGAAATCGGCGATTCGGTCATAGGAACGCAAACTCCGTTGGCACGCATCGGTGCGCCTGTCAATGACGAAAACGAGGAGACGGAGTAGCATTTGCCGTATGCAGGAGATTGAGGCAGAGGTGATTCATGGCAGACAGTTGGGGCGGCGAATGGGCTTCCCGACCGTCAATATGGATATTGCCGACCATGCCGAAATAGCCAACGGCGTCTATCGCTCGGAGGTGGAGGTGGACGGTCGGATATATGTTTCGATGTCGAACGTCGGTGTACGCCCTTCGGTCGATGGACGGACACGATTGCTCGAAACCCATCTGTTCGGCTATTCGGGCGACCTGTACGGTCGTCAGTTGCGGGTGCGGCTAATCGAAAAAATCCGCGATGAACGCCGATTCGACTCGATAGCCGATTTGCAGGCGCAGTTGGAGACGGACAAACAAAAAATCCTCAACGGCAAATAGCGCACTGACCCTCGACCGGCAATCCGCACTGCCTTCCGGTTGCGCATCCCGATAATTGCAAAAACTCTCGCTTTTAGCCAAATAAATCCTCATTTTTATTTGGCGGGCAGATAATTTTTACTACTTTTGCACCGATAATCCGAAGTGGGTTAGCGTTTAATTATTTATTCATTAAAATTTTATAGCAAATGGCTGTTAAAATTCGTTTGGCACGACATGGCAAGAAGGCTTATGCTTTCTATCACATCGTCGTTGCAGATAGCAGAGCGCCACGTGATGGTAAATTTATCGAGAAACTGGGTACTTACAACCCTAACACGAATCCTGCTACAATCGACTTGAACTTCGAGCAAGCTCTGAGTTGGTTAATGAAAGGCGCGCAACCTACCGACACCGCTCGTGCGATATTGTCGTACAAGGGCGTGTTGTACAAGAAACACCTGCTCGGCGGAGTTGCCAAAGGCGCATTCTCCGAGAGCGATGCCGAAGCCAAGTTCAACAAGTGGCTCGGCGAGAAAGAGGGCAAAATTGCCGCCAAGGTCAACAAGATTTCGACCGAAGCAAAGGCTGATGCCAAGGCTCGTCTGACAGCAGAGGCTGCCGTAAACGAGGCTCGTGCAAAGGCTGTTGCCGAGAAGAAAGCCGCTGCCGAAGCAGAGAAGAAGGCTGCCGAAGAGGCTGCCGCAGCAGAGGCACAGGAGACCGCAGAGGAGAGCGCAGCAGAAGTCGAGGCTCCCGCAGCAGAGTAGCATTTTGCGTAGCGGAATGTCGGCGGCAGGTCGTATAACACGGCTCTTCGGAGCAGAGGGCGAGGTAAGCCTCAACCTCTATACGAACTTTCCAACCGACTTCGATTGGCAGGAACAACCGGTATTCGTCCGTGTGGATGAATTGGTTGTTCCTCTCTTTTTCGAATCTTTCACGCGGCGCGGCGTATCGGGTGCCGTTGCACGGTTTGCCGACATCGATACGCCCAACCGTGCCGAAATCATCCTTGACAAGGAGTTCTCGATAGCCGAGAGCGAGGAGGACGAGGAGGAGTTCGATTTGGCAGACCTTATCGGATTCAGTGTCAAAATCGGGCGCACCACAGGCGAACTGACCGACTTTTTCGACAATCCCGCAAATCCTCTTTTCGAAATCGCAATCGCAGGCAAAACGCATCTTATCCCCGCCAACGAGGATTTCATCGCGGGTATCGATTTCGACAAGCGTACGATTCGTTTCGTACTGCCGGATGGGTTGCTGGATTTGTAGGTGCGGCAGAAAATAAGGACATTGGGGTTTGCATTTTCGATGCAAACCCCAATGTCTTATGACTGCTCCCAACCTGCGAGGATAATGCAGCAGAAAGCCGATTATTACGTACCGTCCTACAATCCGAATTCCTGTCGAATCTCATCGACGGCATCGAGTTTCTCCCAACCGAAGAATTCGACCTCGCGGCAAACCTCGCGACCGTTTTCGATAAACGTTACCTCCTTGGTATAAGGACGGTTGCCGAAATGTCCGTACGAAGCGGTAGCCTCGAAAATAGGATTCTTCAAGCCGAATTTGCGGACTATGCTTGCAGGACGCAGGTCGAACAAGCGACCTATGCGCTCGGCAATCTCGCCTTCGCTTATCGACAGATGGTTGGTGCCGTAGGTATCGACATATATCGAGAGCGGACGCGCTATGCCGATGGCATAACTCAACTGCACCAAAATCTCGTCGGCAACACCCGCTGCAACCATATTTTTGGCAATATGACGGGCGGCGTATGCAGCCGACCTATCAACCTTCGAAGCATCCTTGCCCGAAAATGCACCGCCTCCGTGAGCACCGCGACCGCCATAGGTATCGACAATAATTTTGCGGCCTGTAAGACCCGTGTCGCCGTGAGGACCTCCGATAACGAATTTGCCCGTAGGATTGACATGCAGGATATAGTCGTCGCCGATAAGCGCGGCAAGCGAATCGTTGGCACGTTCCAAACGAGCCTTCACGCGAGGAATCAGAATCGCACGGACATCGTCGCGAATCCGTGCTGCATCGACATCGTCATCGTGCTGCGTCGATACGACTATCGTATGGACGCGTATAGGACGGCGATTGTCGTCGTATTCTATCGTTACCTGACTCTTTGCATCCGGACGCAGATAGGTCATCACCGCTCCCTCGCGACGGATGTTTGCCAACTCTTTCAGAATTACCTGCGCCAAAATCAGCGTTGCAGGCATCAACTCGCGGGTCTCTCGGGTCGCGTATCCGAACATTATGCCTTGGTCGCCTGCGCCCTGTTCCTCCTCGTTGTCGCGCACCACTCCGCGATTTATATCCGCCGACTGCTCGTGAATGGCAGACAGTATGCCGCACGAGGCAGCATCGAACTGCAACTCGCTGCGATTATAGCCTATGCGCTCGATGACACGCCGTGCCGTATGCTGTATATCGACGTATGCGTCCGAACGCACCTCGCCCGCAACCACGACCAAACCTGTCGTACAAAGCGTCTCGCAAGCAACCTTCGACGATGGGTCCCGACGCAGAAACTCGTCGAGAATGGCATCCGAAATTTGATCTGAAACTTTATCGGGGTGTCCTTCCGACACCGATTCCGATGTAAACAAAAATCCCATACTTTAATGTTTTAAGTTTAACAATTAAAATATGGAAGGATACGACTGTTGTAAACAAAATGCTGGTTTAGCGATTTTTTATTGTGGTTGCAATCAGTCCAAATCTTTCCACATTCGTGGCGCAAAGATAATGCTTATATCGACAAGTGCAAAACAATGACGACAAATTTTTCGCACCCTTACACTCCACCGCTACCATGCCCGACGCTGTCGGCATACGGCATCGTCCGTCTGCGGGGCGAATCGACTATTTTATGGGTACAATTTGCCGCATGACAAGTGCAACGGTATGCAAAATTTATTACCTTTGTATAATTGTAAAACCTTTTAGCAATGAAGACTATTCAATACAGCAGCAATATCGAGGTACGCGATTGCTACGATGTCATAGTGGCAGGTGCAGGACCTGCCGGAATTTGCGCCGCTGTGGCCGCAGCCCGCAACGGGTCGAAGGTTGCGCTTGTAGAGCGTTACGGCGTGGTAGGCGGCAATCTGACGGTTGGTTATGTCGGCCCGATACTCGGTATGGTCGGCAAAGGCACCATGCGAGACGAATTGGTGCGGCTGCTCGGTGTACCCGACAACGACATGATTGGCGTTACGGGCAAGGCTCACGATTTCGAGAGAGCGAAACTCGTATTGGCCGAATTTGTGGAGCACGAGAATATAGACGTATATCTTCAAAGTGCGGTTTACGACGTGATAAAGGAGGGCGATGCCGTACGCGGTCTGATTCTCGCCACCAACGAGGGGCATTTCGCCCTTATGGCAAAGGTCGTCATCGATGCAACGGGAGATGCCGTAGTGTCGTATCTCGCCGGTGCCGACATAGAGAAGGGTCGCGAGGACGGACTGATGCAACCCGTAACGTTGGAGTTTACGATTGACGGCGTGGACGAACACAAGGGCGTTATCTGCATCGGCGATGTCGATGACGTAAAATTGGGCGACGAGCGGTTTTTGGATTACTGCAAGCGGTGTGCCGACAACGGCTTGCTGCCTCGACACTTGGCAGCAGTCCGACTGCATCCGACCGTGAACAGTGGCGAGCGGCAGGTAAACACCACACAGGAGAACGGAGTGGATATTACCGACGTGGATTCGATTTTCAAGGCCGACCTGTCGTTGCGTCGTCAGATTGAGTTGCTGATGAATTTTATGCGCAACAATCTGCCGGGGTACGAGAATTGCCGTTGCAAGTCGAGCGGCGACACGACAGGCGTGCGCGAAACCCGCCGTGTAATGGGCGATTACATAATTACCGCCGAGGAGTTGGCGGAAGGCTGCCGATTCGACGACGTAATCGTACACAAGGCCGAATTTATCGTCGATATTCACAATCCCGCAGGTGCGGGACAAGCCGAGGAGAAGATACAATACTGCAAGCCTTACGATTTGCCGTATCGCTGTTTCGTGCCTCGCAAAGTGGAGAATCTCTATACGGCAGGCCGCTGCATCTCGGGTACGCATCGCGCCCACGCATCGTACCGCGTAATGTCGATATGTATGGCAATGGGCGAGGCTGTCGGCATAGCCGCATCGCTTTGTGCCAAAGAGGGTTGTTCGCCGCGCGAACTGGATGTAAAGCACCTGCAACGGGTAATGACCGACAAGGGAATAGAACTTTTCGACTAACCACATAAAAAACTTATATACAATGAGCATGGAGGATATAATGCTGCACAGCCGCTTCCAACCGCTGTCGCACATATTGAGTTACGATATCTTCGACAAAGGTTTCAACGGTTGGATGATACTGATGCCCAACTTTACGGAGCATCCCGATTTCGATACTCCGCCGAGCATCGTAAACAAAGACCAATGGCCGCCCGTGATGTTGAGTTCGGCAACATATCGTTTTCCGGGAACGCACGGTTCGATGAGCGGAACGTACAGTCTCAAAATCTCCACGCGCCCGATTGCCAATCCCTATTCGATGCCGCCTGCACCGGGGTCGATGGGACATGCCATAAAACGCATGTCGTTCTTTAAGCCCGACAGCCGCTATCTGCAAATAGAGTGCTGGTTCGCCTATACGGCAGAGCAGGATACGGTCGATGGCGAAGGCGCTCAACCCGGTTTGCACGAAAATTCCATTCGTGCATTCGGCATAGGCTCGGACGTACAGGACAACGACAACCGTTTCTTTGTCGGCTGTCGCTATCTGAATGCTGTCGATGGCAAGCCGATGCGCAAGTGGCAATATGTCAGTGCGGCAGATGTTACCGACAAGGAGTGGGCATTCGGCACCGAAGGCGATTGGTGCAAGCACGGCATAGACCCGTGGTGGTTCGGACGGCGTTATCCCGATGGTCGCCACGACGGCTACAAGGATGTGCCGAACGGAGTGCAGAATCTGATTTACAACGAGACCGACGACAAAATAAATTGGCAGTATCTCCGCCTTAAAATCGATGTCAAAAACCGCGAATATGTGGAGATGCAGTGCCAAAACCGCATATTCGACCTTACCAATGCTCCCATAACGGCAGTGGACAAATATCATCGCATCGACGGACTCATCAACCCCGTGCTTTGGGTCGAGGCCGACACCAACCGTCGCGTATTCTTCTATGTCGATTCGATTGTCGTATCAATGGAGTAACTTTCGCAGGATTATGAAACAGTTTAATGCAGCACATTTGGAGGTCAAAAAGACCTTTACGCAAGGCTTTGAAACCCACCCTTACGAATGCGGTTGGGCAGAT
>JBJEGV010000023.1:0-2565 GCA_051875395.1 Alistipes sp. | reverse complement strand
CAGAAAAACTGCGCATCCGCCCAAAACAGATTCTTCGCTATCGCTCAGAATGACGGCGTGGATATATAAAATTTGCGGGGCAAATCTGCCCCGCAAAAAACTCATCACTCAAAATTTCTAGCCACTAGCCACTAGCCACTAATCACTTAACCTTTATCATATTCACAATCGACCGTTCGGCGGCTTTGCGCACCTGTTCGTCGAGGATGATTTCGGGTGCTTCGTTTTCGAGTGCCGCGCAGATATTATCGAGAGTTACCATCTTCATATAGCGGCATTCGTTGCAGCCGCATGTCGAATCGACGGGAGGTGCGGGAATGAATGTTTTGTCGGGGTAGCGACGCTTCATCTCCGCCAATATGCCGGCTTCGGTAACGACGATAAATTCGCGTGCTTCGCTTCGACCGCAATACTCCAATATACCCGCTGTCGAGCCGACATAATCCGCCACGGCCGCTATATAAGCCTTGCATTCGGGATGCACCACTATTCGGGCTTCGGGATGCGAACGGCGCAACTCCAAAATTTTCTCCAACGAGAACTCCTCGTGGACATGGCACGCTCCGTCCCACAGCACCATATTGTCGCGACCCGTAAGTTTTTGGATATACGCGCCGAGATTGCGGTCGGGCGCGAAAATAACGGGTTGTTCGCGCGGAATGCTCTCAACCACCTGCAAGGCGTTCGAGGAGGTGCAACAGATGTCCGTAAGAGCCTTTACGCCGACGGAGGTGTTCACATACGAAACGACCTTGTGCGACGGATATTTCGCCTTAAAACGGGCGAAATCGGCTGCATCGCACGAGGCTGCGAGCGAACATCCCGCTTCGGGATTCGGAATAAGCACCTTCTTGTCGGGACACAGCACCTTGGCGGTCTCCGCCATAAAATGCACGCCTGCAAATACTATGATGTCCGCATCCGTCTCGCGTGCCTTGACCGACAACGCAAGCGAATCGCCGAGAAAATCCGCCACGGCCTGAACATCCGGCGTGGTATAGTAGTGAGCCAGAATGACGGCGTTTTTGCGCCTTTTCAATTCCGCTATGCGGGAAACGAGAGTGTCGCCCATTTTTTTGTTTTTATTATTCTTTTATTAAATATAAATTCAAAACAAAAATAATAAATGCTGTTGAAATTGTCGGTAACTTTTCGTTGTAAATTTTTTACACAACCGTTGTTGATTGGCACTCTCCCGACGAGCGCATTCATCTGCCGATTTCGGGGAGTTATCAACGAATGTTTATAAAGTTGTTACAAATTTCGACACCGTTTGTTTTCAACATGCACCGTCCGAACAGCCGTAAAAAAGTGATGAAAACTTTTGACAAATTCTCCTCTGTTGCGGTTTTGCGGTTCTTTTCGACATTGTCGCAAAATGTTTTCAACAGCCTTTGCGGAGTTTTCAACACTTATCGACAATGTTTTTAACAATGATTTGAACAACCTTCGATAATTTTCAAAGCAGCCTCGCGGTAGTGTTTTTCCACCTCCGAATCGGTCGCGACAGCAGGCACTCCGTCGTCGCTTCCCTGCATAATCGACTGTACAATCGGTATTTCGCCCAATACCTCCACACCCGCTTCGGCGGCATAACGCGCAGCACCTCCGCGACCGAATATGTAATAACGGTTGTCGGGCAACTCCTTCGGCGTAAACCAAGCCATGTTTTCGATGATGCCGAGTACGGGAATGCCGACATTCGGATTGCGGAACATCTCCACGCCTCTGACCACATCCGCCACGGCAACCTGCTGGGGCGTCGAGACGATGACCGCGCCGTCGATATGCAGTTCGTTGATTATGGACAGATGTATGTCGCCCGTACCGGGTGGCAAATCGATAAGCAGATAATCCAACCTGCCCCACAGCGTCTGATGCACGAGTTGTCGCAATGCGCTGTTGGCCATGGTGCCGCGCCACAACAGAGCATCGGTCGGTCGGATGAACATCGCTATCGACATCACTTTTACGCCCATCCGCTCTGCCGGCACTATATATTCTCGTCCCTCCTGCTGCACGGCATCGGGCAGATAATCCTCTGCACCGAACATTTTGGCTTGCGAAGGTCCGTAAATGTCGGCATCGAGTACCCCGACGCTGTAACCCATGTTGCGCAGCGCGAGTGCTAGATTGGCAGTAACGGTCGATTTTCCCACACCGCCCTTGCCCGAGGCTATGGCTATTACCTTGCCTATGTCGGTGGTCGAGGTGTTGGCATGCAACTCCTCTATGGCCTCCTGCGCCTTGTTGCGGGCAGGAGCCTCGCCCTCCTTGACGAACACGGTAATTTCATGTTCGGGAAAAGCCTCCGCGAGAGCCTGCTCGACGCGCGATTTGATTTTCAGAGCAAAGGGGTCGTGCCGCTTGGCAAAACGCAATGCCACGACGATTTTGTCGTCGTCGGCAGACACGTTCTCCACATTGTGGCCGCTTACGATGTCCACCCCCGTCTCGGGATGCACAATAACCGACAGCAGTTTGTTGATTTTGGATTGCATGGTGTTTTTTTAGTGGCTAGTGGCTAGTGGCTAGTGGCTAGTGGCTAGTGGCTAGTGGCTAGTG
>JBJEGV010000022.1:0-2607 GCA_051875395.1 Alistipes sp. | reverse complement strand
AAATTCAGGTGCCGGGCGGTGTGTCGGTGTCGTCGTATGCGTTATCGTCCGCCGAGGTACCGCGTTTGTCGCCTACATCGAGTCGTGGCACTGTCGTGTCGAGCCGTACATCCGGCGGTGGTAGTTCTGCTATGCCGACAGTGTCGGCTGTGTCGCGCTCGTCGGTGGCGCCCGTTACGGCGAGTAGGTCTGCGGTGGCTGTTGCTACACCTGTAGGCACATCGTCGTCGCTGGCGCAAGGCACGTTTGCCGGACGCACCTCGTCGGTTGCAGCCACTTCGGGTGGCGGAGGCGGTGGTGCCATGATGGCTATGGGACAAGCATCGCGCATGGCAGCCGGCAGCAAAACCGAAGTGTCGGTGGGTGGTGGCGTCATCTCCGAACCTTTTGCCGACACGCGCCCCGGAGCAACCATTCGTCCGCGTGTGGCCGGTGGTGGTCTTGAGGGCGATACCGGCGACCCGGGTAACCAAGTGCCACTCTCCGATAGTTGGGCGTGGGTAGCGTGTGCTGTGGTCTATTTGTTTGTGAATTACTGTTTTATACAACATAAATCGAATAAACTAAAACAACAAAAATAATGCGTAAACGTATTGTTATATTGTGTACACTTGTGCTGAATGGCACGATGTTCCTGCTTGCCGAAGGGTCCGAGTCGCTGGCGAATGCCGGCACCAAATACGAATTGACCGACACGCAAACGTTCACGGGCGATAATGGCTTGCAATGGACGGCGGTCGGCGCTTGCGACACCGAAGTCGGCGCTTTCAAAGCGTTGACTATCAGTGCCGGTGTAACCGGTAACGGCTTGTCGGGTAACCTCACCGACGAACAAACGGCACAAGGCGTCGGCATCGTGTCGTTCCAAGTGAAGGGTGCCAAAGCCGGCACAGGTTATGGTCTGCGCACATTTCGCGTAACCGTGGGCGACTATTCGAAAGATGTAACACTGAATGTGCCGAGTATGACCAATAGTTACACGTTTCGCGATACGGTGAAACAAGTTGGAGTATCGACATTGTGTATCACAGCACTCGAAACCGTAACCGACGAAACAGCTACGTTTTACCTCTACAATGTACAATGGACATCGTACAACGGCCGTACCGACATGCCTACGTTAGCCATTGCCGATGATACCGACAGCGAATTTGCCGTTGGTATCGATAACGATACCGTCTATTATGCCGAAAAACCACTATCGGCGCAGTTGGCTTCGACAAGCGCCGGCGCTGTGTTCTACTATACTACCGACGGTACGCCACCAACAATATCTTCGACATCTGGGGCAGTGGTAACCTTGCCACTCGATGCCACTACTACCGTGCGTGCCATAGCCGTTACCGAAGCCGATGGCATCAGCGACGAAGCCTCTTGGACTATCACTACCGCCAAAGGACAGTTGGTAACAAACGACTGCTCCGATGCCGCACGCTGGGAGGGAACGCAAGCACTATACAATACGGCGCGTGGCGTTTCCAAGTCGAATAATCCCTATTACCGTTTCAACGACATTGTCGTTACCGAAGTCTATCGCTATCCGAAAGCGCTGTCGCTTTATGCCAATAATGCGTCGAATCACACGCTGACGCTTTCGTATCAAACTGGTACATATTGTTTCGAGAATGGCGATTCGGTATGGCAGGCTTCGTCCGAATGGACAGTGTTGCGTACTATCGAAAAAACCGAATTTGTGTCGAATAGTATGAAACGTTTTCAGATTGCGTTGCCCGATGCTGCGAAAAGCGAGTTTATACGTGTTCAACTAAAGGCTTCAGGTACAAGTATTTATGTGGACGATGTAAATGCTGTTGTGGCAGATATGCCGCAAGTGGCTTTGCCTGCATTTTCGCAATCGGGCGGGCAGGTAAGTGCCGGTACGCAGGTAACGCTGTCGTGTGCTACCGACGATGCTATTATCTATTATAGTGTCAATGGCAGTGTACCGCAGATTTATACCTCGCCTATCGTGGTGAATGGTAAAACGGAAGTGCGTGCTTATGCCGTCAAAGATGGTATGAGCGATAGTTATACGGCTGTGGCGCTTTACCGCTTGCCGACGGTCAATGCACCTACATTTGATAAACCTGATGGTTCTACGCTTTATCTTGACGATGTTGTAACTATTTCGTGCACTAACGAGGCAGCGGTGGTGCATTATAGTATCAATGGTTCCGATTTTGTCACAGCCACCGGCGCGTCGGCTTCGATTACGGTAGTTGATGATGTCTATTCTGTTGCTGCCTATACGGCATGCGACGGTTTAATGAATAGCGACACTATTACGATGACCTATACCACGGCTAAAGTACTCAAACCGGAAATTACTTCGGGCGACGAACGGGCTGTAGCACCCGGCACGACAATAAGCATAAATTGTGCTACCTCCGGTGCCATATTGCATTACCGGGTAAATGAGGGTACATGGCAAGAATCGACCTCTGGATTGGTACGCGACATTGCCATCAACGAAGCATGTACCGTGTACGCCTATGCAACCAAAGATAACTATCTGAATAGCGATACGTTGTGCGAAGTGTTTACGGTAACCAAAGGCACGTTGGCGCCGCCTACGGCCGATTATGCCGATGGCACATTGTTGGCGGC
>JBJEGV010000021.1:0-11099 GCA_051875395.1 Alistipes sp. | reverse complement strand
CAGGGTCGCTAAAACGGCATCGGCAGCGGATGCAACAAAAATCGCCGGCGATTGCAAAATCGTCGGAAAATCGGGCTTAAAATGTTGATTATGATTAAATAAGAGACCGCAAAATCCCCCCCCCGAAATTTTTCGGCAGGTTAGCGAACAGGGTATTTTTAATGCTCTTCATTGTGGCTGCAAAGATAATAAAGATTTTTCAAAATGATTGTTCTGACCCAAAAAAATATCGGGATGCGCGATTTGCAACATAAAAAAAGACAGGACAAATCTTTCGACTTGTCCTGCCAAGTAGCGGGAGTGGGACTCGAACCACACGACCTTCGGGTTATGAGCCCGACGAGCTACCAACTGCTCCATCCCGCGATGTATCGTTAAACCTATCGGTAAAAGGTTTTCGCTTTTGTGAGTGCAAATATAGTGCAAAAAAACGGCAACTCCAAACTTTGTGCGTAAATATTTGTGCGCAAAAGTGAGAAACGGTTGAAAATGACGGCGTTTATACGGCAAATAAAAAGTGCGGGAATTCCGCACTTTTTATTTATCGTACCGATTGTTCGCCGCTACTTTCTGACATTCTCCATAATCCATTTAGAACGAGCCGACAGTTGCTCCGGATAGGTGTAGTGGCGCGATTGAGGCACCACCATAAGGCTCTTCGGTGCGGTGATGGAGTTGTATGCTCCGACGGTCGAGGTCGGGCAGACGGTCATGTCGTTATATCCGAACGACATGAATACGGGTACCGTCAGCAAGCGCGCGAAATTCACGACATCGTAGTATTTTACCGTTTCGAGCCGCTCGGCAGTCGCCAATTTCTTGTTTTTGAATATGTATGGCCAAGCATTGCCTTGGTCGTACAGATAGCCTGTGAGGTCGCACATGGCAGGGTAGAATGCCGCTGCACACTTGACTTTCGGGTTGAGGTAGGCGGTTGTGATGGTCAGCGCACCTCCTTGACTGCCGCCCGTAACGCCGATGTGGTCGGCATCGACGAAGTCGAGCGAAGCAAGGAAATCGATGGCGCGTGCGCAACCGACGAATACGCGTTTATAGTAGTAGTTGTCCTTGTCGTCGATTCCCGCCAACGGATAGTCGAGCAGCGAGCCGTTTTTCAGATTGGTGTAAATCGATTCGTCGGGCAGTGTGGTCGGGATGCCGTGAATGCCGATTTCGAAGGTTACAAATCCCTTCTCCGCTTCGGTATAGAAGCCTTTGCGCGAACGGCAACCTGCACCCGGCACAATCAGAATCGCGGGACATTTGCCCTCAATCTTTGCGGGAACGCAGAGCGTGCCGAATATGCGCGACCCTTTGCGGAAACTTTGGAAACTTGCCGAATATACATTGACCTTCGGAGTGCATTTCTCGGGTACGAGCGTCAGTTGAGGCAGCATGTCGATTTTTTGATTGTCGGCAATGGCCTTTGCCCAAAACTCCTTGAAATCGTCGGGCATAACGGTTTTAGGCTCGATGCGGTCGATGTCGAATCCTGCCGTGGCGCACTCTTCATATTTTTTGCCATCGACGGTCGCCCATACGCGGCAACGCAGAAAACCTGGTTTTTTCATCGTGTAGCCTGTCAGAACGGTTGTGCCGTCTTTGAGGGTCATCTCGCCCTTTTTGAGCGGTGCGAGCATATCCTCGGAGATTTCGTAGCGAATCTTCACGTTCTCCACCGCACTGTGATTCTTTACTGCGACGGCAAATTGCGGTTTCTCGCCGCAGGAATAGAGCCAATCGGCATGGTCGGGCTGTACCTCGACGGTTACGAGGCTCTGTTTCGGTTGTGCCAAAGCGAACGATACTCCGATGATTACGAGCATCGCACACAAAGTAAATCTTTTCATGGTTTTTAGGTTTTTGGTTGAACAAAGATAGTAAATTTATGGCGGAAGCCGTTAAAATTTCGTAAATTTGTCGTATGAAATTGTCGCTGATAATCGCAACATACAATCGTTCGCGGTCGCTTATGCGGACATTGGAATCGGTGGTGCGCCAGAATGCCTCGCCCGAAGAGTGGGAGTGCGTGGTGGTGAACAACAACTCGACAGATTCGACTGCTGCGGATTTTGCCGTTTTTGCCGACACGCATCGGCGATTCAATTTGCGAATGGTCGATGAGCCGAAACAGGGGCTGTCGAACGCCCGCAACTGCGGCATTCGCAACTCGTCTGGCGCGATAGTGGCGATAATCGACGACGACGAGACTTTGGTTCCCGAATATATAAGTACATATATCGATTTTTTCGATGCGCATGCCGAGGCGTTGGTCGCCGGTGGCGGGGTGATTCCGTGCTACGAGAACGGTCGCCCGAAGTGGATGTCGCCGTATCCGGAACGGATGATAGCCAATCCGATAGATTTGGGCGGTCGTGTGCGCGAATTTCCGCAAAGCCGAGTGCCGGCGGGTGGCAATATGGCTTTCCGAAGGGAAGTATTCGCCGATTTCGGCATGTTCAATCCCGCTTTGGGTCGCAACGGCAAGGCTTTGACAGGCGGCGAGGAGACCGATTTGTTTGCACGTCTGCGCAAAGGAGGAATAAAGTCGCATTATGTTCCGCACGCTGCGATATTCCACCATATACCTGACGAAAAACTGACTCGGGAGCGGTTCGACCGACAATGTTTCGATGTCGGCCGCAGCAAATACATCCGTGCCGCGTCGAATGGCGACGTTGCGGCATTGTTGGCCGATGAACGGCTGAAAAGAGTGTTTACGTTTGTGCTGGCTGTCTGCTACTGCATTACGTTGCGCCCCGCAAAAGCGGAATGGCTCGTGGCTATGCGTCGCGGTATCGGTGCGGGAATCGCTGCACAGGCGGCAGACAAAGATGCGCTTTGATTGGCGTTGCCTCCTGCCTTGATTTGCCCCTGCTCTATTTGTTCGGGAAAATAGCTTTTACGAATATCTCTGTTGCTCCCTGATGCTTGGAGGTGTATTCCTTTGCGGTGCGGCTTGCTTCGGCAAGGGTATCGGCATCGTCGCGCAGCGGCTCGAACCATGCCTGCAACGCTTCGAACGAATCGACGGATTGTGCCGCTTTGAGATTGACCAAATCGCAAGCCTCCTTGAATCGGGCGTAGTTGGGTCCGAATGCTATCGGCAATCCGAAAGTGGCCGCTTCGAGCGTATTGTGGATTCCGACGCCGAAACCTCCGCCGATGTATGCCCAAGTGGCGTAACCGTACACCGAAGCGAGCAATCCGACCGTATCCAAAATCAGTACCTGCTTGTTCTCCAAATCGATGCCTTCGGCTTCGGTATAGCGCACTGCTACGCCTTTGGTCTCGGCGATGATTTTGGCTATACGCCCCTCGTCCATCTCGTGCGGTGCAATGATGAATTTTATCTCCGGATTGGCATTGACAAGCGGTTGCAGGATTGCCTCGTCGGGACCCCATGTTGAGCCGGCGACAAAGAGCCTTTTGTCTGCCTTGAACTTCTCGATGATGTCGATTTTCTTGGCATTGGCGGCAATCTGCGATACGCGGTCGAAACGGGTATCGCCCGCAACGATGACATTGTCGTAGCCTATTTCGGCAAGCAACTGCTTGGATTCGTCGTTCTGTACGAAAATCGTGTCGAAGGTTTCGAGGGCTGTGCGCCACATCTCGCCGTAAGGACGGAAAAATACCGAATTGCGGCGGAATATGGCCGAAACGATATAGGAACGGATGTTGCGACGACGCAATTCGCCGAGCATATTGAGCCAAAATTCGTATTTGACGAAAATCGCGATTTCGGGCTTTATTATGTCGAGGAAGCGTTTGGCATTGGAGGGCAGGTCTGATGGCAGATAGAATATATAGTCGGCTCCTGCGTAGTTTTTGCGGATTTCGTAGCCCGAAGGTGAGAAGAAGGTTACGAGGATTTTGTATTCGGGTTTGTCTTTGCGGATTCTTTCGATAATCGGGCGACCCTGCTCGAATTCGCCGAGCGATGCCACGTGTATCCATATTATACGGTCGCCTGCATCGATGGCATCGGACATACGGTCGAAGAGGTTTTTGCGCCCTTCGTACCAATATTTCGCCTTCGGATACCAGAGCGAGGCAATCCTGATAGACAACTCGTACAGCGTTATTCCTATATTATAAAGCCACATCAAAACTTGCGGAATGTTGAGAAACGGTGCAAAGGTACTTTTTTTTGTTGTAAATCCAAAATTACCAAGCGCATTGCATCGCATTCTCGATGAATCTCACATTCAGACTGCCGTCCGACAGCATTTCGACGGCCATCAAATCGAACTGCAATTCGTTTTTCAACCTGCGTTGAGCGATATATGCCGATGCCGCCCGTTGCAACGAGCGGAATTTCTGTTCGGTTATGGCATCTTCGGGTTGCGTCAGCGAATCGGCTCGGCGGGTTTTGACCTCGACAATGTGCAATATCCCCCAGCGCGAGGCGATGATGTCTATTTCGTATCGTCCCGCCCGCCAATTTTGTTCGACAATCATAAAACCGTTGTGGCGCAGCCAATCCACTGCCGCCCGTTCGCCTGCGGCACCGCACTCTTGCTTGTCGGTCATCTCTCTTACCTTATATATATTATAGCAGGAACGACAGGTCGTCGGCTGCGGTTACCTCGCGCGGAGCCATGCCCTTTTTGAAAATACGCATCGGACGCTCGCCGATGAGCGTCAGTCTGCCGTCTGCGTAACGAAGCATGCACCCTTCGCGCAATCCTGCGACATAGCGTCGCGGATTGGCCTCGATATACTCCAAAATTCTCTGCTCGCGAGTCTCGCCCGCATGTCCTGCGGGATTGGCATCGAGGTAGTGAGGATTGATTTGGAATTTAATCGCGCCTATGGCCTTGAATGATTGCGGCTCGACTATCGGCATGTCGTTGGTTGTGCAGATTGTCGGACAGCAGACGTTGCTGCCGGCAGACCAACCGACATACGGCGTGCCGCTTTTGATTTTGCGCAATATGGCCTTCATCAACCCCTGCTCCTGCATCTTTTTGGCGAGTGCGAAGGTGTTGCCTCCTCCCACGCATATCGCTTCGGCTTCGCGGATTGCTTTGAGCGGATTCTTTTCGCGATGTATCGAGCGTACTTTCACGCCGATGTCGTCGAATCGCCGTTGTACCTTGCGCTCGTATTCGGCATAAGAGAATGTTACGGCGGCGTATGGCACGAACACTATTTCGCGCACTCCCGACAGATGTTCGCCTATCTGCCGGATGGGATATTTGAGGTACTCTTCGCCCGCATTGGTGGAGTTGGAAATCAACAATAATTTCATAGATTTTTTATAGTTTTGATAATGAAATGTTTACGGCGTTGTATCGATAACTCTATTGTAAATTATTTACTTTATTATGCCAAAGATAATAAAAAAGTGTTATTTTTGCGCGGTATTGTTTCGGAAAATAACCCTGCTTTATACGTGCGGGTATATTCGGTCGAAACGGGTTTGTAGCGAGAAAACTACTGTAAACTAAAAACATACAAAAAGTTTAACCAAAATTTGAAAGTTATGTCAGAAATTCAAGAAAAGGTTGTCAAGATTATCGTTGACAAGTTGGGCGTTAAAGAGTCGGAAGTTGTTCCGGAAGCAAGTTTTACTGCACACCTTGGGGCAGACTCTTTGGATACGGTGGAGTTGATTATGGAGTTGGAGAAGGCTTTCGACATTCAGATTCCTGATGAGGATGTCGAGAAGATTGCAACCGTAGGCGACGCAGTCAAGTACATCGAAGAGCACAAGAAATAAATATTTCGACAATTAGAATGCAATCGGCGTTTTGCCGGCAAATTTCTCACCAATACGACGAAGAATGAAACAGCAACGACGAGTAGTAATAACAGGTATAGGCACAATCAACCCTCTTGGCAACAACGTAAACGACTATTTCCAAAATCTCGAAAACGGAGTCAGCGGAGGAGGTCCTATCACTCGTTTCGATGCGACCAATTTCAAATCCCGTATTGCGTGCGAGGTAAAAAACTACGATTGGACGGAGCATTTCGACCGCAAAGAGGTTCGTAAGTACGATTTGTTCGCTCAGTATGCACTTGTGGCTGCCGAGCAGGCTGTAAAGGATTGTGCTATCGACCTTGCGACTGCGAATCGCGAGCGTATAGGCGTGGTTTGGAGTTCGGGCGTCGGCGGAATGCAGACATTCTATGATGAAGTGATGGGTTGGGCCGAAGGTAACGGAATACCTCGGTTCAGCCCATTTTTCGTACCTAAAATGATTCAGGACCTTGCGGCAGGCCACATCTCCATAAAGTATGGCTTTATGGGACCGAATTACAGCGTCGTATCGGCGTGCGCATCGTCCAACAATGCAATGATAGACGCCTTCAACCTCGTTCGTTGGGGTAAGGCGGATATGATTGTAACCGGTGGCTCGGAGGCTCCCATCATTATTCCGTCGGTGGGAGGATTCAGTTCCATGCAGGCTCTTTCGACCCGTAACGACGACCCGCAACACGCCTCGCGTCCGTTCGATTCGGAGCGCGACGGTTTTGTCATTGCCGAAGGTGCGGGTGCGTTGGTCTTCGAGGAGTACGAACATGCCAAGTCTCGCGGTGCCAAAATATATTGCGAGGTTGCAGGCGGCGGAATGTCGGCGGATGCCTACCATATAACCGCACCGCATCCCGAAGGCAAAGGTGCCGTTATCTCGATGCGGAATGCGTTGGAGGATGCCGACCTTACGATTGAGGACGTGGACTATCTCAATACCCATGGTACATCGACGCCTATTGGCGACCTTGCCGAGATTACGGCCGTGCAGGCTCTGTTCGGCGACCATGCCTACAAGATGAACATATCCTCCACCAAGTCGATGACGGGACATTTGCTCGGAGCGACCGCTGCCGTTGAGGCGCTTGCATGCGTCTTTGCAATTACGCACGGAGTGATTCCTCCGACGATAAATGTGGAGAATCTCGACCCTGCAATCGATAAAAAGTTGAATTTGACTCTCGGAAAGGCTCAAAAGCGCGAAGTCAATGTTGCCATGAGCAACACCTTCGGTTTTGGAGGTCATAACTCGACCATCGTCTTCCGGAAGTTGTAAACCAATCTGCAACAGTGTTCGATTTTTTGCTTCGTCCGATAAAACGCAATTTCGGACGCGATAAATTATATTATCGTATGATTGACGATATGTTCGGTTTTTTGCCGCATAACGTCGAATTGTACAAACTCGCGCTTATCCATCGTTCCGCATCCGTGTCGATAGACGGCCACAGCATCAACAACGAGCGGCTCGAATTTTTGGGCGATGCGGTTATAGAGAGCATTACCTCGGACTATCTTTTCATCGAGTTCCCCGAATATCAGGAGGGCGAACTTACCAAATTGCGCTCCAAACTCGTGTCGCGTCAGTCGCTCAACGCCATCGCAAGCGAGATAGGGCTGGACAAGTGTTTGATTTGCCGTTCAGTGGGCAATCTCGCACAGAAACACATGTTCGGCGATGCGTTTGAGGCGATGATGGGCGCAATCTATCTGGACCAAGGTTATAATTTCGTCAATCGTCTGCTTATCAACGATATTTATCCGAATCATGCCTCGATAGAGGAGGTGGACGAGTCGGAGACCGATTTCAAAAGCCGCCTGATAGAGTGGGGACAGAAGAATCATCACACCATCCACTTCCGCACCAAGAGCGATGGCGGCAAACCCGGCGCACAATCTTTCGCTTGCGTCGTGTTTGTGGACGGTATCGAGGTGGGGCATGGCATGGGCGCATCCAAAAAGGAGGCCGAGCAACTTGCGGCCGAATCGGTTGCGCGTGAGGTCAGCGATGAGATGTGCGCACGATTGCTCGACAAAATCGACCGCATGAGCAAATAGTACAGACCATGAAATCCATCCGCGAAAAGATAGCCGTGCGCGGTGTCGGCGAATTGACCGATGCCGAACTGCTTGCCGTGATTATCGAGGACAAGACTTTGGCGGAACGAATCGTTGCCGAATGCGGGTCGCTTACGGCACTGATGCGTATGGATTTGCCCCGATTGCGAATGTTCGAGGGACTCGGCCTGCAACGTGCCGAGAAGATTGTCTGTTCTGCCGAACTCGGTCGCCGACTTGCCGCAGCGCAAACCTCAATCGCCGATACGGTTGCTTCGAGCGACGATATAGTCCGTCTGTTCCGTCCCGTTACGGATGGCCTTTCCCACGAGGAGTGCTGGGTGCTGTATCTTACCAACTCCAATAAAATCATCGAACGGCAACGTGTCAGTCAAGGCGGTGTACAGGCCACAATCGTCGATAACAGGCTGATAATAAAACGTGCGTTAGAACTGCTTGCGACGCAAATCGTCCTCGTGCATAACCATCCGTCGGGTAGTGCCGAACCGAGCGAAGCCGATATTGCTCTTACCCGTAAAATCCGCGAGGCTGCCGCATTGTTCGATATTCGGCTGCTCGACCATTTGATAATTGCGGGTTCCGACCATTTCAGTTTTCTCGGACACGGGCTGTTGTAAGAGCCGGCATGGCTGTTTTTTGGTTTATTCTCGGTTTTCCGCCTTTGGAAATCGGGAATTTTGTTATATTTGTACTATGATACTGCGTAAAATTCTTATACTTATGTCGCTTTTTTCGATTTTCGGATGTGCCAAAAAGAGCGCACCTGCCTATCCGCAGGATACGATTACGGCTGCCGACGGCTCGCCGATAACCGTTACCTTCTTCCAACATGCGTCGCTCGCCATCGATTGGCACGATATCCGCATCTACATCGACCCCGTAGGGGAGAATATCGATTGGGCGAGACTGCCGAAGGCGGATGCGATAATGATTACCCATTCGCATTACGACCATTTCGAGTTGCCGACCGTCGAGACTTTGCGCGGCAAAAACTGCGAGATAATTTGCGACAAGACGACAGCCGAGGCTTTCGAACATGATTGTACGACGATGCTGCCGGGCGATACGGCCGTTCCGTTCGACGGATTGTCGGTCAAAGCGGTTCCTGCCTATAATATCACCGACGGCCATACCCAATTCCATCCGAAAGAGCGCGAGGATTGCGGTTATATTCTTACTATGGGCGGTACTACGCTCTATGTGTCGGGCGATACGGAGGATAACGACGATGTGTTGGCTCTGCACGACATCGATATAGCGTTCTTGCCGGTAAACCAACCATATACCATGACGGTTGAGCAGGCTGTGCGTGCCGTCGGGGCTATTCGGCCGAAGATATTTTACCCGTACCACTACGGACAGGTCGAGGAGAAGACAGACATCGACCGTCTCGTGCGCGAACTCGAAGGAGTGTGCGAGGTGCGTGTGAGGCCGATGGAATAAATAGTTCCGCGATAGAGGCGGTGTGTAATAATCGGCAAACTGCGGCGTTATCCTCGAACTCGGGTTCAGTCATTTGCACCGAGCAAACTCCTGTCGCCCTCCTTCTCGAAGCCTTGCATTTTACCGATTCTTACACACCTTATTATTGCACACCCGAAAGTCGGCGGGTTAAAATAAGCAAACTGCTGTGTTATCCTCGAACTCGGGTTCAGTCATTTGCACCGAGCAAACTCCTGTCGCCCTCCTTCTCGAAGCCTTGCATTTTACCGATTCTTACACACCTTATTATTGCATACCCGAAAGACGGCGGGTTAAAATAAGCAAACTGCTGTGTTACCTTCGTCGTCGGGCGCAGTTGTTGGAATTGGGATAAAATATCAATTTTGACACAACCTCTTTATCGTTTCCACACATCGTCGGGCAACCGTTCGAGAATCGGCTCATGCGCCATGTCGTTCGGATTGGTGCCGAGCACCCCTTGCGGCACAGGCTCTCCGAGTGTTGCGAACAGTTCGACCCAATATGCCGGCATCGACCCGTCTGCAGCACGGAAATTCATCGGTCGGGCTGTGAATATCGGCTTGCCGCTCTCGTCGCGGTAACTTTCATAGACGAGTTCACTGCAATACATCCGTCCGTTGTCGGGCATGAAACAGTGGTCGTAAGGCTCGCCTATATGTCGTTTTGCATTGGCTATGAATGTTGCGGTGTCGTATCTGCGTTTGAGCCGCATGACGACAACCGCAGGGTTTCCCGCTTCGTCGTGCGTTGCCGTGTCAAGAAACTCGGCTAACGTTATTCTTTGCACACCGCTCTCCGAAGCAGCCTCGATGACGTAAACCCCCTCTGTTGCCACTTCGATTATTGCCACATGCGCAAAACTTTCGCCGCTCTCTCGGGCAGTCGCCGCATCTATCGCCTTTGCCGCTGCACTGTTGCCGACCGCTTCGAATATCAAATCGCCGTTGCGCAATCCGTTTTCGTCTGCCGCACACCCGCCGCTTGCAAGCAATATACCTATATATATAATATAATTCAATACGTTTTTCATGACCGAATCAAAACCGATGGCACAAAAGTAGTTCGTAATTGTTGTCGTGTGTCCCAAAGATAGCCGATTTCTGTCGATAATCCAAGCCCGTGATGCTTTTGTTTTGCATGTCGGCTTGCCGCTTGCGGCTCTCCGTTCGACTCCGCATGCGCCATTCGGCATCGCCTCCGCCTTCGGAAAAGACGAAAAACCGAAAAAAGATTTTCGGACAATGCTCTGAAACATAACTGTCTGCAAAAACCACCCGAAAAAACACGGGAAATAGTTGTAAGAAAATTTGCAGATGTCGTTTTATTGCCGTTACTTTGCACCCGCTTTCACCTCTTTGACGAGGGTAGAGAGCGACAAATGCAGGTTCTTAACTTTTTTCGATTTTTATCGTCGAATAATTTGGCGGTTCCGAAAACTTGCCATATATTTGCACCCGCTTTCATCCAAAAAATGGTGCTGAAAGCGACGCGGTTCTTTCAAAAAATATTTTATAAAATATTTTGAAAAAGATTTGACGGTTTCGGAAATAGTGCTTATCTTTGCACCACTTTCCGCTTCGGAAAACGGAGAGTCGCAAATTGAGAATTTGAGGGCTTTGTCCCGAAAATGATATTACGTTCTTTGAGGTTTTTGAGCAGCTAAACAGTTTTTCCTTCTCTTAGGAGAAGATTTCAAACAATACCTTTGAGATTAGAGCTACGATTTATATTCAAAATTTTATTACAATGGAGAGTTTGATCCTGGCTCAGGATGAACGCTAGCGGCAGG
>JBJEGV010000020.1:0-145617 GCA_051875395.1 Alistipes sp. | reverse complement strand
GTAACTCTTCCTGCCTGCATTACATCAATCGGCAAGCAGACATTCTTCAAATGCAGTTCACTGACAAGCATCTATTGCAGACCGACCACGCCGCCGTCTTTGGGGAACAACGCACTAATCAGTACAGCAACAATATATGTACCGACAGAATCGGTAAATACATATAAGACGGCGAGCGGTTGGAGCAAATACGCCTCCAAAATTGTCGGTTACGATTTCTAAATCGGGCTGCCGCTTTATTTAAGTGGCTAGTGATTAGTGATTAGTGGCTAGTAATTAGTTGGATAGCGATTAAGAATTTGCGGGGCGATTGCCCCGCAAATTTTATATACTTACTCCGGCATTCTGCACGACAGCGAAAAATCCGTTTTTGCCGAATGTGCCGTTTGTTTGTCCTTTGTTTTAGTAGCTCCGACAACCACTAATCGCTCTGTCGTATTCCCGTGCATATACCGAAAATATTTCGTATATTTGCGGGATAATCTGTCGCAGCATGGAGGATAGCATAAAAATCACGGGGGCGCGAGTGCACAACCTCAAAAACATCGACCTCGAAATTCCGCGCAACAGGCTTGTCGTAATCACCGGTTTATCGGGGTCGGGCAAGTCGTCGTTGGCGTTCGATACCCTCTATGCCGAAGGACAACGCCGCTATATGGAGACATTTTCGGCGTATGCGCGACAGTTTATCGGCTCGATGGAGCGTCCCGACGTGGACAAAATAACGGGATTGAGTCCCGTGGTCGCCATCGAGCAAAAGACCACCAACAAAAATCCGCGTTCGACCGTCGGCACGGTAACCGAAATCAACGATTTTCTGCGTCTGCTTTTTGCTCGCGCCTCGCGTGCATATTCGCCGGAGACGGGCGAGCCGATGACGCACTACACCGACGAGCAGATTTGCGACCTCATAATCCGCGACTACTCCGACCGCAAGGTGGCGTTGCTCGCTCCGATAGTCAAAAGTCGAAAAGGCCACTACCGCGACCTGTTCGAGTCGCTTGCCAAACGCGGTTACATCTATGCCCGCATCGACGGCGAAATCCGCGATTTCGGTGCAGGCGAACGGCTCGACCGCTACAAAACCCACTCCATCGAACTCGTAATCGACCGTCTGACGGCAGGCGAACATTCGCGCGAACGGCTTATGACCTCGCTCAAAGAGGCGATGCGGCAAGGCAAAGGGACAATGGCACTGCACGACTACGATTCGGGGTCGTTGCGCTACTACTCGCGCCATTTGATGTGTCCCACTACGGGCGTGGCATTCGAGGACCCCGAGCCGAACACCTTTTCGTTCAACTCGCCCAAAGGGGCATGTCCTCGATGCAACGGATTGGGCGAAGAGGCGGTATTCGATACGCACCGAATAATACCCGACGAACGGCTCTCCATCCGCGACGGAGGCATTGCACCGCTCGGCAAAGCACGCACAAACCTGCTTTTTACCATAATCGAGGCGTTGGGCAGACGCTACAAATTCACTTTGGACGACCCTGTCGGCACAATATCGGCCGACGGCATCAATGCCATTTTATACGGCGACCCCGAGCCTGTAACAGTCAATCTCAACGATTTCTCCTACCAGCGTGGTATGCAGATGCGCCAATGGGAAGGCATTGCCGAGTACATCAACGAGACGCTCGAAGAGGACGACGAGCATTCGCGTCGAGGCGAAAAATGGCGGTCGCAATTCGTCGTTTACCGCAAATGTTCGCTATGCGGAGGCACCCGACTGCGGGAGGAGGCGTTGAATTTCCGCATAGGCGACAAAAACATAGCCGACATCTCGGCAATGTCGATTAGTGCATTTGCCGAATGGATTGAAGGCATCCGCCCGCTGATGAACAATCGCGAATGGGCTATTGCGCAGGATATTGTCAAGGAGATTCGCGAACGATTGCGCTTTTTGGTCGATGTAGGTTTGGGCTACCTCTCGTTAAACCGTGCCGCACGCACGTTGTCGGGCGGCGAGAGCCAGCGCATACGCCTCGCCACACAGATAGGCTCGAAACTCGTCAATGTCCTCTACATATTGGACGAGCCGAGCATCGGCCTGCATCAACGCGACAACCGACGGCTTATCGACACGCTCAAAGAGTTGCGCGATGCGGGCAACTCGGTCATAGTGGTAGAACACGACGAGGATATGATGCGTGCCGCCGATTTCATCGTCGATGTCGGGCCGAAAGCGGGACGTTTGGGCGGCCATGTCGTTGCGACAGGCTCATTCGCCGACATTCTCAAATCGAACGGCATCACAGCCGATTACCTCGTCGGCCGCCGTCGTATCGAGATACCGCAAACGCCACGCACGGGCAACGGCAACGAGATAGTTCTACGAGGAGCGCGAGGCAATAATCTAAAAAACATCGACGTCGCCTTTCCGCTCGGCAAATTCATCTGCATCACGGGCGTAAGCGGCTCGGGCAAATCGACGCTGATAAACGAAACGCTCGTGCCGATAATCGCACACGAACTCTATCGTTCAGGCAAACAACCGCTTGCATACGACAGCATCGAAGGCATCGAGCATATAGACAAACTCGTCGTTGTGGATCAATCCCCGATAGGCCGTTCGCCACGAAGCAATCCAGCGACATACTCCAACGTATTCTCCGACATCCGCAAACTCTTCGAGCAGACGCCCGACGCCCAAATTCGCGGTTTCAAAGCGGGACGATTCTCGTTCAATGTCAAGGGAGGCCGATGCGAAGAGTGCAAGGGTGCGGGAGTACAGACAATAGAGATGAATTTTCTGCCCGACGTCTATGTCCGCTGCAAAGCATGCGACGGCAATCGTTACAACCACGAGACGCTCGAAGTGCGCTATAAGGGCAAGAACATAAACGACATACTGAATATGACCGTCAATATGGCCGTAGAGTTTTTCGAGCCTATTCCGGCGATATACTCCAAACTCAAAGCCATTCAGGATGTAGGTCTGGGCTATCTGACGCTCGGGCAACCGTGCACCACCCTTTCAGGTGGCGAAAGCCAGCGGATAAAATTGTCGTCCGAACTCTCCAAACGCGACACGGGACGAACGCTGTACGTTTTGGACGAGCCGACGACCGGTCTGCATTTCGAGGACATACGGCTGCTGCTCGGCGTATTGAACAAATTGGCCGACAAAGGCAATACCGTCATCGTCATCGAGCATAATCTCGACGTGATAAAGGTTGCCGACCACATCATCGACATAGGACCCGACGGAGGCGATGCGGGTGGCGAGATAATCGCTGTCGGAACACCGACAGACATCGCCGAATGCAAACGAAGTTACACGGGAGAATTTTTGCATCGAATTCTCCGCGATAACCGATAATCAACTTTTTATCAACCAATTTAATTCGTTTTCAACGATGAAAAAACAACCGATTAAAGGGAAACCGATTCCTTGCTTCAAGCGTTGGTTGCGCAAGAACTATGCAGTGTTCGCCAGCCTCCATCGCCAAGTAACCATCGGCGTACTCGCAATCGGAATGTCGATTCTCGTGCTTGCGGCCGAAGAGGCTGCCGCGCAGACCGACACCGTATTCGTATTCGGCAATACCCGAATAGACGAGGTGGAGGTCGTCGGGACCAAGCAGAGCCCTTCGCGCAGCATACTGCCGCAAACTTCCGTTTTCAATCGTTCGGTCGAAGCCGCCGCTCCCCTTTCCACTTTGGAGGAGGCACTGCGCGTAAGTCCGACGATAGATGTAAGGGAGCGCAGCGGCAAAGGCACGCAGGCCGACATTTCGATTCGCGGAGGCTCTGCCGACCAAACGATGGTGATGCTCAACGGCATCAATTTCACCGACGCCCGCACAGGGCATCAATCCCACGCTCTGCCGATAGATTTGGACTGCATCTCCGGCATCGAACTCGTGGAGGGCATTTCGGGAGTAGGCGCATACTCCGGCGCGGTGAACATACGCACACAGCCGCTCTACCCCACCTATCTGCGTTTGATGCTCGAAAGCGGACAACACGGCTATTTCTATGCCAATTTGTCGGGAGCAGTTACACGCAACCGCTTTTCGCTGTTTGCGGCAGGCTCGTTCAGGCGCAGCGACGGCTACACCTACAACACCGATTTCCGCAACGCAAACGGTTATCTGCGCATGACATACGACGCCAAGAAGGCAGGATTTTTCGACTTTCAGGCGGGCGTGCAGGGGCGCAGATTCGGCTCCAACGGCTTCTATGCGGCCTACAACCGAGAGCAGTTCGAACAGACCTCGACCGCACTCGGCTCGTTGCGTTGGGTCAAGGATTTCGGGCGCGTCCGATTGAATGCCGATGTAAGTTACCGCAAAAATTTCGACCGTTACGAGTGGTATCGCGGCACACCCACCAACTACCACAATACAGACAATGCAGGTGCCGAATTGTGGGGCGATGTGCATTGGTGCGCCGGTGTAACATCCATAGGAGGCGACTATATGTATCACCATATTTTCAGCAGCAACCTCGGCGAAATGATGTCGTCGCCGCGCGGATACTACAAACGCGAACAGTCGCGCCATGTAGGCAACGCATGGTTGCGCCATGTGAAACATTGGGTACATTTCGAGATTGCCGGCTCTGCGGGCATAAGTTTTACGCCTTACGGCAACTCGGCTCTGTGGGCTTTGACGGGCGCATACCGCACCGGTGCGTGGCGCGTCGATGCAGGTGCAGAACAGTCGATGCGTCTGCCGACATTTACCGATTTATACTACACTTCGGCAGCCCAGATAAACAATCTCGACCTCGTACCCGAGCGTGCGATTACCTATCATATAGGCACATCGTACACGCACGGCAAATGGCACGCCAAAGCGCAACTGTTCTATCGCGACGGGCGCAATGTCATCGATTGGGTATGGCGCGAGCAGATTGAAATAGACGGAGAGATGTTCTACAACAAATGGCACTCCGAGCAACAATCGCGGCTCGGTACATTCGGTGCCGAGGTATCGGGCGGCTATCAGGCAGACAAAGGCGTTTTGCGGCGTGCCACACTCTCCTACTGCTACATGGATACGTCGAAATTGAAAAAAGACGTAACGACATCGAGCGTATTGGACTATATGCGGCACAAATTGTCGGCCTCCGTGGAGATTCGGCCTGTCGATGAGTTGTCCGTTGCGCTTACCGGCACGCTGTACGACCGCAACGGCGCATATACCGACTATCTGCGCGATGCGACCGGCAACCTCATCTACGACGAAGCCGGCCGCATGCAGACGGCATTACGCGATTTCAAACCCTATTTCCTTTTGGATGCCCGCATCAGATACGAAATCGGGACTGTTGCCGTACATATCGATTTGTCAAACATCACCGATACGCGATATTGCGATTTCGGCGGTCTGCGTCGCCCCGGATTTTGGCTGACGGGAGGTGTAACATTTACGATAAAATAGCAACGACAAAGGCGATACGGCCGTAAGATGCAGACTGCCGTGTCGCCTTATTTGCAGAACTCGCCGAGTTCGACGTACAACCGCTGTACCGGCAATCCCATAACGTTGTAGAACGAACCCCCTATTCCCTCTATCGCCACATATCCTATCCACTCCTGAATGCCGTATGCACCCGCTTTGTCGAGCGGACGATATTTTTTTACATAATAGGCCGTCTCTTCATCCGTCAGTGTACGGAACCGCACATCGCTCCCGACCGAGAACGAACGCATTTGTTCCGACGAGCGCAACGTTACTCCCGTAACGACCCTGTGTGTACGACCCGACAGACGGCGCAACATTCCGCAAGCCTGCGCTTCGTCGGCAGGTTTGCCCAAAATCGCGCCATCGACAATCACGACCGTATCCGCTGTCAGCAGAATGTCGCGTTCCGACAGCGGGAACGGATAGGCACGGCTTTTGAGTTGCGCCAAATACTCCGCCACACTCTCCGCAGGCAAATCGGAGGGATAACGCTCCTCACACTCGAAACGCGGTGCGATGTCGAACTCCAAATCGCACTCCGCAAGCAACTCTCTTCTGCGAGGCGAAGCGGAAGCGAGTATCAATCTGTAATTTTTCAATCTATCGTGCAACAGCATAGCCGCTATTTTATTCCGAAACAGAGCAGTTGTCTGTCGTTCAACCGCACCTCGATTCCGTCGCCGGCCTTGACTTCGGTCGAAGCAGGCAGACCGATGAAGACCATATCGCCCGTTTTGAGCGTCGCCAGATACGATGCACGGCTGACACCCTCGTCTATAAGGCTGCGCAGATTGGCAATATCCATGCAGATTTGTCGCTCGCCGATGGTTGCACGCAACCCGACGGTCTCGCCGACAGCCTCCGCTTCAATCCATACGGGCGACACGACAAACGAACGGTCGAAACAATACGCCTCGTCGCATGGTCTGCCGGCAGCGACAGCCTGCCGCACGATGTCCCTTGCGACAAATGCCGCACCTGCACCGATTGCATCGTAACAACGTGCCGCATACTTGGCAGCCAAGCACTTGGCCAAACGGTTTATGCGCACCAACACCCCGCAACCGCATACGACATCGGCGGAGAAAGCCGGCATATAAAAGTCGTCATTCTCCCTCAACACTGCCGAATCGGGACGCACCGTCAGATATTCGCCTCCCGCAACACCGAGTCCGTTTTCCGCACAAATTATCTTCATTTCACAACCGATTTCAAGTATTCCGCCATATCCTTTGCAAAACGACCGCTTGCCCCTTCGTCTCCTATAATCGAACGCAACTGCCCGAAATCGGAGAGCATCGCTTGACGTTTGCACCCGCCTTCGAGTATCGATTCCAACTCTTCGGCCGCTGCATCCGCGTCGAAATGCGACACGACCATCTCCCTTACCGCTTCGCGCCCGAGATTGATATTCACAAGCGAGATGTACGGTATTTTCAGCACACGCGGACGCAAAAACTCGTATATACGCGGCACATGATACAGCACCATCTCGGGAACATTCATCAATGCCGTTTCGAGCGTGGCCGTACCCGAAGTTACGACTGCCGCTTCGGCTGCATTCAGAGTCTCGTAAGTTTGGTCGCACACATATTTCACACCCGAATCGGCAATTATGTCGTCGTATAGTTTGCGTTCTATCCACGACACCCCCGTAACCACGAACTGTCGGCTCGGGAAACGGCGTGCCAAAGCCACCATATCGGGCAGATTATCCGCTATCTCCGAGCGTCGACTGCCTGCCAGCAGAGCCACTATCGGACGGGAATCGAGACCGTTGTCTGCCGCAAATTTTTCTCGCGAGGGCAACGACGGGCGACGTTGCGAGATGGCATCGACAAGAGGATTGCCCATAAAAACAGGTTCGATGCCCTTACTGCGGAAATAGGCTGTTTCAAACGGGAATATGGTATAGAGTCTATCGACATATTTGCGCAATCCCTTAACTCTGAACTCCTTCCAAGCCCACACTTTCGGCGCGATATAGTAAAACACGCGGATTCCTCTGCCATGAGCCCACTCCGCCATGCGCATATTGAAACTCGGATAATCGATAAGAATCAGCACATCGGGGTCGAATGCCTCAACGTTGCGTTTGCACTCCGCAATCTGGCCGAATATCTTTCGCAGATTGCGCAACACCTGGGCAATGCCGAAAAACGACGTATCGCGGTAGTGTTTGTCCAAATTTTCCGCACCGCCGACCTCTGCCATACGGTCTCCGCCCCAAAAGCGGAATCGTGCCGCATCGTCCTCCTTTATGATGCCGCGCATCAGATTGCTGCCATGCAAATCGCCGCTCGGCTCGCCTGCTATGATATAGTATTTCATCCGTTACTCCTCCAATAAATCGGGTCGCAAACTCTTCGTACGCTCATACGCCTGCTCCTCCTGCCACCGCTCTATCTCGGCAAAATTGCCCGACATAAGCACCTGCGGCACCTTCCAACCGTTGAAATCGGCAGGTCGCGTATAAATCGGCGGCGCGAGCAGATTGTCCTGAAAGCAGTCGGTCAATGCCGAAGCCTCATCGCCTATCGCCCCAGGCAGCAAACGCACGACCGAATCGGTAATAATGGCTGCCGCCAATTCGCCACCCGTAAGCACATAGTCGCCGATGGAGATTTCGCGGGTAATCAGATGTTCGCGGATACGGAAGTCGATACCCTTGTAATGACCGCACAAAATTATGATGTTCTCCAATGTCGAGAGACGGTTGGCTTCATGCTGGTTGTACGGCACACCGTCGGGAGAGGTAAAGATAACCTCGTCGTAATGCCGCTCGGACTGCAATTTGGTTATGCAACGATAGACGGGTTCGATTTTCATCACCATACCCGCTTCTCCGCCGAACGGATAGTCGTCCACCGTCCGCCGTTTGTCGTCGGTATAGTCGCGCAGGTTGTGAATATGGATTTCCACGAATCCGCCATCCTGCGCCCGACGCAAAATCGACTCGTTCAATGGCGAGACCAACAACTCCGGAACCACCGTAATTATATCTATACGCATCTGCTTCGCTATTTGTACCTTACTTCGCCGTTCAAGGCCTCTACCACGAACGGATTATACAACGACTCGTGGCCTATCGTCGATTTTTCGCCATGCCCCGGGTATATCGTAACATCGTCGCCGAGCGGAATGATACGCCCGATTATCGAGTGCATCAAGGCATCGTAATCGCCACCCTGCAAATCCGTACGACCTATGCTCTCGCGAAACAGCGTGTCGCCCGTAAAGAGCGATTTCGACTGCGGCTCGTACAGTACTACTCCGCCCTGCGTATGCCCAGGTGTGGGAATTACCTGCAACACGGTATTGCCGAAACGCACCTCGCATTGCTCCGCAAGGTCTGTGTCTATCGTCGGAGCGACCGTCGCCTGCACACCGAACATGGCTGCACTTCGACCGAATATGTCGAGCAACATCCTGTCGGCCGACGATGCGGCAAACGGCACGCCGTAAGTCTCCTTGACGAACTGCACTCCCAACGTATGGTCGAAATGGCAATGGGTGTTTACCGCCATAACGGGCGTAAGGCCGTGTTCGGCGATAAAATCGGCCAACACGCCGTTCTCGCGAGCGGTCGCATTGCCGGCATCGATGATTATGCACTGCGCCGAATCATCCCATACGAGATAGGTGTTTTCCTGAATCGGGTTAAATACGAATCTGACGATTTCCATAGAGTATGCTTTTAGCGCAAAGTTACTAAATAAAACCATATCCGCCACCCTTACCGACAAAAAACCGTCATCCTTTCGGACGACGGTTAGGCGGCACATTCCGCAAATGCGCTATTCAAGCACGAATTTGGCATTTACGTCATACGACAGTTTGATGGTTTTGAAATCGAGCGGCTCATCCGCAGCACCCGAAACCGACGTCTCCGATTTGGACGATGCAGCCCGCACCGTCAAAGCGTTGTCGTAATAGCGCGGCGTAACATCGCTGTTGGCATCGTAGATATAGAAACATCTGCCGACCTTCTGACCCACAGCCTCTGCCAAAACGGTTGCCGTTGCCTTGGCGTTGCGTATGGCCTCGATGCGCACCTCGTTTTTCAACTCTTTGATTTTCGAGTACGATACGCGGTCGATACCGATATTCGAGATACCGAGTTTGTCGAGAGCGGCGTATGTCTTCGCAACCATCTCGGACGAATGCAGTTCGAGTTGGAATTTGGCAGTCGTGAGCGACGATTGCTTTTTGAAATAGGCACTCGAAAAATCGACCACCTTCAACTGTTTATCGACATCGACACCGATATTTTTCAGTGCCTTAATCATATCGTGACGTTGCAATGCGATAGTTACTTTGCCTTTCGAATCGCTCTCGTCGAGCACAATCGAGAGGTAGAACTCATCGGGCGTAACCTCCTTCTCGGCACGACCGTTTACCTGAATAAAACTGTTGTACGGCTCCGTTTTTTGAGCCGATGCAGGCATCGCCAATATGGCGACGACAGCCAACAAAATCAGCTTTTTCATAAACAATTTTCTTTTTGGGGTTATCTTTTACATATAACGCATGTCCCGACCGGAATCGTATCTATCGCCTGACAAGTTTTACGACATTTTCGACATGGTGCGTATGCGGAAACATATCGACAGGTTGCACAGCCACGACCTTATATTGCCCGTTCAGCAATGCCAAATCGCGAGCCTGCGTTGCCGGATTGCAACTTACATATACGATTCGCTCGGGTGCAGCCGCAAGGATTACATCGATAACGGGCTCATCGACACCGGCACGCGGAGGGTCGAGGATAATCACATCCGGCCGACCGTTGCGGGCAATGAATACACCATCCAATACCCTCTTCATGTCGCCCGCATAGAACGAGGTGTTTTCGATGCCGTTGATTGCGGAATTGACTTTTGCATCGGCAATAGCCTCCGGCACATACTCTATTCCGACCACCTTACGGCACTTGCGGGCGCAGAAATTGGCAATCGTACCCGTTCCCGTATAGAGGTCGTACAGAGTGTCGGACGGTTTCAGTTCGGCAAACTCGCGAGCCACCTTGTAGAGTTCGTAAGCCTGTGCCGAATTGGTCTGATAGAACGATTTAGGTCCAACCTTAAACCGCAAACCCTCCATCTCCTCGACGATGTGGTCTTTGCCGCAATAACAAACAGGAGTTTGGTCGGTCAGCGAATCGTTCCACTTTTCGTTTACGAAATAGACAAGCGAGGTAATTTGCGGGAAACGTTCATGCACGAAATCGAGCAGAGCCGTTATGCGGGGTTGGTCGTTTTCGTTGAAAACGACGCTCAACATCACATCGCCCGTCGAAGCCGTGCGGATGATAATGCCGCGCATAAGTCCTTGATGTTCCCGTACATTATGGAACGAGTAGCCGCGAGCGATGCAGAATCGCTTAATCTCGTCGCGAATCTCGTTCGACGGCTCGGCCTGCAACCAACATTTGCGTATGTCAAGCACCTTGTCGAACATATTCGGCACATGGAATCCGAGAGCGGGAGCAGGCTCGATTGCCTCTCCTGCGGCAATTTCATCGTATGTCAGCCACCGTCTATCGGCGAATGTAAATTCGAGTTTGTTGCGATAAAACAACTGTTTTGCCGAGCCGAGACACGGATTTATCTCGGGCAACTCCACCTTGCCTATTCGGGTAAGTTGCTCGCGCACCTGTTCGGTCTTGTAGCGCAACTGCTCGTCGTACGGCAGATTCTGCCATTTGCAACCGCCGCACACGCCGAAATGTTCGCACACCGGCTCGACACGCTTGTCCGACCTTTTAATGAATCGCACTGCCGTACCCTCCATAAAACGACGGTGTTTGGCGCGTATCTGTACATCCACAACATCACCCGGGACTGTCATGGGAACGAACACGACCGCTCCTTCGTGTCTGCCGATACTCTTGCCTTCGGCAGCCAACGAGGTTATTTCAAGTCCCTCTATAACGGGATATTTCTGTCTCTTTCTTGCCATCTTGTCGATACCGTTTGAGAGGGCGAAATTAAGAAAATTTATCGTAACGGGCAATGCGTTCCCCAACGAATTGCACTGCCGATTCGTCGCATGCTTTGCATGGCTCGGAAACGGATACAAAAAAAAGCGACAAGTCGCCTTGTCGCTTCCGTGAACTCGCCGGGGCTCGAACCCGGGACCCCAACATTAAAAGTGTTGTGCTCTACCTGCTGAGCTACGAATTCATCGTGCCAAAATGAGTGCACCTCGTTTTTGGTGGTGCAAATGTAGGTATTATTTTTATTATACCAAAATAAATTAAAGTTTTTTTGATTGGAGAGCATCGGCTGCGGTCGGATTGTGCGGCAACGGACTGCCCGATACGGGAGCACTTGCGGACAAAGCGTTGCTCAATCGCCCGCTACAATAGCCGACATCGGTCTGCAAGCGGCACACAAGGCATCATCAGCCGAACGAATAGGTATAAATACCTATTTTATATTCGGTAGAAAGTGTTATTTTTGTGCGTTTAATCGTATAACTAAAAATTGTTATTGTCATGCATGATTTTTCCCCTACCGAGTACAAACTCGTCTGTCTTGCAACAGGCCAAGAGTTCGAGGACGAAGGTTGGTCGCTCGGGTCGCCGTTTACGAAAGAGCCGACGCTCATCCGCGCCGTCTATGCAAAGAAGCAGTTGGAAGTAAAGGATGACGGTTGCGGATTGTACAAATTCCGCGATTGGCTGCCGATAAAGCGCGAGTTGAAATGCTCGTCGTCGCCCGTAACCTACAAGAGCAAAGGTTTGGCGAAGGCTTTGGGATTGGAGAATCTGTACATAACATTCAACGGTTATTGGCCGGAGAAGGGTGCGACAATGCAGACCTGCTCGTTCAAGGAGACCGAGGCATACAGCGTATGCGCACGCACGGCTGCCGACTGCGACAAGATTCTCGTCGTTGCATCTGCCGGCAACACTGCCCGTGCATTTGCCAAAGTTTGCTCGGACAACAACATCAAACTGCTGCTCTCCGTACCCGAAGACAACATCGGTGCGCTTTGGTTCGAGGAGCCGCTCAACGACTGCGTAAAGGTTATCGCCTGCGAAAAGGGCGGCGACTATTTCGATGCGATACGTCTGGGCGACATGGCGTTGCAATCGCCGAAATTCTATGCCGAAGGCGGTGCAAAGAACATAGCACGTCGCGACGGAATGGCAACGACCGTTCTCTCGGCTGTTACGACCATAGGACGGATACCCGATTACTATTTTCAGGCCGTAGGCAGCGGTACGGGTGCCATTGCGGCATGGGAGGCCAATCTGCGACTGATAGAGGACGGCCGATTCGGCAACAATCTGATGAAACTGATGGTATCGCAAAATGCGCCGTTCCTGCCGATGTACGATGCTTGGCGGGTGGATTCGCGTGCAATGCTGCCTTACGATGCCGACAAGGCGCGTCGCGATGCCGAGATAATCAGCGCAAAGGTATTGTCCAACCGCAAACCGCCATACGGTTTGTGCGGCGGATTGTACGACGCGCTCAAAGCCACAGGCGGCAATGTGCTTATGGCAACCAATTTGCAGGCTCAAAAGGCGAAAAAACTCTTCCTCGACACAGAGGGTCGCGACATATATTCGGCACCGAGCGTCGCTTTGGCCTCGCTCATCAAGGAGATAAATGCCGGCCACATCGACAAAAAGGCGACCATCATGCTCAACGTAACGGGTGGTGGCGAGAAGGAGTTTATGGAGGGTAAAAACATCTGGTACAAGAAGCCCGATGCCATATTCCCGCTCGATGCAGAGGCGGATGCCGTAATCGAAAAGGCGGAGGCACTGTTCGCATAACGACAAAACAAGAGGAGAAAATGTATCCCATAAAGTTCAAACCGATACTGAAAGAGAAAGTTTGGGGAGGCAAGCGGTTGCTCGACATCAAAAAGGGCAGTCTGTCGCATGCCGACACCTCGAAAGATTACGGCGAGAGTTGGGACTTGTCGGGATTGGAGGGCAACATATCGGTTGCGGCGAACGGCTTTTTGAAAGGCAACAATCTGCAAGAGATAATAGAGGTATATATGGGCGATTTGGTCGGCGAAGCGGTTTTCGACCGTTACGGCTTGGATTTTCCGCTGCTCGTCAAGACCATCGATTGCCACGACCGACTGTCGGTGCAGGTACATCCGAACGACGACATCGCCGCCGAAAGACACGGCAAATGTGGCAAAAGCGAGATGTGGTATGTGGTCGATGCTGCACCCGACGCAGCCATATACATAGGCTTCAAGGATAGGAACATCACGCGGGAGCAGTATATCGATGCCGTTGCCAAAGGTAACGTAACCGATATAATACAGCCCGTCAAGGTCAAGGCGGGCGACGTGTTCTACATCCCTGCGGGAACGGTGCATACGATGACGCAGGGAGTAAGCGTCATCGAGATTCAGCAACCCGTCGATCTCACCTACCGTATTTTCGACTGGAATCGCGTGGACGACAAGGGTCGTTCGCGGGAACTGCATACGGCTTGGGCTGTCGATGCGATAGATTTCGAATCGACGGCCGAGAGTTGCCGCAGAAATTATACCGCTGAGACCAACAAAGCGACGGAGGTGGTGAATTGCGACTACTTCACCGCCAACATCATCAAGTTGAGCGGAACGGCCGAACGCGACTACTGCAAATTGGATTCGTTTGTTATATATGTATGCGCCGACGGCAAAGCCGAGATAGACGACGGAGAGAGCCTCACACCGATAACGGCAGGCGAAACGGTATTGATTCCTGCCGAAACGGGCGATGTTACGCTCAAAGGCGAGGCAACCATTTTGGAGTGCTATATCGCGTAATCGTGCAGCGTATCATAATTGAGAAATCTGTTATTACGATACCTTAAACACAATAGGTTGGTCGATGACCACCTATTGTGTTTGTTTGCCGTTCGCCAACTACCACTCCGACGAGGAGAATGTATCTTTCGGCGCATTGGGCACATTGACAAAGAATGTAAAGCCCGTCTTTTGTTCGATGTCCGCCACCGAGCAGAGAGCGGATGACGGTACGGATGTGGACGAATTGTTCGCGTGGGTAAGCCAATAGCCTACGCATTTGAGTTCCGATGCCGAACAATCTTTGACCGATTTGCCCGTATTGCCCGCTTTGGTACGCAACAGCACCTTGTAGTAGTGGGTCGGTGTCGGACATACCGCTCCGTCGCGATCGGTCGTGGAGGATGCTATGCTCGAATCCCAAACATCGCCGAAATATGCACCCGTAACCACATACAGCGTATCGGCACAGGCATAGGTACGAACGGTACTCTCCAATGTCGCCCATATTTTTTGGTTGAAATTGCTCGACTGCGGCGTCATATTGGTCGAATAGAAAGTCTGGTCCATCATATCTTGCGAACACTTGCGGTCGGCTGCCGGAAGTTGATGGCCGCGGTCGTATGCACCGACATACGAATTGGCGAGGTTGGCCTGCCACGAGGATTCGACATCGGGGTCGAAGCCGAACGAACTGTTGTCGCGATTGGCAGAGCCGCTGATGTGGCTCGTATGCAACGGATATGCCACCCAATACGATGCGTGTTTGCCCTTGTCGAAACAGAAGGAGTAGTTGCGCTCGATGGCAGAGCCTTTGAGTGCCGAATGGAAATGGTAAATCAAATCGGCACCCTCTTTATATGCCGGCAGTTCCGCCCAACCCGTGCGACCCTCTATGGCGGGTCCCGACGTATCGCCCGAGCCTCCGCCGCTACCTCCGACCTGCGTGGAGGAGTTGAGAGCAACGGATGTAGTGTACAGTTTGGCACGTTCGACCGTAAATGAGGCCATCTCCTTCTCGATGCGATACCGCTCGGCCGCCGTAGCGACCTCTATCTCGATGACACCGGAGAAGTCGGCAAAAGGAGCAACGACCAGATAGGCATCGAAAGACGTATCGGGCTGAACGGTGATGTTGTCGAGAACGAGAGTGGCAGTATCGCTGTTACCCGATTTCGGCGAGGTCGTTGCCGCAGAGAGGTCGGTAATGGTAAATATGCCGTTCAGAGCCTTGTCGGGAACACGAAACCTAACGCTTGTCAGAGTTTGGGACGAATCGGTCTCGTTCTTTATCGCGATGCGGATGAACGAATAGAGGTGTTTCATGGAGAATGTCGGCACGGCATCGGCGGATACGGTTGCTGTGGTTTGTGCAACCATGCAGTCGTATGTTTTGAGGTGCGACATGCCTGCCGCACTCTGTGCCTGCGAAGCCAAAAGTTTGTTGGTGGCACTCGTGGCAAGGACATAGGTACGCTGATTCTCTGCGGCATATTGGGCGCGGAAAGTATAGGTACCGCCTGCAATGGTCGCATCGCCCACAAACAGCCCCGATGCAGCATCGTAAGTAAAAATTTTCGGTTTTCTCGCCTCTTCGATATAACCGCTGCCCCATGTTCCGTCGGAGGTTGCGATATATATCACATCGCCATCGAGCCACTCCAATCCGATTGTGCCGTTGCTGCCGGTCGCATAATCCACGCGGGTATCGGCAACGGCAAAAGAGATATCGTAACATTCGTCGGCAACACCGATTGCCGAATCGGACTTGGAACATGCCGTATAAAACAGAGTTGCAAACAGTGCGATATAAACATGTGGTTTCATGGAATCCCCCTTTCCTTAATAAAATTAGAAATTGCCTCCGTCGCCTATGTCCTCGATGGAATTGCTGGCAGCAAATCCTCGTTCAAAAGTAATTGTCAGCATTGTGCAGACAGGTCGCGTGTATCGTTGTTCGGTTGTCATATACATAACGGTATTAAAGGATGTTGGTTAGACAAATATATGATTTTCTGTTCACTATTCCAAATTCGACCCGCAAAATCAATAGAGGAACCTCTCGACAAGCGGCAAAATCAGAGCAGTGGCTATGCCCATAAGAGCCATGGCCAAACCCGACATCGCGCCCTCGATTGCTCCGAGTTCGATGGCCCGTGCCGTACCTATGCCGTGCGAAGCCGAGCCGAGTGCGAAGCCTTTTGCCATCTTGTCTTTGATACCGCATCGCGACAGAATCCAATTACCGAACAGACTGCCGAATATGCCGACGCAAAAGACGACGACAGAGGTTACGGCGACTATTCCGCCGAGCGGCTCGGAGACTGCAACGGCAATGGGAACGGTAACCGATTTTGGGGCTATCGAGGTAACTATGTCCCGCTCGGCACCGAAAGCCAAAGCGATATATACGACGCTCAATATACCCGTCAGACAGCCGACCACAGTCGAAACAGCCACCGGCAAAAGGCGACCCTTGATTTTATCGCTTTGCTCATACAGCAGGTAACCGAGCGAAACGACCGACATGCCGAGTGCAAAATCGAGGATACCCGTAGCCTTGCGATAGGTTGCATATTCTATACCGAAAATGTTGAGCACGGCTATAACGGCGACAAACGACAGCAACGTAGGATGCAGAAGCACAATCCGCGTGCGACGAAACAATGCCGAGCCGAGCGAATAAAAGCCGATGGTCAGGGCGAGCAGAAATATATCCGAAGCGAGTAGTTGTCCAATCATTTTTGCGAATGTTTGTCGAGCAACTGAAACAGACCTCCCGTAACCGCCAAAACGGCTATCGTACTGACGATACACCCGACAAGTATCGCCCAAAAGTTGTCTATTATGCTGTTGTACGAGACCATCAGCCCGACACCGAAAGGCACAAAATAGAGCGACATCGTACCGAGCAGGAATTTTGCGGCAGGTCGCACCGTCTCGGCATCGAACACCCTCAAACGCAGGGCGACAAAGAGCAGTATCATGCCGACTATGTTGCCGGAGATATAGTTGTCGATGCAAAGGCTGACGGCTTGGCCGACCACCCAACACAGCAATATGCAGAAAATTCCGTTCATTGCACTCGTATTCGGGCGACAAATATAGTGAAAATACACAAGTGCAAAACAGGCAAATACGGGAAAATACACATTACATGCGCAAAGCAAATAGCGAAACGTCGATATTTTGCGTATCTTTGCAGCACAACAAACACCAAACATTATGGGAGAAAAGAGTTCGTATGGTTTTTATATAGAGCCGCAATATGTCGATTTCACTCTGCGTGCGCGAGTGGATGCTTTGGGCAGTCAGATTCTCAATACTGCCGGCACCGATGCCCAACGCAACGGTTTCGGAGTGGACGTATTATCGAAAAACAATCGTTCGTGGGTGCTGTCGCGCATGGCATTGGAGATAGACAGCCGACCGGAGCAGTATGCTCACACGACCATCAAAACATGGGTAAACGATAACGGGCGCGTATTATCGACCCGAAATTTCGAGGTAACCGATGCCGAAGGACACATCTTCTGTCGCGCCGTGTCGCAATGGTGTCTAATCGACTTTGCGAAGCGCGTGCCTGTGGCATTGAGCGAGGTTATGGATTTGTGCGAGCCTTATATCTGCCGCGACCCGTCGCCATGCGAAGCACCGCGTAAAATTTTGAGCGTCGAGCCGACGCAGTTCGTGGAACACAAGGTCGTTTACAGCGACATCGATTTCAACGGCCACGTCAATACGATGCGTTATATCGAGATGATGATTGACACGTTGCCGATAGAGCGTTTGAAGGAGAATCGCCCGTTACGCCTCGACATCCATTTCATACACGAATGCAAATGGGGGCAGGTATTGACCACGGGATACGAGCAACGCGAAAACACCGACTTGTTCGAAATCAAAGACGACGCAGGCATCGTCGCATGCCGAGCCTCGATTGAGTGGAAATAACAGACACCGGACAGAATAAGACCTCGTCGTCGTTTGCAGACGAGGCAAAGGGGAAGGTTACGCCGCATTGCAGTCGCAGTGCGGCGTAATTTCCGAATGCCTAAAATTTTTGTATATTTGTGCGGGTTAAAACCTGCGCAAAAAGATGAAAATAGTAATTTTAGGACCTGCACACCCATATCGCGGCGGTTTGGCTTCGATTATGGAGACGATGGCTCGCGAATATACCAAACGGGGAGACGATGTGCGCATCTACACTTTCTCGTTGCAGTATCCCGCATTTCTTTTCCCCGGCAAAAGCCAGACGGTCGGGACTCCCCCACCGACCGATTTGCATATCGAACGTGTGGTAAATACCTGCAATCCGCTCAATTGGCTACGGCTCGGTTGGCGGTTGCGACGCGAAAAGCCCGACATGATATTGATGAAGTATTGGACGCCGTTCATGGCTCCGTGTTTCGGAACAATATGCCGCATCGCCCGCAAAAACCGTCATACGAAAGTCATCTGCCAGATAGATAATGTCGAACCTCACGAACACCACTTTACCGACCACATCTTCAATCGCTACTATCTCGGAGCAGTGGACGGATTCGTATATATGTCGGAGCAGGTCGGCAGAGAGTTGAAAAACTATACCGATGCGCCTGCCCTGTTTTCGCCGCACCCCATGTTCGAGAATTTCGGACAGCGCACGGACCGCACCGAAGCATGCCGGCATTTACGCATCGATGCCAACGAGAATTATCTGCTGTTCTTCGGACTGATTCGCGAATACAAAGGGTTGGATATTCTGCTCGAAGCGTGGCGCAAGGTACATCACGACGGATTGCGACTGATTGTGGCAGGCGAGTTTTACGACAACCGCGAACGTTACGAGCAGGCATTGAGCGCACTCGGAGGCAGTGTCATCCTGCACGACAGATTTATTCCCGACGAAGAGGTACGCTACTACTTCTCGGTAGCCGATGCCGTAGTGCTGCCCTATCGCAGTGCGACACAAAGCGGCGTAACACAGATTGCATACAATTTCGGCACACCTATAATCGTAACGAATGTCGGAGGATTGGCGGAAATCGTACCCGACGACAAGGTCGGATATGTTTGCAGTCCGACAGCCGAAGGCATCGCGCACGCCATCGAGGAGTTGTACGAAGGCGACAATTTGGCGCGATTCGGCGAGAACATTTTGCAGGAACGCAAGGCGTTCTCTTGGCGGGCCATGTGCGACAAAATCGCCGAGGTCCTCGCCCTCGCACAACATTAGCGGAAGAGATTCGATATAACAGAAACGGCAGCGGAAAATCCGCTGCCGTTTTTGTTTGGCAATGTTGCCCTACTTGATGTTAGGCTCTTCCAAGCCGTAACCGTTTTTCTTGTCGAGGGCTTTAAGATAGAGGGCAATCAGAAAGGCTGCCACTCCGAAGCCAGCAAAAATCACCAACGGCCATGTATAGTCGTAAGGTATAAATACGTCTGGCGATTCGATACCCGTTGCTTTCAGTTGCTCGATTTGCGCTTTGGCCGCAACGACTGCGGGATTGGTCGCATTGACCGAATCGAGGACATTGCCGATAAGCAGAGGCACCAAGCACAATCCGATGTTCTGCACCCAGAAAATCAGGCAGTAGGCACTGCCGAGAACACGCTCCTCGATAATCTTCGGTACACTCGGCCACAAAGCGGCAGGCACGAGCGCGAACGAGATGCCGAGAACGACGATGGTAATGTAGGCGATAAGTTTGCTGTTGGCAACCGGCAGAACGAATGCGAATACGAGGTGGCACAGAATCAGCAGCAACGCACCGCATATCAGCATTGTCGCACCCTTACCCTTGCGGTCGAGATAGTTGCCGAGGAACGGAGTGATGATGGCCGCACCGACAGGGAACCAACGGAAAATATCCGAAGCGGTACGGGCATCGATGCCGTTCAGATTACACTGCAACATCTCGGCTCCATACGCCTGAAACGGGAATATGGCCGAGTAATAGAGGACGCACAGCAGAGCCACGACCCAGAATATGCGGCTCGAAAATACCAGCATGATGTCGCTGATTTTGAACTGCTCTTCGGAGTCTTCCGCTGCAAGTTTGTCTGAGGAGAGTTCCTTGTCGAACTTGCGGTCCATGACGCAGAACACCAAAAAGAAAATCAGGCCGACCAAAAGCAGCACCGTACAGAATGCAACCGGCACGACCACCGAGCCCATTTTCTCGGCAATCCACGGCGAGAGCGAGAACACGGAGAATACGCCGATGCGGGCGATTGCCATTTCCAAGCCCATGGCCAAAGCCATCTCTTTGCCCTTAAACCATTTGGCAATAGCCTTGGATACCGTCGTACCTGCCATTTCGCAACCGCAGCCGAATATCATGAAGCCGAGCGACGCCATTTTGGCACTTGCAGGGATGGATACCCACCACGAATTGAGCCACGACTCCAAAGCCGAGCCGACGAAAACGGAACTGATGCCGTAGAGTTTGATGCAGGCACCCACAACCATCAACGATGCGGAGAGAGTACCCGTAAAACGAATGCCGCACTTGTCGAGAATGATGCCGGCGACAATCAGAAATCCCCAAACATTGAGGAAATACTCCGCCGAACGGTAAGTGCCGTAGGCGGTCGAAGACCAACCGAGCGCAGGCTCGAGAAGGCTCTTAATCGGCGCCATGACATCCACGAACATATAGCCGAAGAACATCATCGACGCAATCAACGCAAGCGCACTCCAACGCGCCCACGCATAATCGTTAAGTTTTTTTGTAAGAGTTTGAGTCATATATTTATTATTGGTTTGTTGTCAATCTATTCGACCGCATATATTTTCAGCACTTCGTATGCCTCGCCGATACCGAGTTCGCCAGCCTTCGATATGTCGAGACAACCTTTGCGCGTATCCTTCATGAAAATCTGAATCAGACCTCGATTGTAATGGGCTTCGGCGAAATTGGGGTTGAGTTCGATGGCTTTCGTATAGTCGTCGAATGCCTCCGGCAGTCGCCCCGACAATGCCAAAAGATTGGCTCGGTCGTAGTAGGCATAAGCGAAACCCGAATATAGTTTTATCGCCTTGGTCAAATCGTCTATCGCATCGTCGTAATCGTAGTTGCGCGTATGCGAATTGTGCAGACGGCTTGCAGGGTCGCTCTCGATTGAGATGCGTTGATAGGCGTTGTCAATCGAGGAGATGAAATCAATCATCTCCGCGCGGGTTGCCGCACGATTCAGATACAGGAACGGATTGGCGGGATTGTGTTCGATGGCTACCGTATAGGTATTGACCGCATTGGTATATTGCTTTATAAGCGACTCGGAAATGGCGAGTTCGAATAGCGAAATCCACTCTTTGTCGCCGGTTGCCGTTTGGCTCGCGTGTTTATGCGTGCGATGTATCTCGATAAGCGAATCGGGAGCGATGTTGGTAATCGAACGAGAAATACGCAAAAACGGATTGCCGACACGTGCGATAAAATCTTCGGCACGCTGCGAATGGAAGCGTGTGGTAACGAGTTCCGTATGTGTCGAATCGTCTTTGATAAAGGTAAAGCGATAGAGCGGCAACAGGGTCATCTTGTCGTCGTCGGAGCGACGTGCGGCGATACGCTCGAACGACGAACCTGCCATTTTGCTGTCGAACGACAGCAATCTGTCGAAACGGCGCGTGGTATCGGCATAAATCGAATAGGTACTGTCGCTCAAACGCGAACGATATTCGGCGATTTTGCGTTCGGCAATCTCCTTGTCGCTGCGTGCGCCTGCCGTATCGCGCAACAAACGGCGCAGATTGCTGCGACCGAGATAGGCATTGGCGAAATCGGGATAGAGTTCGATGGCCTTGGTATAGTCGGCAACCGCCTTTTTGACCTCGCCGAGGTGGGAATAGAGAATGGCGCGGTTGTAATAGACCAAAACGTTGTCGGGCGAATAGTGTGCCACCTTGTTGTAGTCGTCGAGTGCGCGATTGTAGTCGCCGACCTGCGTGCGGACTATGGCGCGGTTGAAATAGGTGATTGAACTCGTGGAATCGAGCGACAGCACCTTGTCCAAATCGCGGAGCGACTGCGTAGGACGGTTGGTCTCGTTATAGACCAATGCCCGATTGAAATACGACAGCACATATGAGGAGTCGCACTCGATTGCCTTGTCGAAATCGGCTTCGGCATCGTCGAAACGCTTTTGCTGCATATAGAGCGCACCGCGGCGATTGTAACTCGCAGGATTCTCGCGATTGGTGCGTATCGCCGTATTGAAATTGTCGTAGGCACGCACCGTATCTTTCAGATAGAGATAGCACACGCCGCGATTTATATAGGCATCGGCAACCTTCTTTTCGTATTTGATAAAGTTGTCGAAATCGGATATAGCCTCCCGAAACTGCTGATTCAGCAGTCGCGTAACGCCACGACTGAAATAGGGATTGGGCAGGTCGGGACGCAACTCTATCGCCTCGCGAAAATCGTTGAGCGCATCGTCGTAATTGCCCAACCGCGAACGTGTGATGGCGCGGTAGGTATAGGCGGTCGTAAATACGGGATTCTTTTCTATCGCAATCGTAAAATCGGCATCCGCACCGAGCAAATCGTCGAGGTTGTATTTGGCGATACCGCGCAGGAAATAGCCCTCGTAGGCATCGTCGTCGAAACGCAGGAGAATATTCAGCGTCCGGATAGCCTCCTTGAAATCGTTATCCATCATATATTTACGGCCGACCCAAAAGAAATAGTCGCGGTTGTACTGCGCCGAACACTCCGCGCTGCACAACAGCAACAATCCCAATATCAGACCGTAAATTTTACGCATAACACCTCTATAACGTCAAAAAAGACCCCTATATTATTCCTGTTCGTAACCGAATCGGCGAAGTTGGCGGTCGTTGTTGCGCCAATCCTCGCTGACCTTGACAAAGAGTTGCAGGAACACCTTTTTGCCCAAAAATTTCTCCATATCCTCGCGAGCCTGCTGCCCCACCTTTTTCAACCGTTCGCCCTTATGGCCGATTACTATGCCCTTTTGCGAGTCGCGGGCGACGTAAATCGTTGCGGCAATACGGTCTATCGCGCTCTCCTCTTTGTAGGATTCTATCTCGATTTCACAGCAGTAAGGTATCTCCTTGTCGTAATTGAGCAGTATCTTCTCGCGAATAATCTCCGATGCAAAAAAGCGCAGCGTTCGGTCGGTCAGCGTATCCTTCGGATAGAAAGGCTCGCCTTCGGGCAACAGCGCAAGAATCTCATCGAATATGCCGCCGATGTTGAAACCCTCCTTCGCCGAAGCGGGAATGATGCGGGCATCGGGCAACGTTCGGTGCCACTTGGCGACCAACCCCTCCAACGCCTCCTGCGTCGTAAGGTCGATTTTGTTGATGACCACAATCGTCGGTATTCCGCTGCGACGGATGCCCGACAAAATATCTGCTGACCGCTCGTCGGCATTCTCGACCGTATCGGTAACGTACAGCACTATGTCGGCATCGGCCACGGCACCGCGCACGAATTTCATCATCGATTCCTGCAACTTGTAGTTGGGCTTCAAAATACCCGGCGTATCGGAATAGACAATCTGAAAATCGTCGCCGTTGACGATTCCCATAATGCGGTGGCGCGTGGTCTGCGCTTTGGAGGTAATAATCGACAACCGCTCGCCGACAAGGGCATTCATCAGTGTCGATTTGCCGACATTCGGGTTGCCTATGATATTTACGAATCCGCTTTTGTGCATCGTGCGTGTGTGTTTATAATGTGCAAAGGTAGAAATTTATTCTGTATTTTTAATTTTTATTCCAATAAAAGCGCGGTGTACACACATCGGACGGGTACAACATATAGTCGTATCCGTCCGATTGCAAACACCGACCGACGTCGGTAATTATTTCAGATTTTGGCCGAGTGCGCGTTTGAGTGCTGCGGCAAATTTCTGCGGGTCGATATTGTGCCGGATGGCACCGTTCTTTACAATCGATATGCCGCCCGTCTCCTCCGACACGACCACGACCACCGCATCGGTGATTTCGCTCAATCCGATGGCCGCCCTGTGGCGCGTACCGTAAGATTTGGGGACATTGCTCTGCGTTACGGGCAGAATACATTTTGCAGCCACAATGCGGTTGTCATCGACGACGACCGCGCCATCGTGCAGCGGCGCATTTTTGAAAAAGATGTTTTTCAGCAACGACACCGACACTTTGGCATCGACCGCGATACCGCCTTCGATGATAAACTGCAAATCGTCTTTCTGCTTGATGACAATCAGCGCACCCGTCTTCGCCTCGCTCATGTCGAGGCAGGCAGATACTATCGGCGACGTGTTGATGTCGTCGCTCTTACGCCCCGACGAGAATATGCGGGCGATGAAATCCAACTCCTTCTGCCGCATACCGATAATTTGCAGGAAACGACGGATTTCGGGTTGGAAAACTATGATGATGGCGATTACGCCGACACTGCCGATTTGACCGAGTATGGCCGAGAGCAACTCCATGTTGAGCGCACGCACCACCACCCATATAAGATAGATAACGATGATACCCGCAAGGATATAGGGCGCATTGGTGCCTTTCGTCGCGCGGTAAAGCACGAACAACAATCCCGCAACAAGGACAATATCGATGAAATCGATAAATGTGAACGGAATGAAGCCCATAACGGCAATCGGTCAGGCGCAAAAACTATTTTTTCTTGTCGGCCTTTTTGTCTGCCTGATAGAGTTCGTTCACCTTTGCCAAAACCGCATCGGTAATATCGAGCGACTCGTCGGCATCGAGCAGAGCCGAAGCATTGACAATCAATTTATAACGCTTGTCGGCGTTAATCTCCTCGATGGCACGCGCCAACAGGTCGTTCATGCGGTTTTGGAATACCACGTTCTCCTCTTCGAGATTCTTGGCCTCGTTTTGTACGGCAGTCTGATAGTTGGCTGCACGCTTCTGCAACTCGGCCTGTTTCTGCTCGGCATCGCGGGTGGTAATCAAACCCTTCTGATATTTCTCCTGCAAAGCGGCGACTTCGGATTGGATATTCTTCTCCTTTTGAGCCCAACTGTTCTGTGCCTTCTCGGTCTTGTCGCGCAAAGCAACACCCTCGCTCTGGAAAATGTCGCTCTTCGACATTACCGTCTCAACCGATACATAGACAATCTCGGACGATGCAATCTCCGTCTTCTGCTCTTCCGCAATCGGCTCCGCACTCTGCTGCGCCTCCTTGCAACCTGCGAACGCAACCAATGCCATCGCAGCAAAAAGTAATTTTTTCATTGTATAAATCAACTGTTTTGGTTAAATTTCCGTACCGTTGTCCGCCGAAGCGAAAAACTTTGAGTACAAAGATAACTCTTTTTTTTGTAACAAACGGTATTTTTGACTACTTTTGTAAGTTGTAAATTATTGCATCATGTACGAATACATAGTCGGAACGCTTGCAGAAGCCGCACCCGCATACGCCGTTGTCGAAACGGGAGGCATAGGCTATTTCATAAACATCTCGCTGCAAACCTATTCGGAAATCGAGGGTCGCAACGAGGTCAAGTTGTTCCTGCACTACATCGTTCGCGAGGATGCGCATATCCTTTACGGTTTCGCATCGAAGAGCGAGAGGGAGTTGTTCCGCATGCTCATAGGCGTTTCGGGTGTCGGAGGCAACACTGCCCGAATGATACAATCGACCTACACGACAAAGGAGTTGCAGAACATCATCGCCACCGGCAATGCCACGCTGCTGAAAAACGTAAAGGGTCTCGGATTGAAAACCGCACAGAAAATCATAGTCGATTTGAACGGCCGCATGCTCGAATTGACGGATGCCGATGCGATGCCGACGGCAAACACGGCAACCGATGCGGCAAACGAGGCATTCGACGAGGCTTTGGCGGCACTGACCATGCTCGGATTTCAGCGGACGGCATCGGACAAGGTGCTGCGCAAACTGATGAAAGAGAATCCCGATGCGAAGGTGGAAGAGTTGGTAAGGTTGGCATTGAAACATTTATAAAATCGCGGGCATAATAAATCGGTGGTTTCGAGCGTTGAAAATAGGATGAAAAAGATATTCGGCATAGCGGTTTTGGCAGTTGTTGCGCCCCTGTTCTGCGGGTGCGACGACAAGGAGGACGTATTCACGTCGCAACAGACAGCAATAGTGCGTTATCTGACCTCGACGCGCAGACTGATAGCGGAAGCGGAGGTCGGCGACGTGGTCGAGGACAATCCCGCATTCTACACCGAACACGGCCGCTCGGCATATCGCCATATTCCCAACTATTACGCGGAAGGTCGCGAGGAGTTGGCAGAAATCGGGCAAGGCGACCAAGTGGCGATAAGTTTCGATGCCTATATTTTCAGCGGGTCGGAACCTGCCGTAAGCAGCGTATATTGGTCGAACAAAGCCGCCACAATCGACCGTCTCGTGACAAGCAGCGGCAACACGCTCGCCAAACCCGATTGGAGTACAGAGCCGTTGGAAATTAAAATAGGCACCACGAAGGTAATACGGGGACTCGAACAGGCTTTGGTCGGGTGTCGCGAACAGGATTCGGTACAGATATATATGACTTACAACATGGCATACGGCGACAATCTCGTGGGCATAGTACCGAAAAACTCGTCGGTGGCTTGGTATATAAAAATATTGAACGTTACAAAACAATGAAGAGTATTGGAGTTGGATACGCATTGCGCATTGCGACTGCGGCATTGGTCGTTGCAGTCGTGCTGTCGTCGTGCGTCAAAGAGGAGTCGGCAGACGGAAAAGTGCTTGAAAATCGTGCTTTGAACGCATGGATAAAGAAGAATCGTCCCGATTTGGTCGGCAACAAGCAGGAAAACGGCGCATACTATGTCGATGTTTTGGCATGGGGCGATGAGTCGGACGAGGGCGACGACAACGATTTCGGCGACAAGCCTATCATGGAGCAGGATTCGGTGTGGTTGTTCTACAACCTTACGGGTCGCGATTTGGACGGCAATGTATGTCTGAACCGCAACGAAGCCATAGCACGCATGCAGGGTACATTTGCACTCGAAACGCACTATGTACCGTATATGAACTATGCCGGCAAGGTCAATGCCTACGCATTGCTCGAAGCCTCGTATCTGATGACCCGTAACGAAATAACGTTGAGCGAGCAGTATGTGGCAGACCACTCCGATATATGCAAAGGCACCAAGTTGAAGTTGCATCGCGGCTCGAAGGTGCGCGTCTATGCGCCATCGACCATTGCATACGGCTCTTCGGGAACATCCGAGAGCGGCGGTTACGAAGGACAATACGCGCTCGACGGCAACACGCCCGTAATTTTGGATGTCGAGATTATCCGCGCAATCAAAAATCCGTCCGACCTCGAAATCGGAATGCTGAAAGATTTGGTCGGTGCTCCCGACGAGCAATCGGACGGGCAGTACGGTTGGACGCTCGCCATTAAGGAGAAATCGGAGGAGGACGACGGTACCGACGACTCCTCGACCGGCACCGACGAAGGCGACGAGGAGGACGACGGCAAACTGAAAGGACTGTATTACAACCTGCTCTATGAGCCGAACGTGAACAATGTGGGGCTGCGCCATCTGCAACCGACACAAAAAGATACGGGCGTCTCCAATCCGTACAAAGACAGCGGCAAATATGCCGACATGGCCGATTTGGACAGACAAATCGACGAGATTCTTGCCGAGAAGTTCAAGAACAAGGCTCTCGATAAGAGCCAAATGACCGATGCCACTCTCGTCAAGGACGGCTCGGCGCAAGTGTGGTATGTTACCCGTTTCCTCGACGGCTTCGTCATCGATTCCAACATCGACGAGATTAACCAACTCGTATTCGACAGAACAGGCTCGTCCTCGTCGGCATTGAGCGTCTCGTCCGATTCGAGCGACCTCGTTACGGCATGGACCTACTGCATCTCCAAACTGCACTACGGACAATGGGCTGCCATTCTGACGGCGTCGGGCTATGCTTACGGGTCGAGCGGCGTAAGCGGCTCCACCAGCACTTCGTCGTCGAGTACAGGCTATTACTACCCGAGTTACTACGACTACTACAACAGTTACAACGCGATGTATTACGGCAATGCCTACTATGGCGGATATTACGGTTACGACTACTATTCGTCATATATCGATTCGAGCAACTCGTCGGTCGATACGACATCCATTTCGACCGAGATACTCGGTTATACGCCGTTGTTGTTCTATATCTTCATAGAGCCTAAATCGGAGTAACCGGCATCGGTCGAACGGCCGAAACAAAACGATACCATACAGCCATCCGCATCGAGCGGATGGCTGTAATTTTTGCATCATTACCAAATCGGCAGCCCACTGTCCACTAAAACAGCGGCAGATGCTTTTCGCGCTCTATGCAACGAGCGTGGAACAACTATAAATAATTTGCAGGGCTGTTTACCCCGCAAATTATGGCAATGATGCAAAAAAAGTCGGCACCGCAACCGAATGCGATGCCGACCGAAACCCTCAACAGGAAGATTGCGGCTTAATAGCCGAATATCTCCTCCTGCGATACGAAGTTGATTTTGCCCAACGATTGCAGATACTTTATATCCAAATCGTTCTTGTCGCCCAAGATGCAATAGTTGTACTTGCGACCCTTGATGTTCTCCTGTTGGAACTTCACTACATCGGCCAGCGTCATGTCCTTCGCATTCTCATACAGAATCTTATCCTCATCGTAATCGGCAGGCAGACCCTTTCTGATGTTATCGACATACTTCCAAAGCACATTTGCCTTGGTGGTACGGGTCGATTCCAGATTTGCCAACACGCCCTGTTTTGCCAATTCGAATGCCGATTCCGATTCCGGCATATTCTCGATAATCTCGTCGAACGCCTCGATGGCCTGACGCATCTTGTCGTTCTGCGTAGCGATGAATGCGTAGAAAGAGTACGGGAAATCCACACGCGCACCCTCAGCGATATTGGAGTATGCCGAATATGCCAAACCGCGAGCCTCGCGCATCTCTTGGAATACGATGGCATTCATACCTCCGCTCGTGTAGGCATTGTACATGTTTACGCTCGGCACCTTCGCCACATCGAACTTGTCGTCGGCTCGGCACGAATACTGCATGTAATATATCTGCTTGGCATCATACTGCACGAACGTTACCTGCGGCTCGGTAACCGCCAAAGTAGGAGTCGGTTCGGCAGATACCTCGACAAGGTTGTCTGCCACCTTGTGGGAGTTGTTGAGCAACTGCACAAGTTTACCCTTCTTCTCCGGACCATAGTACATGACGCTGTGTTTGATACCCGGCAACGAACGGATTTCCGAGAGCAATTCGTCCGATTGGAGATTCTTTACAGCCTCGTTGCTCAAAGTATTGCGACGGATATATTCCGGTCCGTAGAAGCAATGCTGAATCATGGCACGGAAATTGGCGGTCTGGTTGGCCTTGCTGTTTTCGCGCTCTTTGAGCAAATCGTTCTTCACCTCCGTCAAAACGGCATCGTCGCCTTTGACGTTGTTGATGTAATCTTCGGCAATCGCCATCGCCTTGGTCATATTCTCGGCGATACCGCCTATTACTACATAGGTATAGTCCTTCGTTGTTACCAGATTGAAATCGCAAGCCAAAGCATACAACTCCTTCTGAATCTCTGCCAACGATTTGCTGTCCGTACCGAGCAGATTCATATAATCGATTGCAAGGTCGATTCTCGGATTGGTATTCGTGCCGAAATCATAGAGATAGATGAGCGAGAAGAGGTCGTTGGTCTCGTTGCGTTTGTACAGCACGTCGATATTGCCGTTCATCTTGGTAACCGCCATATCCTTCTCGAAATCGACGAATACCGGCTCGATGGCCTTTACCTCCGTATTCTGTATCTCGGTCAGGAACTCGCTCGACGCATCGCGGTTGGTGGCAATCGGAGTGATGTGCGGCTTGTCGATTTTCTTTTGATTCTCGTCCTTGCCCTGACGCTTATAGACAACGGCATAACCGTTATCGGTCAGATTGGCCTGCGCCCATTTTACGATATCCTCCTTCGTAATGCGCGAAGCGTTATCGATTTCGGATACGACATCCGACCATGCCACACCGTTGATGAACGAGAGAGCCATCATATATGCACGGTTGAAATTATCCTCAATGGCCGACATTTGGCTCTTTTTGTAGTTGGCTACAATCGACTGCAAAAGCGTCTCGTCGAATTCGCCGTTGCGCAATTTGGCAACCTCGCCGAGCAACAGGTCGCGCACCTCTTCGAGCGACTGACCCTGTTTAGGCGTTCCTATCAACATAACCACACCCGCATCTGCCATCTGGTCGTTATATCCCATACCTTGCAGCAATTTCTGTTTCTGCACGAGGTCGGTATCGACCAAACCGCATTTGCCGTTGTAGAGGATTGTTGCCGCAATCTCGCTCGTCAGTGCATCGGCACTGCGGGCATCGCCCGTAGGCCAGCCGACAAATACCATTTCGCTCTCCAAACCATATACGTCGGCCTCGCGAGGAGCGGTAATATCCTCCTTTACGATGGCTACCGGCTCCGGCAGATTTTCGTTCGGCTGCATCGCGCCGAAATACTTGTCGATAATCTCGATAGCGGTATCGGGGTCGAAATCGCCCGCCATACATATTGCCATGTTGTTAGGCACATAGTATGTCTTGAAGTAATTTTTGATATTGGTAATCGACGGATTCTTCAAATGCTCCTGCAAGCCGAGCACAGAGTGCTGACCGTAAGGATGATTCGGCATGAGCAGATTCTGCAATTTCTCCATTGCCTTGCCGCTGTCGCGCGTGAGGCTCATGTTGTACTCCTCGTAAACGGTCTCCAATTCGGTGTGGAATCCGCGAATTATCGAGTGTTGGAAGCGGTCGGCCTGAATTTTCGCCCAATTTTCGATTTGGTTGGAAGGTATGTCCTCCATGTAGGTCGTCTCGTCGTAAGAGGTCCACGCATTGGTACCCGACGCACCGATTGCCGTCATCAACTTGTCGTATTCGTTTGGAATGGCAAGTTTCGAAGCCTCCTGCGAAACGCTGTCGATTTTGGCATAGATGGCCTTGCGCTCTGCCGCATCGGTCTTGGAGCGATAGACCTCGAACAATTGCTCGATTTCGTCGAGCATAGGTTTCTCGGCTGCATAATCCTGCGTACCGAAACTCTCCGTACCCTTAAACATAAGGTGTTCGAAGTAGTGAGCCAAACCGGTGGTCTCTGCAGGGTCGTTTTTCGAGCCGACACGCACCGATATAAGCGTCTGCACACGAGGCATCTCCTTGTTTACAGACATGTACACCTTCAATCCGTTGTCCAAAGTATAGATACGGGTAGCGGTCTTGTCGCCCGATACCGTTTCGTAACTGTACTTCGAGCATGACGACACCACCAATGCAAGGAGGATAATCGTCATAGAAGCAAACTTTTTCATATACATTATCATTTAATAAAATGTTTTTCTTTTCAACCGCCGAATCCGCCATCGGCAATCGCCCCTGCGCCTTTGCAAAATGCCGCCGAATCAAAACAACGACATCGCCCAATCGCGGACAACGGGATATATATCGCCACAAATATATACAAAAATCGCTATCGATAACGCCAATTTCAACCCCGTCCCCACTATAAACGAGAGGAACGAGCCGAAACCGACCTTCAATGCACGCTCGACATTACTGCCGTCGTGCAACAATTCGCCCGCAACGGCACCTATGAAAGGGCCGATGATTGCGCCGATTATATTGCCGAGCAGTATGCCGACAAGCAGTCCGACAGTCGCGCCTGTCGCACCCGCTTTCGTACCGCCGAATGCACGGCTCAAATAGGCAGGCAACAGATAGTCGGCCAACGACACTACGACCGTCAGCAACAGAAACACCCAGATTTGTGTCGTCGTGATTTGCGAAAACGAGCAGAAATAGGAACACACCATACCGCCATACGCCAAAACGGGACCCGGCAAAACAGGCACGATACACCCGATAATCCCCACGATGACCAAAAGCAGGGCGAGTATGGCAAGCAAAGTGTTCATAGACTATTCAATTATACGGTTGGTCGCCGTATCGGGGAAAACCACCCTCGGTACAAAATGTTCGGCCTCTTCGAAATCCATCTGCGCATACGAGATGATGATGACCACATCGCCGACCTTTGCCTTGTGTGCCGCAGCACCGTTCAGACAGATTACACCGCTTTCGCGCTTGCCCGGGATTGCGTATGTCTCCAACCGTTCGCCGTTGGTAACATTGACCACCTGCACCTTTTCGCCGCGGATGATATTGGCTGCCTCCATCAAAGCCTCGTCAATCGTGATACTGCCGACATAATCGACATTTGCCTCCGTTACATGTACGCGATGTATCTTCGATTTGAGTATTTCGATAACCATCTCTATTTCAATTTTATATTATCAATCAGGCGAATCGCGCCGGCCTGTACCGCAATACAACCCTGCACCCGTTCGCTCTCGTCCCACGTCTGCACCTGCTGCATCGTCAAGGCATCGACGGCCTGAAAATATATCACTTTCAACAGCGGATTGCGCTCCACCTCGCGTACGACCCATTCCGACAACTCCGACGGCGACATAACGCCCGCTTTGCCGACGGCAGCCGACAGCACTTCGTATATATGCGGAGCGGCTGCACGATGCTCCTTGTCGAGCAACGTATTGCGCGACGACCGAGCCAATCCGTCCGTATCGCGCACAATAGGGCAATCGACAATCTCGACCGTCAAACCCAACTGTCCGACCATGGCGCGGATAACCGCAATCTGCTGAAAATCCTTCTCGCCGAAATAGGCCTTGTCTGGCTCGACAATGGCGAACAAACGGCTGACCACCTGTGCCACGCCGTTGAAATGACCCGGACGGGTTGCGCCCTCCATAACTTTGTCAATCGGTCCGAAATCGAACACGCGGGTATCCGGCTCGGGATAAATCTCCTCGACGGTCGGAAACAGCACGAAATCGACACCTGCATCGGCAAGCATCGCCGCATCGGCCTCCGGTGTACGCGGATAGTTTTTGAGGTCGGTTTTATCGTTGAATTGCGTCGGGTTTACGAATACGCTTACCACAACCGTATCGCACTCTTTGCGGGCGCGGTTTACCAGCGAAATATGGCCTTCGTGAAGTGCGCCCATGGTAGGCACGAAACCGATTTTGCCGTTGCGTACTACACCGAGTGCCTCGCGCAACTCACTTACTTTGGTAAAAGTTTTCATTTTTCGATATATGCGTTTACATATAGCGGCGCAAAGTTATAAAAAATTAGAAACAAGGCATCGGTTTTACGCGGAATTATGCGATTTAAGAGAATATGAACGCAAAGTTGCGGTTCATCTGCCGCCCGTCTGTTCTCGGCATCCGTTTCAGTCGATTGTAAACCGTCGTTCCGTTTCGCCGAGTACCTCGATGCGCACCACCAACGCCTCGTCGGGAATCAACGACTCGACCTTCTCGGGCCACTCGACCAAACAGAGGTCGCCCGAATAGAAATACTCCTCGTAACCGAGGTCGAACGCTTCGGCAACGGAGTCGATGCGGTAAAAATCGAAGTGATATACAGGTCGTTGTTCGCCCGTGCGATACTGATTCACTATGGCGAATGTGGGGCTTGTTACGGTGTCGTGCGAGCCGAGCCGCTCCATAATCGCGCTGATGAGCGTGGTCTTGCCCGCACCCATCGCACCGCAAAACGCCACGACCGTCCGACCATCCAATGCCTCTACCACAGCATCCGCCACCTCCGGCAATTCGGAGAGCGAATCTATCGAAATTGTTTTCATCTGTCGGTTGTTAAGACACCGCAAATTTAAGCCATTTTTGCCAATAAAGCAATTTGCAGTCAATCGACAAGGGCGGATTGGAAATAATTTTCTATCTTTGTAGTAAACTTATAACCAAACAAATCATATATAATTATGAACAAATTTATTTTATCGGCAATTATCGCGACTTGCGCATTCGCCGCAGTCTCTGCCCAAGACACCATTGTATTCAAAAATGCAGATGAGGTTTTGGCAAAAGTTACAGCCGTAACACCGACAGAGGTATCGTACAAAAGATGGGACAATTTGGACGGACCTGTCTATACGATAAACAGTTCATCCATTTTTTATATCAAATATCAAAACGGAACCAAAGATGTCTTCGACAACGTAACTACCAATGATACACATGTAAACGTCATCAAACCGCATTCTGCCAATGCGCCGTCCAAAGTTAAACTCCAAAGTTATATATATGCAGGAGCCGCATTTTTGGAACAGGCTGGCGGTCCGACGTTTGATGTCAATCTCGGCATAAGAATATATAAATATGCTTATGTTGGTATTGAGACCGGATTTCACTGTATTTTTGATTCTTTTTATGATGATGAAGAATGGACCTGTGGCTATATTCCGATTGCCGTAAATTTGAAAGGATATATTCCGACAAGAAACAAAAAAATATACCCGTACATAAATTGTTCTCTCGGAGGATTCCTCGGTGTAATGGATTTCGAATACCTCAACGGTTTTTATTGTCAAGTCGGAGCCGGAATCGACATCAAACGATTCTCAATCGGAATCGGATATTCAGGATTGGTAAAAGGCGAAGCATTAAATTGCGGATATGTAAAATTGGGTATAAGACTCGGCAAATTATAGCAAATAACAAGGCGGCATCGATGCCGCCTTGTCGTTTTATTGCCTTTGTATAACGGCACGGTTTTACTTGCCCACGTTTCTAAGAGAACTAAGATGTCTAAGAGTTCTACGAGGGCAGGCGTCGGATAAAAGAGTTTAAGAGGTTTCAGAGTTTCAGAGTAGATAAACTAAAATAGAAAACCTTGCTGCTTATCTTAGTTCTCTTAGAACTCTTAGGTCTCCTATATAAGCCGCACGTGATAAGTCTCCCGTTATACGTCCCTCCGTCATTCTGAGCAACAGCGAAGAATCTGTTTGGGTCGAATGCGCAGTGCAATGCCGTTGCATGCAGGGCTGCACTACCCTTTCGGTTGCAGGACGATATACGGTACAATCATCTCCTCCATCGATATACCGCCGTGTTGGAAGGTGTCGCGGTAGTAGCGGATATGGCGGTTGGCATCGTTGTTATAGACCAAAAAATCGTGGTTGTAAGCAAAAATATAACTCGACGACAGGTTAATCGACGGCAACTGCACCTCCTCGGGTTTGGTAATTTCGAATACCTCCTTCGGATTGTACGCCAGATTGCGGCCGGTCTTGTAGCGCAGATTGGCGGATGTCTCGCGGTCGCCCTGCACCCTTATCGGATTATCGACGCGCACCGTACCGTGGTCGGAGGTAATGATAACCGTATGGCCGTGTTCCGACAACAGGCGCAGCAGCGTAAACAGGTCGGAATGTTCGAACCACGAGCGGGTCAGCGAACGGAACGAAGCGTCGTCCTCGGTCAGTTCGCGGATGATGTCGGTCTCGGTACGCGCATGCGACAGAATGTCGAGGAAATTATAGACGATGACCGAAAAATCGGCTTCGTAGATATGGCGGATATTGTCGATTAACTTGCGGCCTGCTTCGGGTCGCACCAACTTGTCGAACGTCCACTTATAACGTTTGCCGCATCGCTCGATTTGGCGACGCAGAAAATCCTCCTCGTATTGATTTTTGCCGCCCTCCTCGTTATCGTTCAACCACTTGTCGGGCATCAGTTTATCGATTGCCAGCGGCATCAGACCCGCAAAAATCGCATTGCGGGCATACTGCGTCGCCGTCGGCAGAATGGCGCAATAGAAATCCTCGACCGCGACATCGTAATAACCGCGCAACAAGGCATTTATCGAACGCCATTGGTCGTAACGGAAATTGTCGATTAACAGCAGCGTCGTTTTCGGATTGGAATCGGCGACAGGGAAAATTTTGCTGCGCATCAACGTATGCGACATAACGGGCGTATCTTCGTCGCGCTCGTTAATCCAATTCTTGTAGTTGCGCCGGATGAAACGGCCGAACTCGGTATTCGCCTCGTTTTTTTGGTATTGCAGAATCTCGCGCACGTTCGAGTCGCTCGACGACGAAATATCGATGTCCCACCCGACCAATTTGCGATAGATGCCGCTCCACTGCGCGAACGACGAGGCATTTTGCACCGATTGAGCAATGCGCCCGAACTCGGCACGATAATCGGCTGTCGTCTGCTCGGTAACCAACTGTTGCGAATGCACATGTTTTTTGAGCAGCAGCAACATTTGGCTCGGATTGACGGGCTTGATGATGTAATCGGCGATTTTCGAGCCGATTGCCTTGTCCATGATATTCTCCTCCTCGCTCTTGGTAACCATAATCACGGGCGTAGTCGGACGCACCTCCTTTATCAGAGGCAATGTCTCCAAACCTGTCATACCCGGCATCATCTCGTCGAGGATAATCATATCGTAGGCGGTCTCTGTCGCCATATCTATCGCATCGTAGCCGTTGTTGCACGTATCGACCGTATAGCCCTTCGACTGCAACAGCAGAATGTGAGGTTTGAGCAACTCTATCTCGTCATCCACCCAAAGAATCTTTACCATATCCCTGCTTTTTAATCTGTTCGTAGCATGCAAACACCTGCCGAATCGTCGCATAGGCCGTCTGCATATTCTTGCTCCGCAACCGCTCGTCGCACCATTCGGCCTGCACTATACCCTCGCTGTGCTGCGGAGTGAGAGCCGTCATGGTCGTTGCGGAGAGCAGAAACCACGACGTTTGTTTGAGTTCCCACACTCCATAAACGTTGTATGCGTGCATGGTATTGCACAAAAACGTCTCTATTTCGGCACCTTTTACACCGGTCTCCTCCTCAATCTCGCGCACGGCACACGCCTCCTCGCTCTCGCCCGTTTCGATATGTCCCTTCGGTAAATCCCAATGGCCGGAACGGCGTATCATCACCACCTCTCCACTCGGAGCAACAACGATGCCTCCCGACGCCCGCACGAACTTGAATTGCGAAGCCCAATGCCCGAATGTCGCACGCACATCGTCGGCAATGCACACGAGCGCATCGCACGTTGCGAAAATTTTTACTATATTAGCCGGCGAAAGTTCGTGTGCCGCATCGCGACAAACATACGTTTTCGTATCGGCGCAAGGCTCGGACGCATAATCCGATGCCGAGACGAATCGCAGTGGTTTGTCGCCGAAATATATGGTTTGGTACGACTTACGGTGCATGAGTGCATGAATTTATCGGCACAAAATTACTAAATATATTTGAAAACATTATGAAAAAATCTGCTCTGTTTATGGCTGTTATCGCACTTGGGCTGGGCGGTTGCAAAGAGGCACCCGTACCGCTCGAAATAGACAACTCGCTCTCTGCCGAAGAGATTGCCGCAGCAAGGCTTACGCCCGAGGTAATGTGGAAAATGGGACGCATAGGTTCGGCTGTGCTGTCGCCCGACGGCTCGTCGCTGCTCTACACGCTGACCCGTTACAATATGGCGGAGAATCGCGGCGTAACGGTTATCGTACTGCAAAACATGGCCGACGGTTCGTCCCGCTTTTTGACCGACACCTCCGCAAACTCCGTCGCTCCCGTTTGGAACAACGACGGCAGCGAAATATGGTTTCTCTCCAATCGCAGCGGCTCCATGCAGATATGGGCCATGAAAGCCGACGGCTCCGCTCCGCGTCAAATCTCCGATGTAGAGGCAGGAGTGGAGAGTTTTGCGCTTGCACCCGACGGCAAACATCTCCATTATACCGCACATGTCCATGTCAAGGATATAAAATCGTCCGACCTGCACAAAGACATGCCCAAATCGCAGGCACGCATATACGACGATTTGATGTGCCGGCATTGGGATTATTGGGACGAAGGCGACTATGCGCATATATTCGTGGCCTCGACCGACGGCAACCGTCTTGCCGACGTTCGCGACATAACGGGTGCAGATTCGGCTTGGGACACCCCGCTCGCTCCATATTTCGATGGCGACGAGATTGCATGGAGTCCCGACGGCACTATGCTCGCCTATACCTGCAAACCGCTGACAGGCACCGAATATGCCCAATCCACCGACTCCGACATATTTATTTGGTATGCGGAAAACGGAGCGCAGCAGAACATCTGCAAACCGATTGCCTGCGGCAGATATCAATACAACGGTCGTGCTGCCGCACAAACGCCGTTTGTCGGTTACGACAAATATCCCGTATGGTCGCCCGACGGCACCAAAATCGCCTTCCGTTCGCAACGCCGTGCAGGCAACGAATCGGACAAGGAGCGATTGTTCGTATATGATTGCCAAACGGCAATGATGCGCGATTGCACCGCATCGTTCGACTACAACGCAGCGAATGTCGTTTGGGCGGATGACGATACGCTCTGTTTCATCGCCCCTATCGAAGCGACGCATCAGATTTGCCGCGTCGCTCTTTCGGGCGACGGCAAGGTCGAAGTCGTAACCTCCGGCGACCACGACATCAACGCCTTTACCCTTGCAGGAGGCAGATGCGTGGCTTCGGTTACCACGATTTCGATGGCGACCGAACTCTTCGAGGTCAATCTTCAAAACGGTTCGATGACACAAATCACCTTCGTAAACAAGGATATTTACGACAACATCCGTCTCGGCGAGGTGCAAAAACGCTGGGTACGCACCACCGACGGCAAGCAGATGCTCACTTGGGTCATTCTGCCGCCCGATTTCGACGCGACAAAGAAATATCCTGCGCTGCTCTATTGTCAAGGAGGTCCGCAGAGTGTGGTATCGCAATTTTGGAGTTACCGTTGGAATTTCCAACTGATGGCGGCACAAGGCTACATAGTCGTCGCACCGAACCGTCGCGGTCTGCCTTCGTTCGGACAGGAGTGGTTGGACCAGATTTCGGGCGACTATTCGGGTCAGAACATTCGCGACTATCTCTCGGCAATCGACGACGTTGCAAAAGAGCCGTGGTGCGATGCCGACCGTTTGGGTTGCGTGGGTGCATCTTACGGAGGTTACTCGGTATTCTATCTTGCCGGTCATCACGACAAACGTTTCAAGGCGTTTATCGCCCATTGCGGCATATTCAATTTCGAATCCATGTACGGCGAAACCGAGGAGTTGTTCTTCATCAACAACGATTACGGCGGGGCATATTGGGACAAAACCAATGCGACAGCCGTGCGCTCCTATGCCAACTCTCCGCACAAGGCAGTGGCCGATTGGGATACCCCGATTTTGATATTCACGGGCGAACGCGATTTCCGTATTCCTTATACGCAATCGCTCCAAGCCTTCACGGCAGCCCGCGTACTCGGCATACCGGCCCGCTTGGTCGAGTTCTCGGACGAAGCGCATCAGGTATTCAAGCCGCAAAACTCGCTCGTATGGAATCGCGAATTTTTCGGTTGGCTGGATAAATACCTAAAACAGTAACACATACGGAGTTTTACGAACAAGCCGGCAGCAATTATGCTGTCGGCTTGTTCGTTGGTGTGTTTTTGCCGTCATACGCCACAATGAACAGCAGATACGAATTATTTATGATTAAAAAACGGCCGTTCGTTGAATTTATTTTACATATAGGATATATGTTCATACTTTTGCCGTGAATCTGCGCAATTTTGTATGAAATTACTACGCATTTTTCCCATATTGCTGTGCGTTCTGCTTGCAGAAGCCTGCTCGAAACAATCGCTTTCCACCTCGGAGATTCCGGAGGGTAAAGTGCAGGTACGCATAGGACAATCCGTCGAGATACAAACCCGCACCTCCATTGCCGAAGACGGCACCACCGCCATTTGGACGGGTGGAGACCGCATCGCATTGTGGGCTGTGAACGCCGGCGGCACGAATACGTTGGAAGGCGAAGTATTCAAAATGTGGCACTACGACAGCACCAAATCGACGGCAGTATTTACCGCCAACATTACCCCTATGGCAGAGGGGTTATATACCTACTACGCCTCTTATCCCGAGCCGAAATCGGTTACCGGTACAACCGCCGTATATGAACTCGCGCAAGAGCAGAATGCCGGCTCTTTCAACGGCGATTGCGACATCATGGTTTCGCAACCCGTCGAAGAGGCAGGAGCGCTTTCGGAAGACGGCGTAAACAATCTCGATTTCCGTTTCAGCCACAAAATGCATGTGCTGAAAGTCAAAATACCTGTCGGCGGCAATGCTCTCGGCATGCCGATTACACGGTTGGAATTCGAATTTGCGACAGAGGTTACGGGCGATGTGGAGATAGACGTAACCAATCCTCTCGCACCTGCCACGCTATCAAACGGCTCGAAACGGCTGATTCTCGACATTCCCGAAGGAGTGGACGAAGGCGGTACGGCTTGGGGCATGATATTCCCGACCGACATTTCGGGCGATGTAACCTATACGGCCTATTCCAACGGCTACGCTTCGTTCCCGAAGACAATCAACATTGCAAAGAATGCCGAGCCGTCGCATATCTCGCCGATGTCGATAGAGATTCCCGAACTGTATCGCATGACCGAGATTTCGCTCTCAATCGGCACCAACAATCTCGGCGAGGATGTGCGCTCGTTCTCGATTATAAACGAAGGCGGCAACACAATCAAAACATTTACCGCCAACGAGCAGAACGAATACATCATCTCTTTCGAAGGCGAGTTCGACCCTGCGCCATATTCAGGCAAGACCTTTACGGCCCGCTTCGAGAGCGACAACGCCATAATCGATAACACCTTTACATTGCCGACGATAACCCCGTACATCAAAAATACCATTGCGGAGGGACTTGTGGTTCCGTGGCTGTTCGAGGAGGATTTCTCGGGCGTGGAGCAGTTGTCGTCCAACGACAATTACGCCACTTCGTCTTCCGGCTCGAAGAGCGGCATCTCGTTCCTGTCGGGTTGGTCGGGAGCGCGTTTCGGCGCACAAGCCGGCACTGCAATCCGATTGGCCTGCCGTCGCGAGACTTCGGCCGATTATGCGGCGCGCGTCGATTCGGCACCGTTGTCAAACCTCAAAGCGGATGCATCGGCAAAGGTGGAGATTACATTCAATTATGCAATGGACCGACAGGAAGGAGGTATAGGTTCTGCTCCGCAAGTCGGACAGACCTGCTATCTCGGCTCGACCACCGACTCGTCCGTACTGTCGAGCGGCTCCGATACCGGTACATTCGTCGCCAATTTCAACATCAACGAGAGCGGTTACGGTTACGACAATATCCCGCACGAGACCTCTTTCGTAATCGAAGGCGCAGCGGCGACGACCCGTATTACATGGCGTACCGTAAACGACCACCAAGCAGGCCTAACCAACGGTACATATTGGCTCTATATCGATAACGTAAAAGCACGCATAGTAAAATAACAACATATTATAATTTGGTTATGAAACATTTATTGTTAATCGCATTGGTCGCCGTAACGACGGTTGCCTGCCAAAAGGATTCGGCAGAGCAGATTGTCGGCACAGGCATCCTGCACATTACTCCATCGGCTGTCAGCGATGTCAAAAGTTCGACGAGCGAAACAGTAACGGGAGGCAAAACAATCGCAGTACCCGCACTGTCCGAATTTTCGCTTACGATAACCGGTACCGATTACAATCAGACTTGGGCAAGTTTGAGCGACTACTCGGCCGACGAGGAGCGTTTGCAGGCTGGCATGTACGATGTTGCCATTCAATACGGCGACATCGACGAAGAGGGCGAGGACAAGCCTTATTTCTACGCCTCGAAAACCGTGGAGGTACTCGACCGCAACCGTACCACCGAGGTCGAATTGACTGCAACGGTAGGCAACGCCATTGTCGAGGTAACGATGACACCCGAGTTCAAGGGTTATTTCGTGCAGCACGATTTCACGCTCAAAACGGCATCCGGCAAGGAGTTTACTCTGGTCGAGAATCCTGCCAAAGATTTGTTCGTCGCTCCGCAGAGCGTAACTTTGGATTGCGTCTGCGTCCGTCAAACGGGCAAGCAGGACATTCTTCCGACCCAAACATTCGAGGTTAAGGCGCGTACACGCCACATCGTAAAATACGACCTCGAAAAGGCCGGCAACATAACCGTAAATATAACGCTCGACGACACGCTTATCGGCACAGAGACGATAGACGTGGAATTGAACGAAAACGCCTAACCGAACAAAAAGATGACAACGATGAATATAAAACGCATAATGGCATTGTCCGTTGCCGCTGCAACGGCTGTGTTTGCAGGGTGTGTGAACGACGACCTGCATATTATAAACAATGGCACCGGCGACAAAACGGGTTATCTGTCGCTGTCGGAACTGAGCGTCGAGTGCGTTATCGACCACAAGGAATCCGACGAGGGTGTCGATACGCAATCGTGCGCCTCTCGTGCCGAAGCAGATGTGGACATCGACGCTTTCGACTGCCAGATACTCGACGCAACGGGAGAGCAAATCATCAAATCGTTCAAATACGGCGAGCGTCCGACCGAGAATATCGAGTTGGAACAAGGCAACTACCTCTTCCGCATGCAGTCGGGCGAGGTGCAGGGTGCCGCATGGGAGGCTCCCGTATATGGCACTACCGAGCCGTTTACCATTGTCAGCAAGCAGGTTACTCCGCTGAACAATCTCGTGTGCCGTCTGCTCAACATTCAGGTTTCTGTATCCTACGCAGCCGACCTGTTGCAGGCGTTGAGCGACGATACGACCACGACCGTCAAGGTTGAGCCTAATTCGCTCGTTTACACTCTGACAGAGACCCGTTCGGGTTATTTCCTTGCGCCTAACGCCACCAACGATTTGAAGGTAACGGTAGTAGGTTCATATACCGCCGAGGGCAAGGATACTCCGAGCCGCTTCGAGATGAATGCCACGATTAAGGGCGTAAAGGCAGGTCAGTATCGCGACATCAAACTCGTAATCGAATACTCGAGCGAGGGCAACATCGTCATCCGCGCAACCATCGACGGTTGGGTCGAGGACGATGACATAACCTGCGATTTTTCGACTTTCATCTCCGAAGACATTATCGACGATGACGACAAGCGGCCTACAATCATCTGGCTCGACAACGACATCGACACTCCGATAACGCTCTCCGACGACAAATTCGACGAGCGCGGCAACTGCCTTGTCAATTTCTACATCGACATCACTGCCGAGCGCACCATTGCGGCTCTGAATGTGGACATCACCTCCACCAACAGCGATTTCATCGCTTCGCTCGGCGATTACAACATACCGACTTCGTTCGATATGTGCAACGCCGGCACGGCAACCTCTGCGCTGAAACTCATGGGATATGCCGTAAACAGCGATGTGGCGGGTCAGACCCATGTATCGTACGATTTGACCGCACAGATGAAACAGATTCGCGAGTTCGGCGGTACGCACTCGTTCAAGATTACGGTTACGGATGCCAACGGCGGTACTACGGAGAAGACTCTGACCGTCATCATCCCTTCGGCACAAACGGGTCCGTCGATTGTATGGACAGGCTACAACATCGACAACCGATACGAAATTACCGACGACATGACCGTCGATATAGTCGTTACGGCTGCGGCAGGTGTCAAATCGTTCAAGGTGGTAATCGTCTCCGATACGCTTACGCCGAGCGAATTGGCGAACGTCGGTCTGTGCGACAACATCGACCTTGTCGATCCGGAGCACTCCTACGACTCGACAGGTGTCATGACCGACATGTCCGGCATGGAGCAGTCGTTGAACAATCTCGGTTTCCCTACCGGCGATGACGTACTCAACCAGACATCGATTTCGTTCTCGATTACCGATTTCCTTCCGTTGTTGAGTTTCACCGGCACGGGCGAACACAACTTCATCATGACCGTTACCGACAACAACGACGAAACTACGGTCAAAACACTGATGTTGAAAAAGTCGAACTAATTAAGGCACATCAATCATGAAAAGAATAATCAACATAACGGCAATCTGCGCTGCATGCGCTTTGCTCATCGCCTCGTGTGCCAAATCGACAGGCGAAAGTGTTCCCTACATGGCGGAGAACGAAGGTGTCCTTTCGGTCAATATCGCGACTTCGCGTGCCGACATCGACCCCGCCGAAACATTCGTCATGCGTATCTACCAATATGCCGACACGGCCGAAGGCACTCGCGAAAAAGGTCTTGTCCGCAAATACACGGCTCTGTCCGACGTTCCGCAATATATTTGGTTGCTCGAAGGCGACTATTGCGTTGCTGTCGAAGTAGGCGACCGTACAGCCGCATCGTTCGACAAGCGGTTTTTCGAAGGTGCGCAGGATTTCACAATCACTCCCCGCTCCATCGCCACGGTCGATGTAAACTGCCAACTGCAAAACATCTCCGCAGCAGTCGAGTTCGATGCTACAATCGACACCAAATTTACCGCAGAACACTATGTATATATCTGCGCAACCGACTCTTTCGACCTCGATGCAGCCAAGGCAGGCAGTGTTCCGACGCTTAAATACGAGAGCAATGCCACAGGCTATTTCATCATGCCCGACGAGTGTACGACGCTCTGTTGGTATTTCAGCGGCACCGACGAAGCGGGCGAAAGCGTAACGCAGTCGGGACAGATTGCGAACGTGCAGCCTCGCACGCTCTATACGCTGCGCTTCAAGTATTCGAAGGATGCAGGCGGATTCTTTACCGTAACCGCCACGGTCGATACTACGGTCGATTACTACGACGATAAGATTCCGTTCAATCCGGACCCTGTTGTCAAAGGCGACGGTTTCGATGCTGCCGAGCCATACAATTATGTATCGGGCGAACGCAAGTATATCATTACCGCACTCGACAACATCACGGAGATAAAACTGACCGTCGGCAGCGAACAATCGGATTTGCTGACGGCAGCACCTGCCGGCATTACGGTAAGTGCAATCAACACGAAGGAGTATCACGTTACGCTCTCCGACGAGTTCTTTGCAACGCTTCCGAGCGGCAACAACGATTTGCTCTTCCGCATCAAGGATGCAAGCGGCGGTATAGGTGTAGTTACCGTAACCTACGGCATTCAGGGTGTTGCACCGCTGTCGGGCGACGACTACGATATGTGGAACAACACTGCCAACTTTACGGCTACGGCATTCAACTCCCCTGCTGTTGTGGCAATCGGTTACCGTATCTCCGGAGGAGAATGGAACATGTGTGCTGCAAGCGTGGCGGGCGAGAATCTCTATTCGGCACAAGCCACCGATTTTGCGGCAGGCAAATCCTATGAATACACACTCTTCATCGACTCCGTTCAGACAGGCAAGATACTCTCCGTTATCACATCGACCGGTGCGCAGATACCTAATGCCGACATGGAGCAGTGGTTCCTCTACAACGATACCGTATGGTGTCCTTGTTCGAGCATAACCGAGATGTATTGGGATACCGGCAACCACGCTTCGGCAGGATTGTTGGGAATCGACAACAACCTTACCTACGGCAGCGACGATATCCGTCCCGGTTCGACCGGCACCACAAGCGCATATCTGCACTCAATCAAGGCGAGCATCATGGGCATCGGCAAATTCGCAGCCGGCAACCTCTTCATCGGTCAGTTCGTGAAGGTGCAGGGTACAAACGGAATCGTCGATTTCGGTCGTGCATTCAACTTCACGGCTCGTCCGAAGGCGTTGCAGTTCTGGATGAAGAATAATTGCGGCGAGATAAACATGGGCAGTCAGGCTTCGGGTACGGACCCTGCAAACGTATATGTATGTCTCTGCAATCGCGAAACGCCATATACGGTCAATACCGGCGACTCCTCGACCCTGTTCAATCCGGAGACTGCCGAGGGCGTAATCGCATACGGCATCTACAACAGCACCGAATCGCACAGCGAATGGACGAAGATTACAATCGACATCACATTCAAAGACGAACATACGGTGCCGAACTTCCTCGTACTGACATTCACTTGCAGTGCCTATGGCGATTATTTCACGGGCAGTACCTCATCGTGGATGTTAATCGACGACGTGGAGTTCGTATATTAAAAGTTACACTCGATACCGATGCATTTTGTCAAACTTCCGGCAGTATTCATAATCTCGGTGGCTGCCACCATAAATGTTTTTGCACAGGATAACTCGACGGCCGATACAACGGTCGTCGAGCAACCTGTTGTAGAGATGACACGCAACGAGATGCGACGTCAAAGAGGCGTTTCCAATCTGAAAACGCACATAGTACCTGCCGGACAATGGGTATTCGGCGGCACCGTATCCTATTCGACCCACTCCAACGACAACTACAAGTTGCTCGTGGTGGAGAACATCAACTCCAAGGGCTATACTTTCAAAATCAGCCCTATGGTAGGATACTCGCTGCTGCCCAACTCGATTATCGGAGTGCGATTCGGTTATTCGCGTACATTTTTGGACATAGACAAGGCCGATGTCAATTTCGGCGATGGCGACAGTTCGCTCAATTTCGCCGTCGATTACTACTACGGTCTGCGCCACTCTTACGATATCGCCGCCATTTGGCGACAATACATTCCGCTCGGACGCAACAAGCGTTTCGCCCTCTTCTCCGAGTTCCAGTTGGCATTCGGAGGCTCGCAATCGAAATTTGCCGAAGGCTCGCCAATCAGAGGTACCTATGCGCGAGGCTTCAACATCTCGCTCGGCGTAAACCCGGGTATCGTTGCATTTATGACCAACAACATGGCCATCGAACTCAATGTCGGCGTACTCGGCATCAACTATTCCAGCACGCGGCAGGTACACAATCAGGTTACGACAGGCAATACGAGTACGAGCATGATGAATTTCAGTATCAACATATTCTCCATCGGTCTCGGTGTGGCATTTTATCTGTAAACGGCGATGAAAACGAAGATATTTCTCATACTGCTTATGGTCGCCGTTGCACCGGTTCTCCATGCACAATCGGCCGACGGCGAAAAGACGCTGCCTGCCGCATCGCCCGTCGTACAGAGCGACAGCATCGCACGCAAAGGCAAATCGCGCCGACCGCGCATCGACCGCGAGATTAACAAAAACCAATTCGCATTCAAGGGCGAAACGATATTCGGAATCACGGCATCGTACGGCACGATTTCGAGCGAGGATTCCGATTTGGGGCTGATTCTGGACAATATCAACCTCAAAGGCAACATCGTAACCGTCAAACCGTTCGTGGGCTATATGTATCGCGACAACAACTGCATCGGTTTGCGTTTGGGCTATACCCACATGTACGGACATCTCGGCAACGCGACGCTCAATCTCGGCGAAGCCAACGACATCGAATTGACGGTCAGCAATATGCGCTATACCAACGACAACTATTCGTTCGGATTGTATCACCGTACCTATATTCCGTTGGATGCCAAGGGACGATTCGGCGTATTTACCGAGATAGAGTTTATCTACTCGTTAGGCCACATGAATTTCAGTTATCTGTCGGAAGACGTATGGAAAACGAGCCTCTCCAATATCTACAAATTCGATTTTTCGTTCAACCCCGGGTTGGCGGTCTATATATTCCCGAATATCTGCGGCACAATCTCCTTCGGTTTGGGAGGTTTGCGCTACACCCATACCCGACAATACGACGGCGACCATAATTTTACTGGCAAGCGCAATTTCTCGAAGATGCGTTTCCGATTGAACATCGCCGATATCAATATAGGTGTAACAGTCCATCTGTGGAACAAAAAGAAGGATGGCCCGATAAGAAAAAGATAGGCTATGAAACTACTCTGCAAAATATCAGTCATCGCGACAGCTTTGGCACTTATCGCCTGCATAAAGAACGATATACCCTACCCTGTCGTCGAACTCGACATTACAGAAATAGCGGTCGAGGGCACATCGGGCGAATGTACGATAGACCGGTTGAGCCGTACCGTAGTAATTCCTCTTGCCGAGACTACCGACATACGCAACGTGCGTATAAACGGCATCAAATACACCGAGGGAGCAAAGGCATCTAACGAACTGAACGGCGTATTCGACATGCGCTATCCGCAATACGTTACACTGTCGCTATATCAGGATTACGAGTGGAAAATCACCGCTACCCAAATCATCGATCGCCGCTTCAAGGTCATAGGACAAATCGGCGAGACGGAATGGGACATAGAGCGGCACATAGCAAAGGTACACCGTCGCGACGACTACGGATTGGATACCGTAACGGTAACGGCATTGCGGTTCGGACCCGAGCCGGAATACAGTTGGGACAGCGACCGTTTCACACGGCCTGTCGATTTCAGCAACACCGCTTATCCGCCGACGGTCGATGTCGAATGCTTCAACCGCAGCGAATTGTGGCGACTGTTCGTGGAGCCGAAAGAGATAGGCATTGAATTCACTCGCGCCGTGGCCGGCTCCGAGGTGATTTGGTTGCGTGCGCTCGGTGTGGACGGAGCGCAAACCGGCTTCCGCTACCGCATCAGGGGCGAAAGCGAGTGGAAAGAGGCCGAACAGGGTTGGTACACCTCGACAGGCGGTACGATAGAGGCGATTTTGCGCCATTTGCAACCCGATACCGAGTACGAGGTCGTGGGCTATGCCAAATCGGACAGCGGCGACAAGGAGTCGGAAATCCGCATCATAAAGACCGGCGCACTGTTCGAGTTGCCGAATGCAAGTTTCGAAGAGTGGTCTGTAACCGACGACACCTACTACCCTTATTCGTCCATCGACAAGGCTTGGTGGGGAACGGGTAACCCCGGATCGAAGATTGCCGGCATCAACATATCCACACCTTTCAGCGGCACGCTGCACGAAGGAGCAACAGGCAAATGCGCCCAGTTGTGGTCGCAGAAGGCAAGCGTCATGGGCATAGGCAAATTCGCCGCCGGCAACTGCTTCGTGGGAGATTTCGCCGGCGTGGTGGGCACCAACGGACTCGTGCGATTCGGTCGCCCGTACACACTGCGTCCTACATCGCTCAAAGGTTGGGTCAAATACGAACTTGGCGTCATAGATTGCGTACCGACAGCAGGTACGGGTGGCAAAACCCCTGGATTGGGCGAAAACGACGAGGGAATCATCTATTTCACACTCGGCGATTGGGACTATACCCGTTACGGCGGTACGGCCGAAAGCCCAGTTTTGGTCGATACGCGCAACGAAGCCACATTCTTCAATTCCAACAACGAAGGCATCATAGCCTACGGCGAAATCCGATTCACGGCATCGTGCGATTGGTATCAATTCGAGATTCCGCTCGAATATCGCGATTTCGACCGCACGCCGACCCATATCATCATCGTCTGCACTTCATCGCGCTACGGCGACTACTTCGTCGGCAGCAAGAGTTCGATAATGTGGATTGACGATTTCGAATTGTGCTACGACTACGAATAGCCGTATGCCACGCGGGCGCTCTGCCCGACTACGATTTTCAAGCATAATAATGCGCAGGATTCCTGCGCATTATTGGTCTGTTTTTTCGATAAGCACATCAAACGGACTTACGGGTTAATCTTGTCTATCAACGGAAAACACTTCCCAAAAATGAAATAACATATTTACAAATCAATATTGATTTTTATGATTTTTTTGCAGAAATTTGCAATACAATACCCCATAGAGTTGCACGAATAAAAAACATTTTCTATATTTGCATTACAAAACTGTTATTTTTGATGAGTAAAATCCACATACCAACCCTAACGACAGGCCCTGCCCATATCTCTATGGTGCAATTTGCCGCAGCGCATACACTGGGGGGGGGTATTTTACTCATTATCAGATAATTATACCTCTGTTTATTTAACACATCTTATTTCCACACCGCTTCTCCCGAGTGGTAATTTGTTGCGTCGCCATCATGACACGATAGCGAGCGGCATCGGTGTGTGTATAGGGCAAATCCTGTGTACGAACTACTAATCAAAAACAATAAAAGTGTATGAAAAACTCATTGGCAATCATGGTGTTGAGCGTACTCTCCGTGTTTGTGCCTACACAACGGGCTTCGGCACAGAATTCGTTAATAGGGTTCTCTACCTATCTCGAAAAGGAGCCTGCATGTTTGAGTGAAACCGGCGCACACCAACTCGTCAGCAAGGTTGACCAGATGATTGTCCGCAACTGCGCCAGCACCAAAACATTCGCATCGACCGTATTGTTCGCCATACGTCCCGACATAATCATTACTGAAGACAGAACGGTCAATGCCGGCATAGGATTGATGTACATCAAAGAGGCCGAACTCACTCTGTCTGCCATAAGTCGCGCCGACGGCAGCATTTTCAACTCGATAGTAATCAATCTCTCGGGCGATGGCAGCAGCAAGGCGGAGGCAGAGCGCAGGTTACTCGATTCCTTCAATCCGCGAGCCGCACGCTTTGCACAGTTCATACGCTCGTCGCAAGAGAAAATCGAGACCCATTTCGAAAACATAACAGGTCCCATGTGCAAGCAGGCGGAAGCCCTCGCCGCACGAGGCAAATACGACGAAGCAGTTATACTGTTGTCGCTGATTCCGTCATCCACGAGTGCGTACGGCACGGTAGCCGACCTTATTTCAAAATTCTATGCTGCGAAAATCGAGGATGCTGCAGAGGTCATCATCAACAAGGCACGTTTGCTTCGCGAACAAGGTAAGGAGATGGAGGCAATGGAACTGCTCGCAACGGTTGATCCGCTCAGCAAGGCCTCCAAGACTTCCGTCCGTACGGAAATGGCATCCATAAAATCGACAATCGCGGCTCGTAAGCAGACAGAAGAGGCAGAGCGCGCAGCCGCACTCGAACTCGAAATGGAGCAGAAGCAACGCGAGATAGACAACCAAATGGCTCTCGAAAAGATGAATATCGAGCAGATGCGGCTCAATGCCGCAAACCAATACGCGCAACAAGTACCGACAGACAAGACAACTATTTCCGACATTACGGATTTGCTTATGGATTGCTATAATGTTTGCAAAGTGATTTTTTAACCGAACACAACATCTAATAAACAAACATAATTTAATTAACCAAACCCAACAAAAACATGAACAAAATTCTTACTATTATCGCGGTATCATCGTTGATGCTTACCGTAGATGCACACGCAGCCAAGAAGGGCAACATTGCCAAATATCGTCGCAGTTCGCTGACGATGATTCTAATGGAGGACAAGGATATGAATGCCGAAATCGCTCCGATTATCCGTACAACGTTCGCAAACGCGGTTGTACCAAGCAAATTCAACGACCACAACATCGACGGCTTCCGCACGTTCATTCCGTCTACCATCACCGACGCCGACTATGCAGCATACGACGCAATCAATCCGCCAAAGAAGGAATCCTTAGGCAAAACAATCGGAATCGGAATACTAAAAAAAATAACGAGCAACGGCAACAGCGACACGGATGCAGCCAAATTCATCGAGGAACAGGAAAAAATCAAGAGAGATCTCGGCACACAGGCCTACAAATATCTGGTCGAGAACAACATCGCCCATCAAGTTATGGACAAATGGTTTGCCGAGCAGACCATCGAAACCGATGAAGCCGGCAACACAAAAGTCAAGTACATACTGCCTACTGCCGAAACTGGATTGAGTATGTCCACGATTCAGGAGCGTGCTATTTCCGATGCGACACCGCTCGACAAAATTCAGGTTCAGGTGGCAGCCGACAAACTCGGCATTCTCACCTCCGCCGGCATGGAACTTATCGGCAACTCGTTTATAGTCGTATCGCGCTACCGCTATATGACTGCCAACGAATATGCCGAAGAGGAGGCAAAAAAAGCCGATGCCGTTACGGGCGGACCTGGATTTAGAGAAATCACAGAAACTGTTACCGGCACGATCGATTCGTTCAAAGGCGAGAACAGCAAGAACTCGTATGTCGTTGACGTTCGCACCTATCTGTTCCAACTCGTTTGGAACGAATCGCTCCAACAAACTGTTTCGGAAAACTTCAACGACTACACAGCCTTTGCCAATATGCCGTTCTCGCTGAAATTCATCGGTTACGAAACCGCCAAAGCAAGTTGCGGTTCGAAAAAGGAGCGTACTCAGGAGGAGATTATCTCGATGGCCACAATACGTGCCTTCGACAAGGTTATCGCCAAACTCGAACGCAAATACGAGGTCTTCCGCACCAAAACCCCTATAATGGAGGTTGAGCCGGAGGTTACAATCGGCATTGGAACCAAAGAGAGCGTCGATAAGAAAGACAAATTCGAGGTACTGGAACAGAGTATAGACGAAAAGACTGGTGCTGTAGTATATAAGCGTTGCGGAGTCATGCAGGTCAACCCGGCCAAGATTTGGGACAACGACGAGGATAACAAAAACTACCAAGAGGAGGGTGCTACCGTACTCAAAGGCAAGTTGAAGTATATCTATCCGGGTATGCTCGTTCGCCAAATAAGCAAATAAATCCATCGACTATGCGCTACCGTCGCAACGGCGACGGTAGCGCATAGAAAACAACAGAACCATGAAAATAGTGAAATTCGTATCCTTCGTACTCTTTGCACTGTTTGCGGTGCATACAGACGCAACCGCAGACTCGACAAAGAAGGATAACGCCAATACGGAGAGTGCCAACTACGACATCGAGCAGATTTCGGTTTCGGCATCGACGGGCGTGGTCAATCTGCGTGTCCACACCTACACAAGCAAGCCTGTTGCGAATGATAGCCAAATCAAAAAGAATGCAATACACGCATGTCTGTTCAAGGGTATTCCAGCAGCCGCAAGCGACAGCGCATCCCAGAAGGAGGCGTTGATAAACGACCCTGCAACAGAGGCTAAATATGACGACTATTTCAAATCGTTTCTTGCCGATGGCGGGTTATATATGCGTTACGCCGATGTTCTGCATGCAGGCGCACAAAGCGTTGTCAAATTAAAGAAGGGATATAGAATATCCAAAGACATTCTGGTAAAATACGGAGATTTGCGCAAGCGGCTGGAAGCAGACGGCATAATCGAATCGCTCGGAGGGGGACAATTCGAAGCCAAAGAGGTGCTGCCGCAATCCAATGTCGCCGTCAGAAAGCCTACAATCATGGTAATGCCGAGCGATACATGGTGCGCGAAGAACGGCTATATGACCGACGGCAAGCCCGATTACAAAAGGGCTGTTCTGAATGGCGACCTCGCATTCGTCATAAGCAAACTCGGAGAACAAATGACCGAACGCGGTTTCAATCTGAAACTGCTCGATGCCGCCATCAGGGGTGCCGAAGAGGACGAAACTCGACATTTGGTAACAAAATCGCAAGAGACAAACGCAAGACTTGCCGAGAGTACGGAAGACCGCATAAAAAGATATGCCAAAGCCGATTTCGTGATGTATGTGGATTGGGATGTCAGCGATTTCGGACTGAACAAAGTAGTCGCCTACAATCTGCAAGGCGTCGATTCATATACGGCAAAACAAGCTGCCGCTTCGTCGGGGGCGAGTATGCCGTCCAAGAATCCCGTTGCGGCGCAACTGCTCATCAAGGCTGTAAACGCCAATATGGAGCAATTCGCCAAGCAGTTGCATGCGGCATTTACCGATATGGCACGCCATGGGCGCGAGGTCGTCATCGAATGCGAGTGCTGGGAGGATAGCCCCGTAAACTTTGAATCCGACATCAACGGCAAGGAACTCGGAATGCTCATCGAGGATTATCTGGCAGACAATGCCGTTACAGGTGTTTACAGCACCCGTATGGCGACAGCCAATAAACTTTCGTTCGAGCAGGTACGCATTCCGCTTTCGGTAATGGACGGCACTCGCGAACGCGCCATCGACACGCGCTATTTCGGCAGAGGTTTGGCAAAATATATCGAAAAAGCGACAGGAACGATATGCAAAGTCGAAACCATCGGTCTGGGAAAAGCAATCATCATTTTAGGAGGTAAATAAAAAACATACAGATATGCCACAATGTCCGCGCTGTAAGGGGGATATGCCCCTGTTATCCAAAATATGCCCCATCTGCGGGTATATCGTCGAAGGCGACGAGGCGACGCTAAACGTCGCCGACCAGATAAATTCTCTCGAACAACTCGTATTGCAGATAAAAGGGCTACCTCGTCCTACGTTTCTCACGAGCGTAAGAGACCTGCTCGGCATCATCGTACTGATATTGACGGTATATTTTCTTGTGATGGCATACATCACCGGAGCAATCGCGTTCAAAATTCTCGCAGGTGTATTTTTGGTAATTCTGCAATATTTTCTCGGACGGCTGGTGGCATCGTGGTTCAAGCCGTCGATAAAGGACGAAATCAACCGGATAAAGAACGAGTTCGAATACAACGAGCGCATCGCACGACGCTCTTTCGGCAAGGACCCGGAGGTCGCACGACAAATCGACGATCTTACCGCCGAAATCATCGATACCGTCCGCGAACGGCGCGAATCGAACCGTAAGATTCTCTATACATGGCTCGCAATATCTGCGGTATTCGCAGTGGCGGCAGGTGGCAGCATCGTCACCGCCAACCATGTGGCGCAAAAAAGTATCGAACAGGCAGAATACGGCAAATATCAAAAGACTGTCGAGGATTTCGCGGCATCGCCCGACAATGACGAATACATTGGCGGAGCGGCTCGCGCCTCAATCGTCAGGAGTATGATAGCAGCCGGCGATACGGCATTTGCAGAGAAGTTCTTTTTCGCATATTGTCATGGGCGCGTCGATGATTTCGACTGTGCAAGGGCGATTGTCGAATCGCTCATCTCCGCAAAAGATTATGCGGGAGCAGCACAGTTCGTCGCACAAACAGCCACACTGCGCTATAAATCAGATATTGTGAAACTCAAAAAACTGTTGCAAAACAATGGGACTGTTCAATAAAAAAGATAACGGAGGCATGCTCAACGTAATACGTTGCGACGAACCAGATTACCTCGTATGGAAATGGTCGCCCGACGGTTTGCCGAGCCGACGCGAGAATGCGATACGTTGGGGCAGCACGTTGCGCGTGAAGGAGGGCGAGGTTGCCGTTTTCGTATATTCGCAGAACGACGGACGGCAGATGGACTTTTTTGAAGGACCGATAGACACCACACTGCGCACGGCAAACTTCCCGGTGCTTTCCGGAATCATCGGCTCTGCATTCGGCAGCGACACTCCGTTTCAGGCGGAGGTGTATTTCATAAATCTTGCCGGCAACATCAAGATTCCGTTCTACATTCCCGCCTTCGACGTCGCCGACCCGCGTTTTCTCGACTACTCGGTACCGGTATCGGTTCAAGGACAGATATTGATGAACATCACAGACTATAAGGCGTTCATAAAACTTCATCGCATGATTCGGTTCGACATCAACGATTTCGTATCCGAAGCAAAAGCCTCCGTCATACGATACGTCAAATCGACGGTTACCAATACTCCGATGCAGGCAGGAATACCGCTTCTCCAAATCGAACGGCACATAGACGCAATCACGGATACCGTAACCACGAAACTGCGCGATATTCTGAAAGACGATTTCGGAGTCAATCTCAAACGGTTCGACCTCACCGCCATTCAACTCGACAAGGAGTCGGCGGGCTATGCCGACCTGTACGAAATCACGACCATGCAGGCCACCGAGGTCGCCAAGGCTCGCACGGAAGATACGGTCGCGCGTATGAAAATGGGACGTGAAGTGGAGTTCAAACGCCAAAATCTCGGTGCAGAGACCGACTATTTTGCAGCGCACCGCCTCAACCGCCAAGCCGACGTAGCGGAAATAGCCGCCGCAGGGCTCGCCAATATGGGCAACTCAGGTATCGGCGGAAATTCGGACGGCGGAGGAATAAATCCTGCCGCCATGATGACAGGAATGATGCTCGGTGGAGCGGTCGGCAGCAATATGGCGAACATGATGAACGGAATGATGGGTGGCATGCAGAATACGATGAACCCCGTTTCTCCTCAAACACCCCCACCGCTCACGACGACTACCTATTTCATCGCTCAAAACGGGCAACAGACTGGTCCGTTCGCTGCAGACATCGTAAAACAGATGATATCCGAAGGCCGCATAACCCGCGAAACGTTGGTATGGACGCAAGGCATGGCGGCTTGGGAACAAGCGTCGTCCGTCAGCGAACTTGCAAAGCTATTTATGAATGTGCCACCTAAATTATAACATCATATGAAAATCAATCCGGTAATCGCAATAATAGCGATGTTGTTCGTTGCACTATTATTCTGTGTGTACACATGTTGCAACGCGGACATGCTGCTGTCGATAACAGCATCGGCAAGCGCGGCACTACTGCTCGTATCCGCTATGGCGGTAAGGTTCGACACTGGTCGCAACCACACGTTCCTGTTCCGTACCGTATCGGCAGTGCTACTTGTCGTGTCGCTGGCGATGAACGGGGCATTCGCGTGCTTCGACGCACTATCTACACCAGTAGTAATAGTACCGAACATAATCCTCGTTCTGATATGGCTGCTTTGCCTGAACGGGGCATTGAAACGTGAAAAAACGAATAACGAAAGCCGATGAAGATGAAAAGGCTTGTCGCAATACTCGGAATTCTGTCGTTGTTCGCAGGTACATGCTACGGACAGAAAGAGAAGGTCGTCGAACGTAGCAACTCCCGTGCGCCCGAATGGCTCGGAATCTCCGATGCCGACCGGTTCAGCGTATCTGCTACGGCAGAGACGCTCGATGCCGCTCAACAAGGATGTCTGAACGAAATCAAACAACATATCGCAACCTCGATAGCCGTAAACATAACGTCAAAAGAGTTGTTCGGTCAGGATGCATTGGTACGCGACAACGTTACGGCAATGCTGACACGCTATTCGTCGCAGGTCGAAACCCACTCGGCAGATATGCCCTATTTGTGTGGAATTTCGCTGTCGAAAGCGACCGCCATCTATTGGGAGCGACGCTTTGTCAAGCAGCAAAAGCGGTACTACTACATCTGCCATGTCCAATACCCGTTCACCGAATCGGAGCGACGTGCATCGATAGACGACTTTTTGCGCATCGACCGCCGACACGAGGAGAAACTTGCCGAGTTGCAACGCAATTATCACACATTCACCGATCTCTCGTACATCGGTGAGGCCGTAAGCGAACTCGATGCTTTGTTTGGCTACTTCTTCGATGCCAACCGCCGACGCAGTGCGAAAACACTGCGGGACAAATACATTCGCGCACGGCAAGAGGTGGCTGTTGTTCCCGACACTTCTTCAATCGGGGCTTTCCGCTACCACCTTTCATTGCAAGGGCGACATGTGGCAACCGCCACCAAACCTGCTCTAAAAAGCGATTATGCGACGAATCTGCGCGTGATGCCGAGCGGCGAAGGCTACATTCTGCTCTACGATGAGATGGAAATCGAAGGCGAAGAGAATACGATACAGATAGCTTATCCGTTTGGCAAAGAGGCCCACTATACAGTGATTTTCGACCCGACGGAGGGTAAAGTACGCGTCAGACCATACGGGACTATTGTCGTAACATCCACCGATGAACCCAAAATGGGACAATCGCGTTTGCGCATAGATATTCCGTTGCGTTCGCGCACCGACAGCGAATTTGAAATAGAGCGTGTCGAAATGAGTATTGCCGACACCTCTGTTTCGGCCACACCATCGGCAGGCGCCAACCGCTTTCACGGCAAAGGAGAGCATTTGCTAACGATAGAGGCAAAACTTGCCGCGCAACCGACCGAAGGCTTTCTTGCGGAGGGATTCATTCGCATACGCAATCCTCACAACGGCATATCGACCGACAGCAAATTCACATTACCATACAAAATAAACCATTAAATTTAATCTTACAAAACTATGAAAAGAAATCTGTTTATTATCTGCTCCGTAGCACTTGCAGTGCTTGCAGTATCGTGTTCGTCCACGCAAAAAGTTACTCGTACCGCCTCTCCGGAAGGAATGGTCGAGCAAACCCTTCCGTTCTCCGAGGCCAAATATCACAGCGATGCCGATGCGTACCGCGCTGTGCAGAGCGGCGTAAGCACCGAGATGTCGATGGCAAAGAAAATCGCCATTCAGAATGCCAGTCAGGAGATTGCGGCTGCCGTACAGACCGACCTGTCGTCTGTAATCGAGAACTATGCCAAATCGCAGAAACTCCCATCGCAGGAGGTACCTGCCTACGAAGAGAGTCTGACCGAACTGACATATTCGGTAGTTCAGCAAACCATCTCCGGCATTACACTCGTGGACGAGAAAATGTTCAAGGAAAGCAATGGTGCATACCGCTATTTCGTCTGCATGGAGTTGAGCAAGGAGGGTCTGAAAAACAACATTCTCGAAAAGGTAAAGAACGACGAGAAACTGTCATCGGATTTCGCCTATGAGGAGTTCAAGAAAATCTACGAACAGAAACTCGCCGAATTCAAAAACAGACAATAGCGGGTCTGCCCACCACTAATCACACGCTCCCTGTTGTCTGAAAATAGGGAGCGTGTTTTCACATCTCCGACCATGAAACATCTCCTATCGTTAATCGTCATGTTGTCCGTATCGCTTCTGTCGTCTGCCCAGACGAAATCGCGATACGAAGCATTTCTCGAATCACGACGCAACGCTGTCAAAGCCTATGTGGATTCGCGCAATGCCCGCTATGCCGAGTTTATGAAACGACGCTGGAGCGAGGCTGATATTGCCTCTGCCGACAACGAAACGCCACAGCCATCGCCCGCGATACCTATTAAACGCGATGCAGAGGACGCCTCGCACATCGCCACACCCAAAGAACCGACTGCACAGGAGTCTACCCCAGACAAGCCGATAGAGCCACAATCAGCCGAGGAATCGGCAAATGGCGATACATTCGGATTTTCATTTTTCGGGACAGAGTGTCTGGTACCGCAATTCGATATGCTCAAACCCGCGCTCAACAACTGCACGGAAGAGTCGGTCGCTGCATTGTGGGCAACATTCGCGACATCGGGATACGAGCCCATAATAGATAAATGCGCCAAATTGAAACAGACGATGCGGTTGGACGATTGGGGCTACCTTATGTTGCTCAAATCGTTGGCCGATGCTTGGTATGCGCCAGACAGCAACGAAGCAAAACTGCTACGCACATTCCTCGCCGTACAATCGGGATACAAAGTGCGCATCGCACAATCGTCGGGACATCTGCTCATGTTGTTCGCGTGCAATGAACAGATATATCGGCGACGCTATGTATCGCTCGATGGTACACGATATTATATGTTCGACACCAACAACGGCAATGCCAAATGCCGTGTTTTCGACAGAGCATTCGGTGGCGAAAACCCTATCTCGCTCCGAATGACTGCACTCCCGCATCTTGCCGACAAGCCCTCCCCTACACGCACACTGCAATCGAAAAACTATCCCGACATAACAATAACGGCAACAACAAACCTGAATCTTATCGACTATCTTGACGCATATCCTAACTGCGATTTGGGAATATACTGCCTGCCGACTTTCAGCGACGATGTTGCCGACAGTTTGGAGGCGATAAAACGCTCTATCGCGCTCCACAATGCGAACGATGCGGTCGCTATGATTCTCGATTTCGTGCAGAGTGCATTCGATTATAAAACCGATGCCGAACAGTTCGGTTACGAGCGATCGTTCTTCGCTGTGGAAACACTCTACTATCCGTACTGCGACTGCGAAGACCGCGCGATATTATTCTCCGCCCTCATCGAGCATCTGACGGGCCTCGACACAGTATTGTTGCAATATACCGGACATGTAGCGGCAGCCGTATGTTTGGGCAATGATGTTGCAGGAGACTCCGTAACGGTAAACGGACGACGGTATATCATTTGCGACCCAACATATGTCGGAGCGGGAGTCGGACGCAGTATGCCGGGGTTAGACAGCAAAAACATAACTATCGTAAGAAATAGCGGCAACAGTCTATAATTCCACCGCCAAAATATCATCACAATACGATATTTATCTGCACTTTATCCATCACGCAATACAAAAACAGACAAGGGAACGGAATTCCGTTCCCTTGTCTGTTTTGAGAAACTTTGCAAAGCGATTATGCGCCGAAGTTGTCGTACAGAATATTCTCGGTCGGAACGCCCAGCGAATCGAGCATCTTCACAACCGACGAAACCATCATCGGAGGTCCGCACATGAGGTAGATGCAATCCTCCGGCTCCTCGTGGTTTTTGAGATAGTTTTCATAGAGGACATGATGCACGAATCCGATTTTGTAGGCAACGCCCTTGGCATCGGCTTCCGGATCTTGACGGTCGAGCGCAAGATGGAACTTGAAGTTAGGGAAATCGCGCTCCAATTCGGCATAATCCTCCAAATAGAAGGCCTCTTTGAGCGAACGCGCTCCGTACCAGAACGAAACCTTGCGAGTGGTCTTTTCGGTCTTGAACAGGTGCATGATGTGGCTGCGCATAGGAGCCATACCGGCACCTCCACCGATAAAGATGAGTTCCGTCTCTGCCGGCAGATTGTCGGGCAGAAAGAATTCGCCGTAAGGGCCCGAAATCGTAACCTTGTCGCCCGGTTTGAGCGAGTAGATATACGACGAGCATACACCCGGATTAACCGGCAACAGTTTGCGGTCGGGACCGAAAGGCGGCGTTGCGATACGCACGTTCAGTTTGATTATATCGCCCTCGGCAGGATATGTTGCGCACGAATAGGCACGCACCTGCGGTTCCGGATTGACCATTTTGAGGTTGAAGAAACCGTATTTCTCCCAATCGGCACGATACTCCTCATCGACGTCGATATTCTTGAAATCGACCGTAACGGCAGGAACATCGATTTGAATATAACCACCCGAGCGGAAGTTGATATGCTCGCCGGCCGGCAATTTGACAACGAACTCCTTGATGAAGGTCGCCACGTTGTGGTTGGAAACCACTTCGCACTCCAACTTTTTGATGCTCAATACAGAGTCGGGAACGGCGATTTTCAGATTGTCCTTCACCTTTACCTGACAGCCCAAACGCCAATGGTCGTGAATCTGCTTGCGGTTGAAGAAGCCCGTTTCGGTAGGCAGTATGTCGCCGCCACCCTCCAAAACCTGACATTTGCACTGACCGCAAGCACCCTTGCCGCCACATGCCGACGGCAGGAAGATGTTTTGTGTGGCAAGCGTAGCGAGCAGAGTGCCGCCACCGTCCACCTCAACGACCTTTTTGCCACCGTTGATGTCGATGGTAACCTTACCCGACGTGGTAAGTTTTGCCTTTGCAAAGAGTAGCAGTACCACCAAAACGAGTGTTACCGCAAGAAAGGCAAGTATTGCTATTAAAATTACTTTTATCATCTTGTTTACTCTTTATAAAGGTTACAACTTTATGCCCGAGAATATCATGAATGCAAGACCCATCAGACCCGTAATGATAAATGCGATACCCGGACCTTTGAGTGCAGGCGAGATGTGGGAATAGGAGATTCGCTCACGGATAGCCGCCATCATGACGATAGCCAACCACCAGCCGAGACCCGACCCGAGACCATAGACAATCGACTGCCATACGTTCTCAATCTGTCCCGCATCGACCTTTTGCTGCATAAACAGCGAGCCGCCCATGATGGCGCAGTTCACTGCGATAAGCGGAAGGAATATACCCAACTGGTTGTAGAGTGCCGGCGAGAATTTCTCGACCACCATCTCGACCAACTGCGTAAATGCGGCGATAACGGCTATAAAGACGATGAAGGTGAGGAAACTCAAATCGACACCCGCCACAAGCGCATCGGCTTTCAGGACATATTCGTTGAGAAGGTAGTTGAGAGGCACCGTCATAACCATCACGAAGGTTACGGCCGCACCCAAACCCAATGCAGTCTTTACGCTCTTCGATACGGCGATGTAGGAGCACATGCCGAAGAAGAAGGCGAAGACCATATTGTCGATGAAAATCGACCGAATCAATATATTTAATGTTTCCATACTCTACCCTCCTATTTTTCCTGTAAATCCTTGTTGAACGAACGGTGAACCCAGATGATGCAGCCCACGAGAATCAAAGCCATCGGCGGGAAGAGCATCAAACCGCAGTTGGCATATACGCCACCGTTGTCGATATACCAACTCTCCGGAATCACACGGAAGCCGAGCAGCGAGCCGGCGCCGAACAATTCGCGGAAGAAGGCGATGATGATAAGGATGGACGCATAGCCTGCGCCATTGCCTATACCATCGAGGAACGATGCCCACGGACGGTTGCCCAAAGCGAATGCCTCGACGCGACCCATAACGATACAGTTGGTGATAATCAATCCGACATATACCGAAAGTTGCTTGGAGACATCATAAACGTAGGCCTTCAAAATCTGGTCCACCAGAATTACGAGAGTGGCGATAACGACCAACTGCACGATGATACGGATACGCGACGGAACACCGTTGCGCAGAAGCGACATCACAAGGTTGGCGAACGCCGTAACCACCATCACCGACAAACCCATGACGATTGCAGGTTTGAGTTGGACGGTAACGGCAAGTGCCGAACAGATACCGAGTATCTGTACGATTATCGGGTTGCTGTTGCTCAGCGGCTCGGTCAGATATTTCAAACTCTTACTGCTCATTGTTTTCAGTGTTTAATGCGTTGGACAATGCCTCTTCCGATGCTGCGGCAGCACTGCGCACTGCATCGAAATAGGGTTTGTAGTTGTTCAGGCAGGTTTGGAGCATCGCCGTTACGCCATCGGAGGTTTTGGTACCGCCCGTAATGGCATCGACCTCGTGAGCGAATGTCGGGTCGCTCTCCTTTGCACCGCCCTTTTTCAGAGTGATACCGACGAGTTGTTCGCCGTCATAGATGGTTTTGCCGACATACTTCGCCTGATGTTTCGGCGTTGCGATTTCGGCACCCAAACCGGGGGTCTCGCCCTTATGGTCGAATACTACGCCCTTGACGGTATTCATGTCGGGAGCAAGAGCCACATAGCCCCAAATTGCATCCCACAGACCTGCACCGTAAACCGGTACGACCACCGAGCCGTCGGCTGTACGGAAAATCGGATATATGCCCTCGGCAATCGAACCTTTGAGGTTTTTCATCGCCTCGAACACATCATCCTCGCTTTTGCCCGCAAGGATATTGCCCTCTTTGTCTATCAAAGCCGACTCTACGATAATATCGCCGTATTTGACACTTTCGGGATTCTCGCCCAATGCCGTAACAATCTGCTGTTTCTTTTCGTTGAGTGCATTTTCGTACTGACGTTTCTGCAAAGACATCGACGCAACGGCAAGCAATACCGCAACGAGAACGACCATTACGACCGAATATAATATAATGTAGGCATTGCTGTCTTTACCTCCGAGAAGGCCTTTCGGCTTTATCTCTTCGAACTGCGAAGCAGGAGCACCACACAGCGGACACGTCTCGGGAGCGGCCTCGCCCTCGTAAACATATCCGCAGATTTTACATACGAATTTTTTTGTTGCCATACTCCTATGATTTATTTAGCTGTTTTAACACGATTCTGTCTGCGGCGGATATTGGCCTCGACGACAAAGTAATCGACAAGCGGAGCCAATGCGTTCATAAATAGAATCGAAAGCATCATACCCTCCGGATATGCAGGATTGACCAATCGAATCATTATCGCAAGCGCACCGGTCATAAATCCGACGATATATTTGCCGGTCGAAGTTTGAGCCGAAGTAACAGGGTCGGTGGCCATAAAGACAGCACCGAAAGCAAAACCGCCCGTGATGAGGTGGTAGTATGCGGGATAGTCGAATGCTCCGCATCCGCCAAGCAGCAATGCCATGGCATAGCCGCCGACAAATACGCTAATCATGGTTTTCCACGACGCTATGCCGGTCAGGAGCAGAATCGCACCGCCGACAAGTATGCAGAGCGTGGAGGTTTCGCCGAACGAACCCGGGATAAAACCGAGGAATGCGTCGAGTGCGCTCCACTGCATTGCTCCCTGCGAAGCGAGTTGTTCCAAAGCGGTTGCACCCGTAGCAGCATCGGCTGCACCCATCATCTTCCACGACGAAAACCAGACGCTCTCGCCGGACATGAAAGGAGTGTAGGCGAAGAATACGAATGCACGCGCCACAATCGCCGGATTGAATACGTTCATACCCGTACCGCCGAATACCTCTTTGCAGAATACGACCGAGAATGCCGTACCGATGGCAACCATCCATATCGGGGTGCTTACAGGCATAATCATCGGGATAAGCAGACCCGTAACGAGGAAGCCCTCGTTCACCTCATGGCCGCGCACCTGGGCAAATGCGAACTCGATGCCGAGACCCACGATATACGAGGTGGCAAGCATCGGCAGAATGCGCACCAATCCGTAGAAAAATGCCGTCCAACCCGTCAATGCAACCTGCAAACCCGTATTGTAGCAACCGAACAGGAATGCCGGCAACAGAGCGATGACGACCATTATCATCGTACGCTTCATATCGTTGCAGTCGCGGATATGCGCACCGTGCGAAGTGGTGGTATTGGGAACGAAAAGGAAGGTTTCGAACGCTCCGAAGGTCGAAGCGAGGAAACCGAGTTTCCCGCCTTTGGAGAAGGTCGGTTTCAGATTATCAACTATTTTGCGAAGTCCCATATTATGCCTCCTCCTTAATCATTAAGTTAATACCGTTGCGAATAATCTGCTGCATCTCGGTCTTGGACGGATCGACGAACTCGCACAGAGCGAAATCCTCCTCCACTACCTCGTAGATGCCGAGAGCCTCCATCTTGTCGATGTCGCCTGCCAAAATCGCTTTCAGAAGGTGCATCGGATAGATGTCCATAGGCAGATATTTCTCGTATAACCCCGTAACGACAAACGGACGCTCCTCGCCGTTGAGATTGGTGTCGAGGTCGTATTTGCGTTTAGGACAGAGCCACGAGAAGTAGGCACGCGAAACCGAGAATTTATTGAAACGCGGCATCGCCCAACCCATGAACTCGTAGTTGTTGCCCTCCGGAATCAGAGTGAGGGAATTGGCATAGAAGCCGATGTAACCGTCGGCTCCGACATTGCGACCCGTCAAAACATTACCGGAGATGTAGCGAACATTGTTGCCCTTGACATTGCCCTCGACAACGGATGCCACAGGTGCGCCCGCAATAACCTTGCAATAACGAGGCTCTGCGACCTCGGAACCGCAAACGGCAATGGTTCGCGTCAGATTGACTTTGCCCGTCAGGAACAGACGACCGATAACGGCTACGTCCTGAATATTGAGCATCCACACCTTCTCGCCCTTGTTTACTGGGTCGATGTGATGAATCTGCACACCCACGTTACCGGCAGGATGTTTGCCTTTGAAAGCGTGCAACTCCACACCATTTACAGACGGTGCGACACACTCGGCGTCATGGCAGAGATGCACCTTGCCCGAAGTAAGGCACGCGAGGACATCGAAGCCCTTTTGGAGTGCCTCGCCCTGACCTGCAAGCACATAATCGTAATCGGGAGCGAGCGGTGCGGTGTCGAATGCCGATACGAATATCGACTTCGGCGCATCGGCCGGCGATGCGATAATGCCATAAGGACGCTGAATAATCATCGGCCACAAACCGGATTTGAGCAACAGCCCTACGATTGCGTCGCGATTGGCAGGCGAAACCGTCGGAACATCGAACTCCTCGTACGATACCGTCGCATCGGCTTTGACGACGACGGAGAGAATTTTGCGCTTCTCGCCGCGATTGACAGCCGCAACAGTTCCGCTCACGGGCGAAACAAAGAGTACCTCCGGATGATTCTTATCGAAGAACAACGGAGTACCGGCCTTAACCGCATCGCCAACCTTAACCAGCATCTTCGGGGTTACGCCCTCAAAATCCGCAGGCGAAACGGCATACTCGGCAGCCAACGGGCAATCCGTCGTCTTGCGCTCTGCCTCACCTCGGAGTTTGATGTCCAACCCCTTGTTCAGTTTAATGATTTTCGACATTGTTGATTTGGTTTTGATTAGTATAATTTTGTAATTGTAAAATGTTTTTCTCTTTCAACAAACCGACCGAACGGAGCAACCGCTCAATCGCCCGCGAATATACGATTTTTTTCGGACACGGGACACAATAAGCCCATATTTTTTCATTGCAGGGCGGCTTTTGGGTATATGCACGTTTCGTGCCTGAAAAATAATTTGTTCGACGGTAAAGATAGTGCTATCTTTGCGGACGAATGGCAATGGTAAACATACATACCCACCGACCGCATCCCGACGAACGGAGTATCGTAACCGTCGGGCTGCATCCTTACGATGCCGACCGTGCAAACGGCATGCCCGATTGCGCGAACATCGGCGAGGAGGTCGATGCGATAGGCGAAATCGGATTGGATTATGCCTGCACCGTCGGACGCGAGAAGCAGCAACGGGTATTCGAAGCACAACTCGCCATTGCCGAAAGGCTTCGACTGCCGATTGTCGTTCACTGCGTAAGGGCATTCGATGCCGTTATGCGGACATTGGCGCGATACCGACTGCAAGCGGTGATATTTCACGGATTCATCGGTTCGACGGAGCAGATGCGGCAGGCTGTCGAAGCGGGCTGTTATCTGTCGTTCGGAGAGCGCACGTTCGCTTCGCCGAAGACGATGGAGGCTTTGCGGCACACTCCGCATAAAAGGATATTCGTGGAGACCGACGAGAGCGACACTCCGATAGCGGAGATATACAGACGGGCGGCAGAGGTTTTGGCAATCGACACCGCTCTGTTGGAGAAAATTACAAACGAGAACTACGATAGAATTTTCAGTAACCGATGACAACTGATTGGTTGGAACGCAGCGAATTATTGCTCGGTGCAGAGAATCTGCAACGGCTCCAAAAAGCGAATGTGCTGATAGTCGGAGTCGGCGGAGTGGGCGCATACGCGGCAGAGATGATTGTAAGGTCGGGAGTGGGACGAATGACCATTGCCGATTCGGACACCGTATCGGAGAGCAACATCAACAGGCAGTTGATTGCCCTGCATTCGACCGTCGGACGCAGCAAGACAGAATTGCTTGCCGAACGGTTGAAGGACATCAATCCCGATTTGGAGTTACGGAGGGTGGATGCCTACATAAAAGACGAGATGACGGATGTGTTGCTCGATTCGGAGCGATTCGATTATGTGGTCGATGCGATAGACACCCTTTCGCCGAAACTCGCACTGATAAAGGGCTGCATGGACAGAGGTTACCGTGTGGTAAGTTCGATGGGTGCAGGAGCGAAACTCGACCCTGCGCGGTTGGAGATTGCCGACATTTCGAAAACCCACCACTGCCCGTTGGCTCACATGCTGCGCAAGCGGCTGCACAAAATCGGTATTCGGAGCGGTTTCAAAGCCGTTTTTTCGGCAGAGCCACCACGCGAAGGTGCGATGGTCGAGTGCGAAGAGCGCAACAAGAAATCGATGGTCGGGACAATTTCGTATCTGCCGGCGATGTTCGGTATCGGATGCGCATCGGTGGTAATAAGAGACATTTGCGACATAGAGATATGAGACCGAAAATAGTGTTTTTGGACAGTTACTCGCTCGGAGGGTGCGACCTGTCGGCAATACGACGGTTGGGCGACTATACGGGTTACGAATTTACACAGCGGGAGCAGGTTGCGGAACGTTGTCGCGATGCGGAAATCGTGATAACCAACAAAGTGGTACTCGATGCCGACATCTTGCACCGATTGCCGAAACTGAGGCTCATCTGCATAGCGGCTACGGGAATGAACAACGTCGATTTGGCGACTGCCGCCGAACTCGGCATCGAGGTACGCAATGCCGTCGGATATTCGACTTTTTCGGTTGCCGAAGCCACCATCGGCTCGGCTCTTGCTCTGTTGCGCGAGACGGCATATTACAACGACTATTTCCACAATGGCGCATACTCGAAAGGCCGCATGTTCTGTTTCGACCGTCCGACCGCCCAGATTCGCGGCAAGAATTGGGGTATCGTCGGATTGGGCAACATCGGACGCGAAGCAGCCCGACTTGCCACCGCCTTCGGTTGTCGGGTACGCTATTGCTCCACTTCGGGAGTGGTGCGCCGCGAGGATTACGAGGCCATGACGCTCGACGAATTGCTCGGTTGGGCAGACATCGTGTCGGTACACTGCCCGCTGAACGAGCATACCCGCAATTTGATAGGCGGGCGTGAATTGGCTCTGATGAAGTCGTCGGCAATCATAATAAACGTGGCACGAGGCGGAATAATCGACGAGCAGGCTTTGGCCGATGCGTTGAATGCCGGTGCCATACGCGGTGCGGCATTGGATGTATTCTCGCAAGAGCCGTTGCCCGCCGATTCGCCGTTGCTGCATCTGCACGACCGCTACCGATTGTTGGCATCGCCGCACAACGCATGGTCGTCGGCAGAGGCGATAGAACGGCTCGTGGGTTGCATAGCCGACAACATCGAACACCATATCGGCAAATAGAAAATACCGCGATTTGCAGTAAATCGCGGTATTTTTCGTAAAAGACAGTACTGTTATTTCATCTCCACCAGAGCATGTCCCGTCATTTCGGCAGGCTGCTCGACACCCATAAGTTTGAGTACGGTCGGCGCAACATCCGCCAAAATGCCGTTTTCGACACTCTTTACGCGGTCGGAAACCACCACGACGGGCACAGGATTGAGCGAATGTGCCGTATTCGGCGAACCGTCGGCATTGATTGCATTGTCGGCGTTGCCGTGGTCGGCAATCAGCACCACCTCGTAACCGTTTGCCTTGGCAGTCTCGACGACCTTCGCAACGCACTTGTCCACAGCCTTGACAGCCTTTTCGATAGCCTCGTAAACTCCCGTGTGTCCCACCATATCGCCGTTGGCGAAATTGAGACAGATGAAATCGTATTTCTGCAATTCGAGAGCATCGACCAATTTGTCTGCCACTTCGTATGCGCTCATTTCCGGTTGCAGGTCGTAGGTGGCCACCTTCGGCGAAGCGACCAAAATGCGATCCTCGTCGGCGAATTTCTCCTCGCGACCACCGTTAAGGAAGAAGGTTACATGGGCATATTTCTCGGTTTCGGCAATGCGCAACTGGCACAAACCGTGAGCCGACACCCACTCGCCTATGGTATTGCGGACATTCTCCTTGTCGAACAGAATATGCAGACCCTTGAACTGCGCATCGTAAGGCGTCATGCAGCAGTAGTAGAGCGGTATGGTGTGCATACCTGCTTCGGGCATATCCTGCTGGGTCAGCGCAACGGTAATCTCGCGAGCGCGGTCGTTGCGATAGTTGAAGAATATGACCATATCGTTAGGCTTAATCGTACCTATCGCCTCGCCGTTGTTATCGACATGCACGATAGGTTTGACAAACTCGTCGGTTACGCCCTCGTCGTAAGATTGCTGCATGGCAGCGACCATGTTCTGCGCTTTAACGCCGATACCGTCCACCAAGCAGTCGTATGCCACCTTGACACGCTCCCAACGCTTATCTCTGTCCATAGCGTAATAGCGGCCGATAATCGACGCTATCTCGCCCGTCGAAACAGCCATGTGTCGCTGCAACTCCTCTATAAAACCTTTACCGCTCTTCGGGTCGGTATCGCGACCGTCCATAAAGCAGTGAACGAAGGTATGGGCGATGCCGTAATGTTTGGCTATGTCGCACAGTTTGAAGAGGTGGTCGATTGACGAGTGTACGCCTCCGTTGGAGACCAAACCCATAAAGTGGACATTAACACCCTTTGCCTTGGCATATTCGAATGCGGCGACAATCTCCTTGTTTTGGAGAATCGAGCCGTCTTTGCATGCACGGTTGATTTTGACCAAATCCTGATACACCACGCGACCTGCACCTATATTGAGGTGTCCCACTTCGGAGTTGCCCATCTGACCGTCGGGCAAACCGACATTTTCGCCGTCGGTACGCAGTTGCGCATGCGGATACGATGCGGTAAGGCGATTGATATATTCGGGATTCGCCTCGAAAATAGCGTCCGACTTGGTATGATTGCCGATGCCCCAGCCATCGAGAATCATCAACAAAACTTTATTTGCCATAATTATTGCGTTTTTATTTCAATGCTTCCATAATCAACGACTCTGCACGGTCTATCGCCTGTTGCAATCCCTCGGGACGCTTGCCGCCGGCCGTAGCAAAAAATTTCTGACCGCCACCGCCACCGTTGATTGCCTTGGCAGCCTCGCGAACAACCGCTCCCGCATCGACACCCTTGGCGACGATATCATCGCCGAGTGCCACGATAAGCGAAACCTTACCCTCGACATCGGAGCCGACCACAAAGACAAGATTTTTCTTGCGATTACGCAAATTGTAGGCCAGATTCTTTACAAAATCGCCCGTGCGCGGCATCTGCATAACTATTTTCAGCACGCCGTTCTGCTCTTCGGTATTTCCGATAATCTTGTCCGTCCAAGCCTCTATCTGCTCCTTGTGTACCTCTTCAATCTCCTTTTGGAGGGCGTCGTTGCTATCGACAAGTCGCTTTACGGCCTGCACGATTTGAGGATTATTGACCACTTCGCCTATCGAATGCATGGTATCCTCGGCTGCATACACCACATTTTCCGCTTTCTCGCCCGTAACAGCCTCGATACGGCGGATACCTGCGGAGATAGCCGTTTCTACCAAAATTTTGAAATATCCGATATTGCCCGTAGCCGATGTATGCGTACCTGCACACAATTCGACAGAATCGCCGAAGCGGACGATACGCACCTTGTCGCCGTATTTCTCGCCGAAGAGCATCATGGCTCCTTCCGCCTTTGCCTCCTCCTGTGTGGCATTGCGATTCTCGACAAGCGGATGGTTGGCACGGATGCTCTTGTTTACCAACCGCTCGACCTCGCGCAACTCCGCAGGCGTAACCTTTTGGAAATGCGAGAAATCGAAACGCAAGCCTTCGGGCGAAACCATCGAGCCCTTCTGCTCGACGTGGGTACCCAACACCCGACGCAACGCTGCGTGCAACAGGTGGGTTGCCGTATGGTTGTTGGCAGCCACCTGACGTTTCTCGGCATTGACAACGGCATGGAACACCGCATCGAGATTCTGCGGCAACGACTGTGCGATGTGCATAATCAGACCGTTCTCTTTCTCGGTAGCGATAATATCTATTTTTTCGTCGGCACTCGCGATATATCCCACGTCGCCGACCTGACCGCCGCCGTTGCCATAGAACGGGGTACGGTCGAATACCAACTGATAAGTAGTCTTGTTTTTTGTGCTTACACGGCGAACACGGGCTATACGGACATCGCATTCGAGCATATCGTAGCCGACGAACTCGCTCCGCTGAATCGGCATAATCTCCTGCCAATCGTCCACATCCTGCGCCGCAGCATTGCGCGAACGCTCCTTTTGAGCCTGCAACTCCTTCTCGAATGCCGCCAAATCGACATCGACGCCGTGTTCGCGGGCGATGAGTTCGGTCAAATCAATCGGGAATCCGTATGTGTCGTACAACAGAAATGCGTCTTTGCCCGAGATTTTGCCTTTGCCGACCTTGGCGATAACGCCGTCGAGCAGACCGATACCGGTCGCAAGCGTGCGCAGGAATGCCGATTCCTCCTCCTCGATAACCTTCTCGATAAGCGTCTGCTGCGCCTTGATTTCGGGGAATTGTTCGCCCATCTGAGCGACCAACGTGGCAACCAAGCGGCAAATGAACGGCTCGTTGAAGCCGAGATAGGTATAACCGTAGCGCACGGCACGCCGCAAAATACGGCGGATAACATAACCCGCCTTAACATTCGACGGCAACTGTCCGTCGGCAATCGAGAAGGATATGGCGCGAAGGTGGTCGGCAATAACGCGCATTGCCACATCGACGTTCTCCTCCTCGCCGTAACTTTTACCCGACATGGCGGATATGGCGGCTATGATTGTTTGGAAAATATCGGTATCGTAATTGGATTTTTTGCCCTGCATAATCATACACAGACGCTCGAAACCCATACCCGTATCGACACAGCAGGCAGGCAGTTGTTCGAGCGAACCGTTAGCCTTGCGGTTGAACTGCATGAATACGAGGTTCCAAATCTCGATAACCTGCGGATGACCCATATTGACCATCTCGCGCCCAGGTTTGGCCGCTATTTCAGCCTCGTCGCGCAAATCGAAATGGATTTCGCTGCAAGGACCGCACGGGCCGGTTTCGCCCATCTCCCAAAAATTGTCGTGCTTGTTGCCACGAATGATGTGGTCTTCGGGCAGATATTGTTTCCAATAGCCGTAAGCCTCTTCGTCGAAAGGCACTCCGTCCGATTCGCTACCCTCGAAAACGGTGGCATACATACGCTCCTTCGGCAGATGATACACCTCCGTCAGCAACTCCCAAGCCCAAGCGATGGCCTCTTTTTTGAAGTAGTCGCCGAAAGACCAGTTGCCGAGCATCTCGAACATGGTGTGGTGATAGGTGTCGTGGCCGACCTCTTCGAGGTCGTTGTGCTTGCCCGACACGCGCAAACATTTCTGGGTGTCGGTCGCACGCGGATATTTTCTCGGAGCATTGCCGAGGAAGATATCCTTGAATTGATTCATGCCCGCATTGGTAAACATCAATGTCGGGTCGTTCTTTACTACCATGGGAGCCGACGGAACGACCGTGTGTCCCTTGCTCTCGAAAAAGTCCAGAAACGCTTTGCGTACTTTGTTGGATTCCATATATCAAATTCGATTATTTTTCCGTTATTCAATACCGGTTGCAAAAGTATAAAATTTACACTAATTTTGCATCTATTATATAAAGAAACTTTTTATGGAATCGGGCAAAAACAGCATAGCCAGCATCGAACGACAGGAGCAAAACGGATTGCCCCTTATCGGTCGGTACGGGTTGTTGCGCAAATTGCTGCTCGGATTCATCGTCATCTCGATAATCAATGTGGCGTTCTCCTATTTGGTGTACACGCCGAAGATGTACAGCATCGACATCGACAATCGCGAAATAATCATAAAATACAACATTCTGCAAGACCGCATCCGTACCCAACAGAGCCGATTGGACGAAATCAAACATCGCGACCGTTATGTCTATCGCGCTTTGTTCTCGGTCGAAGCAGATACGGAGAGCGAACGCGAAGCACCATACGCCGACGACAAATATGCGGCACTGCAAGGCGACAGATATGCCGCATTGATGACCTCGACGTGGAAGCAGATGGACCGTTTGGCATACGGCACATATCTCGAATCGCAATCGCTCGACCTGTTGCAGATACTCGCCAAAAACGAGGAGCGCATGTCGCTCGCCATTCCTGCCGTGTGGCCGATAGACCGCTCGGCACTCAAAGCCTTTTATGCTTTCGGATTGCGCAAAAGCCATCCAATCTACCACACCCGCAAAATGCACCGAGGAGTGGATTTGTCCTGCAAGACAGGCACTCCCGTATATGCCACGGGAGATGCCGTGGTGGAGAAGGCCGAAAATCATCCGCGGGCGCGACGCGGTTACGGCAGCCAGATATTGCTCAACCACGAGTTCGGATACAAAACCAGATATGCCCATTTGAGCCAAGTACTCGTTCGCCCCGGGGATAAGGTAACCCGCGGACAACTTATAGGCAGAGTCGGCTCGACGGGAGGTTCGACCGGACCGCATCTGCACTACGAGGTTATATATATGGGTCGCAACGTAAATCCCATAAACTATTTCAACAAGAACATGTCGAGCGAGGAGTACCGGACTCTCATGGAGAACGTAAAATACAATGCCGACCTCGAATCGGAATAGAGCCATGGCAACACCCGACAACAACATACAATCCAAAGGCAACAGGTCTATCAGGCAGAACATTTGGCGACTGCTTGTCAAGATGCTGACGTGGTTGGGTGCAGCCATAATATACTATATGGTATTCTCGTTGCTCTTCGACACACCGGCAGAATATGCCTTGCGCCATTCGACCGACCGATTGCGACAGGAGTATGCGCTGCTCAAAGAGCAGTACGACACCATAAGTGCCGTACTCGACAACGTGGTGGCACGCGACCGCAACATATTCGGCATATTGTTCGAATCGGAGCCTTACGATTTCAACTCCGAATACGAGAAACAGCGGCTCGAACTGCACGAGAAACTGCTCTCCAAATCCAAGCGAAAGATGACGCGCGAGGTAATGAACGCCACCGAAAAGTTGGAGGCGCGGCTGTGTGCGCTCGATTCGACCTACGCATTGATACGCGCCGATTTGGAACGGCTCGGCAAGGGTCGCAACAACATTCCGTCGATACAGCCCGTGAACAATCATCAGTTGTCGCTGCTGACTGCCGGTTACGGTAATTTGATGCACCCCTTCTACCGCACGTTGCAATCGCATCAGGGCGTCGATTTCACCGTTCCCGAGGGGTCGCGCATCTTCGCCACTGCCGACGGCGTGGTCAGCGAGGTATCGGGTCGCCATTCGACTTCGGGATTGACGGTTGTCATCAACCACGGCAACGGTTACACGACATCGTACAGCCATTTGGGCAGTGCGAAGGTCAAAAAAGGCACCCGCGTAAATCGCGGCGACATCATAGCATTGTCGGGCAACTCGGGTCTGTCGCTTTCGCCGCATCTGCACTATGAAGTGCGCTACGAGGGTATGCGGGTCGATCCGATACACTACTTTTTCATGGAACTCACTCCCGACGAGTATCAACGCATAATCCGCATAGCCCAATCGGGCATGCAGTCATTCGATTAAACGCCATGCAAATCAAACTCATATTGCTCGATTTCGACGGCACGCTCGCCAACACGGCACGCGCCAATGCAACATCGTACATTCAGGCATTCACAGAGGAGGGGCTTACGCTGTCGGAGGAGGAGTATCTCGGCAAGTATTTCGGCATGCGCTGCCCCGAATTTCTACGCGACAAGGGCATCACAGACCCCGTACAGGCAAAGCGCATACGCAGACGCAAAATCGAGATATACCCCACCAATTTCGACCTTATAACGCTGAACGGACCGTTATGGGAGTTCGTGCAGGATTTCCGCAGGCACGGAGGTCGTGTCTGGGTGGTATCGACGGGACATCTGTCGAACATCCGCAACGCCATGCACCATTTGGGAATCGAAGACGGATTGGACGGCATATTGACTTCGGACGACGTGGAGCGGTCGAAGCCTGCTCCCGACTGCTTTCTGAAAGCCATGGAAATCGAAGGCGCGACACCTGCCGAAACGCTGATTTTCGAGGATTCGGAAATCGGACTGCAAGCGGCAGAAGCAAGCGGTGCAGCCTATTTCAAGGTATCGCTACCCTACTAAAAAACGGCAAACGGCTGTCAATTCCGACGGGCGCAAATATCGACGAAGTCGCAATGGCTGCATGTCTTTGCATCCTTGCACTGCACAAACGGCTGCGCAAGGTCGAACATCTCTGCCAATGTCTCGGCAACATACCCTTCGAACTCGTCGGCATATTCCGAATACGGTACCCCATGGCGTTTAAGTTGCTTATCTTCGAGCAGCGGCGAATAATCCTTATCGGTCATCGCACTCACATAATACAGCACGGGCAAAATATCGCGGTCGTATCGCTTGCGCAACATCATTGCATAGAGCAGCGTATTGATAATGTTCGACTGCCGTTGTCCCGCTTCGCCGCGGAACAGTTGTTCGAGACCGTTGAAACTCAAATGCGGCGAACCCGTTTTGTAATCGACCACTCTGATTGCGCCTTTATCGAGCGAATCGATGCGGTCGGAAATACCCTTGAATCGCATATTCAACTGCCTGTCGCCTGCCTTAAAAGGAAATTCGCACTCGACATCGCACTCGGTTGCAAGCACGGCAAAATCGTCGTGCGCTATGTCGTAAGGCACGATATTGTTGCGCAGATAGCGCACGATTATATCGCGGATAATCGTCAAATCGCCGTTGAGCGTCGGCAATACATCGTCGTTCCGTCCGAAATAGGCACTGCTTATGGCCGAATCGACTGCCCGTTCTACGGCATGTCCTTCGACCAATTTGCGAAGGAGTTCCGCCGGATGGGCTTGCTTGACAACGCCCGCATACAGATTCTCCGCCGCCTTATGGAATATGTTGCCGAATATGCGGCTGTCCACCTCGTCGGTCAGTTCGTCGTCGGTGCGCACTTTGGCAATAGAGGAGAAATAGAATTTGAGCGGACACTGCACATATCGCGAAAATGCCGTAGGCGAAAGGCTTGCCCGTCCATCGACGAATGCCTCCAACGCATCCGCCACCTGCCCATCTTTCGCTATCGAAATCGGCGCGTTGTCCGCCAAACCGACCTCGGAGCCGACCTCGATACGGTGTATCGGGAATGAGGTTTCGTATTCCAGCTGCCTTATGTAGCGGCTCGGCTCGCCCGTACCCTTTTCGTCGGCATGGGAGCAATAGAACATATATACCCTCTCCGCACGCTGAATAAGCCGATAGAAATAGTAGGCGTAAACGCCCTCGTGATGTTCGGGTGTAGGCAACCCGTAGGCAAAACGCAAACCGTAAGGTATAAACGACGAATCGGCAGAGCGCGTCCCCGGAAAATTATCGTCCGTCATGGACAAAACAAGGACATTGCGGAAATCGAGATTGCGCGTTTCGAGGATACCCATAACCTGCACGCCATCCAACGGCTCGCCGTCGAAAGGGATGCGCACTCCCTGCAAATGACGACGAACGAGAGCGATGCACACCTCCTTAGAAATCTCGGTGTCGCAATCGAGCAGCATATTTTGCAGTTGGACGATATTTTGTGCCGTTACCGACAAATACTCCCTGCGGAATCGCACATCGTCGCCGCAATACGGCGTCTCGGCAACTGCCGAAACGGCATCGCACAGATAGGTTGCAAGGCCCTGCCACGATTCCGTCGGTCGGAACAATCGGGCAAGCAGCGGTGTCGTCGAGAGCGTCGATTGAGGCACGGATATAAGGCGCGATTCGACCATCTCCCTGCGAATGGCATCGATTGCCGCATGCTCGGCATCGGCAATATACGGATGCGTCAAAAGACCCTCGACATCGACACAATAGAACATCGTTTCGCCGGATGCGGATGTACGGATGTGGCTCTGCAATTCGATAAGCCGCTCGATGAATGAGTATGCCAAAGTGTTGCGCAACGGATAGCCCATCGTTACGTTCACCCCGCCTATATCCTCGGGCAGCGCATAGAGCAACGGCATCAGCAGATTTTCGTCCGTCAGCACTATTGCCGTCTCCTTGTTCAGTTTGCCGCCCTGCTCCTTTGCCAAAGAGCGCAAAACCGAAACCGCATATTCGCATTGTGCGACGTTGGTATCGGCAGATACCGTATGCAGCGAGCCTATATGACGAAAATTATCGTGGCTTATGCCGGCAGCCGATGGCAAATCGCGCAAACTTTGCCGCACGAACATACCTGCCTCCTGCTCCATGTTGCCGACATAGTAATCGTCGTAATCCCAAAAGAAATCGACCTCGTAATTCTTGGCGAGGAAATCGAACAACCGACGTTCGCATGTGGAAAGCGCATTGAATCCGGCAATCGCATATCTCCGCTCGGCAATCGGCACGACCGTCTCCTGCTCCATGCGGTTTACGGCCTCGCGGTAAATCATCCCCGCATAACCGATACCCAACTTGCGCAGACGGTCGCGGAACTCGTCGTAAATGGCGGCGAGTGTACGCCAAACAGCCAAAAATCGCCGTTTCTGTTCCGACAACGAAGCCTCATCGCCTATCGTCTGCCAAAATTCGGCAATGATGCGCAACTGCTCCGGTGTAAGATAACCCACATCCGCCTCCAACTCTTTGATGTCGGAGATGTTGCGAAACAGTTGCGAGGCATCGACCATGTATTTGTCTATCATGTCGAAATCGGCAAGCAGCAGTTCGCCCCAATGGTAAAATTTGTCGAACGATTCGTTATGATGACGCGAATAGACGCGGTAGAGTTCCGATACAAGGCGGATATTGTCGGCAGGCTGCAACGATGACAACTCGCTCATCACATCATCGACCGAAAGATAGGCTGGTTCCCAAATCGGACGGTCGGCAATATGCGACAGAGCATCGGCAAAGAACAATCTCGCACGACGCGACGAAAACATTACCGAAAGCGACGAAATGTCGTTGCCGTATTTGGCATAGAGACTCCGAGCGACCTCGGAAAGGAATGTCTGCTGCATACCGAGCCGGAAGGGATTTAATCGATAGAGATTATATCGCCGCCGAAGAGCGAGGTATGTTCGCGCACAACGGCAGGACGACCCCGATAGAGCAGTTTGGCGGCAGTCGATGTCGTAGCCTCCAAACGCTCCGAAACGGCAATGCGCACCTCGGAATTATGCGATGCGTCGATAACCGACGAAACGGTATTCAAATCGCGGGCATCCACGACGGAACTCGAAGCATTGAGTTTGAAATAGCGCGAAGTGCCGCTCAAAGTCATCGAACTGCGCCCCGTACACTCAATGGTCATATCCAACGTTTTGACACCGAGTTTGACAATCGCACCGCTCGCAACGGTCATATCCAGCATTCGGCACTCCATCTCGTCGTCGAAAACGACGGAAGCACGCATAATCCTGATGTCGGTCAGCGAACGGTAATAGAGGGTTACCTCGGTGGTCGTATCGCGTTTTTGGTCGATGCGCTCCTCAATGCGCAACACCCCGTCCTTATTGACCGAGGCTTTGAATCGCAAGGTGGTACAACCCTTCGTATCATAGACGATTTTTACATCGGCATCCGACGCTGCCGCTTTGAGTGTTACGCTCATAGGCCCGTCAATCTCCAACTTGGAGAACGGCGAGAGCAAATCGGTCTTCGGAACAGAGAGAACACGTTCCGATGATTGCGGTTGATTTGTCGGCACCGATGATGTTTGGGCAACGGCGTTCGATGCCGCAGCAGCCAATATCATGCAAAAAATCCACTTTTTCATAACCATAGTCGATGAATTGACAAAGCAATATACGACTTTTTCCCAACATACCGCCAAAATGCGACATATTTTTTATCAAAGGCGTAATTATTCGATATAATTGGGTATATTTACAATCGATTTACAGGCGAATGAAGTGAGAGCGAAGATTCTGAATGCAAGTGCCGGTTCGGGTAAAACGTACAGACTTGCATACAAATATGTTTACGATGTTTTGAGTAGTTGCAACGAGCGTGGCGAATTCGACGTCTCGGCGTATCGCCACATCCTTGCCGTAACCTTTACCAACAAGGCTACCGAGGAGATGAAATCGCGCATTCTGAATCAAATAAACCGCCTTGCATCGGGAGCCCAGAGCGACTATCTCGACAATCTGAAACAGGATACGGGCGAGAGCGAAGAGGAGTTGCGCCAACGGGCAAAGCGCGTGCGTACTGCCATCCTGCACGACTACTCCCGCTTCACGATACTGACAAACGACACCTTCTTCCAGCGGATTCTGCGGGCGTTCGTCAAGGAACTCGGCATCGAACTCAACTATTCAATAGAGTTGGACACCGCCCCTATCGTCTCCAAAAGCGTCGATGCCGTCATAGAGGAGATTACCGAGAACAAAGAGTTGTCGGGGTGGATAAGGGATTTGGCACAAGACCGCATCGAATCGGGCAAGAAATGGAATGTGCGCGAAGGCATCCTGCTGTTGCACAACGAACTTTTCAAAGAGTACACGAAGAAAGCCATCGCGAACATCGGCGACAAGGAACAACTCAAACAGACCGTCTTCGCCTTTGCCGAACAAGCCAAGCAGACTGTCGGACAGTTGCAGGCAACGGCGCGGCAGGCACTCGACCTCATCGCCAAATCGGGATATTCGCCCGCCGATTTCAAAGTCGCTCCGATAAACTTTCTGACAAAGATTGCAAATGGCGATTTGGCGATGCCGAGCGCAACGGTCGCCAATATGGCAGATGCGGAAGCAGATGCGTGGTTTACAAAGGCCAGCAAACCGAATGCCGATTTGTTGGAGATTGCCGCACGGCTTCGACCGATTATGCAGGCGATATGCGACCGACTACCCGAAACGATTGCATTGGCGAACAGTCGCAAGATATTGTTGCAGAATTATCGCAGTTTCGCCCTGCTCAACGACCTCTACCGCAAATCGCTCGAAATATGTCGCGAGGAGAATACGATGTTGCTCTCCGAGACCAAACACATCATAGCACAATTCATCTCCGAAAGCGATACGCCTTTCATCTACGAAAAGATAGGCAACCGCTTCGACAAGTACATGATAGACGAATTTCAGGATACCTCGATGGGCGAATGGCTCAACTTTCTGCCGTTGTTGCGCAATGCCATGGCACAAAGCGAGAATGTTTCGGTGCTGCTCGTCGGCGACATCAAGCAGTCGATATACCGTTGGCGCGGAAGCGATTGGAGCATTCTCGGCTCGATGGCACAAGAAATGCTCGGCAGGGAGAATACCGAGACCGAGCCGCTCGGCGGCAATTACCGCAGTCTGCCGAACATCGTGGAGTTCAACAACAAGGTATTCGAAGAGGGCGTGGCACACGACAACGCCGACCTCAACACCATGCTCGAAGCCGCACACCGGCAATCGAAAATATCGGGCGCGACCTTCAAGGAGATGCACGATGCACTCGCCCGAGCCTACGCCAACCATACACAAAAAGCCGAACGCAAATGCACGCACAAGGGCTATATCGACATCACGCTTTGCGACGATGAACCCGACATAGTCGCCCGCGTCAAGAGCATCATCGACAAGGGATACCGGCCGAGCGACATAACGATACTCGTGCGTTGGAACAAAGAGGGATACGAGATTGCGCAACGACTGCTTGCCGTAAAGCAGGAGGGCAATCCGCGTTACTGTTTCGATGTCATGACACAGGAGGCGTTGCGCATCAACAATTCGCCTGCCGTAAGGTTTATACTCGCCGTCATGCACCTTGCCGTAAACCGTCGCGACCGTTTGAATATGGCGATATACAACCGCTACCGCAACGCTTGCAATTTTGCTGCCGCACTGACCGACGACGAAAACTCCTTTATGGATTCGCTGCGCATGCTCTCGCCCGAGGAGGCGTTCGAGCATATCGCCATGCGATACTCCGCCGAATTGGAAGGACAAACTGCATATGTGCAGGCTCTGCATGAAGCGATTGTCAAGTTCTGCGCCAACCGAGTGGCAGACATCACGCTCTTTTTGAAGTGGTGGGACGAGAACGGCGACAAAAAATCGGTCAGTGTCGAGCGCAGCAATTCGGCCATAGAGATAATGACAATTCACAAGGCAAAAGGATTGTCGAACAAGGTTGTGATTATACCGTATTGCGACTGGTCGCTCAATCCGAAAGCCAACAGCGGAGATGTTCCTAACACCATTTGGTCTGTACCTGCAAAAGGTAGCGGAATAGAAAATAAGTTGGGTTCTTTCCCCGTATCGTTCAACAAATCGGTCGCCGATTCGGTTTTCGCCGAAAGTTACTATAAAGAGATTGTCCATGCACACGTGGACGCAATCAACACATTGTACGTTGCTCTGACACGCGCGGAGGAGCAGTTGCACATATTCATTCCAAGCAAGGCATTGAAAACAGGAGCGAATGTCGGCAAATTCTTATACGATATTCTGCCTACGAACAACTTTGCGAAGTGCGACGACGGCACGCAACAATACACTATCGGCTCCAACGATGAGCCCGAGCCTTGCAAAAAGAAGGACGACGACAGAGCCGAACGTGTACGGTTGAACGAATATACGGCATCGCCCGTAAACATGCGGTTACGATTGCCGTCGGAGCGTTATTTCGACGACGAGCAGGGTCTGTCGCCTCGCGACACGGGCATCGTTCTGCATAAGGTATTCGAGCAGGCCTCCTCCCGCGAGGATATTGCAGCGGCAATCGGGCAGTTGGTAACGGACGGCAAATTGTCGGCAACGGAGGCGAAAGAGATTACGGCACAGGTCGAACGCACACTCGACGATTCGATTGCCGGCGAATGGTTCGACGGGAAATGGAGCATCGTAAGGTGCGAGAGCAACATCATCGCGCCGTCGGACAAGTACCGGCGACCCGACAGAGTGATGATACAGGGTAAGCGTGCCGTAGTGGTCGATTACAAATTCGGCAAGCCGAAACCCGACCACGGCAGGCAACTCGGCGACTATGCAAAATTGCTGGCACAAATGGGTTACGACGAGATAAAAAGTTACCTGTGGTACATCAAATCGGGCGAAATAATCGAAGTCGGCAAATAAGAGTGGTGCGAACAGACGGCCTTTGCAAAAAAAGTTGTAATTTAGCGGAATGAAACGCTCGGTATTCGGCATAATTCCAAAACGGTTCAGACGACGCGGATGCATGGTTACGTTCACAATCCTGTTGCGTGCGTTGTTGAACTTTATGGGTTTGGCTGCGCTGCTGCCGGTGCTGTATCTTATTCTCGACAGCGACAGCATCCATTCCAACCGCTATCTCGCCGAACTATACGATGCAATGGGTTTCGGCAGCGACACGGCATTCGTCGCCGCAATATCGGGAGCGATAGTGGCGTTCATCATCGTCAAAAGTTTGATAAATCTCGGGCTGTACCGTTTTGAACGCGACTACATCTATGCGCTCTACCGCTATCTGTCGCGCAATCTCTACGTCGGCTATTTCAATCGCGGATTGGCGTTCATCAAACAATCCAATTCGGCAGTTCTCTCGCGCAATGTCAATGTGGTGTGCTATACCTTTGTTGTCGGCGTTCTGCGACCGCTCGCAACGATTTTCAGCGAAGCGATGCTGTTCATCCTGCTGTTCGGCGCAATAGCCATATACAACCCTTTGGCATCGCTGCTGACCATCGCCATATTCGTCCCTTCGGCATGGCTCTATTTCGCACTTGTGCGCGGTCGGGTCAATCGCTACGGCAACAGGGAGAATGAGGCGCAACGCACCAAATTCCGCACCGTTGCAGAGACCTATCGCGGTTATGCCGACATAGAAATCAACAATGCGTTTCCCAAGATGCTCGCATCGTTCGACCGCTCCATAGATACCATCGTCGAGGTGGGAGCCAAAAATGCCACCATTGCCACCCTGCCGCAGATATTTACCGAGATAGGACTTGCCGCAGGCATGGCATTGCTCGTGTCGTTGAGCGTCGGTTTGGGCAGTGCCGACATGAAGATTCTTTTCGGAATCTTCGCTGTTGCGGCATTGCGACTGCTGCCTTCGATTCGCGCCATCATGGGTGCTTGGACTGCATTGCGTTACAACCGCTACACAATCGATATTCTCCGCAACGCCGCTACCGACCGGCAGACGAGCACGGAGGATAACGACACCAGCCGTTTCGAGTTCCGCGACCGCATTTCGGTCGAGAATCTCTCGTTCCGGTTCGACGACAGCGACCACGACACGCTGCACGACCTCTCGTTTGAGATTCGTCGGGGCGAAGTCATCGGCATCAAAGGTCGGTCTGGTGTCGGCAAAACGACGCTGTTCAATCTGCTGTTGGGCTTTTACTCCCCTACCGCAGGCGACATACTTATCGACGGCGAACGGCTCGACGAGAGCAACCGTCGCAAGTGGCAGAACACCATAGGCTACGTTTCGCAGAGCGTGTTCCTCATCGACGGCACCATTCTCGCCAATATCGCGCTCGGATGCGATGACGAAGCAATCGACCCCGACCGTGTCAATCGGGTAATCGACATGGCCAATCTGCGCGAGTTCGTCGATTCGCTGCCCAACGGCATACACAGCCGCATCGGCGAATGCGGCGCATTGCTTTCGGGTGGTCAGCGGCAGCGCATAGGCATTGCGAGGGCTTTGTACAAACGTGCCGACATCCTATTTTTCGACGAGGCCACATCGTCGCTCGACAACGAGACCGAACGCGGCATCAACGATTCGGTACGCACTCTTGCACAAAACGACACGGAACTGACAATAGTAATAATAGCGCATCGCGAAAGTTCGTTGGACTACTGCGACCGCATAATAGAAATAAAATAATGGATTACATAATAGCACTTTACCGATTGCGCACCTCGGGCATACACACCGATTTGGCAGAATGCGGACTTGCGGGTTTCAGACCTTTCGAGGTTGAGACCGACCTCGCCGTAGATGCCGATTGTACAATATGCTTCGGCGAACAGTTGGAGTTGGAGCAGTTTGCAGGTTTCTGCTCGGTGTACGATTTCCAGTTCGAGGATAATTATGCCGATTGCCATTTCGGCAGATACGAAGGCGGGCATCTGTTCTATATGCAGCGTGGCGACAACTGCATGATTTTCGTCAAAGCCGACGGCGAGAGCAAGGTACGCTGCAACATGGGTGCCGGTGCGAAGGTCGATTCCACGATGTTGCGTTTCGGCCTTTGGATGATGTTCGGATTGGTAATCGCTCCGCTCGGAGGCATAGCGATTCACTCGTCGGTAATAGTCAAGGATGGCGGAGCGGTGTTGTGCCTCGGCGAATCGGGTACGGGCAAAAGTACCCACACCCGACTGTGGCGAGAGAATATCGAGGGTGCGCGGCTGCTCAACGACGACAGTCCGATTATCCGCACCGTCGATGGCGTTCCTACCGTATTCGGCTCGGCTTGGAGCGGAAAGACGCCGTGCTACATCAATCGCAATTTCCCGATTCGCGGTTTCATCCGATTAAGTCAGGCACCGCACAACCGCATAAAGCAACTCAATGTTTTGAACGCAATCGGCGCATTGCTGCCGTCGTGTCCTCCGGCATTCGCATACGACGACCAATTACAGGACTGCATCTGCAATACGCTGTCGCAAATGATAGCGCACGTTCCCGTCTATCATTTGGAGTGTCTGCCCGATACCGATGCCGCCCGACTTTCGTACAACGCAATCTACAACCGACAATGACCACCCGCATAGGCGACAACAGGGCGATGTTCTCCGCCGTGCGCGACATTCTGCTCGAAGGCTCGACGGTAAAGGTCTCCGTCAAGGGACAGAGTATGCTGCCATTCTTTCTCAGCGGCTCGACGGTATCGTTGCGCCCCATACAGCCCGCCGATTTCCGCAAATACAATGTAGTGCTTGCCGATACCGGTCGCAGTTTCGTCATTCACCGCATCATCGCTCTCGACGGCGACCGCGTAACGCTGCTCGGCGACGGAAATATTTACGGCACCGAATCGATGACCCGCGACAAGGTCTATGGCATTGTCGATTGTTCGCGCACGCATCTGTTTTTTGCACGCATCTGGCTGTGGTTGCGACCCGTCCGTCGCTACCCGCTCGCCATACTCCGCCGCATAACGCCGAAATAGGAAAATTACGAAAGGACTGAAAAACATTGCCACAACTTTCTATAATAGAGTTTGCTCCGAGAGCCGACATTTCGATGCTTCAAAATACGTCGGCTCAATCTCGAACCCGATAAATCGGCGATTCAACTCCAACGCCGCAACACCAACCGAGCCTACCCCCATAAATGGATCGAAAACGACATCATTGGGGTTCGATGCAATCGATATAATCTTTTTCAAGACTTTGACAGGTTTCTGTGTCGGGTGTTTGGGATTTTTCAGTCGTTCCTTACCCATACATATAGGAGATTCTATGAAATTATGCATCTCCGCTTGCGACATAAAATTCCATGTATGCTTCTTGTTCCAACAACAAACAATCAATTCGCAACTATTCAGAAATCCCGCCTTAAATATCTTCGGTGCAGGATTTGTTTTATGCCATACCATAAATTGAAAAGTATCAAACGCAGGATTCAATGTCCGCCACCAATCGCCCAATAAATTATACGAACAAAACACAAACAGATTGCCAGTTGGTTTTAGTACACGCAAGAATTCATCTTTCCAATCCGAAGGATTAAAATCCACCTTGTCCCATTCTGCCAAGTCATTATTAAGAGCCGTTCGCCACGACAAATTGATATTGCCGGTAGAATATTTTCCGAGATTATACGGAGGATCTGTCAATATCAAATCGACAGAGTTGTCGGGAAGCGACTTTATCAACTCACGACTATCGCCGAGTGATAATTGTATATTACTCTCTGCCATCTGATAAATACACATTTTGAATCCTATTCAAAGCCTCTACTATCAAATGGGCATTATTGCGATATTCATCGATTACGATTTCATACCCGCTATCTGTTTTGCATATCAAGTTCCAGAAATCGCTACCAATATATAATTCCTCATCTGCAAAAAATTGTCTGACCCGTCCTTGATTCCATCGTTTGTTTTCGCCATATCTGTTATATGCAGTAGCAAAACAAACTCTTATATCGACATCTGACGGCAACGTATTCGACAATATGGAGTACTGCTCCAAAATAGCCTCTTTTTCCGACCGAGCCTTTTTGTTATCAAGGTCTCCTCCAATCTTCAACTCTATCAAATAGTGTATGTTACTCTCCTCATCTATAAGATAGTAATCACTCTCATGCCGTCTAACAATCGATTTATCGGTAGGCATAGTCCGCAATACCCGATAGTCTGCCACTCGCGGTTTGCGTTCGTGGGTTTTATATTGTTCAAGAATATCGGCAATAAAATGTGTTTGACTATCACTCAAAGGTCCTTCGACATAACGACGAACCTCGTACGATAAACCGGCTATATTTATAGCCATTTTCTCCAACATATTGCCCAAAGAACTATCAAGCGAACGAGCCAACGCCGAATAGTATTGAATTTCGGGGCCGAGTACCGATATGAAGATATTGTGTATCTTCATATTGATTGTACCATCCTCATCGCCATATTCGGCAATATGCCTATCGCTAAATGCAGCAGCGTAACTTTCAACCGACGAACGGACAATAGCCCGAATAGCACGTTCCTTATAATCGGAAAGCACAAAATTCGGTTGTGATAGAATTTGTTGTGTAATCATATTGTGGTAGTTTTCAAGAAAATAAAATGCGCAGACCATTTTTGCTCTGCATCTTGAAGGGCTACCACACCCCGTAACTGCACACAAATAATGTCCGCGCACGCGCGAACATTACTTAATATCCTTGCAGTTACATCTATTATTGTGGTAGTTTTCAAGATGCGCCGAACATTAGTAACGTCGTAAATATGTTATTTCTCTATCTATATATGCGATTCTCCTTGTTTGTTTACGAGCAAAGATATACATTTTCTATTACGATTCCCAATTTAACAGCACAAACATTCAGCATACAAACAAAAAAAATCGCCGCATCGTTCGGATGCGGCGATTTGCATAAGGTATAATCGGACTATGCCTCCAAAGCGAAACGCTTGTAAGCGATAACCTTTGCCTCTTTGTCTGCCTTGGCGAGGTACTCGCGAATCGACTCCTTCTCGCCTACGACAGCCTGATTGAGCAGAGTGTTCTCCTCGTAGAACTTGCGCATCTTGCCTTCGGCAATCTTTTCGAGGATTGCTTCCGGTTTGTTGGCGTTCTTCGGGTCCTGCTTCATCTGCTCCAAAGCAATGGTCTTTTCGTGAGCCACAACGTCTGCCGGACAGTCGTCGATGTCAATCGAAATAGGAGCCATTGCGGTAGCCTGCATTGCGATTGTGTGTGCAACCTCCTCCGAAATAGCCTTGTTGAAACCGAGCAGCGTGCCGAGTTTCTTGTTGAAGTGAACATAGGCGTTGATGTAAGGTGCCTCCACGCGGGCATAGTATGCCAACTCGACCTTCTCGCCCGTCTGTCCCGATTTCTCGGTTACCAACTCCTCGACAGTGCGGCCTTCTGCGTTCTTGACTGCCAAAAGAGTATTCAAATCGGCAGCATCGGCAGCAACTGCAATCTCCAAAATGGCGTTTGCAGATGCAGAGAACTCGGCATTCTGTGCCACAAAGTCGGTCTCGCAGGCAAGGCAGAGCATATAGCCCTTGTTGCCCACAATCTTGGTAACGACAACACCTTCGCTTGCCGAACGGTCGGCACGCTTGGCTACCACGAGTTTACCCTTCTCGCGGATAATATCCTGCGCACGATCGTAATCGCCTTCCGCCTCGACGAGAGCCTTTTTGCAGTCCATCATGCCTGCACCCGTCATCTTGCGGAGTTTCATTACATCGGCGGCTTTAATCTCTATTGCCATAATAGTTTTTCGTGTTTTTCGGTTAATTACTCTTCCGTTGCAGGCTCCGCAACCTTCTCCTCGGTTGCAGCGACTACTTCGGCAACGGCAGCCTCTTCGGCGTCGATAGTAGCCTTAACGCTCTTCTTGATACGAGGTTTTGCCTCTTTCTTCACGGGAGTAGCCTCGGTGTTGGCCTCTGCTTCGAGAGCCTCCTTCTCCTTTTCGAGTTTACGCTCTTCGATACCCTCTGCGATAGCGGTGCAAACGGTGTCGAGTACAACTGCGATTGACTTCGTGGCATCGTCGTTGGCCGGTATAACGTAATCGATGTTGGTTGGATCACAACAAGTATCTACCATTGCGAATACCGGAATGTTCAATCGGTTGGCCTCCTTGACAGCATTCTGCTCCTTCTGCACATCGACAACGAAGAGTGCGGCAGGCAGACGGGTAAGGTCGGATATGGAACCGAGGTTCTTTTCGAGTTTTGCACGCTGGCGTGCGATTTGCAACTTCTCGCGCTTGGAGAAATTGTCGAATACGCCGTCGGCCGACATCTTGTCGATGGAAGCCATTTTCTTGACGGCTTTTCGTATGGTTGGGAAATTGGTCAGCATACCGCCTGCCCAACGCTCAGTAACGTAAGGCATACCGATTGCTGCCACCTTTTCGGCAACTATTTCCTTTGCTTGTTTTTTCGTTGCAACGAACAATACGCGACGACCGCTCTTGGCAATTTGTTTGAGCGCGGCAGCAGCCTCGTCCAATTTGACTGCCGTCTTGTAAAGGTCGATGATATGGATGCCGTTCTTCTCCATGAAGATATACGGAGCCATTTTAGGATTCCACTTGCGCTTCAAGTGACCGAAATGAACACCGGCTTCCAACAATGTATTAAAATCTGTACGTGACATTTTTGTTTACGTTTTTTAACCTTAATTTTAATTCTCTTTTCTTCAACTCCCGCAGTAGCGACCATCAGAGTCGGTCCCGGGAGTTTTCCGCGACAGGGCAACCGTACCTCGTAGTGCGCATCGGGCGCAATCGGGCAGATTTGACAACCTCTGTCGTGCTTTGCCGAATAAGTTGGTTGCGGTAAGGATTAACGCTTACTGAACTGGAACTTACGACGTGCGCCCGGCTGACCCGGCTTCTTACGCTCAACCTCACGCGAATCACGAGTAAGGAATCCGTTTTTCTTCAAAATCGGACGATACTCCGCGTTAATCTCGCACAATGCGCGGGCGATAGCCATGCGCGCAGCCTCTGCCTGACCTTTGATACCGCCACCGACGAGATTCACATCCACGTCGAAAGCCTCTGCTGTCTCGGTTACGAGCAACGGTTGCTTAACCTCGTATTGCAGAATGTTCAAAGGGAAATAGGTTGCGAGTTCCTTCTGGTTGATTGTAATGTTGCCCTTGCCCGGTTTCACGAATGCGCGAGCCACAGCTGCCTTACGGCGACCAACGGTGTTTACAACTTCCATAATGTTTACTTAATTTCGTTTAATTTGATTGACTTAGGGTTCTGTGCAACGTGAGGATGCTCCGCACCTGCATAGACCTTCAAATTTTTGAAGATTGCGCTACCGAGACGGGTTTTTGGCAGCATGCCGCGAACAGCCTCTTCGATAACGAATTCCGGTTTCTTGGCGAGATACTCCTCAGGAGTAGCGAAACGCTGACCGCCCGGATAACCGGTGTGACGAACATAGACCTTGTCGGTCATCTTGTTGCCGGTAAGTTTCACCTTTTCGGCGTTGATGACGATTACATAATCGCCGTTATCAACGTGTGGAGTGTAATCCGGCTTGTGTTTGCCGCACAGGATTTTGGCAACCTGCGAGGCCAAACGACCCAACACCTCGTTCGTCGCATCGATGACAACCCACTGTTTGTCAACCGTTGCGGCATTGGCCGAGATGGTTTTGTAACTTAATGAATCCACTTTGTTTTACGTTTAATACTTGTTAATAAACTGTTTGTAATCCAACCCCGCACTTTGCGGGTGCGCAAAGGTAAGAACAATTTTCGAAAATAGCAACATTATTCGCGCTTTTTGGAAGCACAAACGCAGTTTTTGTTGTCTCTGTGAGATATTTGAGCCTTTTACACGCCGTTTGATGTACCGTTGCTTTATGCTTCGGAATGTTGTGCAAAGCGGCCGAGCAGATATTCGGGTTCGGAGCAACTCACCACGAACTTTCCGCCCGTCGTGTCGATAACGAGCAGATTGCGGAATTCGGTGGCATACAGGCGAAAACTGCCGATTCGGTGCGAACGACATCGACCGCAAAAGCCGAACAGCCCGAAGCCCGCTCCGAAACGGGAGCGATACGGCAATGCCGAAGCGGAGATACGTTTGACCGACACGATTTCGCTACGCGGAATCTCAACGGAAGCATAACGACGCAAAATCACTATGCCCTCGTCGCCGACCTCCAAACATTGAGGCGAATAGCCTTCGGCAACGACAACCGACGCAAGCAGCAGAAACGCGGCCGCAAGCAATCCGATGCCGCCGAGCAGATTTCCGAAGCCGGCAATCAGGCAGAACGAGGCTACGAAAGCGATGCAGCACAGCGCAATGCAGGCGGAGGTAACCGCCCAAACCATTGTATTCCACCGAAAACTTATCGTATAGGCATTGCGCATAAGCGTCAGAACTGCAATTTGACACCGGCCGTAAAGTTGGCTCCGTATTCGCGGTAGTACAGCCACTTGTAGATATTCATATTGGCGAGATTGCGGCCTTCGACGAACACGGTGCACCGTTTGGAAGCGTACCAGTCGAATGTCAATCCGACATCGACCGTTGCGGGAACGCCGACCACATATTTCTCTCCGAGAGCCGAATCGATACTCGTCCATCTGGAAACGCCCTGCACTTCGGCACTCGCTCCGATGGCGAATTTGCGGTGGCTGTAACGCAGACGGATATTCGCCTCGACAGGCGGTTTGGCGCTGTTTACATCGGCAAAATTGGTATATACGAGTCCGCTGACACGCATGGCGATAAGCAGTTGCGAGGTAGGTTTGTAGTCCAATTCGGCATTGAGCGACCACAAATTCTCGCGAGCCACATCGACATTGAAAAATATGCGGTCGATGTTGTACCAATAAATCGAATTTTCGAGGAACGACATATTGGCATAGAAACGGTAGGCGAATTTGCTGTTGCGCGTATGTCCCGACACTCCGAAACGGACATCATATTGTGCCGTATTCGGCAACGACAAGGCCGCGTTCGGACGCAACGGCACATCGTCGCGCGAGAGAATAGCGACGTAAGGATTGCGACGAACGAGCGAATAGTAACTGTTGTTGCGCACCGCTCCGTCCACCTCGATATACGGCACGAACACTCCGCTGTTGTTGATGTTAAGCCCTGCGTAGATGTGCGGAATAACATAATGGCGGGTACTTTTGGCAGACGAGGTCATGTGGTCGAGGCAGTATGTAAATCCTATGCGCAACTGCAATGCTCGAGCGGACTTGTAGCCATACAGAAGCGTCGCCGAAACCATGTCGTTTTTGTAGTGCGACAACTCTTTCAGACCGTAACTGCCGCGATAATCGACACCGAAGGAGAATCGGCTGCGACCTGCCCCGAGTTGGCGCGAGAGGATGGCACCTGCCTCAAAATCGATTTGCTGCAATTTGAATTTGCCCAAATCGGCAAATGTCTCCGACTTGTCGTTGTAGAAATCGACCGAAGCGTGGATGTCGAAATTCAGGTGCTTCAAATCGACGAACGAATCGCCGAAACGCATTTTGAAATTGACATCCTCGAAGTTGATTTCTCTGCGTTCGTAATCGCGTTTCGGATAGCGGTGGTAAATGTCGGATTGGTAGTAGATGTCGCCCGCGAGGGTGTATCTGCCGAGATATTTGCCGGCATTGACTCCGACACGATTGACCAACTGTTGCGAATTGTCGCGGAACGCACCGTCGGCATCGCTCGATTTGATTTTCGCATACTGCCCTATATGGTTCACATAGCCCGTTACATAACCCACACCGGCACGATGCGTCGAAGCATATATGTCGGCCACCGAATTGAGCGGATAACCGACACCGAGTTTCATATAGAACGGATATTCGGGCGCATACTCCCAATAGGTGGCAGTTGCCGGCTTGATGCGGTGTGTACCGAGAGCCGACGAGAACGAACGCGGCACAATCGTATAGTCGATTTCCGGCCGCATCGTTACGGTATCCGTCATATTCGGCACGGATGGCAGTTTGGTCGCATGCCCGACGGTAGGCACATAATCTTTGGTAACTTCGACCTGTTTGGCGACCTGCGCAGTTGCAACGCCCGACAGGAAAAATACTAACACCGGTATTATCGTCAATCGTTTCATCGCCTAATTGAGTTTTTTAAGTTTGTCCTTAGCCTCGTCCACCACTCCGTCGTCGGCAGGCGAATAGCCGTCGATAATGCTCTTGTATGTCGCACGAGCCTGAAAGGCATCGTTGCGTGCCGCATATATGTCGCCCAACAGGATGAACGCCTTGCCGAGCCAATAGGCGTGCGGTGTGGTACGGTCGGCAAATGCGTAAATCCTCTTCTCGCACTCGTCCAAATCGCCGCGCTCGTATATGGAGCGGATGACGATGTAGGCCGATTCCGCACCTTCGCGCGTTGCGACATCGTCGCTCAACGCACCGTATATTTCGAGAGCCTGTTCCTTCTCTCCCCTTTCAAAAAGTATGCCCGCCTTTGCAAACCGAGCCGCACGCAACGACTCCGCACCCACATCGGCAAGCGAATCGAGGTCGGCAGCCATGGCAAGCACCGCCTCCTTGTCGCCGTCGGCAATCACCGCCTTGACATACCCTGCTGCCGCATCGCCGCGCTCTGCCGCATTGTCTGCCACATCGTACAGCCGACGATATGCCGAAGCTGCCTCGGCATACATGTAGTTGTCGAATGCCACCTGCGACAACTTTTCGAGGACTGCCGTCGTATAACGGTTGCGCGGTTTGTCCGCCAACAGTTTCAGCGTGGTCAGTGCCGCATCGGTATTTTCGGTTTTTAGATAACTGTCGCTCAAACAGAAGAGCGCATCGTTCACATAATAGCCCTTCGGATAGTTGGCGACATAGTGTTCGAGTTGCGGAACCGCATCGTCGAGTCTGCCCGCCAAATAGATGTTTTGCGCCGCCCTAAACGAAAGCGAATCGCGGGTCATGCGGCTCAAATCGCACTCCACGCCCGTCCGTTCGGCATAGGCGAAATAGGCATCGACATCGCCGTTATCGACATATATCTCGCGCACGCTCTGCATGGCATCTTTGGCAGCCTGCGATTGCGGAGCAGCCGTGATAACCTTGTCGTAGCAGACGAGCGAACGATTCTTGTCGCCGAGGTTGTAGTAGATAAGACCCAAATCCAGCATCGCCGGCGTGTGGAAAGGCGACGACGGCGACGAAGCAACCAATGCCTCCAACACTGCCGCACCGTCGGCATATCGTTCCGATGCGACATAGGTACGGCCGAGTTCGTATGCCGCATTGTCCGTATAGTCGCCGCGACCGTCGGCCACGATTTGGCGAAGCAACGCTATTTTGGCATCGGTCTTGCCGAGCAGACCGAGCGAAACTGCCCGTTGGTAGCGGGCATAATACTGTTCCGCCGTGCCGAGCGAAGCGGCATTGTCGTAACTTTTGGCAGCCGCCTCGAAATCGCGCAGCGAGTATTGCGTATCGCCCAAACGGCACAATCCGTCGGCACGATAGCTGTCGTGTTTTTTATAGAGCCACACAAAACCTTCGAACGAGCGACGCGCCTGCGCCATGTCGCCGAGCGAAAAATGGGAGTAACCGATATTGTAAAGAGCCATTTTATACTCGTCGGCCGTTTTAGGTGCGCGTTTGAGATAGTAGTTGTAGTCGGCAACGGCCTTTTGATAGTCGCCACGATTGAAGGCAATCTCGCCCAACCAGAACGAACACAACGCATTGTATTTCGGACTGACACCTACCGCCATAGCCTCTTGCAGCGAAGCCTGAGCCTGTGCCGTATCGCCTGCCGACATCGCCTCCAAACCGCGGAAATAGGCGATTTTCTGCAATGCGGTCTTTATGTTGCCGTCGGGATTGTCGAGCAGTTTTATGGCATTGTAGGCCATGTCGTAATCGTGCGAATTGTAATAGGCGGCGACCAACAGTTCGCGAGCCTCATGTACACGATACGACGACGGATATTTGGCAATATACCGGCTCAAAACATTGACCGCCTCGTTGAACGTACCGCCACCCGTCTCGAAGAGCAGTTTGCCGTAGTTGAACAGTGCGTCTTCGGCTATGTCGTTATCGAACTTTTCTTCGGCCGCCATTGCCAGCGAATAAATCGCCAAACGTTTGTTGCCGCTCTTTATGTAGCAGTCGGCAAGATGATACGCCGCGTTCTGCGCCAAAGCATCGTCGCCCGTGCAGACCTTGCGCAACGCCTCAGTCGCACCCGCATAATCGGTCGTGCGGTATGCCGAATAGCCGAGCAGATACCACTCCTCCCTGCCCATATCGCCGCCTGCCGTACGATAGGCACGGATATATTGCAAAGCCTTGTTGTAACCCTCTTTGCGATACCACGATTCCGCCAAAAGCCGCATCAGTTCGGGACGTTTCTCCTCGACCGTCTTTGCCATCAAATCGTCGCCATGGCGGATAACGTAGTCGTAATTGCCCTTCGCAAATTCGATTTGCAGCAGATAATACGGAATCACGGGAGCATAGGCATCGCTCTTCTGCAACGCCTTGAAACCCTTTTCGGCACTCTCGTAATCGCCTCGGCTGTAACGGATATAGGATTTATAGTAGGTCGCATGGTCGGCATATTGACTTGTCGGACGCACTTTGGAGAAGTATTCGTAAGCCTTGTCGTAGTCGCCCCGTGCAAAACACGAATAGCCGCGCTGCACATCGTATTTTTCTCTGTCGGCAGCATTCAATGCCCTGTAAGCGACCTTGCCGAACTCCTGCTCCGCTTTGGCAAATTCGTCGTTCTCGCAATAGTAAACAGCCAATCTGAATCGGAGGTCGTTCACATGCACCGATTCGGGATATACCGACATAAAATTGAGCATACGCTGTTCGGCATCGACATCGCCGAGTTCGACGGCGCACACGGCCAATCCGAATTCGATTTGGCGCACGAGACTCGTTTGCGACCGGTCGGTATTCGCTTTGAGCAGTTCGAATTCGCGACGCGCATCACACCAACGGCGATGTTCGAGCAGTGTCAGAGCGCGTTCGAGTTCGATACCGGTACGCGGAGGAACGACTGCCGTTGCAACGAGCGTCGCAGCGACAGAGAACAAAGTCAGCAATATCTTTTTAGGCATTGTTGCAACAATTATATACTACCCTGCAAAAATACGAATTTTTATCGGTTTTTATTATATCGAAAGTCCGTTAAATTTAAAATCATCGCCAACAGTCGAGATTGTCTTTCTTTCCGCCACATCATCATAGAGTTTCGGCAAGGCATCAACGCCCATCTCCTTCCACGCAATGAACAGGGGCAGGTCCCGCTCACCACTGCATAGTTGCAGTTGGCTCGAACGGTCGCCTGCCCCTGCCTGTTTTCGGCAAACTCTATTCTTCGCCCGTAATCTCTTCGATTTGACCGAGTACCCTGTCGGCATCGCGCATCGACGGGCGATAGAAAGAGAAGTAGCCGATGATGCCTCCGAGCACACCGCCGGACAACATACATGAGAACATGAGGAGGTAGCCTGTAACGGAACCAATCTGCAATTTTACGCCAATCTCATAGAGGTACCATAAAACCCACACCATCAATACCGGCATGCTATATACGATATAAACGCTGTTGTCGTGCTTGTATTTGAGCAAACGCTTCGATGTCGAAACAAGGTCGAGTCGGTCGATATTGCGGGACGCATCGATTTTTATGAGATATGCTTTGATTGCATTGACCGCCAACAACACGAATGTTGCACCCACAAAAAGCCAGTTATAACCCTGGGCAATGAGCGACAACGGCAGCAGAACAGTCAGTGCGACACACAAAAACAAACCGACCCTGTCGCGGCGGCGTATATTGCCGAGACCTTCGCCGATGGCGCGACGCAACTGCTTCTCGTTAATCTCGACCTGCTTGTCGAGACGCTCCCGAAGCAAGCGGAACTGATTTTTCATCTCTTTGAATTCCAATTCATTCGATTCCATAATTCCGTATTATTATGATAGACAACTTTTGATAACTCACGCTTTTGTTCTGTTACATGTTTTTGAGCGCCTCGCGAATCCGCACAAGTCGAACGCTGACATTCTTGGCCGAGATTCCGACAATGCGGCCAATCTCCTCATAGGAGAGGTCTTCGAGCCAAAGCAGAACAATGGCGCGGTCGAAAACCCCAAGTTTGTGAATGCGGTTGTGAAGCATACGTATCTGCTTGTCGTTCTGCGATTCGTCGGTTACCGCAACGCTCGAAATACCGATGGTCGAAAGCGAGGATGCCGTATCGGCCCGACGACTGCGTTTGCGATCAAAAGAAATACAGGTATTCATCGCGATACGCCAGACCCATGTGCGGGGATTACTGCGATTTTCAAATCTCTCAAAACCGTTCCACATATTGATAAGGGTTTCCTGAACCATATCGTCCACCTCATCGGCATTGTCGGAGAACATCATACACACTGTATAGATTGTACTCTTCTGCTCTTTTACCATACGGGTAAATTCTTGTTCCAAATCGTTCATTGTTCGCTTGTGTGTTTCTTTGCCTGTTAGACGTCGGAGCATTTCGGTTTGCTACAAAAAATCCGACTTTTTTTTTAATTTTTTGTTTGGTTTATGCCACTTAATCTCAATATATAGTTGATTTTATATATAACTCTAATATCAAACACTTTACATCATACAAGCGACCTGTTGATTTAGCGGAACGCTGCCAATCGGACAACAACGAACAAAGGCTGTGAAAATGAAAGTACGGATAACGATAAATCGACTTGTCGCAGACGATTCGCGCCGACGGGATGCCGCACCTATTGTCTATATATGGAGGCTTAAACGAGTATCGAATAGAGATGTTCGCCCAGACGGCTGCGCAACAAACGCAACGCCTGTCTCACACGGTAATAGACAGTCTTGTCGCTCACACCGAGTTCCGCAGCAATTTCCTTGTAACTTTTGCCCGAAAAGCGGCACATCTCGAATGCCTCGCGATACGAAGCGGGCAACGATTCGATTTCGGCATCCAACCGCGCGACCAACTCCTCCACGGTGTCGTATTCGGGAATTTCCGACTGCTCGTCCAGCGTAACGCCTATGGCATCGATGACACGGCGACGCACCGATTCGTGAGTGATGAGAGTAAGGCAGCGGTTGCGCACCGCGGTATAGAGATATTGTTCCGGAGTGGTTTTGATAACCACCGTGCAGCGATTGTTCCACAACCACATGAACACGTTTTGGACTATATCTTCGGCATCATGCGACGACACCATTTGGGAGGCATAGGCAAACAAGCGGGCATAGCAGGCGTCGAACAAGGCATCGAACGCCTGCAAAGCCACTTTTTCGTCATCGTTCGCCAAACCGGCGAGTATCCTTTTATGGTTTGCGGGTCTCAAAATCCGAAATATGGTTTTAATTATGCAAATATAACAAAAAGTTCGGAATATCGCAATTATTTGCGCCATACCGAACAATAAATTCACGGCGATTATAAAAAAAAGTGTGAAAAAGTTTAGAAAAATCGACGCTCGTCAGTCTTTATTATAGTTAATAGGGAATGCCTATGAAAGAAAATAAAATTATACGCTGTATTCGGCACGAAGCCGATGCAGCAGAGATTGCCGAAGTCGGGCAATGGATTGCCCAAAGCGGAGAGAACAGGGCTTTGGCACTCAAACTCTATCGCCTCCACCGCAACATGGAGCATCTGCACGCCATACGCAGCGTCGATACCGAAGCAGCCAAGCGTCGCATTCACGAGCGCATATCGGCCGCTGCACCCGTTCATCGTCGCACGCTCCGTCCGCGTTTTGCATTTGCAGCGGCATTGGCGGTGTTGGTCGTTGCCATAGCGGCAGGCATCGGTTATTTCTCGTTCGATGCCGTCGAATCGGTGCGCATGACAGAATTGTATGCCGATACCGGCACCACCCGTACAGTTACCCTTTCGGACGGTACGCAGGTGTGGCTCAACGCCAATTCGACACTGCGTTATCCCGAGCATTTTTCGCAGGGCAACCGCGCAGTGGAACTCGACGGAGAGGCCTATTTCAAGGTTACCAAAAGCGAAGGCCGCAAATTCACGGTAACCACTGCCGACATGCAGATTGAGGTACTCGGCACCGAATTCGATGTCGATTCCTACAACATTTCGGGTCGCACCTCAACGGTAACCCTCGTCAGCGGCAAGGTGCGGATGAGTTATACCGACGAAGACAAATTGCGCAGTTCGATTATACTGAAACCCAACCAGCGCGCCGAACTCGACGCATCGAAAAAGTTGCGTCTCTTCAACACGTCGTCCACGGCATCGGCAGGATTGTGGAAAGATAACAAAATCGTCTTCAACCACACCTCGTTTGCATCGGCGGTGCGCATAATCGAAAACCGCTACAATGTGAGCGTAAACGTAAACAATCCGCGACTCTACGAATACACCTTCTCGGGGACATTCATCGATGCCGATTTGGACACGGTACTCCGCTTCCTCTCGCTCGCCTCGGGAATAGAGTTCGACTGTTCCGCTCTCGGCAATGCGTCCGACGCCAAACAGCGACGCATAATCGAAGCCAATTAAGCCATCAACTTAAATCAAACCAACAATATGTACAAACCTAAACCAAAGTTCCTGTGTTTGCTGCTTTTGCTGCTCGCGACGCCCGCTTTGATTTGCGCCGCGCCCATTCGCATAAAGGCGGTAAACTCCACAATCGGAAAGGTGATGCAGTCAATCGAGCAACAGAGCGGCTACACATTTTTCTACAAGGACAACATCGTCGATAAGTCGAGAAAGGTCTCGATAGAGATGACCGACAACGACGTATTGAAGATTGTCGATGCCCTGTTCAAGAGCGAAGGCATAAAGAGCCACCTCGTGAACAAGAGTATCGTACTCTCGAAAGATGAGAGTACGGCTGTCGCCAAATCCGCTCCGCTGCGCACCATCGCCGGTGTCGTTCTCGACGAGAACAATCATCCGCTCGTGGGTGCCACCTGTTCCGTTCCCGGCACATCGCGCGGAAGCATGACCAACGCCGACGGCTCCTATACGATTCAAGCGGCAACAGGCGAGACAATCGATTTCGAATATCTCGGCTACGAGAAAATCAGCATCAAACTGACCGACGCCCAAACGAAGGTCGATGTACGCATGGCACAAAACAGTACGGTGGCCATCAACGACGTGGTCGTAACCGCACTCGGTATCACGCGACAGGAGAAGTCGCTCGGTTATGCCGTGTCGAAACTCGACAACGAGCAACTGACCACGACCGAGAGCGGCAACTGGCTCAACGGACTCTCGGGCAAGGTGGCAGGTCTGAACCTCGACACCTCGTCGGCAAGTCCCGCAGGTTCGGTGCGCGTAACGTTGCGAGGCGAAAGTTCGCTGTCGCACGACAACAATACAGCCCTGTTCGTGGTCGATGGAGTACCTATCAACTCCTCGATGGATGCCAACTCTAACGACACCTCCTACGAGAGCAGCGATGCGCCAATCGACTACGGTAACGATTCGGGCTCCATAAATCCGGACGACATCGAATCGGTATCGGTGCTTAAAGGTCCTGCCGCAACAGCCCTCTACGGTTCGCGTGCAGCCAACGGAGCCATCGTCATCACCACCAAGTCGGGCAAAAAGAATCGCGGTTTGGGCATCATCTTCTCGTCGAGCGTCGTTTTGGAGAAAGCCGGTTTCTGGCCCGATTTCCAAGACGAGTACGGACCCGGCAATATAGGTCCTACAAGCATGAAAGACGGCCACATGAGCAACGGCATATCGCCCGACGAGTATTCGTTCTGGTCGGTAACCGCCGACAAGACCGATACGGGTCAGACCGTGCGCCGTTTCCATTCGCGCTACCACTATGGCGAGCGTATCGAAGGACAGATGCGTTATCTCTATTCGTCGCGCAACTGGGACGATGACACCTACACCCGCGAACCGTACCGCATAAAGGATTGGTACAAAGGTTTCTTCCGCACGGGCGTAACCTATACCAACTCGCTTTCGGTGGATGCGGGCGACGGCAAAGGTCAATCGATGCGCGTATCGGTCAAGGATTCGCGCAACGAGTGGATTGTGCCGAATACCGGTTACAATACGCAGAATATCAGTTTCTCGGCTTCGAGCAACAAAAACAAATACATCAGCGCACAGGCCAAAGTAACTTATGTACGCAAAAACTCCGACAACCTGCCGATTGCGGGTTACAGCAACGCCACACCGCTCAAATCGTTGATGTGGAACAACGGTGCCGTGTCGGTACAAGACCTTTACAACTCCTACAAATCGGGGCGCGAACAACTCTATCACGAAGGGTCGAGCGACGGTTATGTCATCGACGGTACGATGGACAACCCTTACGCCATAGCCTACGAACATCTGAACACCCAGAGTCGCGACCGAGTATATGGAAATGTCAGTCTGACGGGCAGTATCATTCCTGGTGTATTGACCATAATGCTCCGTTCGGGTCTCGATTTCAGCAACGATTTCCGCACTCAACAGAAACCGTACTACACGATGACCTACTCGCAAGGTATGTACAGCGAACAGACGGTACGCAAATTGGAGGTAAACACCGATTTCCTGATAACCTACAAGAAAGACTTTACCAACGGTCTGTCGCTCAACGTTTCGTTCGGCGGCAACAACATGGTGTACAAATACAACAACATCCTGCTCAAAGCCAACATGCTCGACGTGCCTAACGTCTATATGTTGTCGAACACGCGCGGCTCGCTGCTGACCAAATCGGTACGCCGCGCCAAGAGCATCAATTCGTTCTACGGCTTCGCCACAATAGGCTACCGCGACATGTTCTACATCGACATCACGGGACGCAACGACTGGTCGAGTACATTGCCGAAGAACAACAATTCGTACTTCTACCCTTCCGTTTCGGCGAGCCTGCTGCTCAGCGAGATTTTCCACCTCAACGAAAAGACTTCGTGGATAAATCTGCTGAAAGTGCGCGGCTCGTGGGCAAACGTGGGTAACGATACCGACCCTTATCAGTTGATAGACGCCTATACAATCAACGATTCGTTTACGAGTTCATACGAACTTGCATCGTCGCTCAAAAACTCGAATCTCAAACCGGAGAATGTCGAGAGTTGGGAGGTCGGTTTGGAGGCCAAACTCTTCAAAGGCATCTGGTCGTTCGACGTGGCATATTACGATTCGAACACCACCAACCAAATCATCACCGTACCGACCGACTGGATTACGGGTGCAGCAACCCACGTCATCAATGCCGGCAAGGTACGCAACAACGGTATAGAGATTTCGACCGAGATTAAGCCTATCCGCCGCAACAAGGATTGGAAACTCAACATCTCGCTCAACTGGTCGAAGAACTGGAACAAACTCGTCGAATTGGCACCGGGTGTCGATGTATGGCAACTCAACAAGAACACCATCGGAAGCCGCGTGCTTATCTATGCTTACCCCGGTACGGAACTCGGCCGCATATACGGTGTCGGCTACGAACGCGCTCCGCAAGGCGCATTCTACTACGATGCCGATGGCAAGAAGGTCGATTGTTCGGGACAGGTGATAGTCGATTCCGAAACGGGTAATCCCGTCATCGGCGAAAAGTTGAAGGATTTGGGCGGCATTTATCCCGATTGGAAAGCGGGTATGACCCTTTCGCTCAAATGGAAAGGCTTGGGCATATCGACCTCGTTCGCCGCTTCGGTCGGCGGCAAGGCATATTCGCTGACCAACGCCATATTCTCATATATGGGTAAACTGACCAACTCGCTCGAAGGACGTTACGAAGGCCTCATACACAACGGCGTCAATCTGAATGCCGACGGAACATACAGGAAAAACACCACCGTTACGACCGACATCGTGGACTATTATGCAACCACCGTATGGCACCGCAACAATGTGGAGCAAAACACCTTCGACACCTCTTATCTTAAAATGAAGGAGTTGCGCATCAGTTACGATTTACCGAAGAAGGTTTGCGCCGCTTCACGCGTATTTACGGGTGTAACGTTCGCCTTCTTTATGACCAACGTATTCTGCATCACCAACTTCCCTCAGTTCGACCCCGAAGTGGCATCGCTCGCCGGTTCGTCGCTCTATCGCGGTGTCGAGACGGGTAGTTACCCTATGACTCGTACTTACGGATTCAACATAAAACTCAAATTCTAATTCGGTAAAGCATTATGAAAACGATATTCAAACTTCTGTTCATTGCACTTGTCTGCACGGTATCGACCAAATGTACTACCGATTTCGACGAGTACAACACCAACCACAACGAGCCTTCATACGGCGACATCTCGCCTATCAACATGTTGCAGGCTCTGATAACCAACACGGCCGATGCGTTGGTATATCGCACATGGTTTCTCAACGGCGAGTTGATTCAGTACACCGTTTCGGGTACGAGCAACAACGCATATCACCGCTATGTCATTCCGAACACGGCAACGGCATCGTCTTGGACCTATTTCTCCAAATGCGCCGCAAATGCCGACGAGATGGAGCGTTTGGCAGTAAAGTCGGGCGACGTGAACTGCGAGGCAATAGCAATCACAATCAAAGCGTTGAATCTCTCCAACCTGACCGACTGCTTCGGCGACATACCTTATACCGAAGCCTTCGGCAACATCAACGGTACGCACAACAATCAACCCGTATTCGATACGCAGCGCACCGTTTACGAGGGCATCATCGCATCGCTCGAACGCGCCAATTCGCTGTACGACCCTGCACAGAGCATCTCTTCGTCGAAAGACCTGCTCTACAACGGCGACATCGCAAAATGGCAGAAATTCACCAATTCGCTCTATCTGCGCGTGCTTATGCGATTGAGCAACCGCGATGCCGAATTGGGAATCGGCGAGAAAATCGCCCGCGTGTTTGCCAATCCTGTCAAATACCCCGTATTCGAGAGCAATGACGATAACGCCACGCTCTACTACGACGAGGTCGAGCCGTTCGTAAACTATTTCGGTTCGTCCGCTTCGTCGGGCTTTACATCGGCACGCAAATCGTGTGCGACGATAATCGACATGATGTCGCTTGTCGGCGACCCGCGCATCTCAATCTATTTCGTGCAGGGAGGCGAAAGTTGGAAGGGTCGCGAGAGCGGTCAGCCTGCACAGGAGACCGAGTCGAGCGGTATAGCACTGCTCAATCGCGCCAATCTCGGCGATTTCTCGTCGCCGTATTCGCTGATGAAATACGACGAGGTGCTGTTCATCTATGCCGAGGCTGCAAAGCGCGGTTGGATTTCGGGTGGCGACATTGCCGCTGCCGAGTTCTACCGTCAGGCAATAACGGCTTCCATCCGTTTCTGGAACAGCATCGACACCAACAAGACCGTCATTACCGACAGAACAATCGAGAACTTCCTCGCCAAAGTACCTTACAACAACACTTTGGAGCAGATTCTCAATCAAAAGTATGTAGCCCTCTTCTGGACAGGTTACGAGGCTTGGCACGAGTATCGCCGTACAGGCTATCCCGACCTTGTAATAGGCATAGCCACGGCAAACGACCATATATTGCCGACGCGATTCCAATATCCCGACAATACGGCAAGCGTCAATATCGCCAACTATCAGGCACAGGTGGAACGCATGCGTACCGTCTATAACGGCGACGACGACATGAAAACCCCTGTATGGTGGAGCAAAAAGGCTGTCGAAATGGGTGTTAAATAGTTAAATGCGAAAAGATATGAAAACCGTGTTAATCAACATAAAATCGTTCATTGCATTTGTTGCCGTGATGCTCTTCGGTTTGGTCGCTTGCGAAAAGAGCCAAACCGAGGGCACATCGGTCGTGATTGTCGATGACTTATACGAAATCAACTACACCGAGAAGGGCGGCATACAGGAATTCGTAATGTATTCCGACATCGGCGAATGGCAAATAGTACCGACTTACGAGGAGGATTGGCAATGGATTGATGCCTATCCGAAGCGAGGCAACAACGATGCCCGTTTCGCCGTCAAGGTAAGCGAGAACGACACCGCCTATCCGCGTACCTGCGACCTGCATATCGTAACGGGCGACAAGGTGCGTGCCACCATCACTTTCAACCAAACGGGCGGAGTGCCGGAGATGAAAATTCTCTATGCTTCGGATACGAAAGTGGTATCGTCGCTCGGCGACAATTTCAAAATCAAGGTACAGGCCAATATCGATTGGATTGCCACGATTCCCGAAGATATCGATTGGCTGACTCCGACCGAGCATACCGACGCATATCAGGCTTTCTCGGTTGCGCCGTCCGATTTGAACGAGGAGCGAGAAACCGTCGTTACATTCTCTGCCGTCGGCACCAACATCACCTATCCGCTTATCGTCAAGCAGGCCAAACACTCCGACACCTTTGCATCGGCACGTTTGGTTACAGTTGCCGAGTTGCTGGATTTGGCTGCTGCGAACGGAGGCAAGATAGACGACAACGTATATATCGTCGCTTCGGTTGTCAGCGACTATGCTTCGGGCAACTTCCCTGCAACCTACATGTGCGTACAGGACGAGAGCAACAAGGGTATCTGCATCGATTTCGAGGATGAGGATTCCAACGATTATCCGCTCGATTCCCGTCTGACGATACACATGCTCGGACAGGAGTGGAAAGTTGTCGATACCGAGACGAAATCGCCGGTATTTGCCGATTTCTCGCGCACGATGATTATGAAGACCGAAGAGGGTTATCCCGTTACTCCGATTAAGATTGCCGACGTTTCGACGTTGGGCGATTACGAACACTGTCTGGTCGAATTGGAGGATGTGGAGTATGTCGTACCTTACGGCACCTATCTCAACATCGCCGAAACCAATCTCAATGCCGATTACGGCACTTACGACATCTCGCCGTCATTGCAGTTCAGCGAGCGCAACAACGAGTTCGTGCATCCGCTGCGCGACAGACAAGGCAACATAACCGAACTCTATACATTCCACTCCTTTATCGCACGCGCATCGCGCATGATTCCGGAGGGTTCGGGCAACATCACGGGTGTAGTGATGCGCCGCACCAAAGTCGGCACCACTCCGCTCTACCATATACGCATGCGTGCGCTCTCCGACGACCGCATCAGCGACGACCCTGCAACGCGCCACTCCAAAACCATCATGCAGATAGGTCCTTGGAGCGAGTATTCCAAAGGTTTGAGCAAGGCTTTGGCATGCGTCGGCACGGGACAACTCAAAGAGTCGGCCACGGGCGAGAGCATAGCTGTAAACAATACGGCGGGCAGTACCTCGATGTATTTCCAACCCGCTTGGACCCGCAACCGCACGGCAGAACTGATAAACGGCAAGTGGATTCCGCTCTATGCCAATTCGGTCGATGTGATTTACTACTGCATCGTCGCACAGGATTGGTGGCAGAACAACTTCAACCGCATACTCGACTGCGACGGTGTGGCTTGGATTATAACGACCTCGACCGAAGGTGCCGAAGGACAACTCTCGCTCGACTTCGCAGGATGTTCGTCAAGTTCGGGACCGCTCAATTTCATCGTCGAGTATTGCGACAACGAAAATGCACCGGTCGAGGAGTGGAAGCAGGCAGGCCGTATCAGCATGGCCAACGCCTCCACCAGCAGCGGCATGAAACTCTACACGTTGGACCTGCCGGCCGATTGCAATAATTGCGCAAACCTCGTATTGCGTTTGCGTGTAGCCGACTCGCGCCGTGCCAAGAACACAAGCACCCCGATAGACAATGCGGGTACGAGCCGCTTGGGTATAATCAGAATAAGCAGCAGATAAAACAATGACTACAATGTATAAAATAACAAGCAAAATGGTTGCAATGCTGCTGCTCACGACAGCAGTGGCATTGGCAGCATGCCGAAGCGACAAAGAGCCGACATGGCAATATGCCGACCGCTTTGTCTCGAAGGTCTATATCAACACCAATCTGTCAATCTTTCCGGGGCAGAATGTAGTGATTCAGGGACGCGGCTTCCAACAGGGCGACACAGCCGTATTCGAGAACGAATATCTGAAATTGGAGTGCCCGCTCGTCGAAATCAACGACTATTCGGCTCAATTCGTCGTAACGGAGGATATCAAACGCGGCATCTACGATTTCTACATCGCACGCGCAGATGCGTTGCAGAAGATATGCCGTATCGACGTGTGGGTTACCGAAGAGTTCGACGTACCGGAACGCGCGGGTTACAACCTGCGTGGTGCCGTATTCTGCGAGAAAACGGGTCTGGCAGGAGTGGAGGTGTCGGACGGCTTCACTCACACCGTAACCGACGAAAACGGCTTCTATTGGCTGGCTTCGGAGAAACATAACGGTTATGTGTGGATTTCGTTGCCGTCGGGCTATATGCCGACGACGGGTGCAAACGCATCCCCCGGATATTGGGCGACCATCGCCACCGACACGACTGTCAGCGAACAGTGCAATTTCGAATTGCGCAAGGTAAACAACCTCAACCACACCATCATCTTCGGTGCCGACCTGCATTTGGCCAACCGCGACTCGTCCAACCGCGACATGACGCAGTTCCAAGAGGGATTCATGACCGACACACAGGCTCTGACGGCATCGTACGGTTTGGACAACACCTATGCCATAATGCTCGGCGATTTGACATGGGACCGTTACTGGTACACCCAAAAATACAATCCGCTCAACTACTACAACACCGTCAAGAACTACCCTGTGCCTATGTTCAATGCCATGGGTAACCACGACAACGACTGTTATCAAGTGGGAGACGAGGCAGGCGAGGCTTATTACAAAAGCGTATTCGGTCCGAACTACTATTCGTTCAACATCGGCGATGTACACTACATAGTTCTCGACAACATCATCTGGCGCAACACGGGTGCATCGGAGGGTGTCATGGGCGAACGCACGTTCAGCCGAACGCTGTCGCAGGCACAATTCGAGTGGCTCGCTTACGACCTGTCGCTGATTGCCGACAAGAGCAAGCCGCTGTTCATCTGTCTGCATTGTCCGCTCTACAACTCGTACAACTCCTTATTCGAGGTAAAATACGCCACTACCGGCACGAGAGGCTCTGCCGACATCGAGGAGTTGCTCTTGCCGTTCAAGAACGTACACATAGTATCGGGACACACCCACTACAACAACGAGTTGGTAGTCTCGGAGAACATCATGGAACACAATACCGCTGCCGTATGCGAATGCTGGTGGTGGAGCGGCAAATATTCGGGACGCGGCATTTGCGCCGACGGCTCGCCTGCGGGATTCGCCGTATTCGAAATTAAAGGCTCCGACATCGAATGGTACTACAAGGGAACAAATTGCGACCGCAACGAACAGTTCCGCTCCTATGACATGAATACCGTCAAGGAGTATTTGAGCAACTACATCGATTTGCTCAATCACCAGACCGACCCTGTACGCGATACTGCAGGCGACGATTACGGTACATTGGGCAGCAATGTGGTATATATCAACGTGTGGAACTACGACCCGCAATGGAACATCACCGTTACCGAAAACAACATCCAACTGCCGGTAAGCCGAGTATTCGACCGCGACCCGTTGCACACCATCTGCTACGACATTCTGCGTCTGCAAAACGGCGGAGACCTAATCGGTTCCAATGCTTCGTTGCGCAATCCGCACATGTTCAGCGTTCAGGCATCGAGCAGCACTTCGACGCTCAACATAACGGTTACCGACCGCTTCGGACACACATATACCGAACAAATGACACGCCCTAAGGCATTTACTGTTCAAATGAAATAATACGGAGTATATGAAAACGATACTTGCAAAAATAACCGTCGCACTGCTTGCGCTTGCCGCTTTGGTCGGCTGCACAAGCGATGCCACAGAACCGGCAGAGGTTACCGTGCCGAGTACGACCGTGAACATTACCAAACGCGGCATGGACTACAACGGCGGCGAGGTAATCATTGCCGTCAAGAGCAACACGTATTGGGTCATCAACTATGACACCGAACTAATCGACTGGTTTACAATCTCGCCTCGTGCCGCATTCGGAGACAAGGAGGTTTTGCTGACCGTCAAGCCCAACAACGGCGACCAACGCCGTGCCGCATTGCATTTCGAGACGAGCGAAGGCAACAAACTCGACATCGACATATTCCAAAGCGGCGTAAACGAGGAGTTGAGCATCTTCAACGAAGACTTCGGCACGAGCGAAGCGGAAACGGCAATACGCTACCGCGGTTATGCCAAACGCGGCATAGGCTCGGCTTTCGTCGAGTATTCGGGCGACGCTCTGATTTCGGGCGATGCGACATCGACGGGTTACGAGGGTGCATCGGGCGGCAACTGCGCCGTTTTCGATGCCACGCACAAAGAGTTGGTACTCGGACCTGTCAAGACCGACGACGACAACAATTTCCGTTTCTCGTTCGGTCTGTGCAACAATGCCGACACAGCCTCGACAGAGGGCATGAAGGTCGAGGCTAGTCTCGACGGTACGGCATGGTACGCCGTCAAATACGACATCGCCGCACCTGCCGAAGCCGGCAAATGGTGTCTGGCGACAGCCACCTTCCACACCGTCGATGTAACGGAGATGTATCTGCGTTTCACAGGTGCGGAAAACTATCTGTTGGACGACATCATGCTCATCGAGAATCTGGGCGATGATAAGGGCTACGAACTCGAATTCAGTCTCGAAGGCGACGACAACCACAAAATAGGTTTCGTCTATTTCAGCGACTATTTCAACTGGGTAACCGCCGATTTCGGAGGCACGGACTACATTGCCAATCCTCAACTCAACACCGCCGAAACCCGTTTCGACAACGTTTATCTGTTGAGCCAGCAGTATATCGACATATTCGAAGCGGCAGGTTGGAAGCAACCCGATACGGCTACACCGGTGTATCTGCGTTTGGGTTACCTCAAAATAGGCAAGAGCCGTTATGCCGGCTGTGTCGAATCGCCTGCATTGACAAGCATCCGCGAGGGTCGTACAATACATGTCAAACTCTCGTTCCAAGCGGCGATGATGGCTTCGGCCGACGGTGTCAAGGATTTGGACAACATCCGCATCGAGGTCGTGGGTGGCGGAACAATCAACTCCGCCGAAAAGACCGAGATAGAGGTTCCGATAGGCGTGTTCAACTCGTGGTCGGAGAATCCTTATTCGGTCAATATCTACAACGCGACGCACGACACGAAGATTCGCTTCAAAACAGCCTACTCGACCGAGGCACTTACTGCTCTCGTCAAGTCCAACCGTTTCTTTATCGACGAGGTGGAGGTAAGCAAAATTTCCAAAGGCACGGTCATCGAGGAGAATTGGTCAGAGCAACTCGCTGCACCGAACATCACGGCAGAGAATATCGGTTGCGCCAAAACATCCGTCTCCGTACAGTTTACGGCTGTCGAGCATGCTTTCCGCTACGAGTATCGCGTGGTACGCAACGACGACCGCTCGGAGGTTGCATCGGGCATCGTAAATACTCCTGCATTCAACATCGGCGGGCTGCAATCGGACAACGAATACGCCATTACCGTCCGTGCGCTCGGCCACGAAGAGTCGCTGCGCTACACGCCGTCGGATTGGTGCGACGAGATTATCGCAACGCCTGTCGATTTGGACAAGCATCCGTCCGGCTACACCTTCTTCGAGGATGACCTCGCATGGCTGACCGACGAAACATTCCTCGAAGGTTGGTACGTCGAAGGCGGAGGCGACGCATCGACAAGTTTCCGCAGCGATGCAATCGACACCACCCTTTCGTCCGACGCCAAGAAGATATGGGACAACCACGGCTATACCTTCATGAGCAGTTCGTACAAGTACATCTACATCCACGGCAACCAATACTTCCGCTTCGGACGCGCATACAACAGCGGCACCTGTCTGGCCGGCATAAATCTGCCTGCCAATGCCGTAAGCGAGATTACCGAAGGAGCGGCAATCGACGTTGCCGTCCGCCTGAACATAAAATACTACAACAACGGCGATTACGGAATCGTACTCGTCAAGGCCACGACGGGCGACAACGAGCAGATACAGCGCATTGCTCTCGATACATCGACCAACGAATACCAACAATACGAGGTCGTATTCGAGAATGTAAGCAGTTCTACCACCTTCTCGGTGTACAACACCAACGAGAGCGGCAAGGCAGACCGATTCTGGATAAACAATTTCAAAATAACCAAACAATAACATTAACCGTCGGCAGACCCCGCGGGGTCTGCCACAAAACAACAAACCAAAATGAAAACAGACAAAAAATTTCAGGTTGCCGGGTGCTATTCAGCACCGCAACTGCGGACTCTCCCGATTAGAATCGAGAGCGGTTTCGTACAATCGGTCGGCTCCGACGGGCTGCCAAACATCGAAGATGATTGGACAAATGAAGATTTCGCTTAACCCTAAAATTGCAAGAACGATGAAAAAGATTACCAATAGTTTGATTGCAATTTCGGCGATGCTGATTGCTTTCTCCTGCACAAAAGATTTGGCAGACACTACGACGATTACTCCTAACGGAAAACAACTTGAACTGACTGCCGCCATCGACGAGTCGCGTGTGGCTCGCGAGAACGACGGCAAACTCTCGTGGACGGCAGACGACGCACTCGGTCTGTTCGTCGGTTCCGACATCAACATCAAGGCCGCGACCAACGCCGAGTTGGTTGCCGAAGGCAAATTCCTTGCCGATGGTATCACGGCAGAATCGGGTACGATTTATGCCTACTACCCTTACAACACTTTCGCTTCCCAATCGACCGGCACTGCGGATGTTTGGCTCTCAATCGCTCAGGGACAAACCCAATCGGCAAAAGATGTGTTCGATGCGGGCAAATACTTTACCATGGTATCCAACGCAACGGAATGGGACGGCGTAACCATGCCTAACCTCCAATTTACGGCTGCGGGTTCGGTGTTGCGTTTCAACATCTATGATACAACGGGCGCGTATGTTGCCGAAAACATCCAATCGGTAGAGGTCGTTTCCGACAACGCTTTGGTCGGCGGTTATCAATACAACCTCGCAACCCGCGAGTACGACATGACCTCCTCCATCAACCGTAAGGCGGCTATCGTTTACGTTGCCGAGCCGTTTGCCGTCGGCGACAACGCCAATGTGTATATGGCTGTTCTGCCGGGTAGCCACACTCCTAAAATCGTTGTTCGCACCGATGGCGGAGCGCACGTATTCGAGTTCTCGTCGGCTCTCGTCTGCGAAGCAAGCAAGGTGGGTACCGTCAAACTCAACCTCGGCAATGCTGCCGTAAAGCACTATGTTCTCTACAACACCTTCGACCTGTTGATTTGGGGCGGAGACTACATGCACAACGGCGAAGCAGGTTATTCGCCACTCGCATCCGGTCAGTCTGCAACATCCGCATTCGAAGGCGAAGAGCCGTACATATTCGCCAACACGGAGAGCGGTACCGACGGTTCTGCTTCGTTCGATTCGATGACCGAGAAGTTCCGCCTTTCGCGCGGCTTAAACGGCTACACTTGGAAGAAGGCCTATGAGCGTCCCGGCCATATCAAACTCGGTACGGGTTCGGCAGGATATACGCTCGGTTTGCCTAAGTTGACCGGTCTGACCTCCGATGCGGCAGGCGAGACCATCAAACTCACCTTTACTGCCAACCGTTGGTCGAGTGCCAGCGACGACATTACGCTGACTGTCGAAGGCGGCGGTCTCATAAACGGTACCGACGAGAGCATCGTGGTAGATATTCCTAAATATACGGGCGGCGTAGCAAATGCTCCTGCAAACATCGTAACTTTGAGTTATACCGTTTACGGCGCAACCTCAAACACCTCGCTGACGTTGTCGGGCTCAACCAAATTGACCCGCACCAACCTCGACGACATCTTCGTAGAGCGCGTTGCAGGTGCTTCGCCACTGCTTGCAATCTCAGGCATCACCGCAACGACGACCGCCGACAGCGCACACATCGAGTGGGAGGCTGTGGCAGGTGCCGTATCGTACAAATATGTCGTTTCGGACGATAACGGCGAGGTCAAGAACGGCTCTACCGATACCACATCGGTCGATATAGACGGTTTGGCTGCCACGACCAAATATTATATATCGGTACAGGCTGTTGCCGACGTTGCAGATGCCGCACACACCGACGGCGTATGGAGCGACGAATTCGAATTCTACACCATTTCGGCAATCTCCGACGTTCACGAAAGCGGCTATGTATTCTTCGAGGACAACTTGGAGTGGATGAACACCGAAGAGTTCAAGGGTACATGGCATGCAACGGCAAGCGAAAACTGCTTCCGCATGGATGCCTTGGTAACCACGCTGCAAGACAATACGACAGAGGGAATCGGACTGACCATCTGGAACGAGCATGGTTGGACGGCTCCTGTTGCGAAACAGTTCTACACCTATATACACCCGTACAGCCACGAGGATTCCTATTTCCGTTTCGGCCGTGCATACAAATCCGACGGTAGTTGTGTAGGTACGATGTATCTGCCTGCCGATGCACTCAAAGATGCTACCGAAGGCGCATCGCTCAACGTGGTATTCTCTGTCGATATGGCCAAATCGACCGACCTTGCGTCAGTCAATTCCGACTATGGCGTAGCCGTAATCAAGGCTATTACCGACGGTGTGGAGGATGTAAAGAATGTTACGCTCGACAACATCGCCACTTTGACCACCTACACCGTAGAGTTCAACAACGTCAAATCGACCACCCAATTCGTAATTGGCAACACCATCGAGGGTAGCGGTGGCAAAGCCGACCGCTTCATAGCAACCAATTTCAAGATTGCAAAGAAGTAGTCAGACCGAGACACAAAACAAATAGGGCAACCCTCGTGGGGTTGCCCTATTTGTTTATAATCCGCCGGCTGCGAATTAGAAGTTGTAAGTGCATGTAAGGCCGAAATTGGCAAGACCGTACGAATAGAACTGCGAGGCTCTGAATCCGCCGCCATAGGCGATTTCCGCACCGAATACCGGAGTCCAATCGACCGACAGCGAAACCGGTGCGCCGGTAAACTTGAAGCCCACGCGAGCCAAACCGCAAGGACCTACATAGCAATAATGTCCCTTACCGCCGACATTTACACCGCAACCGAAATCGGAGAAGAAGTTGCCTGCACTGTAATTGCCGAACTCGAATACGCGCCATGCGACAAGTGCCGTAAAGTCTGCCGTAGCGACAGCACCCTCGTTGCAGAAACCCAAACCGAAGCGACCTTCGAGATAGAAAGGTTTGTTTGCTACCTCGCCGAAACCGTGATACGAAGTTACCGCCTGAACACCTGCGCCTACACGACCGCCGATTGTCCAACCATCCTGTGCCGATACCGTAAAGGCACAGAACAAAACTGCCAATGTTAAAAGAACCTTTTTCATAATTTTGAATGTTTATGGGTTAAATAAAAATCTCATTACGATATTGCAAATATATAAAAATTTGGATTAGTTTCCTATAACCGACAACCCCAAATAAATAAATCGGCAAATATCTATAACGAAACCGCACACCGACCCTTTGACGTACTCCGCTCGGCAGCCAATTCGTTCCAAAAAAAGAGACCCGACCGCCTTGCAAAGCAGTCGGGTCTTCGGTTACAGAATCCTTGCGGATTGCAAATACTATTTCTCGTTCAATGCCGCATGAGCCGCTGCCAAACGAGCGATAGGCACGCGGAACGGCGAGCAGCTGACATAATTCAGACCTGCATAGTGGCAGAACTCTACCGACGAAGGCTCGCCGCCATGTTCGCCGCAGATACCGCATTTGAGTTCCGGACGAGTGGAGCGACCCTTGAACACGGCCTCGCGGATGAGTTGTCCCACACCGTTGCGGTCGAGAATCTTGAACGGATCGGCCTTCAAAATGTTCTTTTCGAGGTAAATCGGCAAGAACTTGGCGATATCGTCGCGCGAGAAGCCGAGCGTCATCTGCGTAAGGTCGTTGGTACCGAACGAGAAGAATTCGGCAACCTCGGCAATCTGATTTGCCGTTACGGCTGCACGCGGAACCTCAATCATGGTACCCACGAGATATTCGATACGGTCGTTACGCTCCGTAAATACATCGTTGGCAGTCTTGTCGATGATGTTCTTCTGGTAGCGCAACTCCTTGTGGTTACCTACGAGCGGAACCATAATTTCGACCTTGACAGGAGTACCTGCGGCACGCACGTTCATAGCGGCTTCGATAATGGCGCGAGTCTGCATCTCGGTAATCTCCGGATAGGTATTGCCCAAACGGCAACCGCGATGACCGAGCATAGGATTCTGCTCGTGCAAAGCCTCTACCTTGGCAACAATCTTCTCGTAAGGGATGTTCATCTCCTGCGCCATCTCGCGCTGCTCCTTCTCGGTGTGCGGAACAAACTCGTGCAACGGCGGGTCGAGCAGACGGACGATGACAGGATAGCCCTTCATCACCTTGAACAGACCCTCGAAATCGCCGCGCTGCATAGGCAGCAACTTGGCAAGAGCGACACGACGACCTGCCTCGTCATCGGCGAGAATCATCTCGCGGATGGCCTTGATACGGTCGCCCTCGAAGAACATGTGCTCGGTACGGCACAGACCGATACCCTCTGCACCGAATGCGAATGCCTGCTGTGCATCGCGCGGAGTGTCGGCATTGGCGCGAACTTTCAGCACCGAATATTTCGATGCCAAATCCATCAACTTGCCGAAATCGCCGTCGAGGTTGGCCTCTTTGGTGGCAACCTGACCGAGATATACCTCACCCGTCGAGCCGTTGAGCGAAATCCAATCGCCCTCCTTTATGGTATAGCCGTTTACTTTGATTGTACGAGCCTTATAATCGATTTCGAGTTCGCCTGCACCCGATACGCAGCACTTACCCATACCGCGTGCAACAACGGCTGCATGCGAGGTCATACCGCCGCGGGCAGTCAAAATACCCGCTGCATCGAGCATACCCTTCAAATCCTCCGGCGAGGTCTCGATACGCACCAAAACAGCCTTTTTGCCGGTGCTTGCAAAGTATTTCTCGGCATCGTCAGCAAAGAATACCACAGGACCCGTAGCGGCACCCGGCGAAGCAGGCAGACCCTTGACGATAACCTTGGCAGTCTTGATTGCCTCCTTGTCGAATACAGGGTGAAGCAACTCGTCGAGTTTTGCAGGCTCGCAACGCAGCACTGCCGTCTTCTCGTCTATCAGACCCTCGCGGAGCATATCCATCGCGATTTTTACCATCGCTGCACCGGTACGCTTACCGTTGCGGCACTGCAACATCCAGAGTTTGCCGTCCTGAATGGTAAACTCTATATCCTGCATATCGGTAAAATACTGCTCCAAATGGTGCTGTATCTCGTTGAGTTCCTTGTAAACGTCCGGCATAACCTCTTCGAGCGAAGGATATTTGGTCTTGCGCTCCTCCTCGCTGATGTTTTGAGCCTTTGCCCAACGCTTCGAACCTTCGATTGTAATCTGTTGCGGAGTACGGATACCTGCCACGACATCCTCGCCCTGTGCATTTACCAGATACTCGCCGTTGAAAATGTTTTCGCCCGTTGCGGCATCACGCGAGAATGCAACGCCCGTTGCCGAATTGTCGCCCATGTTGCCGAATACCATCGCCTGTACCGAAACTGCCGTACCCCACTCCGACGGAATATTGTTGAGTTTGCGGTAGAGGATGGCACGCTCGTTCATCCACGAGCCGAACACTGCGCAGATTGCACCCCACAACTGATCCCAAGGATTGGTAGGGAATTCGCTGCCCGTCTGCTTTTTGATGGCCTTTTTGAATGCGGCAACCAACTCTTTCAAATCGTCGGTCGTAAGTTCGGTATCCATCTTGACACCGCGCTTCTCCTTCTGTGCGTCGATAAGCACCTCGAACGGATCGTGGTCCTCTTTCGATACCGGTTTCATGCCGAGTACGACATCGCCGTACATCTGTACGAAACGACGATACGAGTCCCATGCGAAACGAGGATTGCCCGTGCGCTTTGCCACGGCCTCGACAGCCACATCGTTCATACCGAGGTTGAGAATGGTATCCATCATACCAGGCATCGAAGCGCGAGCACCCGAACGAACCGATACCAAAAGCGGCATCGTATTGTCGCCGAACTTCATGCCCGTAAGTTTCTCTATATTCTTGATTGCGTTCTCCACCTCCGGACGAAGAATCTCGATAACCGATTCACGACCGTGCTTGTAGTATTCGGTGCAGACCTCCGTGGTAATGGTAAACCCGGGAGGAACAGGAATACCGATAAGGTTCATCTCGGCAAGGTTGGCACCTTTACCGCCGAGCAACTCTCTCATTTTGCCGTTACCTTCGGCCTCTTTGTTACCGAAAGTATAGACACGTTTTACGTTTGCCATAATGGTTTTGATTTTCGTTAATAACTATTATTTTTTTACAATTTGGATTTTCCGAACAACAAATGTAACATTTTTTTCTAAATCCCATAACATTCTGCACATAAAATTTAATTGCACGGTGCCGAATCGTGCAATTATTTGCGTTTTTGAAGCAAATCATGCCGTAATAACGCCCGAACCGACCAATCTGTCGCCCTCGTACCAAGCGGCGAACTGTCCTGCCGCAATACCCCTTTGAGGCTCGTCGAAAAGGATGTATGCAGCATCGTCGCGCACCGTCAATACCGCCCCCTGCAACGGTTGCCGATAGCGGATGCGCACGTCGAAACGACGGCTTTCGCCGCTGCGCAAAGCATCGCTCGGCTCAATCCAATGCATCTCGTCCGATTCGATGCGCAATGCCCGACGATACAGCCCGTGGTGCGAATCGCCTTCGCCGACATATATCGTATTGGTCGCAACATCCGTGCCGATGACGAACAGCGACTCTTTCCGACCGCCTATACCCAAACCTTTGCGCTGGCCGATGGTATAGAAATGCGCCCCGTTGTGTTCGCCGATTTTCTTGCCGTCGCGAACGGTATAGCGATACGGCTCGGCCAACCGCTCCAATTCGGTCTGCGCATCGTAATCGGCATATTTGCGCCACGCAGGCAGTATCTCGTGGATGTTGCCCTTTTTGGCGGCGAGTTTCTGTTGGAGGAACACCGGCAAATCGACTTTGCCGACAAAACATATTCCCTGCGAATCCTTGCGTTTGGCGGTAGCGAGACGCTGCTCCTCGGCAATACGGCGCACTTCGGGTTTAAGCATGTCGCCGACGGGAAACAGGGCATATTTCAGTTGCTCCTGCGAGAGTTGGCAAAGGAAATAACTTTGGTCTTTGTTGGGGTCGCTGCCCGCCAGCAGCGAGTACGACACGCGACCTGCAACCGTGCGCTCCGCCTTGCGGCAATAGTGTCCCGTTGCGACAAACTCCGCGCCCAACTTCAACGCCTCTTTCAAAAAGACGTCGAATTTGATTTCGCGATTGCACAACACATCGGGATTAGGCGTTCTGCCGCGTTCGTATTCGGCAAACATATAATCGACCACACGTTTGCGGTACTCGGCCGACAAATCGACATAATGGAACGGAATGTCCAACCGTTTCGCCACCAACTCGGCGAACACTTGGTCGTCGTGCCACGGGCAGTCGCCTTCGAGCGTACCCGTCGTATCGTGCCAATTCCGCATGAACAGACCGATTACCTCATGTCCCTGCTGTTTGAGCAGGTATGCAGCCACCGACGAATCGACACCACCCGAAAGTCCTATTACCACTCTTGCCATAAATACGATTTAAGCCCCCGAACAAGTTCAGCCCTCCGAACAGGCGTGCGCAAAATTAGTCATTTTTGGCGTAAAATGAAAATCATCGCGATATGATGCAAAAACACGTGGTTGTGCCAAAAAATTTGACACAACCACCTTAATAGTCTTATTGCCGGCAAGCGTTATTTTGCGCTCTCCGCATCGTGGTCGTAGGCATCGGCCTTGGTATGCCACAGCGTAGCCATGGTCAGCAAGCCGAGTGCAGCCACGAAAATCATAATTTTGAATACACCCTCCCAACCGAATTGCGGGTTGTCGGCAATCAGACCGAACACATAACCCGAGATAATCGGTGCTATATAACTTACAAAGCCGATGATGCCGTTGGCCGACGATGCACCGCGACGAGTTACCTGATTCGAAGCGATAACTCCGATGAGAGCCTGCGGACCATAGATAAAGAATCCTGCGCAAATAAGGAATACGCTCAATATAAGCGGATTGGTATCCTGCGGGAAGAAGCAGAACGCTGCAATGAAGAGTATCACTCCGAGCATGCAGAATACGCATGTGCGCTGTCCGCGACCCTTGAAAAGTTTGTCGGTGATGATACCCGCCGTCAGCATACCTATCACGCCGAACACCTCGAACATCGCCACCACACCTGCCGCCTGTGCCGGTGTCAAACCACGGCTCTCCTGCAAGAAGGTAGGACCCCAATCGAGCACCGCCATACGGACGATGTACACGAAGAAATCGCCCAATGCCAAAATCCAAACCACAGGATTCAGAATTACCTTGTGCAGCAGGAAATCGCGATAATCCTTTTTCTCCGCCTCGCTGCTCTCCGTCTTTTTCTCGTCCGTGCCGCCGAGTTCCGGCAGACCGACCGATTTAGGCGTATCGCGCAACGTCACGATGAGGAATATCACACCTGCAACCGCTATGAATGCGGGAATCAGAAATGCCCATTGCCATGCTCCGACATGCTCTATGGCATTGGTCAGACGCTCGGGACTGACATTTTCGCCGAGATTGCCCGTGATGCGTGCCACCATCTCGGGATTGTCGCTCATGTTTGCACCCATGCTGCCCATTATCGCACCGCTGAGTACGGCAGCGACGAATGCACCGATGGAGTGCGACGTGTTCCACAACGACATCTTCGTAGCCAACTCCTGAGGCGGCACCCAATGGGTAATAAGACGGTTGCAAGGTGGGAAGCCGCAACCCTGCACGACCTGATTGACTATGAAAAGAATGGCGAACAGAACGACCAGAGCCTTGACAAAGTTGTCGCCATAATCGGCTCCCACGAAATAGGCGCATATTACGGCACCCGCTCCGAATACAATGTTACAAACGGCACTGACCGACAAACCGGTTACCATGTGCCAACGACCGTTTACGCGGTCGGCCAAGAATCCGTTTACGAGTTTCGACAGACCGTATATGAAACTGCCGACAGCCAAAATCGCACCGAATGTCGCCTTCGTGATGCCGTATTCGGCCGTAAGTCCCGGCATGGCGAACGAGAAATTTTTGCGCACGAAATAGAATATCGCATATCCTATCATCGTACCGAGAATCGTACGCCACTGCCAATATCTGAATTTTTTTTGTTGTTCCTGTGTCATCTGTTTTTAGGTTTTAGGTTGGTAGTTTACGTTAGTTTATCGCCTGCTCCACCTTCTCGAATGCAGCCGCTATCTCGTCGATAATCGGTGCAGTCTTGTCGAGCGATGCGATTTCCGATACGGTTGCCTTCAAGCCGAGTGTTGCGATTTTCTCCTGCATTGCAACGCTCTGTGCATCCTCCGGATTGTTGTAGTGGAGTGCCGCTCCTATGCCCAACAGCAGATTAGGCGTGGCGACACCTGCCTCGCGAGCGGTCAAAAGCGGCTTGACCAAACGGTCGCCCGCCGAGAGTTTACGCAAAGGCTCGCGACCCACACGCGTAACATCGTCTTTCAAATAAGGATTCTTGAAGCGGCCGATGATTTTGTCGATATATTTGAAATGGGCCTCCTTGTCGAAACCGTATTTCGCTATCAGTCCCAAACCGCTCTCCTGCATTGCAGCCTTGACGATTGCATAGATTTTTTCGTCGGCAATACTCTCGTCGATGGTCTTGTAGCCCTTCATTTTACCAGTATAGGCGGTAATGGCATGGCCCGTGTTGAGAGTAAAGAGTTTGCGCTCGATGTATGCGATAAGGTTGTCCGCCAGATTCATGCCCGCAATATGCGGCACAGCACCGACGAACGATTTTTGTTCGACATTCCACTCGTAGTAAGCCTCAACAACGACGTCGATTGGATTTTCGCTGCGGACAGGAGGCACAATGCGGTCCACCGAACAATCGGGGAAACCGACATATTTCTCGCAATAGGCCTTGTCGTCGCCTTCGAGATTACCCAAAACATGTTCGCGCAGCTGCGACGATGCACGCACGGCATTCTCGCACGCGATGATGTTGAGAGGCTTCTCGATACCGGCCTTACGACGTGCCGCGATGCCTTTGGCAATGGCAGGAGCGATGCGCGGGAGAATCATTACGCCTACGGCAGTTGTCAGCAGTTCGGTCTGCTCGTCCGCAATCTCGGCAACCACGGCATCGGTAGTCGAGTTTACGCCGGAGATGTTGGTAATTTTCTGCTCGACGCACTCCACGTCCATAATATGTACCGTATAGGTTTTGTCCTCGTTGATTTTGTCGATTACCGTCTGATTCACGTCGGCGAATACGACATGGTAACCTGCCTGTTCGAGTACCGCACCGATAAATCCGCGACCGATGTTGCCGGCTCCGAATTGAATTGCTTTTTTCATGGTTCTATTTTTTGTGTTGTTTAATTGCTGCGTTGCGGCATTATTTGCCGTATCAATTTGCGAAGTTACTAAAAAATTTGCAGGGTGGCAAAATTTATTGCCGTAAATTTATCGGTATGCCGTTTTGACAGATGCGTTGCCAAAGAGTCTGCCAAATAGGTCGTTGGAACGAAATTTGCCGCATCCGATGGCGACTTCCGCAGAGTGCGGAGTATATTTTCGGACGATATGACGTTTGACATAAAATAAATGGAGCATGTGTTGCGTTTGCGTAAATACAAAGTTCAACCTACGATAATTGAGCCTATGACGATTTTTTGCCCATTAACCTTTTAATTGTATCGAATTATGAAAAAAGTATTTGTATGTATCGGAATGTGTCTGATTGCGGCACTTGCAGGTGCAGGTGCGGCACTCTTTGTCGTCGGTAACCGCATAGCAAAGTTCGACGACGGACAACCAAGCATCGAGCGCACGGTGGAGCGGATGCCTGTTCTCGGTTCGCAGTTTACATCGTATCAGGCGGAGAACTATCCAGATTTGACCTATGCCGCCGAAAATGCGGTAAAGGCAGTCGTCAATATCGAGGCCACACAGGAGATTGAGATAGGCTCGCGCAGTTTCAATCCGTTTTTCGAGTTCTTCGGTTTCCCGCAAGGTTACGGCAGGCAGGGTGAGCCGCAAAAGCGCGAACAACGTTCGGGCGGTTCGGGCGTAATCATCTCGGAGGACGGCTATATAGTTACCAACAACCACGTTGTCGAAAATGCCTCGAAACTCCGTGTAAAGTTGAACGACGGCCGCATGTTCGATGCCAAAATCATAGGTCGCGACCCTGCTACCGACGTAGCGTTGATTAAGGTCGATGCCGCACAACTTCCGACACTTCCGTTCGGCAGTTCGGATGCATTGCGTTTGGGCGAATGGGTGTTGGCGATAGGCTCGCCGTTCGATTTGCAATCGACCATCACGGCCGGCATAGTCAGTGCCAAATCCCGCAGTCTCGATGTAATTCCGAGCGAATTCCGCATAGAATCGTTCATCCAGACCGATGCTGCCGTAAACCCCGGTAATTCGGGAGGTGCGCTTGTCAATACGCGCGGAGAGTTGGTCGGCATCAACACGGTCATCAAATCATCGACCGGCAGTTATATAGGTTACTCGTTCGCCGTACCCGAGAGCATCGTCCGCAAAGTGGTATGCGACCTGAAAGAGTACGGCGTCGTGCAACGCGCACTGCTCGGCATTACCTACCGCTACATAGACCAGGATTTCATCGACCAACTCGGCGATGAAACAGGCATAAAGTCGGTTGGCGGTGCGTATGTCGCTTCGGTAGTCGATGGAGGTGCCGCTTCGGAGGCAGGATTGCGCAAAGGCGATGTGATTACGGAGATTGACGGCGTAAAAATCGATGCCCCTACGGCCATTACCGAGCAGATAGGCAAACATCGGCCTAACGACAAAATTAAAATTTCTGCAAAAAGAGGCGATTCGTTGAAACATTTCGACGTCGTTTTGCGTAATAAAGCGGGTAAAACCGAGTTGCTTACCAAAGAGGATGTCGATGTCATCGAGGTTTTGGGCGGCAAGTTGGTCGATGCAGGTGCCAAACTGTGCAAAATGCTCGATATTCGGGGAGGCGTACAGGTGGCATCGGTAAAACGCGGAGGTTTGCTCGACAGAGCGCGCGTCCGCGAGGGTTTTGTCATCACACACATCAACGACAAGGCTGTCGGTTCGACATCCGACCTCGCTGCGATGTCCGACAAAATCCGCTCAATCGACGGAGTTTACCCCAACGGTCGTGCGGCAAGTTACGTCATAGTAGAATAGTGCCGCACATCCGCAACAACGGATATTTTTAGATAGTTATAAAACAAGATGCGTCAATTAAAGATTACCAAATCCATCACCAACCGCGAGAGTGCGTCGTTGGACAAGTATTTGCAGGAGATAGGCAAAGAGGAACTCATCACGGTCGAAGAGGAGGTTGAACTCGCCCAACGAATCCGCAAGGGCGACCAAGAGGCTTTGGAGAAACTGACAAAGGCCAATCTGCGATTCGTGGTTTCGGTTGCCAAGCAGTACCAGAATCAGGGTTTGAGCCTGCCCGACCTTATCAACGAGGGCAATTTGGGACTTATCAAGGCTGCCGAGAAATTCGATGAAACGCGAGGTTTCAAATTCATCTCCTATGCAGTGTGGTGGATTCGTCAATCGATTTTGCAGGCATTGGCAGAGCAGTCGCGCATCGTGCGTCTGCCGCTGAACCAGGTCGGCTCGCTCAACAAAATCAACAAGGCATTCGCCCGTTTCGAGCAGGAACACGAGCGCACGCCTTCGCCGGAAGAGTTGGCGAACGAATTGGAGTTGCCGAAGGAGAAGGTTACCGATACGTTGCGCGTAGCGGGTCGCCACATCTCGGTCGATGCTCCGTTTGCCGACGGCGAGGACAATTCGCTTTTGGACGTTTTGGTCAATCCCGATTCGCCGAATGCCGACAAGGGTCTGATTAACGAGTCGCTCTCGACCGAAATAGACCGTGCGTTGGAAACGCTTACCGAGCGCGAACGGGACATCATCCGCTATTTCTTCGGCATAGGCTGTTCGGAAATGACACTCGAAGAGATTGGCGAGAAGTTCGACCTTACACGCGAGCGTGTACGGCAGATTAAGGAGAAGGCCATCCGCCGTCTGCGCCACTCGTCGCGCAGCAAACTGCTCCAATCCTATCTGGGATAATCCGTAAAACGATAAATGTTCAAACGACCGACATAGCATATATGCCGGTCGTTTGAATATATCATCATTCGCAGCGGCATTTTTATTTTGACGGCATACATTCCGCCGTTTTGTTTTTTATGCTATCTTTGCAATAGAAACAAACTGTAAACTATATGAAAAAAATTCTTTTTACCTCTATGGGAATTATGGCAATGGCTTTGGTCGGTTGCAAATCCGAAACAAAAAGAGAAACGGCATGGATTGTGGACCGTTTCGACGACATCAAGGTAATTCGTTACGAAGTACCCGAATTCGAGAATTTGTCGTTGAACGACAAAGTGTTGATCTATTATCTCGCCGAAGCGGCCAAATGCGGTCGGGACATATTGTTCGACCAGAATTTCAAGTACAACCTTACGATTCGTCGTGTCTTGGAGCAGATTTACGAGCGTTACGACGGCGACCGCACGGCTGCCGATTTCGTGGCAATGGAGAAATATCTGAAAAAGGTGTGGTTTGCCAACGGCATACATCACCACTACTCCAACGACAAGTTCACTCCCGAATTTTCGCGCGAATGGTTTACGGCACAGTGGGAGGCATGCAAGGTCGAGTCGCCCGTTGCAACGGAGGAGATTGCCGAAATCATCTTTAATCCCGCCCTCTACCCTACCAAACTCAACCAAACGGCAGGCGTGGACATGGTCAAAGAATCGGCTGTCAATTTCTACGAAGGCGTAAACGAAGCAGAGGTACAGGCTTTCTATGCCAAAATGGCTGCCAAGCACGACCCTCGTCCCGTTTCTTACGGTCTCAACTCGAAACTTGTCAAAGAGAACGGCAAATTGGTCGAGAAAGTTTGGAAAGAAGGCGGCATGTACGGAGAGGCAATCAAGCAGATTACCTATTGGCTCGAAAAGGCAGAGAGCGTTGCCGAGGAGCCTTTGAAGGACATCATCGCCAAACTCATCAAATACTACCGTTCGGGCGACCTGCGGGATTTCGATGCCTACAACATCGCTTGGGTGCAGGACACCGTTTCGAACGTCGATTTCGTCAACGGCTTCATCGAGGATTACTCCGACCCTCTCGGCCGTAAGGCTTCGTGGGAAGGCAACGTAAGTTTCGTTGACAAGGCCGCATGCGAGCGCACAAAAATCATCGCTGCCAATGCGCAGTGGTTCGAGGACAATTCGCCCATCAACCCTGCCTACCGCAAGCCTGTCGTAAAGGGTGTGTCGGCAAAAGTCATCACGGTTGCAATGTTGGGCGGCGACTGCTACCCCGCAACCCCGATAGGCATCAACCTGCCTAATGCCGATTGGATTCGCAAGGAGTACGGCTCGAAATCGGTAACAATCGACAACATCACCTATGCCTACAAGCAGGCTGCACGCGGCAACGGATTCAGCGAGGAGTTCGTTTTGCGCGCCGAAGACCGCGCCCGCATGGAGCAGTACGGCAAGTTGGCAGACGACCTGCACACCGACCTGCACGAGTGTCTCGGTCATGGTTCGGGTCAGTTGGCACCGGGTGTCCGCGGAGGCGAACTCGGCTCGTACACCTCCACTTTGGAGGAGACTCGTGCCGATTTGTTCGGTCTTTACTATCTCGGCGACCCTAAAATGGTGGAAATCGGACTGATTCCGTCGCTCGACGTGGCAAAGGCGCAATACTCCTCATATATAATGAACGGACTTATGACCCAACTCGCCCGCATCGAATTGGGTAAGAATGTCGAGGAGGCACACATGCGCAACCGTAAGATGATTGCCGAGTGGTGCTTCGAAAAGGGCAAGGCAGACAACGTCATCGAATTTGTCGAAGAGAACGGCAAAACATACGTCGTGGTCAATGATTTCGAGCGTCTGCGCACCCTGTTCGGCGACATGCTCCGCGAGGTGCAGCGCATCAAGAGCGAGGGTGACTACGAAGCCGGCAAGGCTTTGGTGGAGCAGTACGGCGTAAAGGTCGATTCCACGCTGCACAAGGAGGTACGCGAGCGTTATTATGCTCTGAACATAGAGCCTTACGGCGGCTTTGTCAATCCGGAGTTCGAATTGGTGGAGCAGGATGGCCGGATTGTGGATGTCAAAATTTCCTACCCTGCCAATTATGTAGAGCAGATGCTCCACTATTCCAAAGATTACTCGTTCCTGCCGTCGCTCAACTAACGGCAATTCCGTTTATTCGGAAACATATCATCATAAAATACAAATACACGCCACGAAAATCGTGGCGTGTATTGTTTACATTGTAAGTTTACTGTTGAGACAACGCTATCAAAACAAGTATCTGTGCCGAGAATATACGCAAAAACATGGTAAGCGGATAGACCGTTGCATAAGAGACCGAAGCACGGTCGTCGGTTGCCACCGTATTGGCATAAGCCAATGCCGGAGGGTCGGTCATGCCGCCCGACAACAAACCCATAATCGAGAAGTAGTCCATGTGCATCGTTTTACGCGCGATGAAGCCGACTATGAGCAACGGCACCACCGTTATAACGACACCGTACAGAATCCACCAATAACCGCCACAGGCAACGGCATCGATAAACCCTTCGCCTGCACTCAAACCGACTGCCGCCAAAAAGAGCGAGATGCCTATCTCGCGAATCATCATGTTCGCGCTGTTGGTCGTAAAGGTAACGAGTTTGTATCGCGGACCGTATCGTGCCACCAGAATAGCCACGATTAGCGGGCCGCCTGCCAAGCCGAGTTTGACGGGTTGCGGCACACCGGGAAACATAATCGGAATCGAGCCGAGCAGCACACCCAAAAAGATACCGACGAAAATAGGCAGCAGATTCGGATGGTCGAGACGTTTTACCGAGTTGCCCAACATGGCAGCCACTTGGTCCAAATCGTTATTGCAACCCACAATAACGACGACATCGCCCATTTGCAGGCGCAATTCGTGCGATGCCACGAGTTCGATGCCGGCACGGACGACGCGCGTTATGGTAACATTGTAGTTCTCGCGGATGTGCAAATCGCCGATACGTTTGCCGTTGAGTTGCGACTTGGTAACCACGATGCGTCGTTTTTCGAGATTGGACGTCGCCGAGTGCCACTCCTCGTCGGCAAGTTGCACCTTCTCGCCGACCAACGATTGTACCAACTCCTCATCGGAACTGCTCGCCACGATACGCAGAATATCGTTGTCGTGCAGCACAGTCTTTTCCGAAGCGATTTTTTGATTGCTGTCCTTGCCCATGATACGCGCCACAACGAATTTGGTACGGGCTATGCGCAACAAATCCGCCACGCTTTTGCCGACCACCGCATGGTTGGTTACGCGCAAATCTATGCGTACCGTATGCGCCGCATTAGCCTTCTCGTCGGTAGCCGCTTCATCTTTGATTTTGATGCGGAATGCGACCCTGATTAAGAGAATCGAGACTATTATGCCGACTACTCCGAGAGGATATGCCACCGCATAAGCCGATGCCAACAGGTCGCTGCTGCCGCCAAGGTCGTTGATGGTCTGTTGCGCCGCACCCAACCCCGGGGTATTGGTAACCGCTCCCGACAAAACGCCGACCATGGTGGTAAGGCTCTCGCCCGTCAGAACATGTATGCCGTAACATAGCGCACAGCCGAGCAATACGAGCAATGCAGCCAACAGATTCAACCGCAAACCGTCCTCCTTCAACGATGCAAAGAAACCGGGTCCGACCTGCAAGCCGATGGAATAGACGAACAAAATCAGACCGAACTCCTTGATGAATGTACAGATGCGTTCATCGATACCGAGACCGAAATGCGACAGCAGAATGCCGACAAAAAGCACCCACGTTACGCCGAGCGATACCGAACCGAACTTGATTCGGTTGAGCAGCAAGCCGAGTGCTATGGTCAAAGCCGTAATCAGAACAGCATTAGCTATGCTGCTTGAAAAAAACAAATCAACCAACCACTGCATAAACATTAAAATAAAATCATTAACCTAACCGATGTTGCATGTAAGCGACAGCAAAGATAACAATAATTATTTACGCAAGCAGACAAATCGCAATAAATTCAAAACGGGATTCTCTGTATAATGCTAACGGTCTTTGCCGGATATTGGCTCCTGAATCGCAAAAAAATCGGGCAGATTTGTTCAATCTGCCCGCAATATATCCCGCTAAAACAACGATTCCAGCGACTCCAACCACTCTATCGTCTCCACCGTAAGCGTATCGGTACGGTCGGACCACGACCGATTGCGGATAAGTCTCTCCTTGTTGCGTTCCAACCGTTCGTTTATCGGGAAGCGCGGTTTTTCGAGCGACTCTTTCTCTTCGCGCAATGTCGGACGGATTTTGCGCACGAACACCGAATCGCGCGTCGGACGGCGATGCTTCTCCCACTTGAATCCGTCCAAATGCAACGGCTGCGATTCCGGAATCTTATCGAGCGGATAGAACTTGTAGGTCGGATTGCCGCGATAGGTAATGCCCGTAACCTTCTTATCCTCGATGTACGACGACATATCGGCACTCTCGACGTATGCCATCATCGTAATCTCGGGAGGGTCGTTCTCCTCGATATAGTATATCGTGCGGACATTGCCGTTCACGTCGTTGCGGTATATTTGATTGTCGCGGAAATGCGCACTCATCTCCTTGCCGGCGACCTGATTGTAGTGTGCCGTATCAATCTCGGCTATTGTCAAAGGCTTGCCTTCGAAATCGGCACGCACTATCTGCTGCTGCTTCGTGAGGATGTGCATGACCTCCGAGGTAATCTGGTTGTTTTCGTTCCACAACACAGGTTCGATGAAGAGGTGTATTATCGAATCGAGGCTCGTCGTCGCAATCGAATCGCACACCGATTGGAAATCCGAACGGTACATGCGCACATTGCGATAGCCCAACAGCATGCGGTAAACAGAGTCTTTTGCCAAGGTATCCACGGCAACCGAATCGCCCTGCTCCTTCAAAAAGTAGTGTGCGAGCAACGAGTCCAAAACATTGTTGGCCAACGAATCGCACAGATCATACTCCGCCATCAACAGCGAATCGGCTTTTGCCACCGTTGCAGAATCGGCAGGTATCAACCGTATCCGCTTTCGAGCCAGTTTCGCCAATCTGCGTTGCAGACGAGCCTCCTCACGTTGCTCTTCCTTTACTTTGCGCAACGAATCGGCAGCCTCCATTTTGCGCAACATCGCAGTACGTTTGGCCTGACGACGGTCGGCTATCTCGTCGAGCCGTTTGCGCAATGCTTCGGCTTTGATTTTGCGCTGTTCCGCAGCCTCCTTTTTGCGCTGTTCGCGCAACATCACTTTGCGCTGCGCCTTTGTCAGCGTATCGGCTTTCAACGAATCGACCGCCGGCGAATCTACACTCAAAGAATCAGTATTCGGGGAGTTATGCTTCAATGAATCCGTTGCCGCCGCATCGGACGCCTCGTTCTGCAATGTCTCGGCACGATGGTCGGCATCGGTCGGAGCATCCGACGCTTCGCTGCGGTTGGCGGCACCGTTGTCGTGTTTGCGAGAGCGACGATTGTCGGGTCGCACGGCAGCATCGTCGCTCCCGCGTTCCGACCTGTTCGACGCATGCGCATCCTTGTCGGCATCGTTCTGCCGGCTTTGTGCCTCGGCAGCCTTTTTCTCTGCCAACTCTTTTTCGCGCTCCTTCTCGCGACGCTCCGCTTCAAGATTTTTGGTGTAAAGGAACATCGAATCGGCACGCAAAAATATCGAATCGCCCTGCTCCATGTCGTAACTGACCACCGACGGTTCGCGAGTAAGCAACACATCGCCCGGTTCTTTCCAATACTCGCCCCAATCGCCGAACGCAAGCATTTTGCGGTCGATATCGTCTATCTGTATGTTGCTTTTCAGCCGCACATAGCCCCTGTCGCGGTAGTAATCCACCGTATCGCTCCACATCTCCTGCTTCTCGGTAAGGATGTATCCGTTGAGCGTCAATCGGTACACTTGGCTGTCGCGGTCGAACGAACCGCAATCGGCATAGAGATATTCCCGCTCCTTTTCATTCCAGATATTGGTGTTGTTGAAGAAACGGGCGCGATTGGTCTCGATGTTGTAGATAACCGAATCGCCCTTCATCCGATAGGTATCGTTGCGCAACTCCACATTATCGACGCACACTATGTCCTTTATGTCGGAGTAATAGAAACCGTCATTCGATTCGAGCATATTGTCCTCGTCGATAACCACACCGCCGCCATGGTACTCTCCCACGTTCGATTTGGTGTTGAAGAGGAAATTGTAGGTGTACATCGTCGCCGTGCGGTCGACCACCTTGACAATCTCGGAAAATACACGCGCCTCGTCGCGAGTACGGTCGTACTCGGCTCGGTCGCCATAGATATATGTCGTACCCTTGTTAATCAATACGTTGCCGAAGCACTCCAATCGCGCGTCGGAGTGTCGGACGGCACTGTCGCAGGTAATGACTGCGCCGTTGTGATGCGCCGCCACATTGCCGACCAATATCTGCACCTTCACTCCGCCAATCTCACGCTGAAAGCCGTCGTCCGACTTCAAGTCAATCATCTTGCCGTTGTCGCTCTGCGGTGCCTTATCCACTCTCTCCTGCCGGACAACCGTGTCGGACGGCATGTGCAAAACCGGCATACCGCCGCTGCCTGCAAATACCAGACTTGCAAGCGACAGAAACGAAACGGATATGGTCGTCAATCTCCTGCGCACAACTACTTAACCCAATGTTTGTCGGAAAATTCGCCGTCGCGGAATTCGGGTGCTATATAGACGTACATGGCATCGATGCGCTTGTCCAGCCACTCGTGGAAATACTTGCGCTGCTTGTCGCTGAGTGCCATCTGTTCCAACCGCAGATAATCTTCGTCGAGCGATGCTGCATGCGCCGGTATTATATCGACGAGTTTCACTATTTTGCACAGGTCGTTACCCATCAAATCGTTGGTACGGAAAGCCGGCGACACCTCGCCCACCTTCAACCGACGAATGGCATTGTAGTCGTCGATACTCTTGCCACCTCCCGCTCCGAAATCCTCTTTCAGGAACTTGGTCGCCGTCAATTTCGCATCGAATGCCGAATAGCGTTCGAGCAAATCGTGATTCGATACGATACCGCCATTCTGTTTCGAATACTTGTCGTCTGAAAATTCGGCAGCAGCACGCTCGAAGGTCAGCGAATCGGCTCTGATGAGTTGCGCGATGCTGTCCAATTTGTGCAACGGAGCGGTAATCTCCTCGATGGTATAGGTCGGACGCAACAGGATATGGCGGCAATGGTAGAGTTGCCCCTTCTTGTCTATCAGTTGAATCAGGTGAAAACCGAATTCGGTCTCGACGACCTCCGATACCTGCCCCGGTTTCAACTCCTCCAACGCATCGGCGAACGGCTTGACGAAACCTGCCGCCTGCATGGGTTCGAGTTCTCCGCCCCGTATTGCCGACGGATCGACCGAATACATACGCGCCAATGTCGAGAATTTGGTTTTGCCCGTAACGATACGCTCGCGCATGTCTATCAGTCGCTCTCTCGCCCGACGCTTTGCAGCCTCCATACCGTCGGGGAATTTGGTGATATGGGCATAGACATACTGCTCGGCTATAATCGGCAAACTGTCCTTGTCGATATTCTTGTAGTAACGCTCGACCTCGCCCGGAACGACCGACACCTTGCTGACGATGGTTTGCTGCATGGCTGCCGCATAGGATTGTTCCTCTATGCGACGACGCAACAATTCGCGCAGATGATATATGGCCATGTGGTTGCGGCGTTCGAGTTCGGGAATCGAACCTGCCTCGTCAATCATCGCCTGCACCTGTGTCTCGACACGTTGCAGCACATCGCCCGTATTGATTTTGACCGAATCGATAAGCGCCTGATTGTAGAGCAGTTTCTGCATCAGCAGATTCTCCAAAGCCTCGTTTTTCGGGTCGCGGTCGGAGGTATAACCCTCTGCCCTGCGCTGCTGCACCAACTGGTCGGCAAGTTGCTCCACGTCCGAATAAGAGATGGCCGAATTACCGACTACGGCGACCACCTTATCCAGCATCACGAAACGTTTCTGGGCATGCACGGCACCGAGTGTCGCACAAGCCAACATTGCTATCACTATTCTCTTCATTCTCGTCAATATGTTTCCAAAATATAATTTACAGACCGCTATTCGTCGTTGTCTCTACCGAATATACGGACATTACCCGTTTTTATTGCGTTGTTTACCATACTATCCTCGTGCGCACGCAACAATTCGCCCTGCCGGCGTGTTATCAATATCCGCCGAATACGCTCCTCGACCATTTGGAGAGGCATCGCATCGTCGGCATCGAGCACATCCGTAATCAGAAAGTTGTAGTAGGTACGATTGTAGTGAATCTGCTGCACTCCGCGCTTGGACAACATGGTCTCGTTGTGTCCCGAACGCAACACGGGCAGATTGCTCAAAAATTCCGAAAAATCCGTCCATTCGTCGAAACGCACGAAACGGAAATTGTGCTTGCGGCACAATGCCTCCAAATCGCGTTGTTCGTCGCTCTTCGACGAAGCGAAAAGCCGCACAAGTTGTTCTCGCCGACGATAACTGTCGTTAATGGCCACGATTCGGCCCTTGACCATGGGCGAGGTAATGCGGAAATCGGCACGATGCGCCGCATAGTAATCGGCTATATCCCTCTCCGACACATCGTCGTTCATCTCGGTATCGATATAGTACTGGTCTATTTTGCGGATGAGCAACGATTGGCGATACTCCTCGACCTTGCGGTCTATGTCATCGACATCGGTCGGAAACATCAATGCCGCCTCCTGCAATTTGAGTTGGCGCACGACCCATTTTTCGACATAGGCATCGACGTAACTCGCGCTGTCGGCACCCGAAAGTCCTTGCGGAACAATCTGTTTGATGTCGAAAGCGGTAAGTTCGCTGCGGCCCACACGGGCAATCGTATCTTTACCCGAGAACAGATTGGACGGCATTCGGCACTGAGTCGCCAAAAGCGACGCAGCGAGTACCGTTATCTTTCCCACATGTTTCATATACAATCTGCAAAGATAAGATTTTTACCCGAATAAAACGTATTCGCTGCCAAGAATATTATTTGCGACGGAACACCTTGCGCGAGGTTTCGACAAAGAACAGCACAAACAGCAGGCACGATGCGGCATAGGCGGAAAAGTACGCGGTATCGTTGCCAATCATCTCGCGGAATGCCACACCGTCCATATCCAAACAGATGAGAGCCAAGGCAATGGCATTATTTACAGAGTGCAGTATTATGACCGAAAACAGCGATTGGGTACGCAAATATATCATACCCAGCACGAAGCCGACGACGACACCCGCCAATGCCGTGGCAGGCTCGACATGCACGATGCCGAAAAAGAGGGCAGAGACCGCAACAGCGACGATATTGCCCCAACGACGGCGCAATGTTTCGAGAACTATGCCGCGACAGAGCATCTCCTCCAAAACGGGCGCGAACAGCATGGCTGTAACGCATGCCCAGAATCCGCGACCGACACCCGCATTGTCGAAACTCGGCAACAACTCCATTGCCGGCTCCAATACTATCTGGGCGACCACAATCCAAGCAATGCCCGACAATATGATGTTGGGATTGAATCCCGATGCCGAGAATCGGGCGATGCGCCAACTGCCGCTCCGCATTCCGACATAGAGCAGAATCGATACGACGGATACCGCCATGGATACGGGATAGACTATTGCGATACTCTCGCCGCGAAGCACCTGCTGCCGCATAAACTCTTCGATATTGCCGGCATCGACAGCGGACGAATCGGGAATCGCGATGCCGAACAATGCCAATACTGTCGCCGCCAACACCTGCGAGACAAAAAAAAGAAGCAGCATCATCAAAACATCGCCCGCCGTCGGAAATCTGCGGCAATCGGAGACCGCTTTAACCGATTGATTATCGGATGTCTCACTTGATGCAGAGAGCGCAGCCGATTCCGACGCATGCGCGAGTTTTTTGCGATGTAATGCCATAACAAACAGAATTTGGATTGCCAAAGATAATCAAAAGCGGCGTAAACTTATCGGTTTTCAATTTAATTTTATTAAATTTGCCCGATATTAACTGCCCGTAACGGTCGATTGGGTGCAATCGGGCAATTTTACAAAACGGATACACGAATGGCAAAAGTTGTAGCACTTGCAAATCAGAAAGGCGGAGTAGGCAAAACCACCACTGCCATAAATCTTGCGGCCTCGATAGCATTGTTGGGCAAACGGGTATTGTTGCTCGATGCCGACCCGCAGGCGAACGCAACGTCGGGATTGGGTTTCGCAATCAACCTCAACGGAATATACGAATGTATAACGGGCGAAAAGAGTGCCGACGAGGTGATACTGAACAGCCCCGACATCAAAAAATTGTGGGTGTTGCCTTCGAGCATAGATTTGGTGGCTGCCGAAACGGAATTGCCGAACATGGAGAATGCCCACCATGTAATCAAACGCATAGTGGACAGCATCAGCGACCGTTTCGATTACATTTTCATCGACTGCTCGCCATCGTTGGGCTACACGACCGTAAACATCCTTACGGCTGCCGATTCGGTATTGATACCCGTACAATGCGAATACCTCGCCTTGGAGGGTTTGAGCAAACTGCTCAACACCATAAAAAAGGTCAAAAGCGGATTGAATCCCGCACTCGAAATAGAGGGTTTTGTGCTGACGATGTACATGCGCAACCGTCTGAACAACCAAGTGGCAACGGAGGTGCGCGAACATTTCGGAACGCTCGCCTACGACACAATAATCCAGCGCAACATCCGTTTGGGTGAAGCACCATCGCACGGCAAACCGATTATGTTGTACGATGCCTCTGCAATGGGAGCGGCAAACTATCTGATGTTGGCAAAAGAATTTTTGAAACGAAACCGTAAAAAGCAATAGAATAGATATGAAACAGAGAGGATTGGGTCGCGGATTGGATGCCATATTCGGCAACGACGCCATAGACCTTAAAGCGAAGCCGATGGCAGAGATGACGGAGATAGCCGTCGCCGACATAGAGCCGAATCCCACACAGCCGCGCCGCAAATTCGACGAACAGGCTATGGAGGAGTTGTCCGACTCCATCCGCACGCTCGGACTGATACAGCCGATTACGGTAAAGCCGAAAGACGGCAAATATCTAATCATCAGCGGCGAGCGGCGTTGGCGAGCAGCCCTTGCGGCAGGATTGGAACGGATTCCCGCATACATTCGCGATGTCGATGATACCAATCTGCACGCCATGGCATTGGTCGAGAACATTCAGCGACAGGATTTGAACTCGATAGAGGTTGCGCTCGGTTTGCAACGCCTTATAGAGGAGTGCGGACTGACGCAGGACGAATTGGCGGAGAAGGTCGGCAAGAAACGTTCGACCATATCGAACTACATGCGTCTGTTGCGGTTGCCCGACGAGGTGCAACTCGCCGTCAAAGAGGGTGTGATTTCGATGGGACACGCCAAAGCAATCGCTTCGCTCGAAAACGGCAAACAGCAGTTGGCATTGCTCAAAAAATGTGTAAAGCACAATTTGTCGGTGCGTCAGGCCGAGGATTTGGCTCGTGCCATTGCCGAGAAGCCGAGCGTCAAAAAGGCGGAATCGGCAGACGAGGAGTATCCGGAAGCATACACGCGGTTGGTCGAGCATTTGGAGCGATTGTTCTCGCAGGACATCAGCATAAAACGCGGCAAGAACGGCGGAGGCAAAATCATCATCGAATTCGCCGACGACAAAGATATCGAAACCTTCATATCCCGTTTGGCGGCAAAGCAGTCGGTTCGTTAGCGATGAGAGGCAGCGGTGCAGTTTTTTCGGCCGGAATCGGCAAATGGTGGCAAAGATTGCTGCTCGTTGCAGCGGCAACAGTCGTCTGCGGCACCTCCTATGCCCAATTCGGCAGACAGCAACTGCGCGGCGAGCGGACGATAATCCGCGGAGGCATGTTGCAGAAGCCCGATTCGCTTGCGAAACACGGAACCGACTCGACGATTATGGCGGGTGCGGCAGATTCGTTGAAAAAATCGGCGGCAGATTCGCTGTCGCTCGGCAAAGATTCACTGCAAACAGCCATGCCCGATTCGTTGCAAACCTCCCTGCCCGATTCGTTGAGACACACTCTGCCTGCCGACTCGACGGCAATATATCCGACGGCAATCGATTCGCTTGCGACCGATTCGCTCGGCAAGGATTCGGTGGCACTGACAGAAAAACAACTCAAACGCCAACAACGGCGCGAAAACCGCAAACCTTTTTTAAGCGACTCGATGGCTTTGCGCAAGGTTTGTTGGGCTTCGTTGGTTATGCCGGGGTTCGGTCAAATCTACAACAAGCAGTATTGGAAACTGCCGATTCTGTACGGCACATTCGGAACGACGCTCGGAATGTTCATCTACGAGAACAGCAAATACCGACCGTTGAAAAAGCAGTTCGACGCCATGACCGATGCGAGCATGATTCGCACCGAGGAGTTGAACACCTTGCAGGCGCAAATGATAAAGCACAACACTTGGCGGCAGGTATTTTTGGTCGGAGCGGTTGCCTCCTATCTCTATTTCATAGGCGATGCAGCCGTATGCTACTCGACCAACGAGGTGTCGTCCGTAAACAAGGCGACGACACTTGCCACGATATGCCCAGGAGCAGGACAAATCTACAACAAGAGTTATTGGCGCGTACCGATAGTGGTCGGCGGATTTGCGACCATGGTTTACTGCATCGATTGGAACAACCGAGGTTATCAGCGATTCAAAAAAGCCTACCGTTTGAAATACGATTTCGACCAAAATCCCGAAAAATATCCAAGCGGCTCGCAGGACGAATTCAACGGCCGTTATTCGGCAACGTTCCTCAAAAATCTGCGCAACAGTTACCGTCGTAACCGCGACCTGTGCATAATCCTGACGGCAGGTCTGTATGTTCTGCAAATCGTCGATGCGCACGTCGATGCGCATTTGCGCGACTACGACATATCGAAAGATTTGGCGGTAAACCTTCAACCGATGATAAACTACAATCCGGCTCTCGGTGCAGGCTCGGCATCGTTCGGAATGAATCTGAGCATAACTTTCTGACGCAATCTTACGACATGAGACCCCCTATCCGTGCAATAGCAATCATAGCGATATTGTGTTCCGTCGTGCCTTACTGCGCCACGGCACAGCGACGCACGAAAAGAGCCAAGACCGAACATCGGATACCCGTGTACGACACCATACGGGTAGTGGTAACCGATACCGTGCGTGTAGAGCCTATGGTCGCACCGCGTATCGACACTTTGGGACTCTCGCTCTCGCCTGCCGACATAGATTCGCTCGTCGAATTATGGAGTCGTCTGGCGGCACAGCAGAGCGACAAACGGTTTTTCGAGCCATACGCCGTCGAGACCGAAACCGAACGCTCGCTCCCAATCGACTCGTTGTACAAAACGCGGCTGTTGGATTTGGTCTCGCCCGTACATCTGCCCTACAACTACATCGTGCGCGGCTATATAAATCAATATCTGCATAACAGGTGGAGTCCGTTGAGCAGGATTCTGGCGATGTCGAAATACTATTTCCCGATTATAGAGCAGGAACTCGTAAATATCGGACTACCGGTCGAATTGCGGGCTGTGGCCATCGTGGAGTCGAATCTGTCCAATTCGGCAACCTCGCGAATGGGAGCGGTCGGAATGTGGCAACTGATGCCCGCAACAGGCAAGAATCTCGGTTTGGAGATAAATTCGCTTGTGGACGAGCGGTGCGACCCCGTGCTTTCGACTCGGGCAGCATGCCGTTTTTTGCGCGATTTGTATCGCATATACGGCGATTGGACGCTTGCCATAGCCGCATACAACTGCGGACCAGGAAATGTGAACAAGGCGATTGCGAGAGCAGGAGTAAACGGCAAAACCTTTTGGGACATATACGATTTCCTGCCGCGCGAAACACGCGGTTATGTGCCTAAATTCATCGCCGCGTCGTATGCCTATGCCTACCACCGACTGCACGGCATCAACGCCGAGCCTACTCCGCAACATATTGCCACCGACACCGTCGCAATCGACCGTGTGATGCACCTCGGGCAGGTGGCATCGACCATCGACATACCCATCGAAACATTGCGTGCACTCAATCCGCAATACAAAATGGACATCATCCCCGCATCCCGCAAACAATACTCTTTGACACTGCCCGTCCGCTATCTGTCGGAGTTTATCGCAAACCGCGATTCGATTTATGCCAAAGACTCGCTCTATCTGAAAGAGTTTATGAATCCCGCCAACCTCGAAAAGCAGCGGGCGCAGGGCGTCGGCTACACATATAAGGTCAAGGCGGGCGACAATTTGAGCATCATCGCAAGCCGCAACCGCGTAACCGTAAAAGATTTGATGCGTTGGAATCATCTCACCTCGACCACCATACGCATCGGACAGAAACTGCGGATAGAGAAGCCGAGACCGAGAAATTAGGGATTGTCGCCGATTTCCGGCACACGGTAACCATAATCGCGAACAAAGCCGTTTTGTTGCAGGATATAAGAGATGCCGTGTTGGTGTATCGACCCGTACAATGTGATAATTTTAGGAAACGGAGCCTCGATAACCATTCTCATAATATGTCTGTCGCGATAACTTCGCATATAGAGGTCTTTTTCTCTCCTATCTGCACACGCATTACGATATTCGGACAGCAACGGTGTATCGTAATCATAATCGGTAAGTACAATTTCGCCATTATCGGCTTCAAATCGCGCAACCAAATCGGCCAATGTCAAATCTACCCAATAATCAGCGGAGGTATTTATGCCTATTTTCTCTGCGGTTTGACCGAAATATTTGCTGTCGCGCAATGCCCTGCCGATTGATTTGTTATTCCGTCTTAACGAGTCGTTTCCAAGCATCGGAGCGTAGCCGATTATTCGACGTTGTTTCAAACGCAATTTGCGGACTTTTAACGAATCTGTCGCATTGCAGAGCGAATAAAGCGTTACCGCATCTGCATAATTCAGATATTGTGTGGTGTCCGAGCAACGGTCGGTCGTCATGACACATTCGTTGAATGTAACATACCCTTGCTGTTTCATATCGCTCAAATATCGACGCAATCGGTCGTAGTACTTCAACGTATTCAAATGCGCCATTGGAATAATGATAACCTCTCGTCGCAAAGAATCATTGACAAATCGCTCTGCCGTTGCCAAACCGTTATCGCTGAAAAGCCACAATGTTATTCTGTCGCGAAAAATCCAAACCGAACAACACAAGAGCAGGATTGTTGCCGATATGGCAATGACCGATTTCCACAATATCTTAAAAATTTTCCGCATAATTCATAATCTGCCGAATGAGGCAAAGGACATTTAATTCTCTCTTGCACAACAATAGACATCGTCGAGACGGTGCGACATATAATACTGCAACACTCCGCGTATAACCATATAGAGAGTGAACGCAAGCCACAGGGCATCGTTGCCGACAAACGGCGAGAAGCAGTAGAAAATGGCGAAATATGCCGCAGTGGAGAGCAGCATGGAGTTGCGCATGATGCGGGTCATAGTCGCTCCGACCATAACACCATCCAGCATAAACGGAATGGCGGCAGCCAACGGAATAACCATCACCCAACCTATATACCTGCCTGCAACGGCGAGCAACGATGCCGAATCGGCGGAATTTTGGCTCACAAAGAGCATGAATATATCCCGCCACCAACCGACATAAATCGCAATGCAGACGAACGAGGTGAGGAATGTCCAACCGAGACAACGCCGCACGCAACGGTGCAGCGAGACCTCATCGCGAGCCCCGACGAATCGACCCGTCAGAGCCTCTGCCGCAAAGGCGAATCCGTCGTTCATATAGGAGAAGAGCGTAAATATCTGCATCAGCATTGCATTGACCGCGAGTATGTCGGCATCGCCCATGCGAGCCGATGCACCAGTAAAGAAGGTGTAAACGGCAACGATGCAGAAGGTACGGATGATAATATCGGCATTGACGCGGAAAAACTCCCTCAAAGGACGCAGGTCGAAGGCCTCGCGGATGTCGATACGGCGCAACGTTTTGCGGAAACATACGATTAGCAGCAGCAACGAAATAAGCAATCCCGACCATTGTGCAACGACCGAGGCGTATGCTATGCCCACGATACCCATGTCGAAACCGAATACGAACCAAAGGCTCAACAGAACGTGTACGACATTGACGGTTATGGAGGTACACATCGGAATTATTGCATTCTGCATGCCGGTAAACCAACCGTTGAGACCGAACAGCATAATGCCTGCCGGCACTGCCCAAACACGGGCATAAAAGTAGTCGGCCACCATCGCGTTGCCGTTCATCGCCCACAGCGACAACTCGCCGAGCGGATATTGCAGTACGAGTATCGCCACGCCGAGCAACAACGAAACAGCAACGGCTCGGGCAAGCATTATCGTCGTTTCGTGAAAATCGCCTGCGCCGAACGCCTGTGCAGTAAATCCGCTCGTACCCATACGGACGAACGAGCAGTTCCAATAGATGAAATTGAATATGGATACGCCGATGGCCAATGCCCCTATGGTCTGTGCCGAATCGCCCCAATGTCCCGCAATGGCAGTAGAGAATATACCCATCAGCGGGACGGTGATACTCGACACGATATTCGGTATCGCTATGCGCAGAATCTCCTTGTTCATGCTTTTCATCGACCGCAAAAATACAAAAATATATATATCGGCACACATTTGGCGCGAAGTTTGGTTTCTAATCCCGAAAAAATAGAGTACCTTTGCCGCCGTAAACAGAAGCATATATGAAAGACTACAAAAGCGATGCGGGAGTTGCTCTCTCGCGCTTCGCAAAGGACAAACGCCTGCGCCGCAACGAGGCCGAACACACCGAACGTCGCGGCAATCGCAATTCGGACGATGCCGCACACAAGCATCGGCACTCGTACAATCCGAATTTCACGGAGCACAACCGTCTGAAAGGAGACGACACCAATCCCCGCTCGTTCGGCAACATCGAGCGCAAACCCGTCGGAGAGCACAAAACCTTCGACGGCCACAAGGGTTCAGGCAAACCGTTCGGCAACAAAAGAGCCGGCAAAAAACCGCTTGGCGAACACACATCCGAGACCGGCAAATTAGGCAATCGCAAACCGTTCGGCGCAAAATCGGACAAGCCTTTCGCCCGCAACGGACATCGTACGGACGACAAACCGAAAACATATCCCAAATACAACCCCAACCGTACCACCGACGAGATTCGTCTCAACCGTTTTGTCGCGCAATCGGGTCTCTGCTCGCGTCGTGAAGCGGACGAATACATCGCTGCCGGTCTGGTAAGCGTGAACGGTGTAACGGTTACCGCACTCGGCACGAAAGTAAAACCGACCGACGAGGTGCGTTTCAACGACGAGCGCATCAAGGGCGAAAAGAATGTATATCTGATTCTGAACAAGCCGAAGGGATATGTTACCACTTTGGAGGACGAACATGCCGCAAAGACGGTTATGGAGTTGGTCAAGGGGGCATGCACCGAACGCATCTACCCTGTCGGACGATTGGACAAAAACTCGCTCGGGCTGCTGCTGTTTACAAACGACGGCGACATTACCCGCCAACTGACGCATCCATCCTACAAGAAGAAGAAAATCTACGAGGTTACGCTCGACAAGCCTCTCACCAGAGCCGATTTCGACACTTTGGCAGAGGGTGTAACGTTGGAGGACGGCGATGCGTTTTTCGACGAGATTTCCTATCTGAAAGATGACAAAAAGGCGGTCGGCGTAGAGATTCATTCGGGACGCAACCGCATAGTCCGCCGCATGTTCGAACATCTCGGGTATGCGGTTACCAAACTCGACCGCGTTTACTATGCCGGTCTGACCAAGAAAAACCTCAAACGAGGAGCATGGCGATTCCTTACAGCAGATGAGGTAAACCGACTGAAATCGGGCAGATACGAGTAAGTGATTAGTGACTAGTGGCTAGTGATTAGTGACTAGTGGTTAGTTATTTGCGGGGCAACAGCCCCGCAAATTATATATAGTCATGGCACACCGAGCGACCGACAAGATGGATGATACCCGACAAAACAGGGCATAAACAAAAAAACTAACCACTAATCACTATCCACTGCTTTCTTACCGTCCGATGATGAAAATAGTCGGGCGTTTTTGGATGTCGGGGATGCCGCATTTCCGCCATTCGGCAATGGTGGCCGTCCGGATATATTCGTTAGCGGATGTAATGTCGCACGCTATGCAGAGGCGTGTTTCGGCTGCGCATGTATGCAGCATCTGCTCGAAGAGTTTGATGTTGCGATATGGGGCTTCGATAAATGCCTGCGACTGATTCTCGGCAACAGCCCTCGCCTCGAACCGCTTTATGGCACGCGAACGGTCGGGCTCTTTGACGGGCAGATAACCGTTGAAGGCAAACGATTGGCCGTTCATGCCCGAAGCCATAACAGCCATTATAATCGACGACGGGCCGACCAACGGCACTATCCGCACGCCGTATTTATGGCAGAGTGCCACAACCAACTGCCCTGGGTCTGCCACTGCGGGTACTCCCGCTTCCGAGATTACTCCGGCATTGCGACCCTGCAAAATCGGAGCGACCATCCGCTCCACCTCCGCACCCGCTGCCGTATGCTCATTGAGTTCGACAAATTCCACGTCGTCAATCGGCCTACCGATACCCGCCTTCGACAAAAAACGCCGAGCCGAGCGGATATTCTCCACGATGAAATAATCGAGCGAGGCTATGACTGCCCGATTGGCCTCCGGCGTAACGTCGTAAGGTGCAGTATCTCCGCAAATAGGACACGGAATCAGATACAAAGTTCCTGCTGCCATACGCTACTCGTTGATATATATCCGTTTGACACGTTTCGACACGGAGGTAAGCACCTCGTAACAGATGGTATCGAGTATGCGTGCCATATCCTCGGGCGTATTGCCGCGTTGCGGAGAGAAGATAACCACATCGTCTCCCTCGCAGACACCCTCTATATCGGTTACATCAATCATGCAACTGTCCATGCAGATACGTCCGACCGTCGGTGCCGCTTTGCCGCGCACCAGCATCGACCACGCGCCGCACCCCAAATGTCTGTCCAAGCCGTCGGCATATCCTACGGGGATGGTTGCGATGCGGCTGCGACGGGCAAGGCTCTGCGCACGCCCGTAACCGACACTCTCGCCGCACTCCAACTCGTGAATCTGCACTATGCGGGTACGCAATGTCGATACCATTTCGAGGCTGTCGTTGTGTACATAGCCGAAGCCGTACAATCCGAGTCCGAGACGACACATGTCGTATTGCGCTTCGGGGAATCGGAGAATTGCAGCCGAGGCTGCCGCATGGCGCAAAATCGGATAAGGCAGATGTGCGGCCACCGCACCGCTCATACGCCCGAATCGGGCAAGTTGCGTCCGCGTAAATTCGTCCTGCGACGCATCGTCGGCAACGCAAAGGTGGGTAAATACCGATGCAACACGCACCGTATCGGCATAGCGGTCGAGACATTCCAACAGATGCGGAATCTCCCTCTCCGAAAAACCAAGTCTGTGCATGCCCGTATCGAACTTGATATGAACGGGATAATTGCGGCCTCCTGCACACTCCACCTCGCGGACGAATGCGGCAAGGGAGCGTTCGCTGTAAATCTCCGGTTCGAGCGAATTGGCGACCATAACATCGAAACTCGCATCGTCGGCATTCAACACTACAATCGGCATCGTTATTCCGTTCTCGCGCAACGCCACACCCTCATCGGCAAATGCCACGGCAAGATAGGCGACGCCCTGTTTTTGGAGCATCCGCGCCACATCCGCATCGCCGCTGCCGTAACTCGACGCCTTGACCATGGCGACGAGTTTGACATCCTGACGCATCCGTTCGCGGAAATAGTTGATGTTGCGAATCATCGCCTGCAAATTCACCTCCAATACCGTCGTATGCGATTTGAGTTGCAGACGGTGCGAGATGCGTTCGAATGCGCTGTTGCGATTGCCTTTAATCAACACCGTCGAATCGGTTATGTCTATATCGCCTATATGCGCCATCAACTCTTCGGTGGCGGCAAAAAAGCGGCTGCCCGCAACGAAAAGGGAGCGATACCGCGATATTTTCGCACCCACACCCACCACTTGTGCGACATTTGCGGACGATACCATGGAGGCAACATGGGCATAGAGCGCATCGTCGTCCATTCCGCTTTGGAGTATATCGGACAGAATTAGCACCATGCGGCGTTTGCCACCCGCAACCGAACACATATAATCGAGCGCAATGGCAAGCGAATTTATATCGGAATTATAGGTATCGTCGATAATTATGGAGTTGTCTATGCCTTGTTTGACCTCCAACCGCATTGCCACGGGACGCACCGATGCCAAATCGGGTGCAGGCCACTTCATCACGCCGAAAAACTCGGCGACAATCTGGGCATTGCGCACCGATGCCGCATCGTTCATCGTCGGCGCATCGATTTCGGCTGCATCGCACAACCGACGGTCGGAATATGTACGGCGCACGGCATCGGCAAGCAGAGGATATGCCGAATGATATATTATCGTCCCTGCATTGCGTGCCAGCAGAAGTTTCTCGGCGATTTTCTCGGCAGGAGATGCGAAGTTCTCCTGATGTGCATCGCCTATCGACGTAAAAATTACCGTATCGGGACGAATCATCGACTCCAACCGCTCCATCTCGCCCCGTTGCGATATGCCGGCCTCGATGACGGCAACCTCGCTCTCGTCGTTCATCATCAGCAACGACAACGCCACACCCAACTGCGAATTGTAACTGCGTGGCGAGCGAAACAGATTGACCGATGCGGGAGCGCATTGCGCAATCCACTCCTTGACAATCGTTTTACCGTTGGAGCCGGCGACAGCCACCACCCGACCACGGTATTGCGCACGACGATTGGCTGCCAACTTTTGCAATGCGGCAACCGAATCGGCGACCTTTACCACTCCGCAATCCGACGGCAAAGCGCAATCGCGCTCGACCATGAATGCACGCACCCCGCGTTCGTACATCGCCTGTATGTAATCGTGGGCATCGTGATTTACACCCCGTATGGCAACGAACAGCGTATCGTTCTCGATGGCCGATGTACGGCTGTCCGTCGCAACGGCGCGCACCGTTCGGTCGGTGCCGTAAAACACACCTCCGCAGATATGCGCCATCTCGGACAAAAGATATTTCATCTGTCTCAAATTTTGAAATTTACAATAGTTATGCCTGCTCCTCCGCTATCCGGATGAGCATCCGTCGCACTCTCCACCTCCGGTATCGACCGCAAAAGTCGGCGCACCTCCTCTTTCAATGCTCCCGTACCTTTGCCGTGCAGAATCGTTACGCTGCCGATACCGAGCATCAGCGCATCATCGACCAACGACTGCACCTTCTCCAAGGCACTCGCCACACGCTCGCCGCGGATGTCAATCGAACTGCGGAAATCGAGCCGTCGTTGCGAGATGTCGGACGAAATCACTGTGCGCGGAGCGACAGGTCGCGTCGCACGCCTGTATTCGGATGTCGAGATGGTTTCGAGCCGCGCCACATCGACTGTGGTCAGTATCTGCCCGAACGCCACCTGCGCACGGTTGCCGCGAATCGACTGTACCACACCCACGCCGTCCTGACCTATCAGTCTTACCTTGGCATCCACGACCAAAGGCAGCCTCTCCTGTACTGCCGGCTCTGTCTCCTTCGCTGTTTCGGAGGTTTCCTTTTGCGATTTGCGCTCGTCGCGACGTTGTTTGCGACGCGCCACTCGCGCCATCTCGCGCTCCAACTGCTCGTCCCGCTCGCGCATGGCCTCGCTGTCGGCACCGACCTTCTCCTTGAATTCGTTGAACGACCGACGTATCAGTCGGGTCTGTTCGCGCTCCGCCTGCGATTCGCGAATCTCCTTGATGGTCGATTCGATTTGACGGTTGGCATCGGCCATGAGGCTCTTGGCCTGCTCCTTTGCCTCGCGAATTATCGCATTGCGCTCCTCCCGAATCCGAAGCAGCCGTTCGTTGTAGTCGCGCTCCAACTCCTCGACCTTGCGGTCTGCAACACGGATACGTTCGCGTTTCTGTTCCCAATAGCGTTTGTCGCGGGCGATTTCGCGCAATTGCTTCTCTATATCCATGTGTTCCGAGCCCGCCTTCTCTCTTGCCGAAGCGATAATCTCCTCCGGCAAACCTATCTTGCGGGCAATCTCCACGGCAAACGAACTCCCGGGTTTGCCCGTTTCCAAACGGAACAGCGGCCGAATGTTCTGCACATCGAACATCATCGCGCCATTGAACACGCCTTCGGTATTCGATGCATCCTGTCGAGAAAATCAAAGAACAACCCCTGTCTGATCGGCGAGCCGGGCGTGGGCAAGACCGCCATCGCAGAGGGCCTTGCCCAGCGCATCGTGCGCGGCGACGTGCCCACCACGCTGAAGGATCGCCAGCTGA
>JBJEGV010000019.1:0-12129 GCA_051875395.1 Alistipes sp. | reverse complement strand
CACTAGCCACTAGCCACTAGCCACTAGCCACTAGCCACTAACCACTAGCCACTAATTACTCGTACAGCCTTTTTGCCCAGCCGATGCGTTCGCCCTTCTCCTGTTCGATGAACAGCCGTTGCGATTTGAGGAGGTTACGCGACTGCAACACCATGGTTTTGGTCTCGGAGAGGATGTTCAGATAGAGCATTCCCGCCTTGGAGTTGCTCTCGCCTGCCGTGATGCGCGCCAATTCGATTTTGGTCGATTCGGCGATGCGGTAGAACAAATCGTCGCGCATGTCCAACACCGTGTCTATATCGTTGAAATTGCCCGTCGATACCATATAGAGTATGCGGGTATAGATAACGTCCACGTCCGAATTTATGGCCATCAAATCCTCGGTCTGCGTGCGACTCAAACCCTCGTGGTTGTTGTCGATATGTTCGAATGCAGGGCGTGTGATATGCACCAAGGCCTTGGTCATCTCGTTCAGATAATCGACCATCTGCACATAGTAGAGCGACAGATTCAAATCGGCTCCGTAGGTACGTTTGAGCGTTGCCGCGATGTTGTATTTGAGTTGTCGGTTGTGGGCATACATCTGTTCCGACTCCTGCACCATCTCCCTCAACGCCTTGCGGTTCTCCTTCATCAGTGCGACTATCGTGCGGTTGTAGATGCGTGTGGCGTTTTTGATTGTCGTGCCGACATTGGCAACGACGCTGTCGGCGAGGTTTTCGCGAGTAGGGAGTTCGGTCTGCTGTTGTTCCTGCGATTTAGGCTTGCGCAGGTTGCTGCGAACGACCATGTAGAGGCACAGCACCGTGATTATGCCGAATGCCGCCATGCCGCCCCACATCAATACGAACTCGACGCCGAGCGCTATGAAGAATCCGCCCAATGCGGTAATAAACCAACCCATGATGACCGTAACCACTCCCGTAATGCGATATACGGCACTCTCTCGGCCCCAAGCCCTGTCGGCAAGCGACGAACCCATGGCGACCATAAAGCAGACGTAGGTGGTCGAGAGCGGCAGTTTGAGCGATGTCGCAAGGGCGATGAGCAGCGACGAGGTAGTCAGATTGACCGTTGCACGAATCATGTCGTAAGGTGCGCCGCTGTGTTCGATGTCTGCCCATTCGAAGCGCGAGGCCACCCAATTTTTTACGGGTACGGGCGTAACGCGGTCGAAGAAATTGACCGTATTGAGCGCACCGCGCACCAACGTTCGCGAAAAGAGCGACGAGGAGTATTGCGGTTGCACGTCGTCGTTCTGCGACGAGAGCGAGATTTCGGTCTCGGTAACGTGCATCGCCTTGCGCGAGGTCCATAGCGTCAGCACCATAATCACGCCTGCCGCAAGGACATAGAGCGGATTGGTGGCGGTAGCCTCGTTGAGAGAGGTCATCATTATAGCATCGCTGCCGGCGGCACGGGCTGCATCGAAGGCATCGAATCCCGCAATCGGCACGCCGATAAAGTTCACGAGGTCGTTGCCGGCAAATGCGAGTGCGAGCGAGAAGGTACCTGCGAGAATCGTTATGCGCAGCAGATTGACGCGGAACAGTTGCAGAAAGAGCAGCACGGTCGAGCAACCTGCCCAGCAAACGAGCAGCGACAACAACAGATGCGAATCGACATAGGCGATGAACGCACTGCCCGCGAGGGTGGTTTTAAGTCCTTTGAAGAGTGCGAAATAGACTATCGTGGTAAGCGACGCTCCGCACCACACCGCACCGAAGCGGCGCAAAACGCCCATATAACGGAACGAGAATATCAGACGCGAAACATACATGACAATCGTGCCGCAGGTAAATGCAATGACCACCGAGAGCAGAATCGCCGAGATGATACCCATTGCGCGGGTGGTGTTGATGTATTGGCCGAGCGTCTCGAAGGTTACGGCATCGTCGGTCGCGATTTTGAACACCGCCACAGCCACGGCCGAGCCGAGCAGACAGAATATGAGCGACACGGTGGTCGAGGTAGGCAGGCCGAGCGAGTTGTAGAGGTCGAGCAGTATCACGTTGGCGAACATCACACCCACATAGAGCATCATCACCTCGCGGAAGGTGAACATCGCGGGATTGAACATGCCGTGTCGTGCCACCTCCATCATTCCGCTCGATGTGATTGCGCCGATGATGATGCCGACCGATGCCACCAGCAGAATCGTGCGCATCGAAGCAGCCTTGCTGCCTATGGCCGAATTGAGGAAATTGACTGCGTCGTTGGTTACTCCGACATAGAGTCCCGTAACGGCAAGAATCGCGAGTACCGCCACTACGACTGTGTAGATGTCTCCCATAAAGGTTGTTGTATTGGTTCGTTCGTTTTTGCAAAATTAACGGCAAACCTCGCGGTTGCAACACCCCGACGGCAGATTTAACGTAAACTTAACATTGGCACGCTCTGCCTATCGCCATTCGCAGTAAGGGTGCTTGGCAAGGAACGAGTTGTAGTAATAGCGGTTGCCCGTAACCTCCTTCCATATCCAATCGGGCAACGGCGGATGTTCATCGACCGATGCGAGTTCGACCTCTGCCACGACCAAACCCTCGTTCTCCCCTTCGAATTCGTCCACCTCGAAGGTGTAACCCTCGTAATCGACCAAGTAGCGACGCTTCTCGACCACTCCCGCGCAACGGCGCAAAAGCAGTTCGGCACAACGCACGGGCATAGGACGTTCCCACTCGAACCGGCTCAATCCTCCATCGCGGCTCTTGCTTTTGAGCGTCAGGAATGCCCTCTCGCCATAGATGCGCACCCTTGCCGTAACGCGCCGCGCACAGAGATAACCCTGCGCGATGCGTGCCGACGAACGTGCCGCCTTGCGGAACGAATCGTCGCACACCAAAAATTTGCGTTCTATCTCGCGTGCCATTATCGCGAAGCCGCTTTGTTGGAATCGTCGGCAATAACGCCCCGACTGTCGAGAGCCCAATTACCCTGCACGCGCAAAACCTGCTCGACTATATCGCGCACGGCACCTTTGCCGCCGCCGTATTCCGAGACATAAACCGCCTCTTCGACCACTTCGGCACAGGCATCGGCAGGAGCAACGGGGATGCCCACCTCGCGCATGCACTCCAAATCGGGAATGTCGTCGCCCATGTAGATTGTCTTTGCCAAATCGACACCCGCCCGAGCGGCAAAATCGTGAATGGCGGCGATTTTGTCCATGCAGCCCAGATAGAGATACTCCACTCCGAGCCTGTTCATGCGCGATTCGAGCGTTCGTCCGAAACCTCCCGAAATGATGCAGATTTTATAGCCGTGCCGTATGGCGTATGCCACGGCATAGCCGTCCTTGGCGTAATACTTGCGGATAAAGTCGCCGTCCGCAAGCGGAATGATGTCGCCGTCGGTAAACACTCCGTCCACATCGAACACCAATGCCTCGACATCGGCAATCAACTCTTTGAAATTCTTTTTTGCCATATATATTCGCTGATTTTGTCGTAAATGGTACGCAGCAGCGCATCCTCCGCCAACAAAGTGCGGTGCCGCTCCTGCGTCGCCCTGTCGCCACGCACGGCAGGACCCGTTTGCACGGTTGCGGGATTGTGCGAGGTTATCGCTTTGGCGGCAGTCTCGCCGATTAGGGCATCGGTCAAATCGGCAGGCAGGCCCGCTTCGTGCAACACATCGCCCGCTGCCGCAAACATGGCATTGGCGAAATTGTTGGCAAAAACACCCGCCAGATGCAGCCGTGCGCGTTGTGCCGTATCGGCTTGCGCCACTCTGTCGCTCAATTTTTGCGCCAAAAGCGTGATGCGGTCGAGCGCAACCGAATCGGAAGCCTCGACGAATATCGGCACGCTCCGCCAATCGACCGCGCGTCCCGCCGTAAAGGTCATGAACGGATAGAACACCGCCCGATGCTCCGCCTTCGACGGCAGAGCCTCCAAGCCCACGCTGCCCGCCGTATGCGCCACAACGGCATCTTCGGCAAACGGCAGCGACGCGGCAACCTCTGCCACGGCACCGTCGCTGACAGCGATAAGGTAGATGTCGCTGCGAGCCAAATCGCGAGCCTCGCCGCACCAAGCGGCACCCGCAATCTGCGCAACCGACCGACCGCGAGCCTCGTTGCGGGCGAAAACCTGTTCGACCGCCACTCCCCGCTCCTTTGCCGCCCGAGCCAGCGACTCGGCGACATTGCCGCTTCCGATAATTACCATAACCGTTTTCGTGTTATCTCATTCCGTTCTCTCCGCAACCTTCTCTTCCGCATCCTCCAATCCGAAGGCGAAACACTTGCCTCCAACACGCGCGAAGCACCATCGTTCCGTACCCCCTTCGCGCACCCCCAAACGGGAGCAGATTGCGGCATTCGACAGCGGAAAATCGCGCTGCATAATCTCCAACCGACGACCCTTCAACCTCTTGCGCAACGCCTTTTCGTTGAAAGGCAACGCCTCGCGCACGGCAAACGTGCGTCCGAGCGTTCCGTGCGGCTCGGCAACCGACAACGCCACCGAATTGTCGCTCCACACATCGGCCTTGCCCGCAAAGCAGGCGGCGACCAACCGCGAATGCTGCAACGCCGCATCGGGCAGAGTCAGATAGCGGTAAGCAGCCACGTCGTCCGGCCGGCCGCACCGCTCCGATTGTACGGGAACAGGTGCCTCGAACATCCGTTCGCTGCCGTCCGAGCCGATTGCAACTGCCGCAACACTCCGCATCGAACCGTCGATATAGATGTTTACCTCCTTGCATTCGCCCCCTATCGAGACGCTCTCGACGCGGCAATCGCCGAACAATCGGAATGCCTCGTCCACATCGAACAGAGGCGAACACTTGATGCAGAGCCTCTCCGCAACCTCGCCCATACGGGAACGCAATGCCGTAACGTCGGGCGAACACTCCTCCAACCGCACCTTCCGTCCGCCGTTCTCGTCGCGTCGGTCGGGATCGACGAAGCACCAATCGAAATGCTCCGTCGTCGAACGCAGATACTCCTCTGCCGAAGCGCACACGACAGCGATGTTCGTTGCGCCGAGCCGTGCAAAATTCTCGCGTGCCGTCATTGCCAACACCTCGTCGCGTTCCACAGCAACGACCCGTGCGAAACGGTGCGAAAGAGCGAGTGCATCGACCCCCAATCCGCAAGTCAAATCCAACACCGACACCCCCGACAATCGTTTGCGGGCTGCACACGCCTCGCTCGACGACTGCTCGTAGGCCCGCGGCGGAAGTATCGCCAAAGCGGAGCGGAACGAGGGCAGTTTGCGGGCTGCACGCTGCAACCGCTTAACCTGCGTCGCCACCGTCGAAGCATCCGCGATGCGTTTGTCCAACGCAATCGCCACGGGATTGCGCCCGATGTTGGCGACTATCGACTCGCGCACGTCGGCGCGACAAAGCGTTTGGAATTCGGCGAGAGTAAACATCGGACAAATGTACCAAATTTCTCTCAATTATCCTTAATAGTCGGCGGTGTTTTCTTGCGTTTGAATCCCCAAGCCGCAATCGTAACCACTGCAAACAGGGTATAGATACCGACGACAGCCTGTATCGGCAGTCGGTAATCGAAACTGCTCCACCCGAATTCCGCCATACGGCAGACGAGGGCATTCTGCCATTCGGCGCACTGCAACGCAGGGCGCACTACGAAGTCGGCAAGGGGCAAGGGCAGCAAAAGAGCCGCCATGGCAAAGACGATGATGACGTTGGCCGTAAGCATCACGAGCGGATTGACAATCACGCCCGCCAAGGCCACCACTCCGAACATGTGCGATGTCAACGGCATCACCGCAACGGTGGCAACCAACCCGATTGCAAGCAAATCGACGACGGCTTTGACGGCTCGGTTGTGCGTATGCAGCATCGCAATCAACGGCGTACCCCACAGAATAATGCCCGAAACGGCAGCGACCGACAACAAAAAGCCCGTATTGAAGAGCAGGTGCGGAGCGCACAGCAACATGGCCACGACAGCCACCGCAAGCGCATTGGCTCCGCCATACTCGCGCGACAAAAAGATGCCCAACTGCAACACCGAGAACATCGCCGCCGACCTTACCGCACTCGGAGGCGAGCCGCACAAAGCGACATAGAGCCATATCGCAACGGTTGCTGCCACGCATCGCAACAGATTGCCTCCGCGTGCCAACGGAATGAAAGTGAGCAGCAAATTGACCAACAGAAAGAATATCCCCACATGCAGACCCGACACGGCCAGCAGATGTGCCGTGCCGCTCTGCGAATAGGTGCAACGCAACGACGACTGCGTCTGCTTGCGTTCGCCGATTGCCATCGACAACATCGTGGCACGGGCATCGCCCTCGGGTGTCAGGCGCGAGAGTTTTTCGGCTGCCCGCGCATGCCAACCATCTCCGTCGGCAGGCAGGTATTCGAAAGAGGTCGCTTCGTTCAGCCACAGCAGACCCGCACAATTCAGTCCCATGTACCACAACGGAGGGTCGTCGAGTCGCACCGCTTCACCATACAGCGAGATGCGGTCGTCCTTGTCGAAATGCAGCGATGCGTCGCACGAAACAAATACCGAACTTCCGACTGCCGAAGGCATCGCGTCGCACGCGACAATCTCCGCCGAAGCACGGTTGCGACCATCGCCCTGCAATGTCGCATCGTCGAAACGCAGTGTCATCCACATCGGTCGGCCGCATACCTCGTCGGAGGGTCGGTCCATATTGAACAGAGCCGCACCGAGCGGCAACATCGCCAGAGCGAGCCACACGCCCCTGCCCGTATGCAGCACCATGGCGGCACCCACGCACAGAGCCGCGCACGACCACCACAACGCAGTCGGAACGTCGATGTACGAAGCAACGAGGATGCCGGCGACAAGCGGCACTGCGACCGCCGTCATCGGCATCCGCTCGAATCGTTTGCGGATATGCGTCATCGACCAAGGCATGTAACAAAGATAACTCTTTTTCGCCTATTTCGACATATCCTTCTCGAACATCTCCCAACCCTGCCGCACCTCGCCGACATCGGCAGGCACTCCGTTTTCGACAGCCGACATGGCGCAGACCACGCGCTGCATGAGCGCACCGTTGCGGGTGTCGATGGCCTCATGCGGCTCCACGCCCGCGGCATTGCTCACGCGACGGATATAGGCCGAAGTATCGTTTTCCGACGGCGGGGCATAGCGCGATATCATATCGGCGATGCTCCGACAGCCGTATCGTACCGAATAGGTGTGCAGCAATACGAACATGGCGCGATAACCGTAGGCCATGCTCTCGAAACGACGGAATCCGTCGGCATCGGCATCGTCGCATTCGCCCTTGTAACGGACTGCCGAACGACGTATGTTGCCGGGGTTGCAGTTGCGCAAACCGCGCGGCACGAACGCTCTACTCATCCTCCATCTCCTTTCTGATTCTGCGGTGGACATACTTGCGCAGCCACCCGAAGAGTGCCGCATCCGACAGCACCGACGCATTTTCGAGGAACGACCACATCTCCACACCGCACACGAAGCCTGTAAACATGCGTGTCAGGTGCGAATCGACGAAATCGAGTATGCAGGTCTCGATGAGCCACGACATGCCGATTGCCACGATGACGAAACCCGCTTTGCGTACCGTGCGCCACGCTTCGCTGCTCTCGAAATACCACTTTTCGCCCGCATCGCGACGTATTCGGCGGTCGGCCGCAACGCCTGTCAGAAAGTCGATGCCGATGAAGAGGGCGGCACAGCAGACAAGCGGACGGACGGGTGCGAACAGAGCGGCAAGCGAGAGCGCAACGGCATTAACGTATCTGAACAAAGCCTCCATATATTCTGCATTTGCGCATCGCGTCGTGCGAAGCATCGTATTCGGGAAATTTCGCCTCGTTTGCTGCAAGGTAATCCGAGAGTCGGCCGAGCAACAGACGACGGCGGCAGGTCAGCGAACGTTGCAGTTCGGACGCTGCGCTCTGCACCGCCGTCTGCGACCCCGATATGTCGGGAACGACGAGTCCCATCTGCCCCGTGCGGACATTCAGCGCACGTTGCAGCAGCGTGCGTACCGCCATGGCAAGAGCAGGCGCGACATAGTCGGCAAGCAGTTCGGGATAACGACCGGCAGCGAGAGCATCGCACAAAGCACAGCCCGCAACGGGTTCCAAATAACGGTGCGATGCTGCTGCTATGTCGGCTTCGAGTACAGCCTCGGGCGCGATATATTCGCCGTCGGCAAAGGCAAGCGCAACAACTTGCGCAGGTGTAATAAGCGTCTGCATAAATTATCCGATTTTGGTTACGTTGTACTTGGTAATCTCCGAGAGGAACAACTGTTGTGCAGGATCGTCGGCATCGTAATCCAATCCGTCGGCCTTGCGAGCCTCCCAAACGCGCATATATATCGGTTTGGAGCGGGTAGGAGGGCGATTGACGATTTGGAGCGACGAGGCATCGATGCCCAACACCGATTCCATGATTCGCACGACCGGCTCCATGATTTCGGCCTGTTCGCCCAGAATGACGGTATTGAGTGCGACCTCGTATTCGTGGAGTATGCGTTCCGAATCGAAGCCTGCGGCATAATCCAATCCGCTGAGCGAACGGAACCACGAATGGGCAACGACGATGTCGCCGACCGCTTGGTCGTGCAACGCCTGCCAATCGCCTTCGTTCTGCGACGCAATCGGAATGAATCGCGAATTGTCGTTGTCGCTGCCGTCCTTGACCACGAACATCACCTGCCCGGGATTGCCTGCAAAACGCTCTTCGGCGATACGCACCAATTTGGCCGCTTCGGCTTCGCTGTCGACGGTGTTGTCGAGCATCATCACACCCGAGAGTTGGAACGAATTGTCCAATCGCGAGATGTTCCAGCGGTCGGTCTTGTAGGCTATTGCCGAAACATTCATCCCCGCTATGTACGAAGGCACGCCGTAGTGGACGAACATCGGCTCGTAGTCCTTGTAGTGGACAATCGAACGCAATGTGCCATCCTCCTGCGCCTCGAAACGCGGATAGAGCGGCAGCGAGAGGGACTCGCGCATGGAAAAGGCGTTCCAATCGTGATGCAGCAGCACATGTTGCGAATCGCGGGCGAGTCGGCAGTGCGAAGCGTCCTGATGATAGAACGCGAGGAACGAATGCGCCTCGTCGGTCGCCACCTCCAAAAAGGCGTTGCCGAACAGAGCCTTGTCGAATGCGATTTTTGCGATTACCTGCCGCAGGCTCTCGTCGCGACCGTTGGCACGCTCCACAAGGCGTGCGAGCAGAGGTTGCGCGGCATCGAACGCAAAGCCTTTGCCGGCGATGTAGTCGGCCTTGTCGTTGATTATGCGGCGATGTGTCGTCGAACGTCGCGACATTGCAGCCAAGGCTGCGGGAAAACGGTTGTCGCTGCCCCAACGCCAAAATTCTCCGCTCGCAACGGACGATGCGGCAGCAGCGGGCAGCAGCGGTTCGGCAATGTTGCCGACACCGCGAATACAGTGTGTTTTGGTAGATGTCATAATGCGGTTGTGTTTAACGGTGATGCACCTGCCGTATCCTCCGAGCGCAATGTCAGCGTTACGGTAGGCGTTTGCGCCAATCGTTCGCCCGATGCGCTGCGCAACGAAATGAGGCGCAATGGTTGTTCGTCGGCAAACTCGGCCGAGCAGCCCGCAAGCAGTCGGCGGCCGTCGTTAAGCGTCAGGTCGGCAACGAGCCCCCGACGCACGGCATCGGCAACGAATTGCGGAGCAAGCCACACGGCTGCATCGTTGCGCGAAGCAACGAGCGAGAGCGTATGCACGACCGAAACCCTGCCCGAATCGGAGGCAGCGACCTCCTCGAACGACGAACGCTCGTCGAGAAGTGCCACCTCGACCCCCTCGTCGGCGAACGACGCCGTACAGACGCCGTCCGCGAAAGCGGCGTTGCACGCTTCGGGTCGGTAAAGCACCGCCCGTGCAACGCCGCCAACGGGTTTGTAATCCGTAGTCGCAATCTCCATGGCTAATCGATACCAATCATGCAGACCGAAACTATACCGGTGTCGAGGATGTCGGCACCCGCGAGGAACACGGCACGCTGACGATTCTCCATCTCGTCGGGATTGTACCACATGCGTACCTCGTTTTCGGGCATGTCGGCTGTGTTGAGAGCCAGCACCATGTTGCGACGGTCGGTCAGCATGCAGAACGATTTGCCGTAGTTCTGTTGCGCATCGTACTTGCCGAGCGGTACTTCGATGACGGGTATGCCGTGGTAACTCAATCCAGCACGGCCGTCGATACGTTCGCGATATGCCGCTTCGGTGGTGCTGCTGTCGAGTTCGCTCTCGTAAAGGCGCACGATGTCGGAGGTGGCGAAATAGGCGAGATTGCCCTCGGGACGCAGGCATTTCAACTCCTCGGACGCGCAGTTCCAAACGGAGTCGAATACCAACTTCGCACTCTCCAACTCTTCGTATTGGATGTATGCCATGCCGCTGTTGTCGATTACGCCCTCTGCGGCAGCATCCTTGATGGCTTTGAGGAAGCCGTTGAAGGTGGTAAACGACGATATCTGCCCCGTGGTGTCGCCCAACCACATCGTTGCACGCACGCTCTCGGCAATGGCGCGTCTGAACAATTCGGTCTCCGCCTTTTCGAGGTCGGTACCCGTCAAATCGCCCATGTTCACATCGGCGCTGCCGGTAATCTGCTCGAACACCATCGAGAAGTAGTCCGATGCCGCAAATGCAGTCTCGGCCTTGACCTTGCGCATGTCGATTGTCTTTTGGAATTTCTGCGATTTCGAGCCGCCGTTCCAGCCACCCGCATACTTCTGCAACACGTTGCCCGTATGGCTCCATACCTGTACGGTGGTAGGTACGGGCAGGTTGTAGAGAACTCTGATGCCCAACTCCTCTGCGCTTTTGCCGCAGAACGAAGGACGGAAAAAGATGGTGTCGGCTTCTTGACCTTTGTAGGTCTTTGGATTTTCGATAAGCATTTTTTTGTAGTTTTTTGAGGTTAATGAAATGAGTTTGTTTGTTGCGGAGAGTCGTCGTCCGCATTTGTTTCGGGATGTTTTGCCGTTGGTTTATCGACCGACCGCATTACATTCCGCGCCGCATTCCCTTTGCATCGGCATCGTATGCCAAGGCGTTGGGCGTCGGGCGCATGTCGGCATCCGACGGGTCCTCGCACTCGCGCAACGACGTAGGCTCGGCACGCCGCTGACCCTCATCGAAGGCGATAAGAGAGGGCGAAGGCGTTGCCGGCAACTCGTCGGCAGGCGTCTGCGGCTCGGCGACATCGTCGGCAGTACGGTCGACAGTACGGTCGGTACTCTTCGGACGGTGCAACAGCGTCGCTATGCGGTCGGCAATCTCGCGCACGAAGTTGCCTACGGCGTTCGTGCCGCCATCCGCAATGCGGTCGGCAAGCCCCGCTTCGACGGTCTCGGCGGGTGTCAGCCACCTGCCTTCTCCGCCATTGGCGGACATCAGCGCGGCAAAGTGCGCCGCATCGCGGTCGGAGTGTGCGGCATAAATCAAGGCTATGCGCTCGTCGGTCTTGCGCAGCAGTTCGATACGCTCGGCAAGCCGCTCGTCGTTACCCTCGACCGTACACATCGACTTGTGAATCAGATAGAGACCGTTTGCCGAAATCTCGCGGCACCCCTCCGAAGCAGCCTGTGCGATGATGGTCGCCGCCGATGCGGTGTAACCGTAACAGCGTGTGGTAATCCGTGCGTCGAGCGAGCACAGAGCGTCGTAAATAAGCAGAGCATCGTGGACACTGCCTCCCATCGAACGGATATTGACCACGACCGACGGCGATTGGATTCGGGCGATTGCGGCGATTTGGTCGCGCAAAGCCGAATAACTCGCACCGCCGTTGGCAACCGAGCCGGCATCGTCGCCCTCCGGCTCACCTATTACGCCCTCGATGTCGATGACGCATTGCTCTGCCGAATCGGAAATTTTGATTGATTTTGTCATGTCGGAAAAAATTAAAATACAGTGATTAGTAATTAGTGGCTAGTGATTAGTGGCTAGTTGTTTGTTTTTTGGGTATCGGCACGGTTGTTTACACAATGGTAGATAGCAGACCCCCCTTCGCATAGAGCCATATATGGTATCTGCTCCCTTTGCGGTTGCTCGGGTGTGCCATGACTATATTTTTATTATCTTTATAGTCTTTTTATATTACACTAGCCACTAGCCACTAGCCACTAGCCACTAGCCACTA
>JBJEGV010000018.1:0-13135 GCA_051875395.1 Alistipes sp. | reverse complement strand
CAGGGTCGCTAAAACGGCATCGGCAGCGGATGCAACAAAAATCGCCGGCGATTGCGGAATCGTCGGGAAACGGGTGCTAAAATGCTGATTATTTGTTAAATGTGAGGTTGCAAAATCCCCCCCCCGAGAATTTTCGGTAGGTTGGCTAAAAGGATATTGCTCAGAGTATTCATAATCAGTTGCAAAGATAATAAAGATTTTGCAAAACTATACTCCGAACGGTAAAAAAACGTTATTTCCCGATTATTATCAGCGAATTGAAGATGTCGTGCAGCGAGATGAGGCCGACCAAATCGGCCAAACAGATTAGCACCAACAGCGCGATAAAGGTTTTGATGAAGCCCTTGCCCCAACCGACCATATAGTGCGAAGCGAGGAACGAGCCGACGATGTTGCCCGCACCGTGCCAAAGACCGAACATATAATCGACCTGCCCGTTGAGGATGAATATGGCGAGCGAAAACGGGGTTGCGACGAAAATCACGAAATTCTTGATGACATTAGCCGTTACGATGTCCATGCGCATCGACCACAGCGTTATGGCGAGTATCAGATAGCCGATGCCGACATAGATGTAGCCACCGTAAAAACCTATGAGCAGAAACCACAGGTAATGCAGCGGTTTGATGTCGATGTTGTGTCCCTCGCGGATTTTGATGCGGTTGTCGAAGACGATATAGAGCAGAATGACGAGCAGAATCACGCCGAAACAGATTTTGAATACCGTTTCGTTGATGTGCGTTGCCACGAGCGAGCCGGCGATGTTGCCGACGATGACGGGAACGGAGAGTGCCAATCCGTGCCGAATGTTGAGCATCCGTTTGCGCAGAAAGGTAACGGTTGCCGTCAGATTTTGGAGCAGTACGGCGATACGGTTGGAGCCGTTGGCTACGTTGATTGGCAGGCCGAGTGCCATGAACATAGTCATCGTGATAACCGAGCCTCCGCCTGCAAGCGTATTGACTATGCCTACGACGATGCCCGAGACAACCAACATTATTACTATATTCCAATCCATATAACCAACCTTACATTTACAAATATAGCATAGAGTTTGCTATTTTGCAACAGGCTGCACCGAAAATCTATGCCGAAATTGCGTATTGAGGGAATTGTTTTGTACTTTTGTGGCATGAACGCGCCATGCGGAATGCGGCGTGCGAAAAACGGAAAACGAATGAAAGTAGGAGAAATACAGATACTCACGGTTGCCCGAGTGTCGGATTACGGGCTGTATCTCGCGGACGAGGAGCAGAACGAAGTGTTGCTGCCAAACCGTTATGTCTCTTTGACACAGCAGGTCGGCGACACGGTCAGCGTGTTCGTCTATCACGACTCGGAGGACAGATTGGTCGCTACAACCGAAACGCCGAAAATAAAAGCGGGCGAGGTCGCATGTTTGGAGGTGGTGGATAAAAACATCCACGGCGCATTTCTCGCATGGGGCGTAAGCGGCAAAGACCTGTTTATGCCCAATCGCAATCAGCACGGAGGAATCGTCGTCGGCAAGAGTTATGTCGTGTATATGTATGTGGACAACATAACGGGTCGGTGCGTGGCGACGAACAAACTTAAAACATACGTAAACAACGACGACATAGTTACCGTTGCACCGCGTCAGGAGGTGGAAATTCTCATCGCTTCGGAGAGTCCGATAGGGTATCGCGTGATTGTGGAGAATCGCCATTGGGGCATGCTCTACAAGAATCAACTTTTCCGTCCCGTGCAGATTGGCGAAAAGTGCCGAGCCTATGTCGTGCGCGTAACCGACGAAAACCGTATCGACCTGTCGTTGCAGCGTCAGGGATATGCGCAGGTCAAGGATTCGGCGGACAAACTTTATGAAACGATAGAACGCAACGGCGGTTTTGTGCCGCTGACCGACAACAGTTCGCCCGAGCAGGTGCAGAGCATGTTGCAGATGAGCAAAAAACTATTCAAACGCTCGCTCGGAGTGCTGTTGAGCCACAAACGCGTTGCGGTCGATGAAACGGGAATAAAAATATTGAAATAATGGCGAAAGTTACCACGGCGGAGAGAGTCTCGACCGACCCCTCGGACAACTATGTTTTCCAAAGGTCGCTGCTGGCATACAGACATGCGGCAGGTATGGTGCATGGCGACGTGTTGGAGATAGGCACGGGTACTGGTTACGGTATCAAGTGGCTTGCACCGAAATCCAAACGCTTCATAACGATAGATAAAGACATGCCGGAGAGTTTGTGTCAGCATGCCAAGTCGGAGTTCTATCAAATGGAGGTTCCGCCTATCGGATTCGACAACAATTCGTTCGACTATGTGGTGGCGTTTCAGGTTATCGAACATGTCGAGGAGGATATGCGGTTGGTGCGTGAGGTCGCACGGGTGTTGCGTCCCGAGGGCAAGTTTATCGTAACGACCCCGAATGCGCCGATGTCGCTGACCCGCAATCCGTGGCATGTGCGCGAATATAATGCGGACGAATTGCGCAATTTGTTGGAGTGCAATTTTTCGACGGTAGAGGCCTACGGGGTTGTCGGCAACGGGAAGGTGATGGAGTATTATGCCAAAAACCGTCGCAGCGTCGAGCGCATAGCCCGATTCGACGTGTTGGATCTGCAACATCGTTTGCCGCGCAAGTTGCTGCAAAAGCCTTATGATATACTCAATCGTTGGAATCGTAAACGGCTGTTGCGCGACAATGCGAAACTTACGACCTCGATAACCGATTCCGACTATTCGATAGAGCCATATCGCGACGGTTGTTTCGACCTGTTTTTTGTGGCGACGAAATAATCGTCGGGTCGAGAGCGGCGAATGGAAACAGTCGATTGCGGCGGAGGATTTTGCGGCGATAGAGGGCTGTATGTATGGTTGTGAGAAAATTTAACTATATTTGTATCTGTAATTGCCCGTATGCGATGCTTGTGGCGATGAAAGGAGGCGCAGGGTTATGAAATTCCGAATAGGTCACGGTTACGATGTACATGCACTCGGCGAGGGTCTGCCTCTCGTCTTGGGCGGTGTGCGGATTGCGCACACGAAGGGGTGTATTGCCCATTCGGACGGCGACGTGCTGATTCATGCCGTTTGCGATGCTCTGCTCGGAGCGGTGGGCGAGGGCGATATAGGCAAACATTTCCCCGATACGTCGGACGAATTCAAGGGTATCGATTCGCGCATCCTGTTGCAGCGGGTCGCGTCGATTGTGAGGGATAAGGGTTATGCCGTAAGCAATATCGATTCGACGATAGTGATGCAGCGACCGAAATTGCGTCCTTATATCGATGCCATGCGTGCCGAAATAGCCAAGTCGGTCGGTATCGATGTCGATGCGGTGTCGGTCAAGGCAACGACGAGCGAACATCTCGGCTTCGAGGGCGAGGAACGGGGTGTGTCGGCAACTGCCGTAGCGTTGGTCTGTAAAGAGTAAACAACAAAACCTTATACTGTTATGTCAGAGATTAGAAATTTGCAACCCCAACATGTTTGGGAGATTTTCGACGACATCACACGCGTACCGCGTCCGTCGAAAAAAGAGGGTAAAATAATAGCGTTCCTGCTGGATTTCGCCGCCAAGCACGGCCTCGAACACAAGCGCGACAAAATCGGCAACGTGCTGATGCGCAAGCCCGCCACAAAGGGTTTCGAGACGCGGCCGACGGTGGTGTTGCAGGCGCATATGGATATGGTTTGCGAGAAAAATTCCGATGTCGAGTTCGATTTCGAGCGCGATGCCATCCGTACCGTCATCGACGGCGAATGGGTGCGTGCGCAGGGTACGACGCTCGGAGCCGACTGCGGTATAGGCATGGCGTCGGCATTGGCGGTACTGATTGACGACACCATCGAACACGGCCCTGTCGAGGCGTTGTTTACGGTTGATGAAGAGACGGGTCTGACGGGCGCATTCGAATTGGGCGACGATATGATTTCGGGTAAATATCTCATCAATCTCGATTCGGAGGACGAGGGCGAGATTTTCATCGGTTGCGCCGGCGGTATCGATACCGTTGCCACGTTCCGCTACGAGGAGGAGGCTGCACCTGCCAACTATACCTTCTATCGTGCCGATGTCTCCGATTTGCGGGGCGGACATTCGGGCGACGACATCGAGAAGGGGCGTGCCAACTCCAACAAAATCATGGCACGCTTGCTGCTGCTCGCTTCGCAGTCGTTCGATGCCAAGATGAGTTATTTCTGCGGTGGCAACCTGCGCAATGCCATTCCGCGCGAGGCATATACGGTATTCGGTGTGCCGTCGCATCTGCACAAGGAGTTCGAAGCGGCATACAACGCTTTTGCCGACGATATCCGTGCCGAGTTCGCCGTTACCGAGCCGAATCTGCGTATGTCGCTCAACCCTATGCCGACACCGGCAACCGTGCTGTCGTTGCAGTCGCAGTCGGCATTGGTCAATGCGTTGGTGGGCGTGCCTCACGGCGTTTTGGCGATGTCGCATACGCTCGAAGGGTTGGTCGAGACCTCGACTAATCTCGCTTCGGTCAAATTCGGCGACGACAAGACCATCACGGTTACCACGTCGCAGCGTTCGTCGGTCGATAGTGCAAAGGTCTATGCCATGCAGCAGGTCGAGGCCGTGTTTGCGCTTGCGGGTGCCGATGTGGCTCACTCCGACGGTTACCCGGGTTGGGCACCTAATCCCGATTCGCATCTGTTGGAGTGGACGAAGGAGAGTTACCAGTCGCTGTTCGGTGCCGAGCCGCGGGTTCGCGCCATCCATGCTGGTTTGGAGTGCGGTCTGTTCCTCGAAAAATACCCCGAATTGGAGATGGTGTCGTTCGGCCCGACGATGCGCGGTGTGCATTCGCCCGACGAACGGCTGAATATCGCTACGGTCGGCCGATTCTGGCAACTGCTTACCGACGTTCTCAAACGCATCGCCTAACCGCTTGCCGCATATAAACACATCGCCGCAGAATTTCTGCGGCGATGTTTCGTTTGTCGATAGTATGGCTTGACGGTCTATTTTCTGCCCGTCATTCTCGAACGGAGTGAAAAACCTCGGGCATAGACAAAAGGCGAAAGGCAAACACGGTGCATTCGTCCTCCGCTGTCGCTCGGACAACGGAGACATTTGCAGTGCGGGGAGGAGGCAAAAACTATTGAGGCACCCCGAAGGATGCCTCAATAGTGGTTAGTCGATTACCTCGAATTCGTCCTTGCCGACGCCGCACAACGGACAAACCCAATCCTCGGGAATATCCTCGAATGCAGTTCCCGGTGCGATGCCGCCTTCCGGATCTCCGACTGCGGGGTCATAGACCCAATCGCAGACAGTACAACGATACTTTTTCATAATTGCAGTATTTTAAGTGTTAAACAGTCGCAAGATTACAATCGCTTGCACCAACAAAAATAAATCATTTTCCGATATTAAACAAGATTATGTTATATTTGTATGAATTTTATCGCAAACCCGACCTATGAAAAAATTTTCGATGCTTTTGGCTTTGCTGCTGCCGGTTGCCGTATATGCGCAGGTGGCGGTAACATCGTTGCGCGTCAATCGGCTCGATACACCCGTAGGCATATCGCCTGCCGAGCCTCCGACATTGAGTTGGATTATCGACTCGCCGCAGAAAAACACCATGCAGACGGCTTACGAAATCGTGGTGCGCTGCAAATACCGTACCGTATGGAGCAGCGGCCGTGTGGTTTCGGACAACTCCGTGGCAGTAAAATACGAAGGCACGATGCTGCCCGATACGCGCTACGATTGGACGCTTCGCGTGTGGGACAATCACGGCAACGTGTCGAAACGCGCCTGCTCGTGGTGGCATACGGGTTTGCGGACAGAGAATTGGTCGGCGCAATGGCTGTCGCACGACTGCGGCGCGAAGCCCGAGCCTGTGCATTTCCGCAAGGAGAGCATCCTGCCGAAGAGCATTCGGCGGGCAACGGCATACGTTACGGCACACGGCATCTACGAGGCATACATCAACGGCTCACGGGTTGGCAATTGCTATCTGACCCCGGGGTGGACATCTTATGGCAAGCGTCTGCAATATCAGGCGTTCGACGTTACGGCGATGCTCCGCAAAGGGCGCAATGCCGTGGGTGTCGTAGTTGCACCTGGTTGGTATTCGGGCGGAATGAATTGGGGCGATGCCGACAAACGGTTCAGATACGGCAACGACGTGGCGTTGCTGATGCAGATAAATATCGAATATGCGGACGGCACTACCGATACGATAGCGACCGACAGCGATTGGGAACAGTCGGTCGGTGCAGAACATCCCGCAAGCGGTGTGGTGTTTGCCAACATATACGACGGACAGACCATCGATGCGCGGCAGATGAATGCGGCATGGGCGACCACTGCGGGCGAAAAATGGCAGAAACGTGCAAAGGTTGCCGATTTTGCCAAGACCGATATCGTGCCGACCGTAAACGAGCCTGTCGTAAAGCGCAAATCGTTGCAGCCCGTCGAATATATCGTTACGCCCAAAGGCGAAAAGGTGCTGGATTTCGGACAAAATATAGTAGGGTGGGAGCGAGTGCGATTGCAAGGCAAAGCGGGCGATACGGTGCGCATTTACCATGCCGAAATACTCGACAAAGCCGGCAATTTCTATACTGCCAATCTGCGGAAGGCAAAGGCGACGAGTACCTATATTCTGGGCGACGGAGCGACCGTATTCGAGCCGACAATGACCTTTTACGGCTTCCGATACATCAAGGTCGAGGGCATCGAGGGCGATTTGAATCCTTCCGATTTTACAGCCGAAGCCATAAGTTCCGGATTCGAGGATATCGGCGGATTTGCGTCGTCGAATGCGACCATCAACCGACTGCAAAGCAATATCGAATGGGGCTTTCACGACAACTTTGTGGATGTGCCTACTGATTGCCCGCAACGCGACGAAAGGTTGGGTTGGACGGGAGATGCACAAGTCTTTTTCCGCACCGCCTCGTTCCTCGGCAACGTCGATACGTTTTTCCGCAAGTGGCTCGCCGATTTGGCTGCCGACCAACGTGAGGATGGTCGGGTGCCGCGCGTTATTCCGGACACTTTCCCTCAATCCGACAGCAGAACGACATCGGCAGGTTGGGCAGATGCGGCAACCATAATCCCTTGGCTGCATTATATGGCATACGGCGATTTGTCGCTGCTCGAAGCCCAATACCCGAGCATGAAACGATGGGTAGATTATATGATTTCGCACAGCAGAGAGAGCGGTTGGTTGTGGAATAGCGGAACGCAACATTTCGGCGACTGGCTGTTTTGGAGCAAACCGAACGACCCCGACGGCCAATCGGCAGTTACGAGCAAACATCTGATTGCGCAATGTTTCTTCGCCGCATCGACCGACATCGTGCGCAAAACGGCCGAACTGCTTGGCAGGGAACAGGATGCCGCTTATTATGCCGATGTGTTGCAGAAGGTGCGCAAGGCGTATCTGGACGAGTATGTTACACCGAATGGATTGGTGTCGTCGGATACGCAGACCGCATACGTCCTTGCGTTGCAATTCGACATGTTGCCGGATGCCGTGCGCAAACAGGCCGCAGAGAGGTTGGTTGCCAATATCGAACGTTACGGAAACCATATTACGACGGGATTCCTCGGTACGCCTTATGTATGCAACGTGCTGACCGATGCGGGTCGCTCCGATGTGGCTTACCGATTGCTTTTGCAGGAGAGTTGTCCGAGTTGGATTTACCCCGTTTCGAAGGGCGCGACAACCATTTGGGAACGTTGGGACAGCATTCGTCCCGACGGGTCGGTAATCAAGGGAATGAACTCGTTTAACCACTACTCCTACGGCTCGATAGGCGATTGGCTCTACCGCAGTGCCGTCGGTATCAGAGAGACCTCTGCCGGTTACAAAACCATCGCCATACGTCCGCATACGGGCGGCGGATTCGGATGGATGCGGGCATCGACGCGGACGCCTTACGGCATTGTGTCTGCCGAGTGGCATGCGGAGAATGACGAATTGCGCACTTTGGAGGTGAAAGTTCCCGCCAATACGACGGCCGAGATATTCGTGCCTGCTCCGAGTGCCGATGCAGTCGGGACCTCCGACCCGTCGCTTGAATCATCGGGCTTTGCCGACGGTTATGCAAAATTTGCCGTTGGCTCCGGAACCTACCGATTTGAGGTGCGTAGATAAACAGATACCGACCTGTCATGACAGGTCGGTATCTGTTTTAGGAGTTTTAGGCGAACTCGTGTTTTAACTGTTCGACCAATGTCGGCATGCCGATAGCCGATGCCGCCTTGATATGGGTTATCGGATTGCGCAAAAAGGCGATATTCGGCTCGGCAGGATCGACCAGATAAATCGGCACCTGCTCATCCCGCACATAATTGACCAAAGATGCGGCAGGATATACCGCCAACGACGTGCCGACGACAATCAGTATGTCTGCCGATGCGACGATGCGTGCGGCCTTGTCGAACATCGGTACCGATTCGCCGAAAAATACTATGTGCGGCCGAAGCAGAGAGCCGTCGGATGCCCGTTCGTCGAGTCGTTGTTCCCAACCGTCAATCGGCGTTATAAGGTCGGGATTCGTCGTACTGCGCAACTTGGTCAGTTCGCCGTGCAGATGCGTTACGTTGCTCGAACCGGCACGCTCGTGCAGATTGTCGATGTTTTGCGTTACGACCTCCACGTCGAAACAGCGTTCCAAATCGGCTATGGCGTAATGTCCTGCATTGGGTTGCTTCGACATCATCTCCCGCCGTCGTTCGTTGTAGAAGCGGACGACTTTCGCTCGGTCGCGTGACAAGGCTTCGGGCGTACAAACCTCCTCTATGCGGTAGTTGGCCCACAAACCGTCTTTGCTGCGATAGGTCGGAATGCCGCTGTCGGCACTTACTCCTGCGCCCGAAAATACCACAATCTTTTTCATCGGTTGCCCTACTTTTGTCCGAAATAGATGTCGAGCAACTCCTTGGCAGCGATGAACGAACTCAATTTGGCATCGAGTACGCGCTGTTCCACTTCGCCTATGCGTTTTTCAATTTCGGGATTGAGGTAGAAACTGCTCTTCAAAGCCTCGTTGATGCTCTCGTACATCCAATATTTGTTCTGCCGGTTGCGGTTGCGCTCGAAATAACCGTTGCGCTGTATATGTTCGAGGTAATCCTCGACACCCTTCCAAATCTCCTCCAAACCCGTGCCGTCGGTCGATGAACACGTGTACACCTGTGCCCTCCAATCCGATTCGGGAGTAGGGAAGAGATGCAGGGCGTTCTGAAACTGTGTACGGGCAAGTTTGGCACGATTGACATTCTCGCCGTCGGCCTTGGTGATGACCATCATGTCGGCCATCTCCATAATGCCGCGTTTGATGCCTTGCAGTTCGTCGCCCGCTCCGGCAATCTGCAACAGCATGAACATATCGACCATCGAATGTACGGCCGTTTCCGACTGACCTACGCCGACTGTCTCGATGAAAATGACGTCGAAACCTGCTGCCTCGCACAGCACGATTGTTTCGCGGGTTTTGCGTGCCACGCCGCCGAGCGAGCCTGCCGAAGGGGAGGGGCGGATGAAGACGTCGGGATTGGACGAAATACTCTCCATGCGGGTCTTGTCGCCGAGAATCGAGCCTCCGCTGCGTTCGGAACTCGGGTCGATGGCCAATACCGCCAAGCGATGATGCAGCGAGGTTACCATATTGCCGATGGCCTCGATGAAGGTGGATTTGCCTGCCCCGGGAACGCCTGTTATACCGATGCGCACCGACTTGCCGGCATGCGGCAGACAGCGTTCGATAATCTGTTGCGCCTGCGCATAGTTGTCGGGGTTGTTGCTCTCGATAAGCGTAATCGCCTGCGAAAGAACAGTTATGTTGCCTTGCAGAATACCCTCTACATATTCGTCGGTGGAGAGTACGCGCCTTTTTTTGCGCACGAAATACGGATTTATGATAGGTTGGTCGGCCACACCGTCGGTAACGTTCAATGCACTGCCGTGATGTTTGTCGATATACTCTTTTTCGTAATGGTCTATTTTAGTGAACGACATTTTATTTTGTGTTTTTTGTTGCTTTGCGTCAATTTTATCAGTTTTTCGCGTGAAAGTTGCTTCGGGTTGCCGAACCATACCACACGCCGGCGATAATCCACAAGCACTCCGAACGGTGCGTAATTTACTCCGAAACTGCGGAACGCATATTCGCTTCGACACGCCACGCCGGAGAGGCCTGCTGCATGAAGTTTGAGCCAGTCGGCGACGTTGTCCTCGCTCTCCTTCGTAAAAATCAGGATGCGCAGATTTCCGATATCGTCGGCAATCTCGTCGATATGTCCTACTCCTTCGATGCAGGGAATGCTTGCGGAGTGGACGAAACCGATGTAGGTGTATTCGCAATTTTGCGGCACATGCCCGTTAATCCACTGCCTGTATTTGGGATGTAATGGCGGAATACGTTCGCCGATTGCAAGATTTTGGGCAAAAGCGGTCAGCGCACAAAAGAGAAATATCGATATTGCCAATACTCGTTTCATATCCGCGAATATACGCCTATTTTGCGGGAAATCCAAACGTTTTCCGATAAATGAGCGATAAGAGCAAAATCGGACAAAAATAGTTGAGGAATAGTTTTTTGGTTTCAACGGAAAAACGTATATTTGCAAGGATTTGGGCGCATCGTCGCGATTGTCGTCCGAATTCGATGCAAAATATAATGTAAAGTAAAAATATTCAATAACTTAACAACTTAAATTTTCAGTACTATGAAAGTATCACACATCGAGCATCTCGGCATTGCTGTAAAGAGCATCGACGAGGCACTTCCTTATTGGGAGAACGTTTTGGGTTTGAAATGTTACAAAATCGAAGAGGTTGCAGACCAGAAGGTGCGCACCGCATTTTTGAAATTGGGCGAAACCAAAATCGAACTGCTTGAACCTACGAGCGAAGACTCTACGGTGGCCAAATTTATCGAGAATCGCGGTATCGGTATTCACCACATGGCTCTTGCCGTTGAGAATATCGAGGGTCAGTTGGCAGATGCTGCCGACAAGGGCGTTCGCATTATCGACCAGACGCCGCGTAAGGGTGCCGATGGCATGACTATTGCATTCCTTCATCCGAAATCGACACAGGGTATTCTTACCGAATTGTGCGAGGACAAAAACAAATAGGCGTTATGAGCGAGATTCAGAATAAAATCAACAAACTCATCGAGAACCGTGAAACGGCTCGTATGGGTGGCGGACAAAAGGCCATCGACAAGCAGCACGAGAAGGGCAAGTACACTGCACGCGAGCGTATCCAGATGTTGCTTGACGAGGGTAGTTTCGAGGAGTTCGACATGTTCGTAACTCACCGTTGCTACGATTTCGGCATGGAGAAGAAGCATACCTTCGGCGATGGCGTCGTAACGGGTTACGGTACCATCGACGGCCGTTTGGTTTATGTGTTCGCACAGGACTTTACCGTAACGGCAGGTTCGCTGTCGTTGGCTTTGGCTGACAAAATCTGCAAAGTTATGGATATGGCCATGCGCAACGGCGCACCATGTATCGGTCTGAACGATTCGGGCGGTGCGCGTATTCAGGAGGGTGTTAACGCTTTGGCGGGTTATGCCAATATCTTCCAGCGCAACGTTATGGCATCCGGCGTGATTCCTCAGATTTCGGCCATTTTCGGCCCTTGTGCCGGCGGTGCGGTATATTCGCCTGCATTGACCGACTTTATCATTATGAAGAAGAATACCTCCAATATGTTCCTTACGGGTCCGAAAGTCGTTAAGACCGTTACGGGCGAGGATGTAACGCAGGAGCAGTTGGGTGGTGCCGTCGTACACACGACCAAATCGGGTGTGGCACAGTTCGCGGTAGATACCGAAGAGGAGGGTATCGCATTGATTCGCAAACTCATCTCCTATATGCCGCAGAACAATATGGAGGATGCTCCATTGGCTGTATGCACCGACAACATTGCCCGTTTGGAGGATTCGCTCAACGAGATTATTCCGGACAATCCGAATCAGGCTTACGATATGTACGATGTCATTCGCGCAATCGTCGATAACGGCGACTACCTCGAATCGGCAGCGACTTATGCCAAGAATGTCATCACCTGCTTTGCCCGTTTCAACGGCCAGAGCGTCGGTATCATCGCTAACCAGCCTAAATTTATGGCGGGTGTGCTCGATATCAATGCAAGCCGCAAGGCTGCGCGTTTCGTGCGCTTCTGCGATGCCTTCAACATTCCTATCGTAACGTTGGTCGATGTTCCGGGCTTCCTGCCGGGTACCACTCAGGAGTACGGCGGCGTGATTACCCACGGAGCCAAACTGCTGTTCGCTTATTGCGAGGCTACCGTTCCGAAGGTTACCGTTACGTTGCGCAAGGCTTACGGCGGTGCATATATCGTCATGTCGTCGAAACATATCCGCGGCGACATCAACTACGCATGGCCGTCGGCAGAGATTGCCGTTATGGGTGCAAGCGGTGCAGTCGAGGTGCTGTATGCCAAAGATTTGGCTGCATTTACCGACCCTGCCGAGAAGGCGAAGTTCGTGGCCGAGAAGGAGCAGGAGTACAAGGATTTGTTCTCCAACCCTTACAATGCGGCACGTTACGGCTATATCGACGATGTCATCGAACCGCGTAATACGCGTTTCCGCATAATAAGGGCTTTGCAGTCGCTTTCGACCAAGCGTTTGCAGAATCCGGCGAAGAAACATTCGAACATTCCTTTATAAACATCGCACGTTATGACACTATTCGTAATAGATAATGCGTTGCCATGGTCGCAGATTCTGCTCATCGCACTCATCGGTATCTCGATTGTTTTCGTGGTGCTGCTGCTGTTGGTATATGTTATGCGCCTGTTCGGTTTCGTCTTTACGCGGGAACACAAGGCCAACAATGCCAAAGTGCCGGTTGCCATCAGCGATGAAGAGGTCGTGGCCATCGTAACCGCATTGAAACTCTACAAGGCGGCATTGCACGACCAAGAGTCGGATATGCTTACCATCAATCGAATGACACGAATGTATTCGCCGTGGAATTCGAAAATTCACGGACTCACTCCATGTCCGGAACGTATTAGAAGAAAATAGGTGGGTCGGCAGTGCGGAACGCATGCGTTTCGTACTGCCACTCCGTAATTGTTCGCGAAAGCGGCTTGTAAAAACAAACGAACGAAATGAAAAACTATTC
>JBJEGV010000017.1:0-64153 GCA_051875395.1 Alistipes sp. | reverse complement strand
ATACGTTGGTCGGTACGCGATGCTGGACGTACTTCGCCCGATAGCCCCAATTCGCCCGCCATGCACACGCCTTCGTCGATGGGTCGGTCGAAATAGGAGGAGATGACTGCTGCAACGACAGCCAAATCCAATCCCGTATCGGCAACCTTGAAGCCGCCGGCAAAGTTGAGAAAGACATCCTTTTGATACATTTTCAATCCGATACGCTTTTCGAGTATGGCGAGCAGCATATTCATTCGGCGCGTGTCGTAGCCTGTCGTATTGCGCTGCGGCGTGCCGTAGGCTGCCGAACCGACCAATGCCTGCACCTCGATAAGGTAAGGCCGTATGCCATCGACTGCCGCACCGACAGCGATACCGCCGAGCGGCTCGTCGTAGTGCGAAAGCAGTATCTCGGAAGGATTCTCGACGCTGCGCAGTCCGTCGTGCAACATCTCGAACACGCCTATCTCGAATGTCGCGCCGAAACGATTTTTGATACCGCGCAAAATGCGATAGGTATTGTTGCCGTCGCCCTCGAACTGCAAAACGACATCGACGATGTGTTCCAGAATCTTCGGTCCCGCGATTGTTCCCTCTTTGGTAATGTGGCCTATGATGAAAATCGGAATGCCGCTGCCTTTGGCATATTTGAGCAGTGTTGCGGCACATTCGCGAATCTGCGACACACTACCCGCCGACGAGTCGATAAGGTCGGTGTACATCGTCTGAATCGAGTCGATGACGACCATGTCGGGATGTATCTCGTCAATCTGCGCCACGATGTTTTCGAGCAGTGTCTCCGTGTAGATGATGCACTGCTCGTTGCGGATGCCGATACGCTCGGCACGCAGTTTGATTTGCTCTGCCGACTCCTCACCCGAAACATACAGCGTCTTCAATCCGTTGTCCGACAAGGCAATCTGCAACGACAGCGTCGATTTGCCGATACCCGGTTCGCCACCGAGCAGAATCAGCGAGCCTGCCACAACTCCGCCACCCAACACGCGATTGACCTCGCCGTTGCCCGTATCGATACGCTGCGTGGTGCCGCTCTCGATTTCGGTTACGCGCTGCGGACGCGATGCCGGTACCGATTTGCCTGCAACAGCCGCAGGAATCGAGCCGCTCTCTTTGGCTATAATCTCTTCGGTAAACGAGTTCCATGCCCCGCAAGAGGGACATTTGCCGAGCCACTTGGGTGCTTCGAAACCGCACTCGCGACAAAAATATGCCTTTTTGACCTTTGCCATAACAATCCTACTTTATGATAAACCGGAATATGTCGTTGCCGTTGGCGAACAGCAGCAGTGCCAAAATCAGCACCAACCCCACATATTGCGCCACTTCGAGGAAGCGGTCGCTCGGACGGCGTCGCGTAATCATCTCCCATAACGTAAAGAGCGTATGTCCGCCGTCGAGTCCCGGGATAGGGATGATGTTCATCACGGCGAGAATGATGGACAAAAACGCCGTCATATTCCAAAAACGGAACCAATCCCACTCTGCGGGAAATATGTTGGCGATGGCGATAAATCCGCCCACCTGCTTGTATAGGCCAGTATCGGGCTTGACAATCAGTTTGAGTTGCTGCCAATAGTTGCCGACCACCTTGGCAGTCAGTTTCGCGCCCTGAGGAATCGACTGCAACAGCGTGTAATGTTGTGTACGCGGCTGATAAGGATTTAATACGGTTACGCCTATTTTGCCTTCGCCGTTTACGGGAACATCTATGTTGCAGATGCTGTCGCCGCGTTCGACCGCAAGCAAAACATTGCCCGAGGCGTGCAGTTTCAGCAACGAGTCGTATTTCAAAAAATCCTCCTCGCGTTCGCCGTCTATGCCGACTATGCGGTCGCCGTGCCGCAAACCCGCAACTGCGGCAGCAGGCGACGCGACGCTGTCGATGATGAACGGCATACGCGGCACATACAGACCTTCGTATGCCTTTTCGTCGCTTCGCAAAGTATTCAGACTATCGTACGACAGCGTAAGTTGCCGCGGCAATCCGTTGCGAACGATGCCGACCTGCACATCGCTCTCGGCAAGCACGAGTTTGGTCATAATAGTCGCGATGTTGTCGACAGCCTCGCCATCGATTGTCGCGATGCGGTCGCCGTCGGCAAAACCCAAAGCCTTGCCCGCGTCGTTGAAGTTGTAGCCCCATTGCATATCCTCGTTGGCAAGGTAACTCGTACCGTATGTGTAGCAGATGCCGCAATAGATGACAAATGCAAGCAGCAGATTCATAGTAACGCCGGCAATCAACACGAAAAAGCGTTGCCATGCAGGCTTGGAACGAAACTCGTCGGGCTTGGGAGGGAGTTTCATCTGCTCCTTGTCCATGCTCTCGTCAATCATGCCCGCGATTTTGACATAGCCGCCGAGCGGTACCCAACCGACACCGTATTCCGTCTCGCCGCGTTTGAATTTGAAGAGCGAGAACCACGGGTCGAAAAATATGTAGAACTTTTCGACACGGATTTTGAATATCCGCGCCGCAATAAAGTGTCCGAATTCGTGTATCGCCACCAACAACGACAGCGACAGGAAAAAATAGATGGTTTTAATCAGAATCTCCATTATCGTCCAATGTTATAAATTCAAAGTTTCGGCAGCCAATTCGCGAGCCTCCCTGTCGCATTCGGCATACTCCTCGACCGAAGGATGAGCCACGAATGTCGCATGCGAGAGTGCGTATTCGATTGCACGGACAATATCCAAATAGCCGCACTTGCGGGCAAGGAATGCCGCAACGGCGACTTCGTTGGCTCCGTTCATCGTACATGCCGCCGACCCGCCGCGACGCATACAGTCGTAGGCCATATCGAGCGCAGGATATTTTATGCGGTCCACCTCGCAAAAGGTAAGCGAAGGATGCTCGGCGAAACTGAACGATTCCGCACGACGCACGGCACGTTGCGGATACATCAGTGCAAAACTTATCGGAGTGTGCATATCGGGCGAGCCGAGTTGCGCCTTTATTGCCCCGTCCTCGAACTCGACCATCGAATGGACTATCGACTGAGGGTGTTGGATTACCGATATGCGGTCGGCTTCGCAACCGAACAACCAATGCGCCTCGATAACCTCGAAACCCTTATTGACAAGCGTCGAGGAGTCGATTGTAATCTTCGCACCCATATTCCACTGCGGATGACGCAGAGCCTGTTCGGGCGTAACGTCGGCCAACTTCTCACGAGGCACATCGCGCAACGACCCTCCGCTGCAAGTGATAATCAGACGGCGCAACGGCGATGTTTCGCCGACGAGGCATTGGAATATGGCAGAATGCTCGGAATCTATCGGGACAATCGGTGCGCGGTGTTCCATCGCCTTGCGCATCACAATCTCGCCGCCGACCACAAGCGACTCTTTGTTGGCGAGCGCGACCTTTTTGCCGTGTTCGATGGCAGCGAGCGTCGGCTCGAAGCCCGCATACCCTACAAGCGCATTGACCACGACATCGATATTGGATGCTGCGACGCACTGCGCTATCGCCTCTTTACCGGCATAGACTTTTATCGGATAGGCGGCAAGTGCCTCTTTGAGCAGCGTATATTTGCTTTCGTCGGCTATAACGGCGATGTCGGCATCGAATTCGACTGCCTGTTCGGCCAAACGCTGCCAATTACGGTTGGCAGTCAGCGCAACTATTTCGAACCTGTCGGCATTTTCGCGAACGATGTCGAGCGTCTGTACGCCTATCGAACCTGTGGAGCCGAGCAATGCGATTCTCTGTTTCATGATTGGTTAGAAAAGTATGTATGTTTCAGGATTGACAGGCTTGCCGTTGCCCCACAACTCGAACTCGAATACCGAAGCCTCGTTGCCGTCGCCAGACATTGCATAGCCCAATACATCGCTGCCCTTGACGCGCTGACCCTTGCCGACAAGCGTATTGGTCAGACGGCGATATATCGACACTATGCCGTTGGAGTGTTGGATGGTTATGGTATTGCCCGACTCGGGCAGCCACTCGTTGTCTATTACCGTACCGTCCGCTATGGCAACCACCTGCGCCTCAGGCTCGCCTGTCAGGCGGATGCCGTACAGACCGCTTTTGGCATCGAAGCGTCCCGCAATGATGCCGTCCATAGGCGGTACTGCATTGATATTGGTAACATCCGCGCCCTGCGATGCTGCCGACGAAGCGGGAGCGAAACGGTCGTTGCTCTCCATCTGACGACGGAACACCGAATCGGCATACGACGGCGGCACTATGCTTTTGTTGCGTTTGAGGGTGTCGCTTTGGACGGTGCGCATGGCTGGCGTTTTGCCGTTCACGACAAGTATGACGCTTTCGTTGTAGGCAAGCATATCGTTCATGCGGCGTTCCAGCGAATCGATGCGTATCAGACTGCGCATAAGCACTTCGCGCGAACGAGCGGCATTGGTGCGATAACCGGGTACCATATCGAGTATGGGCGTATATGCCACAGCCAGCAATACGACAATGAACAGCAAAACGAGCAATGCCAACCCGCTTGCTGCCATACCGGCGGGCGACAGGTGTATATAGCGGATTTCGCGATGCGTCTCGGCATCGGAAATACTGATGCGCATTTTGCGGAAAAAGCGCGGCAACTTTTTGCAAAAGAAATCGTTGAGTCTTCCGACCGAATTTTTCGTGTTCATAAATGGTGTACTTTTACTCCAAAGTATTGCAAAAATACGACAATGTGCGCGATTTGCCAAATAATAGAATCAAACTATTGGCCGGAGTGTTAAAAAAAGAGAACGTATTGTCATATTCTCGCAAATAATTGCTAATTTTGCAGACCTGTCGTGCAAGCATTATTGCGGCAGGACAGAAACTGAAAATCAATTAAAAACAGAAATAATTATGGTAAAACCCACTCTTTTGGTACTCGCTGCGGGCATGGGCTCGCGCTACGGCTCGCTCAAACAGATGGACGGAGTCGGTCCTAACGGCGAGGCAATCATCGATTACTCCATTTACGACGCCATTCGCGCCGGATTCGGCAAGGTGGTATTCGTCATCCGCCATTCGTTTGCCGATGCCTTCAAGGAGATGTTCAATGCCGAGCGTTTCGGCGGACGCATCGAGGTAGAATATGTATTTCAGGAACTCGACTGTCTGCCCGCAGGCTTCTCCGTACCCGAAGGGCGCGAAAAGCCTTGGGGAACGAATCATGCCGTAATGATGGGTGCCGATGCAGTCCGAGAGCCGTTTGCCGTCATCAATGCCGACGACTTCTACGGAGAGGACGCATACAGGGTTATCGGCGGATATTTGAGCAGTCTCGACGGCAGTCGCAACAACTACTGCATGGTCGGTTACGAGGTAAACAAAACGCTGTCGGAGAACGGTACGGTATCGCGCGGCGTTTGCACGGTGGACGACGAAGGCTATCTCGCATCGATGGTCGAGCGTACCAAAATCGAGCGCAATGCCGACGGCGTAATCGTGTTCCACGATTTGGGCGACGATGTCGCTTTGGAGGAGAATACCCCCGTATCGATGAATCTGTTCGGTTTTACGCCCGACTATTTCGACTATTCCAAAGAGGAGTTCAAGGCCTTTTTGAGCAATCCGCAGACCCTTGCCAATCCGAAAGCCGAATTTTTCATTCCGCTGATGGTAAACAAAGTCATCGGCAACGGCACTGCCAAAATGAAGGTGCTGCACACCACCGCCAAATGGTTCGGCGTAACCTACAAAGAGGACAAGCCTGCACTTATGGCCAAAATCGAGGCACTGATTGCCGACGGCGTATATCCTCGCAATCTTTGGGGTAAATAAACAAGTCTTTAACGATGAAACGTGAAGTAAGAGTTCGTTTTGCGCCAAGTCCTACGGGACCGCTGCATATAGGCGGTGTCCGCACGGCATTGTACAACTATCTGTTTGCCCGTCATCATGGCGGCAAGATGATTCTGCGTATCGAGGATACCGATTCGCAACGATTCGTCGAGGGTGCCGAGGCATATATCATCGAATCGTTGCGTTGGTGCGGCATCGAAATCGACGAGGGTGTCGGTGTAGGCGGTCCGCATGCGCCGTATCGTCAAAGCGAACGTCGCGACATATATCTCAAATATGCCAAGCAACTCGTCGATGCAGGTTGGGCATACTACGCATTCGACACCTCGGCGGAGTTGGACGCATTGCGCCACAAAGCGGAGGAACGAGGCGAGACATTTGCCTACAACTACACCGTTCGCACGCAACTGCCCACATCGCTCTCTCTTCCGAAAGAGGAGGTCGAGGCGCGTATCGCCCGCGGCGATGTATGGGTGATTCGATTCAAAATGCCGGAGAACGAAATCGTAAAGATGCACGATTTGATTCGCGGCGATGTCGAGGTCAATACCGCGACGTTGGACGATAAGGTACTGTACAAGTCGGTCGATGCACTGCCGACATACCACCTTGCCAACATAGTCGATGACCATCTGATGGAGATTTCTCACGTCATCCGAGGCGAAGAGTGGTTGCCGTCGTTGCCGTTGCATTATCTGCTCTACCGCGCATTCGGTTGGGAGGAGTCGCAACCCGAATTCGCCCACCTGCCGTTACTGCTCAAACCAACGGGAGGCGGCAAACTTTCGAAACGCGACGGCGACAAGATGGGCTTCCCCGTATTTCCGCTCTATTGGGTATCCCCGACGGGCGAGACGGCTCACGGCTATCGCGAAGACGGTTATTTTCCGGAGGCGTTTATCAATATGCTTGCCCTGCTCGGCTGGAACCCGGGAACGGAACAGGAGATATTCTCGATGCAGGAACTCATCGACGCATTCTCGCTCGACCGCGTGTCGAAATCGGGTGCGCGGTTCCAACCCGACAAGGCAAAATGGTTCAATGCCCAATACATGCACCACAAGAGCGATGCGGAACTCGCCGCATTGTTCCAACCCGCTTTGAAGGAACATGGCATAGAGGTCGGCGACGAGGTTGCAGGCCGCGTGGCAGGCATAATGAAGGAACGCGCAACGTTCATATCGGATTTGTGGGATTTGACATCGTATTTCTTCATCGCTCCGACCGAATACGAGGAGAAGCAACTCAAAAAGTATTGGAAAGGCGAGAATCCTTCCCGTTTGGCCGCTTTGCGCGAGGTATTGGCCGGCATAGACGACTTCTCGTTGGAGAACACCGAACGCATCGTTCACGCTTGGATTGAGCAGCACGAATACCCGATGGGGCAGATTATGAACTCGCTTCGTTTGGCTTTGGTGGGGGCTGGCAAAGGGCCGGGTATGTACGACGTTACCTCGTTCCTCGGCAAAGAGGAGACCTTGCGCCGCATAGACCATCTGCTGAATACGGTAAAACCTTTGGAGTAAAACCGACGCACGTCATGACCATCGAACAACATATTTGGGGATTGACTCCCGAAGGCGAAGCAATCATCATCTACACCATGCGCAATACGCGTGGCAGCGAGGTGCAGGTATGCAATATTGGTGCCGCATTGGTGTCTGTCAAATTCGCCGACCGCAACGGCAAAATCGACGATGTGGTATTGGGTTATCGCGATGCGATGAGTTATTTCGGCGACGGTGCGGCAAGCGGCAAGTGCGTAGGTCGTGTAGCCAATCGTATTGCAGGCGGCAAAATGACGGTGGAAGGCATCGACTATTCGCTCGAATGCAACAACGGCGTAAATCATCTGCACGGAGGCACAAAGGGCTTTGCCAATCGGTTGTGGGAATCGCGCGTCGAGACCAACCGCATAGTGTTCGCCCTTCTCTCGGAGGATGGCGACCAAGGCTATCCGCACGAAGTGGAAGTCGAAGCCGTCTATGATTTCGATGACGAGGATTCGTTGGAGATTACCTTCGTGGCGAAGAGCGACGGCACGACACCGCTCAATCTGACCAACCATGTGTATTGGAATCTTGCGGGCGAATCGAGCGGACGCACGATTTTGGAGCATGAACTGCATCTGAACGCCTCGCATGTATTGGAGATGAATGCCGTGCAGATTCCTACCGGCAAATTGCTCGATACGGCAGGCACGCCGCAAGATTTTACGACATGGCGCAAACTGGGTACGGACATCGATGCCGAATTCAACCATATTCGCGATTTCAGAGGCTACGACCACTACTTTGTGTTCGACGATTGGTATCCGTATATTTTAAGCGAGGTCGGACAGTTGCGCGACCACGAATCGGGACGGTGCGTTACGATTCTGTCGTCGCAACCCGGGTGTATGCTCTATACCGGCAACTGGCTATCGGGCGGTTGTCCCGTAACCAAATCGGGCGGACGCTATGCCGATTATGCCGGTGTGGCGATAGAGTGTCAAGGTTATCCCGATGCCGTCAATCATCCCGAATTTCCGTCGGTGCTGGTGTACGAAGGCGAGATATACTGCCAAAAGACAGTCTTCCGTCTCGGCACATTCTAAAACGACAGCGACAATAAAAACGGGTTGGTCGATTTGACCAACCCGTTTTAAGTTATAAAAGACAGATGCGGCAGTGTTCGATTCTTACACGCCGCTTCGCAGCATCGCTTTGCGCCAGCGCATATAGCCCGCAACCGCCAAAACGGAGTAAAGGGCATACAATCCTGCCGTAAGAGGGATACCCTTATAGACGTACAGCACTGCCGAAACGAGGTCGATAACCAACCACACGAGCCACTGCTCCACATATTTGCGCGAAAGCATAAACATCGCCACTATGCACAAAGCCGTAGTCATCGAATCCCAAAACGGCACGGTGCTGTCGGTAAAACGGACGAGCAGGCAGTATATTCCGCCGTGCAGCAACATGTAAACTGCCGCAAGCAAGGCAGCCGACGACAGAGGCGTATGGCCGATTCCGGCATAATTGTCGCCCTTTTGTCTTTTGCGGACAGGATGGCACAGCCAAACCGCCAAACCGTAAATACTCGCGGCCACATAGTATATCTCCATCGCGCAATCGGCATACAGCCCCGATTGGAAATAGAGCGCACCGTGTACGAGCGGCATAATCATACCGACCACCCACAGCCATACATTGGCACGATACTCCAACCACAGATAGAGCAATCCGAGTAGCACACCGACGATTTGCAGAGCGAGTTTCAAATCCATCTCCGTTGCCGCGTTTAGAAGTTAAGCGTAACGTTTGCCAATACGTTCAGCGGAGCCTGCGGGAAGTAGCATGCCCACGAGCCGCGCGTCGCAAGCGTGTCGCCACCCAGCCACGAGCCGCCGTAACCGTTGCTGCAATACTCGGTATTGAAGAGGTTATAGAGCGCAACGCCGAAACGAACGCTCTTTATGCGGCGCATTTGAAGCGTATAGGACAAATCGAGATTGGTAACGCAATAGCGGTCGAGGGTCAAATCGTCGTAGTTGCCGTTGGTAAGATACTGCTTGCCTACATATTGCGTTTGCAACACTGCCGCAAATCCCTTGACATGGAAATCGAATACCGTACCGGCAATGACATTCGGCGAATAGGCGATGGTGCGCGTACCCATGTCGAACTGCTTGTCGCCGATGTTCTCCGTATAGTTTTCGATGCGGTTTTGGCTGAATGTGGCATTGGCGCCGAAGGTAAACCATTTGGCAGGACGCACGGCGAGTGTCAGTTCGATGCCCCGACGATAACTGTCAGGCACGTTGATATTGAGATTGTCGCCGCCTTCGTTGGTCAGACCCGTATGGACGAGTTGGTTGCGGTAACTCATGTAGTAGAGGTTGATGCCCGCATCGACAACGGGGTGCTTAAAGCGGTAACCGAGTTCGTAATCGAGCAGTCGCTCAGCCTTCGGATTGCCCTCCAAGCCCGAAAAGAGGTAGCGGTCGGTGAAATCGCTGCGGGTAGGCTCCTTGTGTGCCACTGCAAACGAGAAATAGGCTGCATGGTGCTTGGCAAATTCGTAATTCAGACCGACGTGCGGATTGAAGAAATGGTATTTCTCGTCCACATCGACAGGCTGCATGGCACCCGTCTTCCAATTGTAGTTGTCGTTCACGCCCCACGACTTGTAATGCACATAGCGATATTGCACGTCGCCGTACAGATAGAGCCCTTTGGCTATGTTCCAATTGATTTTGGCAAAGAGGTTGGCGTCGTGCTTGCGGACATCGTTGTCGTACCACCGTTTCTCGTCGTACAGCGATGCGTCGGTCGCTCCGTCCACCCACGAAAGTTCGCCCCAATGCGGACATGCGTAGATGCTCCACGAGCCGCCGAATACCAAATCGACGCTCTTTGAGGTGTATTGACCAGTCGCATTCACTCCGCCCGTGTGGTTGCGCATGATTTTGCGGCGGATAAGGTCGGACTGCGCAATGCCTATGTCGAGGTTGTCGTAACCCTGCAACCACGCATCGTCCTTATATTGGCGGTAAAATCCGTAGCCGTAAGTATAAAAGAGCGTCGCATTCAAAGCCCAACGCTCGTTGAAACGGTGGCTTACAAGCAGTTGATTGTTGATTTGCAGATAGTTGTCCGTCTGGTCGTCATAGTAGTCGACGTGCGTGCCGTCCGCCAAAACATAGGGACCGCTGTCGGTAACATATTGTCCGCTCGTGTGGTAACGGCGACCGTATAGAGCCATATCCTCTTTCGACACGCCGTTATAGGTAAGATATGTCCGCGCCTTGCCGCCGAACGAAAGGAGTTTGACCATCGTGCCGGAATTGTAGTATGCGCCCTGCAACATATACGATTTGAGGTCGGTTGCACCGCGCTCGACATATCCGTCCGAGCCGATGTGCGACAACCGCGCATCGACAATCCAATGCCCGCGTAAAAGTCCCGAATGGATGTTTACCGACTGTTTGGAGGTATTGTACGAGCCGTAAGAGAGCGAAGCCGAGCCGCCGAATTCGGGCGAAAGCGATTCGGTAGTCATGTTAATCGCTCCTCCGAATGCGCCCGTACCGTTGGTCGATGTGCCTGCTCCGCGCTGTATCTGTATCGAGCCGACCGACGAGAGCAAATCGGGAGTGTCGTACCAATATACCGAGTGCGAATCGGGGTTATTGACGGGTACGCCGTTGACCGTAACGTTCAGTCGCGTCGCATCGGTACCGCGCAGACGAATCGACGTGCCGCCTATGCCGATACCCGTCTCGTTGGTGGCAATCATCGCCGGCGTCAGCGCAAGCAACGACGGGATGTCGAGCGCGTAACTGCCGCGTGCTATCTGCTCGTGCGATAGGTCGGTGCGGACTGTCGGCGTATGGTCTTTGGCGCGTGTCGCCGTAACCTCCACCTGCTGAATCTCAATCATCGCAGTCGAATCCGGCTGCTCTGTTCCGTTTTGAGCCGATGCCGTTGCGGTCATCGACAGGGCAAGGATGCCCGAAAAAAGAAAAATCCTTTTCATAACTCTTTGTTTAACAGTTTGAAAAGGGGTTGTATTATGCGATTATGCTTGCACTCCCGGTCTCGGCATTACCCGTATCCGGTACGATGGGTATAATCTCAGCCGTCCGTATTGCCGGACAGCACCCCTTTGTTTTCGGCTGCAAAGATACAACAAATCCGACAAAAGACAACAGCCGACAGATTTTGTACCGCTTTTTGATATTGAGCCTATATAAAAAACAGACTCCCGAGCAACAGGCACTTCTCGATGGGAACAATCCCCATCAATATCCTGACACACGGGAGTTATCTGATAGCGAGATACGACAATCTCGCCTAAAAAAAGAGTCTCTCAATGGTTGGTCTCAGAGGGCTCCTTTGGCCCAAGAGCATCCGTTGAGAGACTCGAATCTGTTACAAAGGTATGCGTTTATTTTCAATTCCGCAACGAATTTGCAACAGTTTATACAAAAAAGGGCGTAACACAACGAGTTATGGCAAGCATAAACGCCCTACTCCCTACGTCCGAAACGTACTTTGGCACAACCCTTAAAAAAAGTGCCTCGGACGGTAGTAGGGACATCGATTCCGAACCCATAGCGGGCAAGCAGAATGGCACGGCTCCTCTGCAAGACACTTTTCCCAACAGCAAAGGTAATACAATTTCTTCTAAAAAGCAAGAAACTTCCGAGAAAGTTGAAGGAACAGAAAAAGTCAAATAAAAAATCAGTAACTTTGCAATTGCTGTTGGCGACGATGTATAAGGGCGAAAAATAAAGCATCATTCAAGGCACATTCAACAAACTATACGACCTTATACAGGGCGTTCGGAGAGGAGAATTGTTCGAGACAGCCGAATCGGTCAGAAAACATACGCTTGCCGAAGCAATAAAGAATGTATTAAATATTGACTACAATGGACAAATTCGAGGCGATTTATTGGGCGGTAACGATTCAGGAAGCCAAAGAGGGCAGCGAAGCAGCGAAAGAAGCACTGCGAGTGGAGAATCAGTTGAGAGCCGAGAAGGGACAGCCGACAGTGGAGGAATCGTTGAAAGCGATAGTGGACAAAGCGGAGTAAGCAGCACGCTGCTTGATGCAGTAAAAACACTATATTCAAAAGGCAAGGCAGTTGCGTCGAAGCTATTTAGCATGCAATTCTTCGATGTTGCAAAGACACCAAAGTTTATGCAAGGCTACGGTCTGACGGGAGATAAATTCACTATTAAGTATGGCGTTATTGCCCGCCATGTAGGGAAAGACGGTTCGCACACATTGACAGAAAGTGATTGGGAACAGTTGCCTGATGCGCTTCAATCCCCTTTTGCTATTGCCAAACTTAAAGACGAAGAGAATGCTTACAGACTTTACACCACTTTGCAGATAAAGAGCGGTGAGTTTGTCGTTGTAGGTGTAGATGTAAAAAATGTTGGTCGCGACATTGAAGTTAATGCAATATCTACCGCTTTTGGCCGCAGGGGCAATGCAAAGCTTCCAAATAATGAGGAAGTGATATACAAGAGTGAAGAAATAACTCCTGAACAATCGGCACTTCTCGAACGACCCAATTTCGCTCAATATCCGACTGAAAAGGAGTTATCAAAGGACAAAGATAATGCGCTTTCTTCTAAAAAGCAAGAAATTGCCGAAAAAGTTGAAGGCAGTGATAAGATACAGACTTCTCCCATTAGTGAACAAGCGCAAGCGGTCGAAGCAGGTGTAGATGCTGTTTCACAACCAAAGTCGCAACAATCGAGAATAGAAGATTACGGCGAGGTCGGTATGTGCCAATGCTTATAGGAGAACTATGAGATATAGGAGTTCTAAGAGGGTAGGAAACATTAAAAAATAAACAACATTGCTGCTATATCATAGTTCTCCCAGTTCTCTCAGAACTCATAGAAACAGCCGCACGTGATAAGCAATCCGTTATACGCAAAAACCAAAAACAATCGCATGGCGCGCGTAAACCTTCCCGTTGTGCCCCGAAGCAAACGCTCCGCCCTGCAACCTGCAATCCTCCTGCGACGTGGTGCTATTTCTGTCGGAAATAGATTTGCAGCGGCACGCCCGAGAAATCCCAATGCGCCCTGATTTCGTTTTCGATGAATCGGCGGTAGTTTTCGCGGATATACTGCGGCAGATTGCAGAAAAAGACGAACTGCGGCGTAGGTGTCGGCAACTGCATGGCGTATTTGATGCGGATGTACTTGCCTTTGGTCGAAGGCGGCGGAGTCTGCTCGATAATCGGCAACATATAGTCGTTGAATTCCGATGTCGGAATGCGGCGAGTGCGCGATTTGCAGACACGTATCGCCGTTTGCAGCACCTCCAATATGCGCTGTTTGTTCAACACCGACGTAAATATAATCGGGATGTCGTTGAACGGCGACAACCGTTTTTCGAGTGCTTCGCGCCACTGCTTCATGGTGTTGTTCCCCTTCTCGACCAAATCCCACTTATTGACCACGATGACGCATCCCTTGCGATTGCGGACGATAAGGTTGTGGATATTCAAATCCTGCGCCTCCAAACCCTGTTGCGCATCGAGCATCAATATACATACGTCCGACGACTCGATAGCCCGAATCGAGCGCATGACCGAATAGAACTCCAAATCCTCCATCGTCTTGCCCTTTTTGCGCATGCCGGCAGTATCGACAAGGTAGAAATCCATACCGTATTTGTTGTAGCGCGTGTGAATCGAATCGCGCGTGGTGCCGGCGATGTCGGTTACGATATTGCGCTCCTCGCCAAGCAGGGCATTGGTCATCGACGATTTGCCGACATTCGGACGGCCGACAATGGTGATGCGCGGCAAATCCTCCTCCTGTTCGGCCGTGCAATCCTCGGGCAGATGGCGCAGAATCTCGTCCATCAAATCGCCCGTACCGCTGCCGGACATCGAACTGATACATATCGGGTCGCCCAAACCGAGCGAATAAAATTCGTGCGAGGAGTAGATGAGGTCGTAATTATCGACCTTGTTGCAGACCAAAATGGTTCGTTTCTTGGCACGACGCAGAATGTCGGCCATCATCATATCGAAGTCGGTAACGCCTGTTGCCACCTCGACCAAAAAGAGAATCACATCTGCCTCTTCGATTGCAAGCAATACCTGCCGGCGTATCTCCTCCTCGAACACATCGTCGCTGTTTACGGCATATCCGCCCGTATCGATAACCGAAAATTCCCGACCGTTCCAATCGGTCTTGCCATAATGACGGTCGCGGGTCGTACCCGCCACCGAATCGACTATCGCCTGACGATTCCCGACCAAACGATTGAAAAGGGTGCTTTTGCCCACATTCGGGCGACCAACTATTGCAACAAGGCTCATAAACTGCTTCTTTTTTCGCATGCAAATATAGCGGTTATTTCGCATACTAAAAAATCAAGCAACAATCCTGCCGCCAAACGGTCGTTTCGCCCATACTGCCACATTCGCCGCACGATTCTGTCGGGCTGCTGCCATACTGCTGTCGGCTGCTTGCGGCATGCCGCCAAACGGAGCCGATGGAAATTTTAGCGGCACAAGCGGTCGGTTTTCAAAAAAATCACTACTTTTGAATCCATATTCGTCTGTTGTCCCTTACCCTCCATAAGGGCGCGGGCATAAAACGACGGAAAGATGAAGAGAACGATTGCAATATCCGTATTGGCGACGATTTTGGTCGCTGTCGCAATGCCGAGAGCCGTTGCAGCCGATGGCGCGAACCGCCGGTCGGGCGCACCTCGTCTGCGTTTCGAATGGGGTTTGACGGCAGGCGTAACCTCGCCTTGGATAAAAGGCGAGACATCCGACGGAGCATTGAGGATATCGGCACGCACCGGCTTTACGGTCGGATTTCATGCCGCTCTGCGCTTCAACAAATGGATTGCTCTGCAACCCGAAGTGATGTACACTTATACGCCCATACGCATCAACGATTCGGGCGTGGGATTTTCTGCCAAAGTCAAATCGCAGGCGGTACAGGTACCCGTGCTGTGTTCGTTCCGAGTGTGGGTGCTGCGGTTCAATGTCGGTCCTGTCATAACGCTGACCGACAACCCCGCATACAGGGACATGAACGGCGAAAAGGTCTTTTTCGGCAGAGTCTATCCCACCGTTTCATACACTGCGGGCGTGGGAGTGTCGATTATGCGGCATCTGCTTATCGATGTGCGCTACAACGGTCGATTCAACAAGACGACCAACCTCGTCTCTTACGATGCGGCACACGAAGGCAGGGAGTTTCGTACCTCGACGCAGAGCGTACAACTGAAAATAGGATTTTTATTTTGACAACATACAATGACGGAACAGGCAGTCAGGGAGATTATCGTTGAAAATGTCGATACGCGCGAACTCTACGGCGCAAAGAATATCTATTTGGAGCAGATTAAGGCACTGCATCCGAAACTGAAAATCATCGTGCGAGGCTCGACGCTCAAAGTTTTGGGCAATCATGCCGAGACCGAGCGATTCGAGAGACAACTGCGGCAGTTGATAGCCTATTACGACCGCTACGGCCACATATCGAAGGAGGTCATCGAACAGTCGTTCACGGACGGATTGTCGGGCGCAAACACCGAATCATCGGGCAAGGATGAACACGGCGCAATCGTTTACGGCACCAACGGATTGGTCATCAAGGCACGCACCGAGAATCAGCAGCGGTTGGTCGATATGTACGACAAATGCGATTTGATTTTCGCCACGGGACCTGCCGGCTCGGGCAAAACCTATACCGCCATAGCCTTGGCAGTCCGCGCTCTGCGGGACAAGCAGGTAAGGCGCGTGATATTGACACGGCCTGCCGTCGAAGCCGGCGAGAAACTCGGTTTTCTGCCCGGGGATTTGAAAGAGAAGTTGGACCCCTATCTGCAACCGTTGTACGATGCGCTGAACGACATGATTCCCGCAGCCAAATTGCAGAAATTCATCGAGGAGGGTACGGTGCAAATCGCTCCGCTCGCCTATATGCGCGGTCGCACGCTCGACAACGCTTTCGTTATTCTGGACGAGGCGCAGAACACCACGCTTTCGCAAATAAAGATGTTTTTGACGCGAATGGGTCGCAATGCCCGATTCATCGTCACGGGCGATGTTACGCAGATAGATTTGCCGCGTCGAAGCGACAGCGGATTGGTACGTGCGATGCAGACTGTGCGCGGCATAGAGGGCATAGGTTTCGTCGAGTTCGACAAGCACGACATCGTGCGACACGACCTCGTAAAGCATATAGTCGAGGCATTCGACCGTAACGACAATATCGAACACAAAGAGTAATGCAACGTTTATGGCAGAACATATAACCGATTTGACCGACCGCTGGTTTGTAATCGTCAATCCCGTAGCGGGTTCGGGAAGAGGATTGATAGATTTTCCGCAAATTTCGCGATTGTTGCGCAACAACGACATTTGCCACGATGCCGTTTTTACAGAACATAAATATCATGCCACCGAACTTGCGGTATCGGCAGCCAATCAGGGTTATCGCCGCATCATTGTAGTCGGAGGAGACGGCACGATGAACGAGGTGGTAAACGGATTGTTCATCCAGAAAGCAGTCAAACCGCATCAGATTCTGTTGGCGGTAATCGCTGTCGGCACGGGCAACGACTGGGTGCGTACATTCGGCATTCCGTTCCACTACTCCGAGGCCATACGCGCCATACGCGAGGAGCGGTCGTTCTTGCAGGATGTCGGTACGATAACATACACCGAAGCCCGATACACGCAAACCCGCTATATGGCCAATGTCGCGGGTGTCGGTTTCGATGCCTTCGTGGTATCGACCTTCAACCACCTAAAAAACAAGGGTTACAAAGGCAGAGGGCTATATCTGTTCAGTATTCTGCATTCGTATTTCCGCTACAAATCGGCAGGCGTAAAAATCAGCGTCGATGGCACGGTCATCTTCAACGACCTTATGTTCAGCCTCGCCATAGGTATCTGCAAATTCAACGGAGGCGGCGTGCAACAGTTGCCGAATGCTTTGGCCGACGACGGTCTGTTGGATTTGACTATCATCAAACCGATTCACTGGTGGCATATCATTTTCCGTCTGCAAAAACTTTTCAACGGCGACATCTACGAAATCGGCCATGTAATCCATGCCCAAGGGCGCAATGTTCGCATCGAGGCCTCGCCGCTGCTCAATCTCGAAACCGACGGCGAACTCTTCGGCGAGACACCTGTCGAGGTCAATGTCGTACCGCGTTCGATTAGGGTCGTCGTAACCAAAGAGTTTTTGGGAGAGAATTAACGATAATTTTTTGAGCGAATGCGTTGTGGCGGACACGTCTGTTTGCATCGGGTGTGCCGCAAACGGATACGACAATGTACCTATGCGTCGGCATCCATGATGGCCAATACGGTCAATCCGTGTCTTTGGCCGATGATGTAGGTTTGCGAAAGCGTCGATTGCGATTGGCGGAAATCACTCAATACTGCCTCTTCGCCAAGTAAAAATTGGAGGCATGAGAATGTGTCGCCTTTGTGCATCTTGGAGTTCTCGCAACGCTCGGCGACAAAGCGGTTGTCGCCCAAATATCGTACCTCGCACATACGGTCGGGCAGCCAGCCGATGCGTAAACGGTCGCCGGCAACAAGGTCGGACGCGACAACCTTTTCAACATTGAACAGTGTCGATTCGCACTCCTCCTCCAATCGTCGGCAAAACTCCTGCCAATAACAACCTGCACCATATTGTGCCAACACGTCGAGCGTACGCAACGAGATTGTGTCGTAACCGCGAGTGGAGTAGTTCCAAACACGCTCCAAAGTAGTCTCGGAGATATGTTGTCGTTGCTCCATCTCGATAACGGCAACGAGTGCCACAAAGTCGGCATGAACGATTAAAGGTTTGCCGAACCGCTCTTCGACGCGCCATCGCAAAGCACAGATTTGGGGTATGTTGCTTTGAATTTTCATTGTTTTCATTGTGATACAAAAATAAAGCATTATCTTTGAAATCGCAAACCGATTCAATGGATACAGAGAGCAAAATATATGACGACGAGCGGCCGAATGATGCCGCATGCAACGGTTTTTACGACTTTGGGTTGTTGAAAACCACTACATACGCCGCGCTCTATCGAGCAAGCAAGGCAGGCAAACATTTTTTCGTAAAGACAACAAAAGACAACTCGGAGCGTCAAATTGCTATGCTTCGGCGCGAGTACGAATTGTCGATTGGCTGCGACCATCCGCATATTGTCCATGTCTATACCTTCGAGGAGAATCTGCCTGTGGGGCAGGGCGTGGTGATGGAGTATATCAAGGGTCGCACTCTTGCCGAATACCTTGCAGAGCGACCTTCGTCATCCGACCGCAAACGCATATTCGGCGAGTTGCTCTCGGCAGTCGGTTATCTCCATAAACGCGGAGTGATTCACAATGACCTGAAACCCGAGAACATCCTCGTAACCCATGCCGACAACAGTTTGAAGTTAATCGATTTCGGTTTGGCAGACAACGATGCCCAAATGGCTATGCGGGTACTCGGTTGCACGCCTCGTTATGCGTCGCCGGAGTTGCGTGCCCAGAACCGCAATATCGATGCCCGCAGCGATATCTATTCGATAGGCGTGCTGATGGGCGAGATATTCGACGGACAATATCGGCGAATGGCCAAACGGTGCAGCAACCTGCGTCCCGACCGACGATATGACAACATTGCGGCATTGCAATATGATTGGCAACACCGCAATCGTCCGCAAAAGTTGTTGTTGGGTATGGTGGCTGTCGTCGTTTTTATGCTTCCTTTCGTCCTACTCGGGCATGTCAAATTGGCCGAGTGGCGCGAAGCCAAAGAACGGCAACTGTTGTTTACGCAAATAGAACGGGATGTGAAGCAGATTTATGAGGTCTTTGCCGATTCGGTTTCGAAGGCTGTTTATTCCGAATTTGCCTTCAATAACATCCGGTCTTATGATGGCGAAATGGCGAAATATCAACAAGAACATATCGCTACCATAGCCGACATAGAATTGAATACGCTTGCTTTGCATGTCTATCTACGCACCACCCACGATTGCCACAGACGACTATGGGAACAGGCCAACGCTCTTCCCAGCATATACAAGACCGACATGTGTGCCGAGGAGCGACGTTTTTACTGTTCGTTGCGCGAAAAGCACATTCCATATCGTCCGTATCGCGGGAAATAGCCACAAGACAAGAAAAGACAATTTATTGTAACTCCTTTTTACATACTTTTGTACCAGCAACAGTCTGCCTTCATGGAAATCGTTTTTTCGAACGAAAAATTTTCTTGAAGCAGGAACTTTGTCAGATGTTTTTACTATATTTGTAGAAATATTTCGATTTACACGCAAGTGTTTGTCGTTCTCGCTGATGAACCTAGGAAATTCATTGCGGTAAGAGAAGACGAACCCTGTCGCGAGTTCGTATATGCCGTTGGGTATATGCGGATATGGCGTAGGCTGTTGCTTTTCTTCTTACCAAGGTTTTCCTAGGACCTATCAGCGGAGATTAAGTAGTTGGTCTGCGCTTCTTTGTTTTTATACCCAAGTGCAGCGAATGTTGGAACAAACCTAAATTATTGAGGATATGGAAAAATGTACTGCAACCTACGGAACTTGGAGAATTGATGTTGAGGAGAGTGGCTCAATATCGGTTTATGACAATGGCTCTTTGTGCGACAATTCAAAACAAGCCCTCTGCGAAATAGCCGATAAAGTCGGCTTTACAATGCAGGATGGGTGGAATACCCGTCAGATGGGTCGCAAACTCGTCGATTTCTTAAACGAGAATAATCCTGTGGCAACTGTTATATCTGCTCCCGAGCCAAAGACTGAGGTGAAGAGATGCTGTTCGACACCCGCTGAGAGTTTTGAGGCATCCGGTTTGGAGAGCGCAACGGCAAAGGTGCGTGTATATGGCAAAGCGCAGAATCGCACGGCATTGGGCGTTGCTCATGCCTATATGGCAATGTATCCTCACGCAACTTTGGAGGATTTGCGCAAGGCGTTTCCAAACTCGCTAAATCCTGATTCGGGCGTGAAAGAGATTTTTATTCTTGCCAAGGAGAAAGGTACATCGGTCGATTGGAATGTCTATTTTAAGGGCGAGGATGAGGTTATCTTTACCGGTGACGGCAAGAAGGTGGCGATGGTTTCGATGTGGACCAAACCGAGTTTCGAGCGCATCATCGCACAGGCGCGTGCAAACGATATTGTGGTGGCTAAGTTTGAAGCAGCCGATAAAGGTGGCAAGAAGGGTGGCTTCCGCTTGGAGTACCTTAATGGTTATGTGCCGTCGGTGCCAAAGCAGAAAAAATCGTTGTGGTTGGTGTGGCTGCTCCTACTCCTTTTGGTGGGCGGTGTGGCTGTTTACTTTGCTATGCGCAAGCCGGAGGTCGTTGAAGTTGAGAAGATTGTCTATGTAGACCGCATCGAGGAGATAGAGAAAAACTTCAATGCAGCACAGTTCGTGCAGGGCAAGGCAGAGTTGTCGGAGGATGCAAAATTTGTACTTCACGACCTTGCAAAGGAGATGCAGAAGCATCCTGAGGTGAGGTTGCGGATTGTCGGTCATACCTCGTTGGAGGGTAATCCCGAATTTAATCAGAAGTTGTCGGAGGCTCGCGCACAGGCAGCAGTCGATTTCCTTGTTGGTCACGGCGGCATTGATGCCGGCCGTTTGGAGGCTGTCGGCAAAGGTTCAAGCGAGCCTGTTGACACGAACAACCCCGAGGCAAACCGTCGTACCGAGTTTATTGTAATTGAATAATCACTTAATACTTAACAACTATGGGACTTTTTAACAACATTTTGGACAATTTCAAGAACGCCGAGTTTACCGTTGCGCCGAATAAGAAGTTGAAAACATTGTCGGCCGAATTCAAGAAGGCGTTCAATCTTTCGCTCGTGTTCTATAAAGGCGCGCAGATTGCCGATGGCGACCTTACTTTGGCGGCTCTAAACAAGAAGACCTCAAAGAATGTCAAATCGAATGCCGATGGCTTCAAGATTAAGGCAAGTATGAAGGTCGGCGACGCCGAACGGTTGTTCGACACCAATTTCGGAGTAACGGTTCAAATTAAGGACGCCAAAGCCGCAAAACTTGTTCCGAACGGAATAACCATCGGACAGGCAGCCAGAGGTGAGTATTAGTCTATGGCAGCACTTGCCGATATTGTTCGCGATGATGTAAAGGCGTTCTTGGAGAGCAATAACGAGTTGCTCTTCAACGAGCGCGACTTTCAGATGCACCTTGCCATGTGGTTGCGTGGCTCTGCAAATGATTACGATGATGTGGATGTCGAGTATTATGTACCGCAGCGGGCACTGAAAGATTGTGTTTGGGAAAGTGAACTGCGCCTCGATATCGTTGTCAAGAAGGATGGCTCGTATTGCCCCGTCGAACTGAAATACAAAACCAAGAAAGTCGAACGTCAAATTAGCCGCTTTGATGAAATATTGGACGAAAAGGTTGATGTGATGAAAAATCAGGGCGCGCAAGATTTGGGTATGTACGATTTCTGGAAAGATGTCCGCCGGGTGGAGTTGGTGCGTAATCGTTTTGCCCGCGTAAAAGGTGGCTTGGCAGTGTTTGTTACCAACGATGCTTCCTATGTCAACCATACCAAATCGACCTCCAACAACTATCTGTTCGGTATGTCTGAGGGTGTGCACGGCAAAATCAAACATTGGCAAAATCCCGAAAGCACTTGTGCAAAGAGCCATCCGGATTTTGAGGTGGAACGAGAGTACACGATTCATTGGGAAGAAACTCGAATTGACACCGTACCCTTTTATTGGTGTATGGTAACTATTTAATCAACAAATTTATTAACCATTAAAAACTTAAAAATTATGGCAGAGTTCAAATTGGATGGCCGTATGAAGGTCAAGAGTTTGAAAGAGAATTTCAAAAAATGTTTTGGCGCATCGCTGCGCGTTTACAAGAGCGAGTCCTGCAAAGGCGCATTCGCGGATGATAATGCAACATTGGCATCTATCCGTGCAGCAGGTAAGAAGGGCGGCGAACTCGTAGTTGGCGGCAACCTACGCGTAGGCAACTTCGAGAAGAAGATTGCCGAATTGTACGGTATCGGTGTTCAGGTGTCCAATTCCGACGATACGAAATTGGCAGACAACGACATCACTCTTGTTGCAGCAGGTAAATAATTGATTGCCGTATCGAGGTGTGGGGAGGTTTTCTCCCCACATATACCAACGAAACACGAATTATTGAACAACAAAATTCAACCATGATTAACGCAATAATATTTTGGGTGGTATTCATCGGCATGATTGTCGGTGGTATTTTGGCTGGTGCACCGATAAATGGAACAATCGGAGCAGCCGGCTTGTGGGCAATAGGCAGTTCATTTGTGAGTCGCAAAGACAGAGGTGCCGACCGTAGATACAAATTCGGATGGTACAAATTCATAATCGGTCTTGTAAGTTTGGCTATTGCCGGCATTTTAAGCATTTCTACGGTGCAGGATATGGTAGAAACTTTCATTGAAGACCTCTAATCGCATTATGGTATATGGAGTGTACAATTCCACATGCCGTTAAACATAAACCTTAAAATTTTACAATTATGAGCAAAGAGTATTACAAGAAAAAGATTATCGATTTGCGTGCGTCGATGACCAAAGAGAAAGAGGCGAAGAAGCGTGATAACGAGCGTTATGCCGCGTTGATTAAGAGCGCATCAACGCCTTCGTCCAAGGCAAGTTATCGCAAGAGCAAAATCGAAGCGGCTGCTCGTCATGACCGCAATATCGATAGTTACAAGCGTCAAATCGAGAGCGCAAAGGAGGGTCTCAAACGTTGCAAGTAATTATACCCTGTCGGGTATTTGTCAGCGAAATGTCGGCTCCCGTTGTATCGGCAACGGGAGCATTGGCAGATGTGGCAGCAAAATTTATGTCGGCATTCGGGTTGCCATGGCGGTATGGCGGATTGTTGCTGTTGGGGCCATCGGTAACTGTGCTATCGGCAATGACGACTTGTTGCACCGGCGGTGATTGGGATTGTGATAAAAATTGTTGGTTAAACAGCATGGTATTATGAAATTCGGTTTTTCATTTTCGCTCAAACGTGCGGTAGGTATCACTGCCGTCAAACAGAAAATATCGAAGAAAACGGGCGTTCCGATGACCAAACTGGGTATGGAACGCAAAATTGGCGGTGCAATACTTAAAACGGTAACAGGTAAAAAGAAGAAATTGTTATGAGCAAAGAAAAAATAACTACGAGCAAACTTAACAGACTTAGACGTCAAGTGTTTTTGGGCATACTTAAATGGGTTTTGTGCCTGATGATTGCCTTTGCGGTAACGACTTGTTTGTTGAGAAGCAATCGCATGTCATGGGCTTTGAAACAGGGCAATCTCAAACAGGCCGAATCATGTTTGTCGAAGATGAGCGATTCCGCCAAGCGTCGTCATTACGGAGCATTGCTTATCGACGAATATCTCGCTATCGGCAATTTGGATAAGGCACTGTATGTTTTCGACCGATTGACGGAACACGGCTCTGCGTATTATGGCGTTTCGGGTACTACCGAAAGAGAAAAATATACTGCGACCTATTATGCCAAACTTTACAAAGCGTTAATCGAGGCGGGCAGATACGATGAGGCATGGCATTATCACAGGCTTGAGTTTTATGGAGAAGATAATGCGTCCAATGCGTCATGTTATTTCTCGTACATGACAGATGTCATTACCGCAATGTGTAATTCCGGGCGGGAGAACGAAGTTCCACGGTTTATCAAGCAGAATGGGCTGTGGTTTATGAAAAATATCGACAACGATTCCTATGGGCGTCAGGAGTATCCCGAGTATCTCTACAATTCGGCGTGCAACGAATTGAACAAAGTGTTTAATAATGCTAAATAAATCCGATATGAAGACAATCCGATATATTGTTGCGACGCTCGTGTTGCTGTCTGTCTTCGGATGCAACGGAGTGTATAACAAGTCGGTTAAACTCTCGGAGCGCGAGGCTTATCGCTATGACAAGGCACTCCAAGAGGTCGAGGAGGTCGAAAAGTTGTGCGAGCAGACGGCAGCACAACCTTCGCGCGATGCCATTATGTCCATGCTCTCCCGAGCGAGGTCGCTTACATACAACTACGACGACGAAGCGATGAACGAGGCGACAATCAGCCACTGCGATTCGTTGAAACAGCGTATCGACAAGTGTCAATATCGCGCTTTGGAGGTGGCACAACAGATGGTGAAATCGATGGGCAAAATCCATGCTGTCGATGTGCACCGGCAACTGTTTACCGAGCAGACATACTATCCGCTCTATCTCAAAGAGGGCGAAAAACTGTTTTGCGAAATGGAATCTTCGGGCGTATTGACAGCCAAACTCTACAATGCCGATACCGAGCGACTGATTAAATCGTACAAAAGCAGCAAATTTTCCGATTCGCTGACCATCTCCCACTCGGGCATATACCTCATGGAGATAACTCCTCAGACCAAGCAATATGTCAGCCTTATGTTGGGTTATCGGTTGGCCGATGAGACAAACGACTACCACAGACCCGGTATTTATACCGAGCAGGTCGAGTGTAAAAAAGGCGATTTTGGTGCCAAAGGCGTATCCGGAATAACGATGCGTGCATGTTTCGACGAACCTCGCAAATTGACATTGCGCGGTCAGATTAAGGCGGCATTCTCGGGACACGCCAAATCGTTGGTTGCCGTGCAGATACCGGCGGGCGCAACCGACATACTTTACTCGGTGCGTATCGATACGAGCGAGAGCGATTGTTCGTCCGACGGTAAGTTCCACGACAATCTCGCCCATTCCTACCGACGTATAAAATTCTTGGGACTGCCACTTTACGAATCGACAAAAAATAGCGGCCTGCTCGCGACATTGCTCGACGACAATCATCCGATTAGCGATAGGGATGCCTATTGCAATATGTATGTTTTCCGCAGCCAATCGCAGGCCAAGCAGTTTCAAGACGGCACCAAAGCCTCGTCGTCGCTCAACTACGATGTCGATTACTCCGCCATCGGTACGCAGTCGTGTAATGGCCGCATCCCGACCAAAGGAGCCAAGGTCATCTATCTCGGTTTCGAAAACGAGCGCATGCGTTATGCCAACTATCTGTGGGTTGAAGTAGAAGCAGTTGTGCCGACAACCGTATATTACAGGACAAAATATAGAGTGAACTAACATATATAAAATTACTATTATGGCTACTACAACTAAGAAACCAGCAACTAAGAAGGCTACCTCAACCAAGAAGGCAACAACTGCAAAGGCTGTTGCAAAGAAGACTGTAACAAAGCCGGCTGCAAAGAAGACTACAACGAAACCTGCAGTCACCAAGACAACTGAAATTTCGGTAACAGGCAATAAGAAGATTGACACCTTGTGCAAGGAGTTTAATAAGAAGTTTCCATATTTGCGTTTAGGTATCTTTTATAGTTACGCTCGCCGGCAGGTTGCTAAGGGCGAGTTTATCACTCCTATTGACGGAAGCAAAACTTTGGCATCAGTTCGTCGAGCAGATTCGGGTGGCGATATCTCAATCTCTGGCAACAAGAAAATTAAGTCTTTGGAGAAGGAGTTTGATACAGTATTTGGTTTGTATTGTCAGGTATGTTTCACTGATGGTGATGGTCATAGATATTACACATCGGGGAGCAACGACGAGAAGACTCTTTCTGCGTTCAATACCGAGTGTGAGAAGAATGGTTGCAAGAAGGGTGTTTGGAAGTAATGAGACTCCTTCTCACAGGCTTTGAGCCTTATTGGGATTATCCCGAAAATTCGTCGTGGGCGGTTGCCGAAGAGGTAACCGCTCGTGGCGTTTCGGGCGCAGAGATTGCTGCGGTGCAGTTGCCCGTCAGTTTTGCCCGTGTGGCAACGGCTTTGCGCCGAGCCGTCGCCGACCACAATCCCGACCTCGTCGTAATGCTCGGCCAGTCGGGCGGCAGCGACAAAGTGAAGTTGGAGCGTGTCGCACTCAACATGATGGATGCCAAACTTGCCGACAACGACGGTTTTGTGGCTGACGAGATGCCGATAGACCCTGCCATGCCCGCTGCGCTGTTTGTCCCATTGCCTATAAAGTCGTTGCGCGATGCCGTCGAACGACAGGGCATAGCGGTCAAAATATCCAATTCGTGCGGTCTGTATGTCTGCAACCGCCTGTATTACGAATCGTTGCTGCTTTGTCGGGAGCGGCAGACGATGCAGGCCATATTCGTACATCTGCCGTTTTACGAAGGGCAACCATCGGCAAAAGCCGGCAAACCGACCATGTCGCTCGACGATATGGTCAGGGCCATACAAACAATAATAGAGGAAACAAATGACAAAAAGCGAAAATTTTAAGCAACAACTTGCGCGGGTATTCGACAACGACCTGCGCACGAAACAGTGGGAGAATGTTGTCGATTATACCATTATCGGGTTAATCGTCATCAGTACCGTGTCGGTATTCGTTTCGACGTTCGAGTTGTCGCCGCTCGCCGAAAAGATACTCAATGCAGTCGATATTGTTACCGTCATAGCCTTTACCATCGAGGTTTCGTTGAGAATATGGGCTGCCGACGAGATTGACCCCGCATATCGCGGCTTTTGGGGGCGTGTAAGATATTGCTTTACATTCTACGGATTGATAGACGTGCTTTCGACCTATTCGTTCTATGTGGCATTTGTCGTTCCGCTGCCATACGCGATATTGAGATCGTTGCGTGTGGTGCGCTTGTTGAGGGTATTCCGCTATATGCGTTCGTTTCGGCTGTTGCAACAGGCGATTGCATCGAAATCGAAAGAGATGTTTATTTCGTTGCAGTTCCTTGTGGTTGTTACGCTGATGCTTTCGTTCGTGCTGTTCTTCTATGAACATGCCGCTCAACCCGATGTCTATGACAACGGTTTGCGCTCGGTGCTTTGGGCGTTTGCACAATATATCGGCGACCCGGGTGGCTTTGCCGATACTCCGCCCATAACCTTTGCCGGTCGTCTTATTGCCTGCATTATCGGTCTGCTCGGTATCGCGCTGTTTGCCGTGCCGGCAGGTCTGATAGGTGCCGGATTCTCGGAGGCGATGGACAAGGAACTGCACAAAGAGATAACGGCAAAAAACATCGCAAAACTCCACCTCGCATTCGAACGCAAACTCGACCGTCCGACGGGCTTTCAGGTTGTGCCGCAATACCTCTCCATCTGCGATATACAGGCGCGTATGCGTATGAAAATCGACGATATTTTCGATGCCGTTACATCGTCCGACTCTTTTCGTATCATCAACCTTGCGGCCACACAACCCATCGACGAACATCCGCAAGACCGACTCGCTGTCGAACACTTCCTCGTCAATCGTCCGTATGGCTGCTGCATCGATCGCGGTTCGAATGTTACCATTGTTTCACTGTCGAGTTTGGCAGACCCGTGCATCGGCAATTTTTCCTATTATCTTGCCCTTATAGGCGGTTTTAACTATATCAGTCGGGAGATTGGCGAGTCGCATCCTTACCGCTCTTATTATGCCTTTGCCGACCGCAACAATCATGAAGAGAATCTGCCGCTGTTTATGGACGATTTGGAAAATCTGGCCTCGCGCGACAATAGTTGGACGCTGACTTCGCTTGTGGCAAGCGGTGCCAACGAACCGACATATCCGACGATTTTCCACTTTTCGATAGGCGGGGCAAAGGGCGACGAAAGTCTCGAAGGCGAAAACCTCGTTGTCAAAGATTTGACGACATACAAGGCGTTCTATGATGATGTAACGGCAGAGTTGGAGGCGAAATTCTCCATGACATCCGACCACCAGCGTTATCATAATGCCGCTACGCCAAATCTGTTTGTCCGCAAATTCAATAAGGGTCGAGGGTGCGACAACAATATCCTTTTGCGTATTGCGTGGAGTGCCTGCTTGTGGGATTCGCGCCGCATGGCCATTGCCAAAACCATAGCCGATGCCATGAATCGCCATTTTGTCGGCAATGCCGCACGCGAATATGCACCCGAACTGACAATCAAACAAAGCGGGTATTGATGCCGTGCGGATAACATATTCCTCAACCACACCACTATATTTAATATGGACAAACTAACAAGAGAGCAAGAATTTATAATCTGCAAACTTTTACATTATTCCAAAAGTGAAGAATTTTCACAATTTATTCTACAAACCATCGGAGAACATAATTGGACAAGAAATATTTTGAGTGATACTGTAGAATTTTTAACAGAAGAACAAGAAAATTTGTATGAATCTTTGGGTGGGGGATATGATTCGGAAGAGATAGATGAGTTTATATATAACAATAATATCAATCTTGAAATATCAAGAAAATTGAAAGAACAAGGAGTAACCAAATACCTTTATGAAAATGAAGAATACCTCGATGCTATCAGAGAGGGTCGAGTGATTTGTGAAGGTATTGATGTAGAAGAGATTAAAAACGGGTTGATAGAGTAAAAATTCTTGGATATGGAAAAATTAACAAGACAAGAACTTGACGGAATCTGTCAACTTCTTCATCATACGTATAATAAAGAGATGACCCAATATATTCTTAATACCATCGGGAAAGACAATTGGACACGGGATATATTTAGTGAGTGTCATTGGGAATATTTAACAAAGGAACAAGAGGATTTATGTGAATCTCTTGGTGGTTGTGGATATACAGATGAAGAAATGGATGAATTTATCGAAAGTCTATCCATCAATGAAGAAATCGTTGAACGATTGAAAGCACAAGGTGTATCCAAATACTTATATGAAAATGAAGAATATTTAGACGAAATTCGTCGTGGAACGATTATTTGCGAGGGTATTGACATCGAAGAGATTAAAAAAAACTATATGGGGATAAACAAAAGTTGTTCGGATATTGATATGCCGATTTGCCCGTCTGTTTGAAAGTCCCGACCAAGCGGGGCTTTCATTTTTTTTGCGGGTGGCGGATAAACAGCCCGACATTCGTTTTGGATTACGCAAAGCCGGTATGCTGCGATGTTCGGTTTTGCTGTTTTGTAAAAAATGGCTATCTTTGTAAATTGCGTAGACGAAAAATTGCGTCGGAATGGACAAAAAAGAGATAAAAAGTGCTTTGCAGCGTGTGCAAACCCTTGTCGATGGTTGGCATGGGGACGAAGTGTCGGAATTGGAGCGCGATGTGGTTTTGGAGGAGTTGCGCCGTATCTATTCTGCGTTGCGTTTAGAGGGTGTAACGACGGAGAAACCGGTATCGGTCGGCGTGCCTGATGCAGAGCAGCAAGCTGTTGAGTCGGACGAAGCGGCAACGAATGCGCCCGAATCGGAGCAATCCGTCTCCGAGAGCGTGCAGCAACCGACCATCGAATCGGAGCGACCGACGGTCCTAACAGAACAGCCTGTCGCAACCACCGAACAGCCTGCCGAAACTGCACAGCAACCAATCGTAACGGAACAATCTGCCGAAACGGCGCAGAGCGATGCAGCGACATCGTCTGCCGAACCTGCTGTACAGGATGCGGACAAAGCCCTGTTCGACGACAAGGATATAGTCGTTCCGCGCCATGCACGACGCAATGTTATACTGTCGCTGTACAAGGACGATGCAGACCTAATGCCGACGGCTTCCAATCCAGTCCAATCGGCATCGTCCGACAGCCCTGCATCGGATGGCGTGTCGTCGTGCGGCCATGCGGTACTCGGCGAGGTGTTGCATGCCGACGGTCGAACGGTCGGGGATGCAATAGTGCGTCCGAAGGGTATTGCCGAATCGGCTCCCGTAACATCGTTGCGCGGTGCGATAGGCATAAACGACCGTTTTCTGCTTCTGCGCGACCTGTTCGGCGGCGATGAAGAGGCATACGAAAAGGCTGTTTCGGCAATCGATGCTTTCGATAATCTCGACGACTGCATGGTGCATATCATCGAAAACTATTCGTGGCGCAGCGGTTCGGACGGAGCAAAACTGATTATGGATTTGATTCAGCGCAAATTCGGAAAATAGATTCGAGCAGATGGCAAAACTCTATATAGTCCCGACACCGATAGGCAATCTCGACGACATCACTTTGCGTGCCGTCAAGGTGTTGCAGTCGGTGGATTTGATTTTGGCGGAGGATACGCGCACGAGTTCCGTGCTGCTTCGCCATTTGGGTATCGAGAAGCCCATGCGGCCGCATCACAAATTCAACGAACATGCCACGGTCGAGGCCGTAGCCCGCATGATTGCGGAGGGTCGCGATGTGGCGTTGGTGTCGGATGCGGGTACGCCGGGGATTTCCGACCCCGGTTTTTTGCTTGTCCGTACCTGCATCGAGCAGGGTATAGAGGTCGAAACTCTGCCCGGTGCCACAGCATTGATTACGGCATTGGTGCAGAGCGGTTTTCCGTGCGATAAATTCTGTTTCGAGGGCTTTCTGCCTCAAAAGAAGGGGCGCACCAAGCGGTTGGAAGAACTTGCGGAGGAGGAACGGACGATGATTTTCTACGAATCGCCTTTCCGTGTAGTCAAGTGTTTGGAACAGATGGCGGAGGTCTTCGGAGCCGACCGCAACGTGTCGGTTTCGCGCGAACTGACTAAAAAATTCGAACAGACGGTGCGCGGTACGATTGCCGAGGTCGCGCAATGGTTTCGCGACCACGAGCCGAAGGGCGAATTTGTAATAGTGCTTGCGGGTAAGGGGCGCAAATCGCACCAAGTCGAGGTTGAGGAGAGAGAGAATGGGTAAATTGGCGAATGACATATTACGCAGCGTGCGTGCCGAATCGATGTGGATTTTGAGCCGTGTTATTTCGGGACTGCCGTATTGGTTTCAGTATTATGTACTGTTGGAGTTGATATATGTCATTCTCCGCTATGCTGTGCGTTATCGTCGTCGGCTCATAATCCGCCAACTGACCGATTCGTTCCCCGACAAGAGCAGCGAGGAGATTCTGGGCATCTGCCACCGATACTACCACACTTTGGCGGAGATGGTGGTCAATACGCTTACGTTGTCGGGTATGAGCGACAGGGAGAGGGCAAGGCGCGTAACGTTCCACGGCACCTCCGATTTGCACGATATTATCACGGGGCGCAATGCAGTGGCACTGACCTCGCATTACGGTTTTTGGGAATACTACACCTTTGCATCGCTTTGGTTGCTCAATCATCGTCTTGTGGTGGCATATCATCCGATAAAGGACAAGGCGATGGACAAATTCTATCTGCGTCTGCGTCGGATGGATTCGGTCGATACGGTTTCGAGCAAGCAGTTCATGCGCTATTACATGAATCACAAGGACGGTATCGACGGACGACATTTGGTAATCGGCTTGATTTCCGACCAAAATTCGCCTCCTCGCGGCGAGGTGCATTGGTATCGCTTCCTCAATCACGATTCGCTCTTTTTCGACGGCGGCGAGCAGTTGGCGTTGAAATTCGGTCTGCCGGTGTTCTATCTCGAACTCAACCGTATTCGTCGGGGCTACTACCGTTGCGAATACAAAATGATATACGACGGCCATGAGCAGGTGGAGCGGCACGAGATAACCGAACGCTATGTCCGTTGCTTGGAGCAGACAATCGTGCGCTGTCCCGAATTGTGGATGTGGTCGCACAACCGTTGGAAATACAAACACAAACCGGAGCCGGAACAACAGGCGTAAATTTTATACATTGCAACGATGAAAACGGCAGTAGTCATATTGAATTGGAACGGAGCGGAGCATCTGCGCCGTTTTTTGCCTGCCGTGGTCGCCAATACTCCCGATGCCGATATTGTCGTGGCAGACAACGGCTCGACGGATGATTCGCGCGCAGTGGTGAGTAACGATTTTCCGACGGTGCGGCTTATAGAGTTGCCCGAAAACTACGGTTTTGCCGAAGGTTACAACCGCGCGTTGGCACAGTTGGAGGGGTACGATGCGTTTGTGTTGCTCAACTCCGATGTGGAACCTGCCGAAGGGTGGCTCGCTCCGCTTACGGAGGTGCTTGCGACGCAATCGGACGTGGCTGTCGTTGCACCGAAAATCCTTTCGTACCTCAATCGCGATTGCTTCGAGTATGCGGGAGCAGCGGGCGGATATATCGACTTTTTGGGCTATCCGTTTTGTCGCGGACGCATTCTCAATCGCACGGAGCGGGACAACGGGCAATACGACGACCGTCGCAGCGTATTTTGGGTCGGAGGCGCGGCAATGTGCTGCCGAGCCGACGTGTTTTTCGCTTTGGGCGGATTGTGCGGCGCGTTTTTTGCACACATGGAGGAGATAGATTTTTGTTGGCGGGTGCAGTTGGCGGGATATAAAGTCGTGGTAGAGCCGGCAAGCAGGGTTTTCCATTTGGGCGGCGGTACCATTGCGGCAGGCTCGCCACGCAAGATATTTTTCAACCACCGCAACAACCTTGCGATGCTCTACCGTTGCGCCTCGCCGTTGCAGCGGGCGGTTGTCGCCATAGTGCGTCCGTTGCTCGATGCCATGGCTGCCGTAAGTTACCTGCTCGAAGGCAATACGGGCGGATTCAAGGCTGTATGGCAGGCCTATCGCGATTTTATCGCATGGCATCCGCGCCTTTCGCGCGAACGCAAGGCCATTCGCGGTGCGGCAACGGGTGAGTCGCACCTTATATATAAAGGCTCCGTATTGTTGAGATATGCGTTCGGTCGTCGCCGTTTCGATAAAATGATGTGATTATGCGTAAATTGGTTATTATTCCCACCTACAACGAGCGGGAGAATGTGGCTCGGATGATTGACAAGGTGTTGTCGCTTGCCGACGAATTCGATATGCTTTTTGTCGATGACGGCTCGCCCGATGGTACGGCAGCGATTGTCGAGAACGAGATGCGTCTGCATCCCGACCGTATTTTCATCATTCGACGCACGGGCAAACTCGGTCTTGGTACGGCGTACATAGCGGGTTTCCGTTGGGCTTTGGAACGCGACTACGATATGATATTCGAGATGGATTGCGACTTTTCGCACAATCCCGACGATTTGCACCGTTTGGTCAATCGCCTTGCCACCGATGCCGACGTTGTGGTCGGGTCGCGCTATGTCAGGGGCGTGAATGTCGTGAATTGGCCGCTGTCGCGACTGCTTGTCTCCTATTTCGCCTCGCGCTATGTGCGGTTGGTTACTGGTATGCCCGTTTGCGATGCTACGGCGGGTTTCGTGGGCTACCGTCGCGAGGTGCTGCAAAGTATCGATCTCGATGCGGTACGGATGGTCGGTTACGGTTTCCAGATAGAGATGAAATATACCGCTTGGCGATTGGGATTCCGTGTCGGTGAGGAGTCGATTATTTTCATAGACCGCGAGGCCGGCGAATCCAAAATGTCGAGCAGTATATTCGGCGAAGCCTTCTTCGGCGTTATGCGGCTGCCTTTCCGTCGTATTGTCCGCAAATAAGCCTGAATCTGTATATTGTGTACGGTTTTTGCTGCTTATCTGCCTGTGGTGCAGGCAGAGATGGCGTTTTTTGCGAAAAAAAAACTTAAAAAACTTGAAAACTTTTTTGGTTTATAAAGTTTTTTGTCTATTTTTGCACCGTTGAATCATAAAAGAAAGAGTGATGTCGCAACGGGAACACATAATCGCGCAAGCCGCCAAGATGTTTGCGGAGCAGGGTATCAAGGCTATCCGCATGGACGACATAGCCCAATCGCTCGGGGTGTCGAAGCGTACGCTGTACGAACTTTTCGCCGACAAAGAGGAGTTGCTCTATTTGTGCATGACGCATCTGCATCGCGACAATATTGACGAATTCGAGAGACAGTGCAGCCAATATGACGATAAGATAGAGGCGATGTTCGTCGGTATTCGCGTGATGCTGGACAGCGACGAACATCATAGTCGCATGATGCGCAACCTCCAAAAGTTCTATCCTGCCGTTTTCGACCGCGTTCGTTCGGAGCAGACGCGCGACGGATTGGCACGTCTGCATACGATGATTCTCTCGCTTATCGAGGCGGGTCTTATCGAGCGCAGCGTGAATATAGAACTGTCGGTTACTATCTTTTATTACACCGTAACAGGTGTATTTTTCCAACGGGACAATATCGTATTGCCCGAAGGCGTTACACACAAAGACGCATTTATGTACACCATCGTAAACTTCTTCCGCGGTATAGCGACCGTAGAAGGGGTCAGCCGTATTGATGCGTTGAAAGCGAAATACGAATTGGAAATTTAAGGTTTATATTATCAACTAAAAGTATGAGAAAACTGGTTTTATTTTTGGGTTTGATTGCATTCGGCATGACGGCCACTGCCCAACAGTCGGCAGATGTATTGACCCTCACTCTGGAACAGGCGTTGGAGATTGCGCTCAGCGAGAATCCGACAATCAAAGTCGCCGATCAGGAGATTGAAATCAAACGCTATGCCAAGCAGGGTACTTACGCAAGTCTTTACCCGCAAATCGATGCTACGGCACAGTATCAGCGTGTCATCGAGAAGCAGACGATGAGCATGGATTTCGGAGGGCAGACTCAATCTATCAAGGTCGGCTCCGACAACTCGTTCAATGGCGGTCTTACGGCATCGATGCCGATTGTAAACGCCCAACTGTGGACGAACCTCAAAGTGTCGGCGCTCGACGTGGAATTGGCTGTCGAGAAGGCGCGTTCGTCGCGTTTGGACATGGTCGAGCAGGTTACCAAAGCCTACTATGCGGTGCTGCTTGCCAAAGAATCCTACAATGTCTATAAGCGCGTTTACGACAATGCGGTGGAGAACAACAAGAATGTAAAGAAAAAATACGATGTCGGCTCGGTTTCGGAGTACGACCTCATCACCTCCAACGTATCGGTGCAGAATGCCATTCCCAATCTTTTCGAGGCGGAAAACAGCATAACGCTTACGTTGTGGCAGTTGAAGGCGTTGCTCGGTCTCGACCTCTCGCGCAATATCGATGTCGTCGGGTCACTGATGGATTACGAGCAGACGATGAACTACGGCTACGAACTTTCGCAACTCAACCTCGATGCCAACTCCACGATGAAGCAGTTGGATTTGCAGACCGAGCAGTTGCAGAAGGCTCTGCGTCTTACAAAGATGGCAAACGTGCCTACATTGTCGATTAATGCCGCATATCTGTACACGGCATTGGGCAACGACGGCAAATTCTTTGTGCGCGATGCGTGGAATCCCTATTCGTATGCGGGCGTGCAACTCAACATCCCGATTTTTGCGGGCAATGCCAAGCGTGCTGCCACTCGTCAGGCTCGTCTGAATCTGTCGAACATCAGATTGCAGCGCGAAAATACGGAGCGGCAGTTGCAGGTGTCCATCGTGCAGTATGTAAACAGCATGGATACAAGCATCAAGCAGTTCCATTCGTCCAATGCCACGGTTGCACAGGCACAACGCGGTTACGACATAGCCGTCAAACGATACGAGGTCGGCAGCGGTACGCTCGTCGAAATCGACAACTCGCAGTTGGCACTGACACAGGCGGAGTTGAGCCGCAATCAGTCGGTTTACAACTTCCTTACGTCGAAAGTATCTTTGGACAAGATTTTGGGTAAAACGGAGAATAAATAACAGAGAAGAAATAAATTATGAAATCGTCAATTTTGAAGACGCTCCTTTGTGTGAGCGTGATTGCAGCAGGCGTTTCCTGCTCGGACAACAAAACCAAACAGGCAGAAGACACGGTCGTACTGCACAAGGTTTCGGTCGAGACCGCAACCAAGCGCGACGTGATTCAGCAGACAACGTTTACGGGTACCGTCGAGGCACAGGTGGTGAACAACATCTCGCCGCAATCCTCGCGCCGTATCTCGCGCATTCTGTTCGATGTGGGCGACCATGTCAAGGCAGGGGAGTTGCTTGTGGAACTCGACCGTTCGGCATTGGTGCAGGCAAAGGCGCAGTTGGAGAATGCCAAGAAGGAGTTCGAGCGTACCAACGAACTTTACGAGTTCGGCGGAGCGTCGAAATCGGAGTGGGATTCGCGCCGTTTGACATACGAGGTAACCAAATCGACCTACGACAACCTTGCCGAGAATACGACGCTCGTTTCGCCCGTATCGGGTATCGTTACTGCGCGTAACTACGATAACGGCGATATGTCGGGCAACAATCCTATTCTCGTGGTCGAGCAGATTCGTCCCGTAAAAATTATGATTAACGTCTCGGAGAACCTCTTCCGCATCGTTAAGCGCGGCATGAAAATCTATGTTACGCTCGATGCTTACGGCGACGAGCAGTTTGTCGGAACGGTTAAGCGCATCTATCCTACAATCGACAACACGACCCGTACATTCCCTGTCGAGGTGTCGCTGCCGAACAACGACGAGCGTATTCGTCCGGGTATGTTCGCCCGCGTTACGATGCCTCACGGCAAAGCCAACCACATCGTTGTCTCCGACCGTGCTGTGTTGAAACTCATGGGTTCGGGCGATCGTTACGTCTATATCTACAATCCTGCCGACGAGACCGTGCGTTACAGCAAGGTCGAGGTTGGCCGTCGTCTGGATACCGAATACGAGATTCTCTCGGGTATCGAGGCAGGCGAGCAGGTTGTTGTGGCAGGTCAGAACGTGCTGACCAACGGCGAAAAGGTGGAACTGAATAAATAGCAATCGACAATGAATATATACAAAACATCAGTCAATAACCCGATAACGACGATTCTCGTCTTTGCGACAATCGCCATATTGGGTGTGTTCTCCTACCTTAAACTGCCTATCGACCTCTTCCCGCATATCGATACGACGCAGATTATGGTAATCACGGCATATCCGGGTGCGAGTGCCGTCGATATCGAGGAGAACGTTACCAAACCTATGGAGAATGTGTTGAACAGTGTCGATAACCTGAAACACATCACCTCCAAATCCAAGGAGAACATCTCTGTCGTTACGCTCGAATTCGAGTACGGTACCGACGTCGAGGTTGCAACGGCGAACATCCGCGACAAACTCGACATGGTCAGCAACTCGCTGCCCGACGATGTGAATACGCCAATCATCTTCAAATTCGGTACGGACGATATTCCTATTATGCTCATGTCAATCAGGGCGAACGAGAGTTGGAGCGGATTGTACAAAATCATCGACGACCGTGTCTCCACTCCGTTGGCTCGTGTGAGCGGTGTGGGTACGGTGTCGGTACAGGGTATTCCGGAGCGTCAGGTACAGATATACTGCGACCCTTACAAGATGGAGGCATATGGCGTAACCATCGAGGGTATCGCACAGGTCATCGCCTACGAAAACCGTTCGCTTCCGGGCGGCACATTCGATGTCGGCTCCAACACCTACTCGCTGCGCGTCGATCAGGAGTTCAACGACGCTTCCGAGATGATGAATGTCGTCATCGGTACCCGCAACGGCGCGAACATCTACCTGCGCGATGTCGCTACGGTATCTGATACGCAGGAGGAACGCACTCAGGAGAGTTACAGCAACGGCGAGCGCACCGGTCTGATGATTATCCAGAAGCAGACGGGTGCCAACTCGGTCGAGATTTCAAAGAAGGTTCGCGAAAAGTTGAAGGAGATTGAGCCAACGCTGCCTTCGGATGTCAAGGTGGTGCCGTTCATCGATACCTCCGACAACATCCTCGATACGGCGGATTCGTTGGTAAATACGATTATGATTACCTTCATCGCCGTAATGTTCGTGGTGATGCTCTCGCTCGGCCGTTGGCGTGCGACGATTATCATCGTGCTGACGATTCCTATTTCGTTGCTCTCGGCTCTTATCTATATCCTTGCATCGGGCGAGACGCTGAACATTATCACCATGAGTTCGCTCTCCATTGCAATCGGTATGGTCGTCGATAATGCCATCGTGGTATTGGAGAATATCACCTCGCATGTCGATAGGGGCGAGCGTCCGAAGCAGGCCGCCATATTCGCAACCAAAGAGGTGGGTGTGTCGGTTATCGCCTCGACGCTGACAACCATTGCCGTATTCCTGCCGCTGACGATGATTTCCGGTATGGCGGGCGTGCTGTTCAAGCCTATGGGTTGGATGGTAACCATCGTGCTTACCGTTTCGACTGCTGCCGCACTGACCTTTACTCCGGTGTTGTGTTCGCTCATGATGAAACTCAACCCGAAAAAGTCGCCGTTGCAGAAATATGTCGATGCGGCAGTCGCTTGGCTCGATGAAAAATACGGCCGTGCGCTGAATTGGGCTGTGCATCATCGCCGCACTACGGTTACAGGTGCTGTCGCGCTGTTCGTTGCGGTGCTGGTCGGTATAGGCCCGAACCTCAAAACCGAATTCTTCCCTACGCAGGATAATGCCCGTATTAGCATTACGGTCAAACTGCCTGTCGGTACCCGCCAGGAGATTACCCGCGACCTCGCTCTGCGCATCGTCGCACAGTTCCGCGAGAAGTATCCGGAGATTAAGACCATCAACGTCAGCGAGGGTGTCGCCGATACCGATAACACCTTTGCAGCCATTCAGGATAACGGTACGCACTACATGTCGTTCAACTTGTCGCTCGTCAAGAAGACCGAGCGTAAGCGTACTTTGTCCGAACTCGGCGACCTCATGCGTGCCGATTTGCGCCAATATCCCGAGATTCGTACATTCCAAGTGCTGGAATCGGGTATGCAGCGTGGTGCGGGTGGTCAGCAGTCGGTCGATGTCGAACTCTACGGCTACGACCTTGCCGAAACCGACCGCGTTGCAGCGGAGATTAAGCAGATGATGCTCGGCATCGAGGGTTGTACCGAGGTTACCATTTCGCGCGACGAATATACGCCGGAGGTTCAGGTCGAGTTCGACCGCGAGAAGTTGGCGATGAACGGTCTGAATGTCTCTACTGCGGCCATGTTCCTTCGCAACCGTGTGAACGGCTCTGTTGCTTCGTACTATCGCGAGGATGGTGAGGAGTACGATATTCTGGTGCGTTATGCCAAGAAATACCGCGAATCGGTAGAGGATATCGAGAACATTACCCTTTACAACTCCGCAGGTCAGGCTATCAAGGTGCGCGATTTGGGTCGCGTGTTCGAAACGACCACACCGCCTACAATCGAGCGTAAAGACCGTTCGCGTTACATCAAGATTTCCGGCTCCATCGGCCACGGTTACGCCTTGTCGCAGGTTATCGAGGCTACGGCAGCGGGTATCAACAAGATGGATTTGCCGGCAGGATTGTCGTGGGGATTCGGCGGCTCGTTCGAGGATCAACAGGATACATTCGCCGACCTCTTTGCCCTCATGGCAATTATGATTATTCTGGTATTCGTGATTATGGCATCGCAGTTCGAGTCGCTCACATATCCGTTTGTGATTATGTTTGCATTGCCGTTCGCCCTCGTGGGTGTGTTCATCGGATTCTGGATTACGGGTACGGCTGTCGGTGTGATGGGTCTGCTCGGTATCCTGATGCTTATCGGTATCGTGGTGAACAACGGTATCGTGCTGGTCGATTACACCCGCTTGTGTATCGACCGCGAGGTGCCTATTTACGAGGCTGTGGTTATGGCAGGCCGCTCCCGTCTGCGTCCTATCCTCATGACCACCCTGACGACCGTTATCGGTATGATACCTATGGCACTCGGCAACGGTGTCGGCTCCGAGATGTGGAACTCGCTCGGTATGGCAGTGGCTTGGGGTCTGTCGTTCTCGACGCTCATCACCTTATTCCTTATTCCGGTATTGTTTACCTCGCTGGCGATTCGCAAGCAGCGTCGCTTGGAGCGTAAACAGGCACAATTAAATGCGTAAAAAGTTATGAAAGCGATATTTTTGTCATGTAATCAGGCACTTTACGAAGAGGTGCTTCACGAGATGAAACGGCTCGGTGTACGGGGTTATACGGGCTGGGAGGAGGTCGAAGGTTGCGGAATGCTCACGGGCGACCCGCATCTCGGCACCAACGCTTGGCCGACGATGAACTCCGCTCTTATCGCCATGGTTGAAGAGCCGAAGGCTTCGGAATTTCTCGATGCCGTCCGCCGTATCGACGCCGAGAACGAAAAACTCGGTATTCGCGCCTTTTGGTGGGAAATCGGCGGTACGATATAAGTTATGTACGGCAATCAAACGACAAGGGCAGGCGTACGCCTGCCCTTGTCGTTTGCTCTCAAATTTATTTTCGCCACCTGAATACCGTTGCCGTGCGTGCCGTATTGTAGATGCGGATGTAGTGGTGCGCATTGCCGTCGGCATCGTGTTCGGTGTACGAGAAATGCTCCGTACCCGCCTTTTCGCGCTCGAATCCGCCGAAACGCTCCTCGTCGGTCGAGAGTACCATTTCGTATTTTCCTGCCCATGGCACCTCGGTCGCATAATCGGGTATCGAGGCTTCGGGATGCCAATTAAATACGAACAGCAGCCCTCGGTGCGAGAATACGAGCGTCTTGTTTGCATGGTCGCGTTGCCACAGGTACGGATAGCCGTCCGACAATACGCCGTATCGTTTTACGAGGCGCAACATCGCCTTGTCGAAATCGCCCAACTGCGAATAGCGCAAAAACCCGTTCGAGGCGAGCGACCATTGCCGTCTTGCGTGCGCATAACTCCAACCGTTGCCCTCGCGAGGAAAATCTATCCACTCGGGATGCCCGAACTCGTTGCCCATAAAATTCAGATACGCTTCGCCTCCCGTCGATATGGTCATCAGTCGAATCATCTTGTGCAGAGCCATTCCGCGCTCCACGACGAGATTTTGCGAGGTACGATTCATCGCGTAGTACATCTCTTTGTCCATCAGTCGGAATGCTATCGTCTTGTCGCCGACCAATGCTTGGTCGTGCGACTCGGCGTATGCCACTGTTTTGACCTGCGGCAGACGGTTGGTCATAACCGACCACATCTCGTCGATGTTCCACTCCTCGTCGCTCTCGTCTTTGAGCAACTTTATCCAAAAGTCGGGCAGAGCCATTCCGAGCCTGTAATCGAATCCTATGCCTCCATCCTCTATGGTGCGGCACATCCCCGGCATACCGCTAACATCCTCGGCTATGGTAACCGCCGATGGCCGGAACGAATGAATCAACGTGTTGGCAAGCGTCAGATAGACAATCGCATCGCGATTTACGCCCTCGTCGAAGAACTTTTCGCGACTATCGAAATCGATGTAGCCGTGATGATGATATATCATCGACGTTACGCCGTCGAAACGGTAGCCGTCGAAATGAAATTCGTCCAACCAATACTTGACATTCGAGAGCAGAAAATGTTGCACCTCGCGCTTGCCGTAGTCGAATAGTTTCGAGTCCCAATACTTTTGATAACCCGCTTCGCCCTCTTTCGAGTATTGATGCGGCGAGCCGTCCAATTCGTTGATGCCCTCGTTGAGATTCTTGACATAGTGGGCATGCACCAAATCCATGATAACGGCTATTCCCATCGAGTGCGCCCGTCGGATGAGCGACTTCAACTCTTCGGGCGTGCCGAATCGCGATGATGGCGCAAAGAAATTGGAGACGTGATAACCGAACGAGCCGTAGTAGGGGTGTTCGGCAACAGCCATAATCTGTATGGCATTGTAACCGTCGCGGCGCACAATCGGCAACACCTTTTTCTCGAATTCGGCGTATGTGCCGACTCCTTCGCGCTCTTGTGCCATGCCGATATGGGTTTCGTAAATCAGCAACGGAGTATTCTTTGCGATGTCGAAATCGTCGCCCGACCAGTCGAAAGGTTGCGGCACCCAAAATTGCGCCGTGAAATTCTTCGACTGTTCGTCCTGCACGACCCGTGTGGCGTATGCCGGAATGCGGTCGTGCCAACCGTTTGCGCCGTGAACGTGGATTTTGTAGAGCGAACCGTGTGTCAGACGACAGGCATACATGGCATCGGGCAGAAAGATGCTCCACACGCCGTTCGCATCCTTGTCCAAACGCAACTGCGTCCGTTGCCAATTATTGAAATCGCCGAACAGATAGACATCCTTCGCCTCGGGCAACCATTCGCGAAACCACCAACCGCACAACACATCGTCGTATTGCCAACCGAAATAACGGTAACCGTTGGCATACCCGACAATCGACCCGCTGCTGCGCTCTATATCCTGCATGTGTTCGCGATACATCGCATTGCGTCTGTTCAACTCCTCCTCCACGGGTAGGAGCCATTCGTCCTGCTCTACGATAGGCAATCGGTTGAGGTTTTCGCTCATATTCGTACAGTTTATATACAAATATAGTTTTTTTTCGCGACAGCGCAAACATTTGCTGCTGTTTGGAGGTATAAAATTTTTTCGTATCTTTGGCTTCATATTGTTTTGAACGATACGAATTTTTAACCAAACAATACTTTTCAACTATGTTCAAAGGACACCCCAAAGGTTTGTTGGCTGCGGCATTGAGTAATATGGGCGAGCGATTCGGCTACTATATTATGAACGCGGTGCTGTTGCTGTTTCTTGTCTCCAAGTTCGGATTGTCCGACACTACGGCAGGCATTATCTATTCGGTTTTCTACTGCGGTATCTATGTTTTGAGTTTGGTCGGCGGCGTGATAGCCGACCGTTCGCAGAACTATAACAAGACCATCCAGTGGGGCCTTATCATTATGGCTGTCGGCTATATTGCGCTTGCCGTTCCGTTGTTCAGCCGAAGTACCGACGGCGTTATCGTTGACGGAGGCAATAATTGGTGGTATATACTCGTCTTTACCTGCCTTGCCCTGTTCTGCATAGCATTCGGTAACGGTCTGTTCAAGGGCAATCTGCAAGCCATCGTCGGAAAAATGTACGACGAATTTGAGGCGGAGGCAGCCAAAAAGGGCGACGCTGCATTGCAGGCAGCCAAAGAGAAACGCGACTCGGGTTTCCAGATTTTCTATGTCTTCATCAATATCGGCGGTTTGATAGCACCGTTTGTCGCTCCGTTGTTGCGCGAGTGGTGGTTGCGCGTCCACAACTTCGTCTATAATGCCGATATGCCGGCTCTCTGCCACCAATATCTTGCCAATGGCGAGGTAACGACCAAATTTACCGAGACCATGGCCAAGGTTACTGCCGTGCCTTACGACAATCTGACGCAATTCTGCTCCGAGTATATCGATGTGTTCAATACGGGCATCCATTTCTCGTTCGTCGCATCGGTTGCCGCCATGCTGGTTTCGCTGCTGATTTTCCTCGGTACCAAGCGGATATTCCCGCAACCTGCCAAGAAGGAACAAAAGGCGGCGGTTACATATACGGACGAGGAGCGTATCGCCATGGCCACCGAGATAAAGCAGCGTCTGTATGCTCTGTTCGCAGTGCTCGGCATCGCCATTTTCTTTTGGCTGTCGTTCCATCAGAACGGACAGTCGCTGTCGGTTTTCGCCCGCGATTTTGTCGATACCGATAAAATAGCACCCGAAATCTGGCAGGCTCTCAATCCTGCATTCGTGATTATACTGACGCCGATTATTATGGTTATCTTCGGTGCGCTCGCTCGTCGCGGCAAGAGTATCTCCACTCCGCGAAAAATCGCTATCGGTATGTTTATCGCCGGTTTGGCATATCTGTTTCTGCTCGTATATTCCTACATCTGCGGTTATCCGTCGGGCGAGGAGTTCCGTGCGCTGAATGCCGAACAGATGGCTGCTTTGGGATTGGCAAAGGCAGGCCCGTGGGTACTTATAGTTACCTATTTCTTCCTTACCGTTGCCGAATTGTTCATCTCGCCGCTCGGCCTTTCGTTCGTGTCTAAGGTCGCTCCGCGACACATGGTCGGCCTGTGTCAAGGCTTGTGGCTCGGTGCAACGGCAATCGGCAACCTCTTTATCTTCATAGGTCCGCTGATGTATAATGCATGGCCTATTTGGGAGTGCTGGGGCGTGTTCCTTGCAGTTTGCCTCGTGTCGATGGGAGTGATGCTGTCGATGGTCAAGTGGCTCGAAAGGGTTACGAAATAGGGTAGTCTCCCATACAACAAGCGGAGTGTTCCAGTTCGGAACGCTCCGCTTCGTTGTTGCCGTTTGAGTCAGAGAACAGTGTTGAATATATACCCCGAGATAATGATAAACAGCGTTACGGTTGAGAAAAAGATGGCGATTAACTGCCATTTCATTACCTTTTTCAACAATGCGGCTTCGGGTAGTGACAGCCCGACGACAGCCATCATAAAGGCTATGGCCGTGCCGAGCGGGATGCCTTTTGCCACAAACACCTCGACGACCGGTACGATGCCGGCTGCATTGGCATACATAGGCACGGCAAGCAGTACGCTCATCGGTACTGCATACCAATTATCGCGCGACATATATTGCTCGAAAAATCCTTCGGGAACGAATCCGTGCATGAATGCGCCTATGCCGATTCCGATTACAACATAGGGCAACACTCCCCGTACAATCCGCCAAGCCTCTCGGAAGATTGCGGGCAGACGACCGAGAAAGGTCGTACCGTCATGTTCCCATTCTGCCGTCTGTTGCTCCGATTGCGCCTGCATCTGCCGGACCCAATCGCTCAAAAAGGGTTCGAGGCGCATGCGTCCCAACACCATGCCTCCGACACAGCCCAACAGAATGCCGCTGACGACATAAATTGTCGTTGCCTGCACCCCGAACGAGCCGAGAAACATGGCCACTGCCACCTCGTTTACGAGGGGCGAGGTGATGAGGAATGCCAAAGTTACGCCGAGCGGAATGCCCCCTTTGACAAAGCCGATGAAAAGCGGTATCGAGGAGCAGGAGCAAAACGGCGTGATTGCACCGAACACCGCAGCCAACAGATATTGCGCTCCGTACAGTCGGTGCGTGAGCAGATAGTGTCGCAACCTCTCGATTGGGAAATAGGCATTCACTATGCCCATAATGCTGCTGATAAGAAACAGCAACAGCAAAATTTTTATGTTGTCATAGATGAAAAAATCGACTGCATCGCCGAGCGGCGTGGTACTCTCCAACCCGATGACCGAATATGTCAGCCAATCTGCAAAATTTTGAATCATCTTCGCCCTCCTTTACAGCCCGAGCAACTTTTCGACCTCCGCCTCCGTAGGCACTTTGCCCTTCGACACGACCTTGCCGTCGATTACTATGGCGGGTGTGGTTATGATATTGTAGCGCATAATCTCCTCGATGTCCTCCACCTTTGTTGGTACCGCAGCGAGGCCGTTTGCCTTGACAACCTTTTCGATTGTTGCAAAGGTGCTTTTGCATTTGGCGCAACCTGGACCGAGTACCTTTATCTCCTTTATCGCCTTTGGGTCGGCAACGGTTTGGCCGATTGGCTCCGCTTGTGCGGCAGGTGCGTTGCAGTCTCCGCTGCAAGCGCATTTGCAGGGCTTTGCTAAAAACAGGGTAGCCCAAAAACCCCTCTTTTCACTCTTTCCCATATCGTTACAGATAAAATGTATATGCGTAATACAATCCTACCGCTATGAACAGTGCTGCCACCAAGCGGTTGAGCCACCGTTGGAATAGTTGCATTTTGCGATAGAAGCCCGCGATATTCGCCATGCTGTATGCTATAATCCAAGCCACTGCCACAACGGGCAAACCTGTGGCAAGGGCATAGACAGCGGGCAGTGCATAGCCGCCGACAGCCGATGCGGACATCGGGATAAGCATGCCGAAATAGAACAGACCGCTCGTCGGGCAGAATGCCATGGCAAACAGAATGCCGAGCAACAAACTGCCCCATGCACCGCGCAACCTCTCTGTGCGCTCCGACGCATTGAAACCCAAGCGGGACAGCGGCAGACGGTCGCCGACAAGCATCGCCACACCCACGATAAGCAGTACGGGGGCAAGCAGCAGTTCGCCCCAATGGCCGACTGCGGATTGCAGATTGAAGGTGTCAATGCCTTGCCGCAACATATATATCAACAGCGCACCGAGCAACGAATAGGCTGCCATGCGTCCGAACGTGTACAGAATGCCGTAGAGAAATATGCGGTTTCTGCTCTCTATCTCCTTGCCTATAAATCCGATTGCCGTGATGTTCGTTGCAAGAGGACAGGGACTTACGGCGGTAAGTAGTCCGAGAATGAAGGCTGTCAGCACAGGTACATCGCTGCCTTCGAGCCATGTTTGCAGAAAGTTCATCATGCCGTTATCTCAATAATTCGTCGATTTTGCGCTTTATGCCCTTTTTGAATTCGTCGGTATTGTTCCGCGCATTCTTGAAGGCAAACTGCGTAAGGTTGTAGCGCGTTGTGGTGCCGTCTGCAATGCTGTTGATGTAGAGCGAAGACCATGTTACGCGATACTCTTTGGCGAGTTTTGCACCCTCTGCCGTCGTAATGTCCACGACCTTGAAGGTGAGTCTGCCGGCGGCCTTTGCTTCGGCACAATCCTGCTCGACCACCTCGCGTGCATGCTTCTCGATGGCCATACATGTCGCACAGCGTTGTTTGCCGTGAAAATAGATTACCTCCACTCGACCATCCGCTTTTGTCTGCGCCGTTGCCGATAGGACAAACAGACACATTACCGCTACCGATAAATATCTCTTCATAATTCCATAAATTATAATTCGTCGTTCGCCGAATAACGAACATTGCCGACAAAAAAATCGACAACCCCCAATCATCGGCAACATCCCTCTTTCTTGCCCAAACTCTGCCCGAGGAAGCGGTTGAACAACACTTTGGCGAGTACCCAATTGCTGCGGTTGAGGCAATACTTTACCTTTGGCGGCTCAACCTCGCCCTGTATCAGTCCGGCATTTTTCAACTCTTTCAGATGTTGCGACACCGTAGCCTTGGCTATCGGCAACTCCTCGTGGATGTCGCCGAAATAGCACGCCGGTTGCTTTGCAAGGAATTGCAATATCGCTATGCGTGCGGGATGTCCCATAGCCTTGGCAAAGCGGGCGAGTTGTTCCTGACCGATGCTGTAATCTTTTTTTGCCATGTCTTTCGATTTGTTCGCAAAAATACGAACAATTTTCGTATCAAACAAATATCTATGCCCGAATTATATGTCCGATTGCTATAAAAATCCCTCTTTGACGAGCCATTCGCGTACTTTCACCCAATCGACAAACGGGCGAATCGATTGCTGCGATGTCGTCAAAGGGCAGCCGAGCGAACTGTCGTCGATATACAAATCGGCATGCGGTTTGACGGACTTGGTCCACTGTTTCTGCTCGGGATTGGAATTGATGGCAAACAACGGGATGCCGTTGCGCTTGAACCACTCCACAGCCTCCTTCTCCAACCTGCCGCTGCGCATCGTGTAAAGTATCAGCCGGCAGCCGTTGTCGGTAAGTTCTTTCAATACGGGTGCAGCACCGATGTCCACACCCATATAGGGGTATTCGTGGGTTACGCATGTGCCATCGAAATCGACGGCTATAATCAATCCTGCCATACGCGAATTTGTATAAAAACTACGCTCGACAAGAGACATTCCAATCGAGCGTAGTTGATGTTTACGGTTTAATATATCGCTCTCTTCGAGTCGTGTCTCAGTAACAGACGGCGCAATCCCGTTTTGTCGAGCAGTCTGCGCCAAACGGATTTTTTCTCATCGTCGCCATCCGAATCGTAAGTATAGGTATAACCGTATCCGTAGCGGTGGTTATGCTCGCTTGCGCCGTTGAGGATGATGCACATGTTGTGCAGTTTCTTGCTGCGATAGAGTGCATCGATGTCCGGCAACTGGCGACGGTCGAGCAGACCTTCGCGTACGATATACAGACATACATCTGCAATACGGCTCGTGATAAGGGCATCGGCGATAACCAATGCAGGCACGCTATCCAATATAATCGAGTCGTAGTGTTTGCGACATTCGCTAATCAGTTCTTCGAGACGACCCGACATCAGCATCTCGGCAGGGTTAGGCGGTTGCAATCCGGCATAGATGCAGTCGAAATTCTCGTGAAGTTCGGTTTTGGAGATGATGTCCGCAACCTTGACCGATTTGTCGCTGATGAACTTCGATACGCCGTTGGCATTGTGGCGTTGTCCCATGTGTTTCGACATCGTGCGACGACGCAGGTCGAGGTCTATCATCAACACCTTCTGTCCCGAGAATGCCAGCGTCATACCGAGGTTGGTGGCAATAAACGTCTTTCCCGCATGGGCATTGGACGAGGTAATCTGTATAACCTGCTGCTTGCCCTCCATCGTATTCAGGAAGTTCATATTGGTACGGATGATGCGGAATGCCTCCGATACATTGTCGCGGCCGTTTTCGCGTACTGCAACGCTGCGGTGCATGTGCCCTTCGAATGTCGGGATGTCGCCCAAATAAGGTACGCTCGTGGCTCGCTCTATGTCGCGACGACCGCGTACCGACGTGTTGAACATCTCGCGCAGATAGATAATCGAGAACGGTACGGCAAGACCGAGTGCCAACATCATCAGCATTATCATCGATTTGCGCGGTGCAATAGGGCTGAACGGACCGTAAGCCGAGTCGATGATGCGTGCGCTGTTCTCGGTGATGTTCAGCGATATGGCATTCTCCTCGCGCTTGTTGAGCAAATAGAGGTACAACTCCTCCTTGATACGCTGCTGACGAGCGATGGAGAGGTACTCTTTTTCCTGCGAAGGCACCGAACTGATTCGGCTGTTGGTCTTGTTCTCCTCGCGACGCAGATTGTCGCGCTTGATTTCGAGCGTGGCGATGTTGGATTCGAGCGAGGCGAGAATGGCATTCTTCATCGCTACCAAATCGCGGTCGATTTGCAGAATTACTGGGTTGTTGGTCGCTCCGTTCTGCTGCAATTTCTCGAGGCGCAGCACCATTTCGTTGTAGTCGGAAATCTGACTCGACAATACGCTCGAACCGGTGTTGCCTATGCTGGTTACGGGGATAAGATTGTGAGCCTTGTCCGCATCGTTCAGATAATCCTTGATGAACTTGGCCATTTCAATCTGGCTGTCGGTGCTCAAACCCTCCTCTTTGAGTTTCGAACTCTCGGAGATGTTGCGCTTGGTCTCTGTCTCGATATCCACCATGTTGTTCTTGCTCTTGAAGGTCTGGATGTCGTTATCGACCGAACCGAGTTCCTTGCTGATGATTGCCAAACGGGCATCGATGAAGTCGGCTGTCGCTTCGGCAATCTGCTGCTTGTCATACACTGCATCGTTGTTGTAAACCTCGATGAGGGTGTTTATGACATCTTCGGCACGCTTTGCAACAACATCTTTGAGCGAGATGGTGATGATGGACGACATCTTGTTGGCTACCGACGATTGGGTTGCCGCACGGTAGCGCGATGCCATGGCCTCGCGGTTGCTCTTCGATACAGTGATGGTTTTGCCGACATAATCCTCGTCCATGTAGAGGGTCTTGTCCACCACGATTTGACCGCTCGGTGTTACGATGGCCTCGCCGTAAGGTGCGGTGGTGATGAAATTCTTATCCGCTTTCGGATCCACGCCCTTCTGCTTGCCTCGTACAAAGTGCGATATTTCGACTTGGTCTTCCAACAATTTGACGCGGAAAGCGCACGACGAAGAGTTCTCGTTGTCGTTTACGAATGTTACGTTGATTGGCGAACGCTTGTAGAGGTCGATTGTGCGCAGACCGTTCCGCGTGGTGTAGTTAATCGACAGGTTGAGTTTGTCCACGACGCTGAGCATCAACCGACGAGCCTGCAACACATAGAGTTCGTTATCGACATTGCGACGCGACGACAAACCTGCCAACTCGCTGAATGCAGCCACTTCCGTTGCACCGCTGCCCTTGCGCGAGTCCTTGACCATGATTGTCGCGTTGCGCTGATATACGGGAGGCGTCCACATGAGATATACGGAGCCGGCTATCAGAAACAGGATGACGGAGGAGAGAAACCAATACCATTTCCTGAATCCTATTTCCATTATGTCCTGAAAGGTGAAAGCCTGCATGCTGTTCACATCTTCCATCCCTGCCGCATTGACGGCTGTTTCGTTCAGATTTTGTTCTGCCATGTTGTGTATGCTTGATTAATTGCGGATTAGTCTTTCGTGTAGTTCAAAACGGCTATGATAATCGAAGTCGCCGACAACAGAGTGCTGACAATCGAAAGCCAGAAATTACGGTTTTGGTTGATTTCCGCCGTTGCAGCCTTGTATCTGTTAGGTTGTACATATACCACATCGCCCTGTTGCAAATAGAAACCCGGGGAGGAGAAGCATTCGGATTTCAACAAATCCAACACATAGACTTTGTTTTCGCCGTTCTCGTTGCGGTGTACGCTGACGTTGGCACGATTACCGAATATGGTCATGTCGCCAGCCATTGCAAGCGCTTCCAAAATGGTAATTTTGTCGCGCGTGATGTCGTACTGACCGGGCCGTGCAACCTCGCCGAGGACGAATACTTTCATGTCGGCGAACTGTATGTTTACCGAAGCGTCGCTGAGGTAACCTCCGCCGATGATTGCCTGTGCAATATCCTCGGCAAGTTCCGAACGGGTTTTGCCGGCACAGCAGACTTCGCCTATAATCGGCATGTAAAGATTGCCCCTCTCATCCACGGTGCGTATCTGCAACGATTGCGAACCATTGGTGGAACTTGAACCCATAGGGCTGCTCGACAGCGAATTGTATGACGATGCGGCATTGAACGGAGCGGCAAGTTCGGGATCCTTGCTCGATACGACAATCGTAAGCCGGTCGAGAGGTTTGATGCGTATCTGCCGGTCGGTCGCCGTCTGGATTGCGGCATTATCCTGAATGTCCTGAAAATAGACGACTCTTTTTTGAGGCGAACATGCCGTTATCCCCGCTGCAAGAATTGTCAAAAGAAGCAGTGTTTTGAGATTTTTCATCGTTGATATTCGTTGTAAATATTATCCGTTTGCGTATCTTTTTGCCGTGTAGTCGCCGAATAACCAACCGTCTTCGCTCCGATTGCGGGTTACGATATCCGACAAACCCCTGCAAAGTAGCCACAAAGGTATGATTTAATCATTGAATTTGCAAATAAAAAAACCGCAAAAATATGAATTGCCCAATTCGTTTCTTTGTACTATTTTTGCGGAGCAAACAATCGACCTGCCTTTATGAAACACGCTGCATGGAGTTACGATGCCGTAATTTACGAAATGAATATCCGTCAGACCACGCCCGAAGGCACTTTTCGGTCTGCCGCAGAGAGGTTGCCTCTGTTGCGGAACATCGGTGTCGATGCGTTGTGGCTGATGCCCGTCTTTCCGATAGGCCGAATCAACCGCAAAGGTTATCTCGGCTCTTATTATTCGATTAGCGATTACTATGCTGTCAATCCCGAATTCGGCACCATGTCCGATTTCGACGATTTTGTCGCCGAAGCACACCGTCTCGGCATGCGGGTTTTGCTGGATTGGGTGGCCAATCACACTTCGCGCGATGCCGCATGGCTCTCCGACCGTCCGACCGATTGGTATGAGCGCAATGCGGACGGCTCGGCAAAGGTGCCGTGCGATTGGGACGATACGGCCAAACTCAACTATGCCAACCGCGAGGTTTGGCGCGGCGAAATCGATGCGATGTCGTTTTGGCTTCGCGAACACGACATCGATGGTTTCCGCTGCGATATGGCAATGCTTGTGCCTATCGAATTTTGGCAACAGGCACGACGGGAACTGCAACATATAAAACCCGATGTGTTCCTGTTGGCCGAAGCGGAGGAACAAAATCTGTTCGACAACGCTTTCGACGCTTCCTATACTTGGCAGTTGCACCATATTCTTTGCGATGTGGCGCAGGGCAGAAGGCGCGTATGGGATTTGCGCAACTATGTCTGTGCCGACCGCGAGCGTTATCCGCAATGGGCCATGCGCTTGATGTTTACCTCGAATCACGACGAAAATTCGTGGAACGGCAGCGAATTCGTGCGTTTCGGTGCGGCTGCCGAGATTATGGCCGCACTGACATTCGTGCTGCCTCAATCCCTGCCGCTTATTTATACGGGACAGGAATACGGCTACGACCACTCTTTTGCCTTTTTCGACAAAGACCCGATGCCGTTGCAACAGGAAAACCGCTTTACATCGTTCTATCGCCGTTTGTGCGCACTCAAACACTCTAATCCCGCACTTCGTTCTGCCGATGCGGGAGGCTCGTTTGTCGAGATAAACAACAATGCGCCCGACTGCATGATGACCTTCGTGCGCGAAACGGCCGACAATCGGGTTGTCGTGCTGATGAATCTGTCGCCTTACAATGTGTTGAGCGATTACCGCACGGGTATCTATGCGGGCGAATATCGCGATGCAATGACGGGCGAACGGTATGTTTTGAACGAACATGTCTGGGGCGAAACTCCCGCATGGTCGTACCGCATACTCGTATCGAACAAATAGAGACATCCCGACTGTCGTGATAATGGCTGTAAATGGCAAAAAACACACCGATAGTTATAATTTAGGGAAATTATGACTAAATTTGCCACTTGAAATAATTAAGACAAATTCCGAAACAGATGAAAATCGCTCTTGCTCAACTGAATTACACGATTGGCGACATCGACGGCAACACCTCGAAAATCATCGATGCCGTGGAACGCGCCAAGCGTGAAAAGGCGGATTTGGTAATCTTTGCCGAACAGTCGGTAAGCGGTACTCCCGCATTCGACCTTTTGTGCAAAACGACATTCCTCGAATTGTGCGAGGAGGCACTAGAACGCATAGCCGGACATTGCGATACGGTGGCAGCCATAGTCGGTCTGCCGATACTCTCTTCGCGCGGTACGTTGAGTGCGGCAGCCGTTATCGAGAATCGCCGCGTCGTCCGCTGCGTAACCAAGAAAAATATTACGGCACGCCGCGAGATGGGTTTTCTCGTCGGCGGAGATGGCGTGGAGAGCGTCGAGATTGCCGGCGAAAAGGTGGCAGTCGTGGTCGGCGACGATTTGAAGGTCATTCGCGAAATCGATTGCAATGTCGATACGGTCATCAGCATCAATGCCCGTCGTTACGGCAAAGGCATGCTCTCGCAACGTTACGAGACCATGCACAATCTCGCATTCGTCGAGTCGAAAAACATCGTTATCGTAAACCAAATAGGCTGCTCGGGCGAGATAGTCTATGACGGCACTTCGGGCGTTATCGACAAACATGGCCGTCTGACCTTGAAGATGAAGAGTTTCGAGGAGGATTTCGCTGTTTACGACACCGCAGGGGAGCATTCCGAGATAGCATTGCCCGATTCTTTGTTCCGTCATGACCGTACGGCGATGAATTATAGCGCGGCAGTACTCGGATTGCGCGACTATTTCCATAAAAACGGCTACTCCAAGGCTTGTGTCGGTCTCTCCGGCGGTATCGATTCGTCGGTCGTGGCATGTATCGCCGCCGATGCTTTGGGCAAGGAGAATGTACGCGGTTTGATGATGCCGTCGCAATTCTCGTCGGCACACTCCGTAACCGATGCGGAGATGCTTGCCAAAAGTTTGGGTATCGAGTACAGCGTCCTGCCGATTACCGAATCGTATGTCTCAATCGTCAATACCCTGAAACCTGCCATCGGCGGCCGCGATTTCGACTCGACCGAGGAGAACATTCAGGCGCGAATCCGTACCATTATGCTTATGGCTGTCCAAAACAAGACGGGCTACATCCTGCTCAACTCCTCCAACAAGAGCGAGAATGCTTTGGGCCTTTGCACTCTTTACGGCGATACGGCGGGTGCATTCAGCGTTACTGGCGATTTGTATAAGACGGAGATGTACGATTTGGCTCGCTATATCAACAAACGGTTCGACAACGTCATTCCCGAAAATATCCTTACCAAGGAGCCTTCGTCGGAGTTGCATCCCGACCAGAAGGACAGCGACGTTTTGCCTCCTTACGAGGTTGTGGACGCGATTCTGTTGCGAATGATAGAACAGGGACAGCACAGAGAAGAGATTATCAATGCGGGCTTCGATTCGGATGTGGTGGAACATATCCACTCGATGATTATGAAGAACGAGAAGAAACGCTACCAGTTCCCTCCCGTGTTGCGTCTGTCGTCGTGCGCCTTCAAGCACGAGCGTCTGATGCCGCTTATCAATAAATACGGATATTGATGCAACCTTTTTGCAGTGGTGCAATGAGCAGAATCGAACACGAAGGCAGAGTGGTTGCCGTGGCAGACGATACGGTGCGCGTCGAGGTCGAAGCGGGCGAGGCCTGCGGAACATGCGCGGCACGCAGACAGTGTGCCATGGGACATGTCTCGAACAGCCGCACGATAAACGTCGCGACGGGCGATGCGGCAACCTTCCGTACAGGCGAGCGGGTAATGGTCGCGTCGCAGGGCAAGGTCGGAGCCATGGCAGTCGTGTTGGGCTATGTGGTACCTTTGATCGTCATGCTCGCAACGCTCGTTGCGGCGATTTGTGCGGGAGCCGGCGAACGGATTGCTGCAATCGTTTCGATTGCAGCGATTGCTCTCTATTATGCGGCGTTGTATCTGCTTCGCCGTGCGATTTCGAAAAAAGTAAACTTTACAATATCAAAAACCGAATAAGGTAAAGATGAATACTCTGATTTTTACAGTTGTTACATTGTGCGTCGTGGGAGTCGTTGCGGCGATTGTCCTCTATTTTGTGGCACAGCGGTTCAAGGTCGAGGAGGATCCGCGCATCGACGAGACCGAAAAGATGTTGCCCGGTGCGAATTGCGGCGGATGCGGTTTTGCGGGTTGTCGCGCATTTGCTGCGGCAATGGTCGAGCGCGACGATATTTCGTCGCTCTATTGTGCCGTCGGCGGAGCCGATTGCATGAAACGCATAGCCGATTATTTGGGCAAGGCTGCTCCTGTCAAAGAACCTGCCGTGGCAACGGTCCGTTGCGGAGGAACGTGCGAGAAACGTCCGCATACCAATACTTATGCAGGTACGCACTCCTGCGCCATAGCATCGTCGGTATATATCGGCGAAACGGGTTGCGCATACGGCTGTCTCGGCTATGGCGACTGCGTAGAAGCGTGTGCGTTCGATGCCATAAGCATCAATCCCGCGACAGGTCTGCCGGAGGTCGATGCCGACAAATGTACCGCTTGCGGTGCCTGTGTCAAGGCTTGCCCGAAGGGTATAATCGAACTGCGCAAAAAGTGGCCTAAAAATCGCGCCATCTATGTATCGTGCGTCAGCAAGGATAAGGGCGCGGTGGTGATGAAGGCATGCAAAGCGGGATGTATCGGTTGCGGCAAATGTTTCAAGGTCTGCGAATTCGGCGCAATCTCCATCGAAAACAATTTGGCGTTCATCGACTCTTCCAAGTGCCGTTTGTGCCGCAAGTGCGTTGGCGAATGTCCGACGGGAGCAATCAAAATGATAGGCCTTGCTCCTCTCGTAAAGAAAGAGGAGGCTCCGAAACCTGCCGCAGCACCTGAACAGGGAACTGCACAGCCTAAGGTCATCGAAAAGAGTAACGAATAATAAAGCAAACGAAGATATGAGGAGTTTTCCTATTGGCGGAGTTCACCCGTCTGACAACAAGGCATGGAGTCGCGGCAGTGCCATCGAAACGATGGAGTTGCCCGATGTCGTGAACATACCTCTCTCGCAACATATCGGGGCACCGGCCGTGGCGAAGGTTGCCAAGGGCGACAAGGTACTCGTCGGTCAGTTGATAGGCGAGGCAGCAAGTTTTATGTCGGCTAATGTCCACTCTCCGATTTCGGGTACGGTTACGGCGGTCGATATGCATCCCAACGGTCAGGGTCTGCGCCAGATGATGGTTACAATCAAACGCGAAGGCGACGAGTGGTTGCCGGAAATCGACCGCAGCACGACGCTTGCGGAACAGTGCGACCTTTCGCCGAAAGAGATTGTCGAACGCATCAAGGCGGCAGGCATCGTCGGTATGGGCGGAGCGACATTCCCTACCCATGTAAAATTGTCGATTCCCGAAGGCAAGCACGCCGAAACGCTTATAATAAACGGTGTGGAGTGCGAACCTTACCTTACCTCCGATTACCGTACTATGCTCGAACGCGGCGAACTGCTGATTGCGGGTACTCGAATCATTATGCGTGCCATAGGCGTCGATAAAGCATACATAGGTGTCGAGAACAACAAGCCCGATGCGGTAAAGCATCTGCGCGAATTGTTGGGCGGAGATAAATCCATCGAGGTTTTAAGTCTCAAAACAAAATACCCGCAGGGCGGCGAGAAACAACTCATCGCAGCCGTTACGGGTCGCCAAGTGCCTCCGCCGCCTGCACTGCCTATCGATGTCGGTGCAGTCGTCTGCAACGCTTCGACGGCGGTTGCCGTATATGAAGCCGTGCAGAAACGCAAGCCGCTTATCGAGAGGGTAGTAACGGTTACGGGCAAACATCTCGCTTCGCCGAAGAATCTGCTGACCCGAATCGGTACGCCTGTCGAGGCTCTTGTGGCCAAATGCGGCGGTTTGCCGGAAGGCGATGTGCGGGTTTTGAACGGAGGTCCGATGATGGGTCGTCCGTTGGTGAATCTCGCCATGCCGGTCATGAAGGGTTGCTCCGGTATCGTGGTTATGGACGGAGACGATGTCCACAGGGGTACGGAGAGTGCATGTATCAAGTGCGCCAAGTGCGTCGAGGCATGTCCTATGGGCCTCGAACCTTATCTGATGTACAAACTCGTCCGTAAAAAGGCGTGGGACGAATTGGAGCGCAACGATATTTCGATTTGCATCGAATGCGGCTGTTGCCAATTCACATGTCCTGCCTACATTCCGTTGTTGGACCAGGTGCGCTTCGGTAAACAGACGGTTATGGGCATCATTCGTGCGCGTAACGCAAAAAAGTAGATACCTATTCAAGAAAAACAAAAGATTACAAATATGGCAAACAGATTTTTCATAGCCTCGGCACCGCATCTGCACAGCGATTATAACGCATCGCGTCTGATGGCGGATGTCGTTATCGCGCTTATGCCCGCATTGGCGGTATCGGCGTGGGTATTCGGGCTGAATGTATTGCTCGTTACGGCAGTATCGGTCGTAAGTTGCGTGCTGTTGGAGTTTCTCATCCAGAAATTCGTCGTGCGCGGTCCGCTGACCATTTGCAATTTCTCGGCAGTGGTTACGGGCGTGTTGCTGGCATTCAACCTGCCTGCCGACATTCCGCTTTGGATTGTCGTCATAGGTGCGGTCGTCGCAATCGGCGTGGCAAAGATGCCGTTCGGCGGCTTGGGCAAAAACCCGTTCAATCCAGCCATTGCAGCCCGCGTGTTCCTGCTTATCGCTTATCCTGTGCAGATGACCACTTTCCCTGCTCCGCGTATCGACTTTGTCGATGCCTACTCGGGAGCGACTCCGCTTGCCGCATTGAACGAAGGCAAAGTCGATTTTGCCGAATTCGATGCACAGGGAATGTTTTTGGGTGCGATGTCCGGCTCGCTCGGCGAAATAGCCTCGTTGGCGCTGCTCGTCGGATTCGCCTATCTGTTGTGGCGCAAAGTCATCTCGTGGCATATTCCCGTTGCCGTTCTCGGTACGATGGCGGTATTCGGCGTTTGCGTTGCTGCAACCCGTTTGCAGGGCGATGCCGATTTGCTGTGGCAATATCCGTTGTTCCACCTGCTCGGCGGAGGTGCGTTGCTCGGTGCGATATATATGGCTACCGACTATGTTACATCGCCGATGACCCGCTGCGGAATGATAATCTACGGCATAGGTATCGGTGCGCTTACGATGTGCATCCGTCTGTGGGGCGCATATCCGGAAGGCATGTCTTTCGCGATTCTGATAATGAACGGCATGACACCGCTCATCAACAAATATGTCAAACCAAAGCGGTTCGGCGCAAAATAGGGGAGGTGCGAGTATGAAGAGTTCACTTAAAAATATGGTATTGGTGCTGTTCACCATTACTCTTGTTTGCTCGGCGTGCGTCGGTGTCGTCAATCTGATTACCGAGCAACCCATAGCCGAGGCAAAGGCGAAAGCCGAGAAAGAGGCGTTGTGCAATGTCCTGCCCGAATTCGACGAAACCGAAAAATCGGAACACGAAATCGACGGACTGAACATCGATGTTTACAAGGCATCGGCTGCCGGCAAGACGATAGGCTATGCAGTAAAAACGGCTACCAAAGAGGGTTTTGGCGGCGTGGTGCGGCTGATGGTCGGTTTCGATACGGAGGGGCGCGTACTGAACATCAACGTTCTCGAACAGAGCGAAACTCCGGGCTTGGGAACGAAGATGTGCGACGAGGGCAATCCTCTGCTTGCAAGTTTCAAAGATAAGAAGCCTGCCGAGATGACGCTCAAAGTCCGCAAGGATGGCGGCGACGTGGATGCTCTTACGGCAGCCACGATTTCGTCCCGTGCATATACCGATGCCGTGGCTCGTGCATTGGCGGCATATACCGAAGCAACGGGCAGTGGCGCGGAGAACGCGGCTGCTGCAACAAAGAATCAGAAAGGAGACAACGATGGAGAATAATATGACTCAACAGCAACCGGCAGGCAAATCTTTCGGTGCCGTGTTGCGCGAAAAACTGCTTTTGGTTTGGCGCGGTGTGATTCGCGAGAATCCGACCTTCGTGTTGGTACTCGGCATGTGTCCGACGCTCGGTACGACGACATCCGCCGTAAATGGTCTCGGTATGGGTGTGGCTACCATGGCGGTACTGATTATGTCGAACATGACTATCTCGATGGTCAAGAACGTAATCCCCGACAAGGTGCGCATCCCGTCGTTCATCGTTATCATCGCATCGTTCGTTACGGTTATTCAGATGTTGATGCAGGCTTATGTTCCGGCTCTCTATGCCTCTCTCGGCGTATTTATTCCGCTGATTGTGGTAAACTGCATCATTCTCGGTCGCGCCGAGGCTTTCGCCTCCAAAAACGGCATATTCGATTCCGCATTGGACGGTGTCGGTATCGGTTTGGGCTTTACGCTCGCACTGACGGCAATCGGTGCCGTGCGTGAGGTGCTTGGCAGCGGTGCGATATTCGGTTACGCACTCGGTTGCTCGGAGTATATGCCGTTGGTATTCGTGCTCGCTCCGGGCGGATTCCTCGTACTCGGATTCCTTATGGTATTGTTCAATAAAACGGTAAAGAGATAAAGTTATGGAGATTTCTTATTTCGCAATAATCATAGGCGCGATTTTCGTCAATAATGTGGTGCTTGCCCAATTCCTCGGCATTTGCCCGTTCTTGGGTGTGTCGTCGAAGGTCGAAACATCGCTCGGTATGGGTGCTGCCGTAACCTTCGTTATGGCACTTTCGTCGGTTGTCGTATGGCTGATTCAGACCTGCATCCTCGTTCCGCTCCACATCGAGTATATGCAGACAATCGTCTTTATTCTCGTCATCGCTTCGCTGGTGCAGATGGTCGAAATCATCCTCAAAAAGGTTTCGCCGTCGTTGTATCAGGCTTTGGGTATATTTTTGCCTCTGATTACCACCAACTGCGCGGTACTCGGTGTCGCTATTCTGATGATTCAGAAAGAGCTGTCTCTGCTGCAAGGCGTGGTTTACAGCGTCTCTGCCGCCGTCGGCTTTGCTCTTGCATTGGTAATTTTCGCCGGTTTGCGCGAACGGTTGGAGTTCGAGGAGGTGCCTGCGGCATTCCGCGGTGTGCCGATAGCACTCATTACCGCTTCGATTCTTGCCATGGCGTTCATGGGCTTCTCGGGTCTGGTGTAGTCTGTCGCCTGCAACGAAAACTCGGCACGGAACATCGATTTCGTGCCGAGTTTTCATATTGTTGAAAAATCGCTCCCGACTTGTTAGATAATTTCGAAAATAATATTATCTTTGCAGTTAAAATTTTATATCCCCTGTCTGCGAGCGAATACTAACGAATAACTGCCATAATATGAAACAAAGAATTACTCTTAACGACCGTACATTCGAGGTGATGATTCCCGCCGAGAAGATAGATGCCGCTGTCGATGCAGTTGCTCAGCGTCTCGATTGCGACTATGCCGATTGTGCAAAGGCTCCAATTTTCGTAAGCGTTTTGAGCGGTTCGTTCATGTTCCTTGCCGATTTGACCCGCAAGGTGCATTTCGATAACGAGATAGCCTTTGTCAAAATCTCCTCTTACGAGGGTACATGTTCCACGGGCGAGATAAAACAGCAGCTCGGTATCGATTTCGACATTACGGGGCGCGACATAATAATCGTTGAGGATATCGTCGAGACGGGACACAGTATCAATTACATGGTCGAATATCTGCGCGAGAAGAATCCTCGTAGCGTCGCCGTCTGTACGCTTATGTTCAAGCCCGAGAGGTATCTCTACGACGAGCCGATAAAATATTGTGCCATGAAGATAGGCAACGAGTTTATTGTCGGCTACGGTATGGATTACGACCAACTCGGTCGCAACCTCAAAGACATTTACGTTGTAACCAATGACTAATGCCGATTTGCTCGCCGGTGGCGCACGACTGCCGCTTGTCGAGGATTTCTATACCATTCAGGGCGAGGGCTTCCATACAGGCAAGCCCGCCTATTTTATTCGGCTGGGAGGTTGCGATGTGGGGTGTGCTTGGTGCGATGCCAAGAATACATGGAATCCGCGCCTGTATCCGCCTACGGAGATTTCGACGATTGTCGGACGGGCAGTTGCCTGTGCCGCACAGTCGATAGTCATCACGGGCGGCGAACCGCTGCTCTATCCGCTCGATTTGCTTACGGGCGAATTGCATAAGCACGGTTTGAAGATATTTCTCGAAACATCGGGGTCGCATCCGTTCAGCGGCGAATTCGATTGGGTGTGTCTTTCGCCCAAGCGCAAACAACCGCCACTCGACGAAGCATTCCCGCGTGCCGACGAACTGAAAGTGATAATCGGCGATGTCGGCGATTTCGAGTGGGCGGAGCAGAATGCCGAGCGCGTCGGCAGGGAGTGTCTGCTCTATCTGCAACCCGAGTGGAGCGTGTCGGATAAGATTATGCCGGAGATAGTCGGATATGCCAAAAGCCATCCGCGTTGGAGTATCTCGATTCAGAGCCATAAATATATGCGAATCCCATAGAGGAGGATTCGGTTTCAATCGGAGAGAGCGCGATGAAGATTTCGTTCAAAACAATTTTGCAAAAGACGGGATTGCTGATTACAATCGCCGTCATCCTCTTTACGTTCTTTCTTATCGGGCGCACATGCCTGAGCATAATCCGCACCTATGCCGCCATTCATCGGCTCGAAGCGGAGCGCGATACCTATCTGCAAAGCATAGCCGAGGACAGCACCCTCATACAGCGACTGCGCTACGACGCATATTTGGAACAATATGCACGGGAACAATATCGCATGCAACGTCGCGACGAGCAGGTATATATCATCGACGAAAATTAGAACTGTATGTCGGAGTTCGGTTTCATAGCCTCCATCGCCAAGTCGTTTGCCTCGCTGCCGTCGAACGGTTTCGAGGGAATCGGCGACGATTGTGCCGTGCTGCCGTTCGGTAACGGCGAATCGCTCCTCTTTACCTCCGATATGCTCAACGAAGGTGTCCATTTCCTGAGCCATGCTGCCTCGCCTGCCGAGATAGGCGCAAAATCGCTTATGGTCAATCTCAGCGATGTTGCAGCCATGGGCGGTCGCCCAGTCGCAACGCTGCTGTCGATTGCTTTGCCGGCCGATGTCGGCGAGGATTGGGCTGCGGAGTTCATGCAGGGCTATCGCGATGTCGCCGAGCGTTTCGGAGTGGCTCTCGTGGGTGGCGATACGACGCGCTCGCAAAGCGGAGTGGCGGTCAATGTTACGGCGATAGGTCGTGCGACCGACGATTGCATCAAACGGCGTCGCGATGCCCGTGCGGGCGATGTGATTATGGTCGGCGACGTACTCGGAGCATCTGCCGAAGGCTTGCGGGATATTTTGGCGGGTCGGCTCGATACTGCCGCTGCCGCTGTGCATCGCAATCCGCAGGCGCAGATTCGCGAGGGAGAGTGGCTCGGCAAACAACGATGCGTTCGTGCGATGATGGATATTTCGGACGGAGTGGCTTCGGATTTGGTGCATATTTTGCGTGCGTCCGATGTCGGTGCGGAGGTCGAAACGATGCGGATTCCTGCCTATGCCGAGTTGGAAAATGCCGTTTGCGGCGGAGAGGATTACAAATTGCTGTTTACCGTTGCCGCCGATTTGGCAGACGATTTGCGATTGCGATTCGAAAAAGAGTTCGGCTATCCGATTTTCCCGATAGGGCTCATTACGGCCGATAATGCCGGCACAATCTCATGGCTTCGCTCGGGCGAGCAGATTTATCCGTCTTGGCACGGATTTACCCATTTTTAGGGTCGGAATCGTTTTGCCACCTCGCGCAACTCCCTGACGGCTTCCAAGCGGCAGACGAATGCTCCGAGAGCGTAAAATATCGCTCCTGCACAAACTGCCGTGGCGAATCTTGCTCCGATGCTCCAATCCGCCAATGCGTGATTCAGTCCGACGACTGCCGCATACATCGCCGCCGTAAGCAATGCAACGGGTGTCAGCGTGCGCAACAGCGCACGGATGCCGATTGCCGCATAACGCAACGATGCGGCTATGTTGATGCCCGCCTCTATGGCTGCCATTGCAGCCAATCCCCAAGCGACAGCCATTGCCGAGTGAGGAATGGTCAGAGCGAGCAGCAGAGTCATAACCATCTTTTTTGCTATCTCCAACCTTACGATTATCGCACCGTCGCTACCAGCTTTAAGCACGTTGTATGCAATCATGGCAAGCGGATAGAATATGCCGCACAGCGACAGCACACGAAAATACGGTACCGTAGGCATCCACTTTTCGCCCAACAGCAGCGCGAACATATCCTCCGACACGGCAATCATGCCGACCATCACGGGAAACATTACGAATGCCGTAATCATCAATATCTTGCGATAACTTTCGGCGAACTTCGCCTCGTTGTGCCTGATGTTGGCGAGAGCAGGGTAGGTTACGCTCTGCACCGACTGTACGGCCGATGCAACGGGTAACTCTTTCAGTTTTTGCGCCTGATTGAAATAGCCGAGCGTCGAGGCGGTGTACATCTTGCCGATGAACATCTGTGCAATGTTGTTATATACCGCCGCTATGATGTCGGTGGACATCAATCTGAGCGAGAACGGAGCCATGGAGGTCAATACTTTGACCGAGAATCGCCCTTTGGTTTTCCATCGTCCGAACATCCACAGCAACAATGCGCGTGTGGCCATCATGCCGATTCGTTGGCCGACCAATGCCCATACGCCTGCACCTGCCCATGCCAGACCGATTGCGATTGCGCCTGCGACGAGCGATGCGGCGAAATTGATTTTCGACAAAAGGTCGAAACGGAACTCGCGCGTGAATATGGTGTTCTGGATTACGCACAGCGCATTTATCGGCAGCAGCAGGAACAATACGGGAGCGATTTTGGCGATTGCCTCCAAACCGTAAAATCGTGCTATGGCGGGTGCTGCCGCAACGAGTACGGCATACAGCAGCCACGAGACGGCTATGTTGAAGACGAATACCGATTTGTATTCGTTTTTGGTAGGGGATTTTTTGCGAATCAGAGTTTGCGAGAATCCGCTGTCCACCACGACCAGAGCCAGCGCGGTGAAGAAGGTCATAATCGCCATCACACCGAAATCCTCGGGTACGAGCAATCGGGCGACGATGATGCTCACCGCCATTTGCAGAAGCATCGACCCGATTTTCTCGGCAATGCTCCATGCCACACCTGTCGCTACCTTATCCCTCAGTTGCTCCGCCATAAATTGAAATTCGGGGGTCGGGAGGCGTGCGCTACTTGCGCCGCCGCAACGCCTCCACTCCCAAACGATACGAATCCAATCCGAATCCGATTATCGACCCTGTCGCAGCCGCTGCCAACAGCGACGTGTGGCGAAACTCCTCTCTCGCACCTATGTTTGAGATGTGAATTTCGATTACGGGAACCTCTATGGCCGCAACTGCATCGCGTATGGCAACCGAAGTGTGGGTATATCCGCCTGCATTGAGCAATACGCCGTCATACGCACCATCGGCACGCTGCAACGCATCGACGATTTCGCCCTCGATGTTCGATTGGAAATAGTCGAGCGTTATGTCGGGATACTCGCTGCGCAATTTCGGGATGAACTCCCCGAAACTCTCGCTGCCGTACACACCCCGTTCGCGACGTCCTTGCAGATTGAGGTTGGGTCCGTTGATAATCAGAATCTTCATTGTACGCCGCTATTTTGCCGCCAGACAGGCA
>JBJEGV010000016.1:0-165851 GCA_051875395.1 Alistipes sp. | reverse complement strand
CAACACCACTACCCATAACAACACAATTATCAACGAGGTAAGAGCCAATAGACCTATTTTTTTTAGGGGTCAAGATGGTGATAAAGGCCATGCGTGGGTAATTGACGGATTATTGCGATATAGCATTGAAGAGTGGTTGTACGAAATCGAGACCGATCCTCTAAAAATAGCAATGAACGGTACAGATATTGTAAATACCACTTATGTTACCACAACATCCGTTGGCAGACTGCATTGCAATTACGGTTGGGGCGGTCTATGCGATGGCTACTATTCTTATGGTGTATTTGATACAACTACTCGTTTGAATCAAGGATGGATTGAATCTTCAACCGGAGATGTGTCGGGAACAGCCGGTTACGATTTTGATACTAATTTTAAATATTTTACAGTTAATGTCGAACAATAAAATTTGAAATGTTATGAAAAAGTATTTTTATTTTTTGTCGGTAATTGCAATGGCAATGCTGGCAGTATCGTGCGACGGTATAGATGGCGATAATCCGAACGAAGATGTACCCGAAATCATCGATCCGTTTTTGGGCGATATAGTACCTAACGACTATACAACCAATCAAGCAAATTTCGAGGTATTTACAAATATTCTTCTCAACAGTTGTTATAACAAAACGGATTGGTACGAAAAGCAACCTGATAATACATGGCTATTCCAAGATAATTCGGATTGTGATGGTTTAGCGGGATATACATACATGATGATTGATTCATCAACACTGTTGGAATATATATGCAATGCATCTTTGGGTCCTTACGATGTACCAAAGTTTAATAAATACACCGTTGCATACGATGCCAAAACAGGAACAATCTATACAACGGAGATTTTGCCGGACGGAACCAACGGCGTAACGCATTCGGGCAAGTTGCTTGCAAGTACGCCAAAGCCCGTTATCGAAGGTAAGTTTGGGACGTTGCGACATGGCAATTGCGAGCATATTCGTTGGTGCTTCGAAGAGCGGACCGAGCGTGCCGAACTGCTTGAAAAATACGCAAAGTGGTTGAGCGAACAGGAGTAGGACGTATCGACCGCCATGAAGGGGTTGTGTCAAAATGCAGAATTTGGCACAACCCCTTTTAAGTGTGTAAGAATCGGTGCAATGCAAGGCATTGAGAAACAGGGCGACAGGAGTTTACTCGACGTAAATGACTGCACCCTCTTTTCGATAATAACGAGGCAGTGCGCCATTATGACACACTGCCATTCTGTCGAAAAACGTTCGGACGCTTATTTGGTCAATGCGCCGATTTCGTAGAGCGCACCGTTTACCTTGCGTACGGCATCTGCCGATGCTGCAAACTTGTCTGCCTCCTCTTTGTTCAGTTCAATCTTCACAATCTTCTCAACGCCCTTCTTGCCGAGAACGACAGGAACGCCTATGCAGATGTCGTTCTGACCGTACTCGCCTTCGAGATATACGGAGCAAGGGATAATTGCCTTGGTATCGTTTACGATGGCATCCACAACCGATGCTCCCGCTGCACCCGGTGCATACCAAGCCGACGTGCCGAGCATCTTGGTCAGAGTCGCACCGCCCACCATGGTATCGGCAGCAACCTGCTCCAACTTCTTCTTGGAAACCAATTTGGTTACAGGCACACCCTTAATCGAAGCCTTCGAAACCAAAGGAATCATGGTAGTATCGCCATGACCGCCGATAACCATACCGTCGATGTCCTGAATGTTTGCGCCCGAAGCCTTCGAGAGATAGCAACGGAAACGCGACGAGTCGAGAGCACCGCCCATACCGATAATGCGGCGTTTAGGCACACCCGCTGCTTTGAGTGCGAGGTAGGTCATCGTATCCATCGGGTTGGAGATGATGAGGAAAATCGCTTTCGGCGACCATTTGATGGCGTTGGCAACCACACCCTTTACGATGTTGGCATTGATGCCTATCAACTCCTCGCGGGTCATACCCGGTTTACGCGGAATACCCGAAGTGATAACGACTACATCCGAATTGGCGGTAGCCTTGTAACCCTCGGCATCGGTAGCGGTAACGCCTACCAATTTGGTCGTGTAGCCCGAAGTGGCAGCAGCCTGAAACATATCGAGCATCTTACCCTCGGAGAGACCCTCCTTGATATCTACCAAAACAACCTCGCTCGCAATGCTGCGGCAAGCCAATACATTGGCGCAGGTGGCACCCACCATACCTGCACCGACAACTGTTACTTTTGACATAATTTTGTAGTATTTGAAATTAGTAAAACTCTTATTTTGCGAGTATGCCGACAAACAGCGCAATCAACGCGATAACCACTACCTCGGCATACGAAAGGAAAAACCAACGACGCCTGAATGCTGCCTCGACAAACTGCTGCATTGTTTTATTTCTCTATAAGCGCAACATACTGCTCGGCCGTAAGCAACTTGTCGTAATCGGCCGCGTTGTCGATTTTCACCTTGATAATCCATCCCTCGCCATACGGGTCTTTATTGACGAGTGCGGGATTGGCGTCGAGAGCCTCATTGACCTCCACCACCTCGCCGGAAACGGGAATGAAGGCATCGCTGACAGTCTTGACAGCCTCTATGCTGCCGAATACCTCGCCTGCCGCAAGGGTTTCGCCCACGGTCGGAACATCGACAAATACGATGTCGCCCAACTCGCTCTGCGCAAAATCGGTAATGCCGACCAAGGCATATTCGCCATCGATGCAACACCACTCGTGGTCGTCGGAGTATCTGAGATTAGCAGGTACGTTTGCCATAATCGATAATGTTTTTTTAAGTTTGACTTATGTTGTTGATTTTATTTTCGCTTTTCGATGCAAATATATAACTTTTTTCGCTTTGTTGTTATTTTGCTAACACAATTTTACAATACAAATTCAACCTGTTTGAAAAGGTACTCTTTGCGGGTATTGTCTTCATGCTCGATAATCAGTTCGCCCGAAGGCCGCACACCCACTATCGTACCCCGAAAACGGCTACCGTCGGCAAGCGCGTAAGTATGCTGTTCGCCACGGCGATACATCGACGCCGCATATCGCTCCGCGATGCGCTGTTTGGCACCCTGTTTCAACTGCTCGTAGTTGTAGGTCAGCCGCGCGACGAAATGTTCCAGCACCTCGCGCAAATCGTAACGGTTGCCCGTCTGCAACGACATCGATGTCGGATTGGGCAACGAGGGGTCGAACTCCCGCTGATTGACATTCAGTCCGATGCCGACTATCGTTTTGGCAAGCCGCGCACCCGAATAGATGTGTTCAATAAGTATGCCAACGATTTTTTTGTCGCCGACGTATATATCGTTCGTCCACTTGATTTTGGTCGCTATGCCGTAATCGGCGAGCAGGTCCGAAAGCGAAAGAGCGACGGTCTCCGACAGCAGAAACTGCTCGGCCACGGGCAGGAATGTCGGTTCGAGAGCCACCGAAAAGAGCAGATTCTCGCCCGCATCGCTCGACCACTTGTGGCCGCGCTGACCGCGACCCGCCGTCTGATAATCCGCCCAGACGACATCGCCTTCGCGATACTTGGCATCGCGCAAATCGTCGTTCGTCGAGGTGGTTTCGTGTATGTGATAGATTGCCATACGGAGGGATTTACGCACTTACGCCGAAATCGCGCAAGGCGTCGTTGAGTGTAGTCTTTTTGTCGGTCGATTCCTTGCGTTTGCCGATAATCAGAGCACAGGCGACATTGTATTCGCCCGCAGGGAATTTCTTGGGATATGTACCGGCGATTACCACCGAACGAGGCGGAACATAACCGCGATACTCCTTCGGCTCGTCGCCCGTAACATCGATGATATGGGTGGAACCCGTTATGACGACGTTCGAGCCGATAACCGCCTCGCGACAGATATGCGCACCCTCGACCACGATTGCACGCGAGCCGATAAAGCAGTTGTCCTCGACAATCACGGGTGCAGCCTGCACGGGTTCCAACACTCCGCCTATGCCGACACCGCCCGAAAGATGGACATTTTTGCCTATCTGGGCGCACGAGCCGACCGTTGCCCATGTATCGACCATCGTACCCGTATCGACGTATGCGCCTATATTGACATACGAGGGCATCAATACCGCGCCCGATGCGATATAGGCACCGTAACGCGCCATGCCGTGCGGCACCACACGCACGCCAAGACGGTCGTAGTCGTGTTTGAGGTCGATTTTGTCGTACCACTCCAATTCGCCGGCACGAATCGTCCGCATCTTCCGAATCGGAAAATAGAGGATTATCGCCTTTTTCACCCATTCGTTCACCTGCCACTCGCTGCGTTCCGCATCGACAGGCTCGGCACAACGCAATTCGCCCTTATCGACGGCATCCACCGTGGCGCGAATCGCTGCGCGTATCTCGTCGCTGTCGAGCAGTGTACGGTTGTTCCACGCACGCTCGACAATCGATTTCAATTCATCAAAATTGCTATTCATGTTTCACTCTGCATATACGATAATACATACACAAAGATAAGTAAAATATATGAGAGCGCATACGATTAGGCAAAATTTCATAACTTTGCACCACAAACCATACAAACTCCCTATGATAAAGACAAGCATAAATCGCATAACGGTCATTGCAGCAATAGTCTTGTTATGCTACTTTGCCGGTTACGGAGCAGGAAAACTCATAAAAAAGATGATTCAGCACAGCAAAATCGAATATCCCGTTACAGAGCGCGAGGATGTAACGGACAACTATTTCGGGACGGAAGTGGCAGACCCTTACCGTTGGTTGGAGGACGACAATTCGCAACGCACGGCCGATTGGGTCAAGGCGCAGAACGCTGCCACGTTCGCCTATCTCGACAAGTTGCCCGACCGCAAGGCAATCCGAAAACGATTGACCGAATTGTGGAACTATCCGACCGAGAGCATGCCCGCCAAACGGGGCGATTGGTATTACATCTCGCGCAACAGCGGACTGCAAAACCAGAGCGTAATTTGGCGCAAGCGTTCGCTCGACAGCAAGGAGGAAGAGGTTTTTCTCGACCCCAACACCCTGTCGGACGACGGCACCGTTGCAATCCACTCCGGCTCGTTCACCAAGGACGGTCGCCATTATGCCTATTCGCTGGCATCGGCAGGCTCGGATTGGGTGGAGATACTCGTCATGGATACCGAGACAAAAGAGTTGCTGCCCGACCACATAAAGTGGGTAAAATTCTCGGGCGCGAATTGGACGCGCGATGGAAGAGGTTTTTATTACAGCGCATACGACGCTCCGACCGAAGGGGTATATTCGGCACAAAACAGCAATCAGAAGGTCTTTTTCCACCGTCTCGGCACCGCTCAGGGGGAGGATGTCGTGGTATATGCCGACCCCGCACATCCGCTGCGCTATCTTTCGGGCAGCGAAAGCGACGACGGGCGATGGGTGTTCATCTCCTCGTCGGACGGCACGTCGGGCAACGAAATCCTCTGCAAACGCAACGACGACAAGACTTTCAAGGTGTTGTTGGCTGGCTTCGATTACGACTATGTCCTGCTCGACTGCGAGGATGATTGCGCGATGATACTGACCAACGACGGAGCGGAGAATTACCGGTTGATAAGCATCGACCTGAACAGCGGCAGACGCAAAGATTTGATTCCCGAACAGAAACATCTGCTCGAAAGCGTCGGCATGGTCGGCGATTATCTCTTTGCGTTCTATCTGATTGACGCGCAAAACAGAGTCTTTCAGTACGACCGCAAAGGCAATATGATTCGCGAAGTGGAACTGCCGATAAAAGGCTCGGTAGGAGGATTCGACGGCGAACGCGAAGATACCGATGCGTATTATGCCGTATCGAACTACACCACCCCCGGCACCATCTATCATTACAATCCCGACGACGGCACCTCGACCCTGTACCATGCGCCCGATGTCAAATTCGACCCGTCGGAGTTCGTAACCGAACAGATATTTTTCGAGAGCAAGGACCGAACGCGCGTACCGATGTTCGTGTCGTACAAAAAGGGACTGAAATTGGATGGCAACAACCCTTGCTATCTCTACGGATACGGAGGTTTCCAAATCAACCTCACGCCGTCATTCAGTACCACCGCCGTAATGTTCATGGAACAGGGCGGAGTATTCTGCGTAGCCAATCTGCGCGGAGGTTCGGAATACGGAGAGGCTTGGCATAAAGCGGGAATGTTGGAGAACAAGCAAAACGTCTTCGACGACTTCATCGCCGCTGCCGAATATCTCATCGCACAAGGTTATACATCGAGCCGCAAACTCGCCATTGCGGGAGGCTCGAACGGCGGATTGCTGGTCGGTGCATGCGAGGTGCAGCGGCCCGACCTCTATGCCGTATGTCTGCCTGCGGTGGGTGTGATGGATATGTTGCGATTCCACAAATTCACAATCGGATACGGCTGGGTGGTCGAATACGGGTCGAGCGACGACAAGGAGCAGTTCGAATACCTCAGCAAATACTCGCCGCTGCACAACATTCGCGACGGTGTGCAATACCCTGCCACACTTATCACGACAGGCGACCACGACGATCGCGTCGTGCCTGCCCACTCGTTCAAATTCGCCGCACAGATGCAGCACTCGCAAGCCGGCAATGCACCGGTACTGATTCGCATCGAGACCAATGCGGGACACGGCGCAGGCAAGCCTACCGCCAAACGCATAGAGGAGATAACCGATACATTCGCTTTCCTGTTTGCAAACACCGACACCAAATACAACCCAATAAGGCAGCGAAAATGAAAGTATATAAATTCGGAGGTGCTTCGGTACGCAATGCCGACGGAGTACGCAATCTGCACGCAATCATAGAGGGCGAGAGCGAATTGTTTGTCGTCGTATCGGCAATGGGCAAGACCACGAATGCCTTGGAGCGTGTATTCGAGGCAGTACGCAACGGCGATGACGCGAGGTGTCGTTGCGAAATCGACGAGTGTCTGGCTTATCACCAAGCGATTGTTTCGGAACTCTTCGGCGAGGGATATCGCGTAAAGCGGGCAGACGAGTTTTTCGACGAACTGTGCAGGTACATATCCGACAACCGCTACGACGAGAGCCATGCCGAAGAGTGGTACGACCGCATTGTCGCTTACGGCGAACTCGTCTCCACCTCCATAGTCTCCGAGTATCTCGCCCGCAAAGGCGTTGCCAACTGCTGGCTGGACATGCGGGAGTGTTTCGTTACGCAGCCGCGCCACAAAGACGCCGATGTATCGATTGAAAAATCGGCTCCGTTGTTGCGGCAACGCATCGCCGAGGCCGATGCCCGCATCTTTGTCGGGCAGGGATTCATCGGCAGTACGCCCGACGGCCATACGACCACGCTCGGACGCGAAGGCTCGGATTACTCGGCAGCCGTTGCAGCAAACATCATCGATGCCGAGTCGATGACGGTGTGGAAAGATGTGGACGGCATTCTGAATGCCGACCCGCGCATCTTCCGCGACGCATACAAAATCGACGAACTCAACTATGTCGATACGATAGAACTCGCATACAGCGGAGCGCAGATTATCCACCCCAAGACCATCAAGCCGTTGCAGAACAAAAACATTCCGCTCCATGTGCGTCCGTTCGGCGACAAAAGCGCACGAGGCACGGTAATCGACGGCACGGCTCCGACGGTATGCACCCCGATAATCATTCTCAAACGCAACCAAAGCCTGCTGACGTTGCGTTCGCGCGATTTGTCGTTCGTCTTGGAGGAGAAATTCCCCGTCGTATTCTCCACTTTGGAGCGATTCCGCATAAAATGCAATCTGATTCACAACACCGCCATTGCATTGAGCCTCTGCGTCGAGGAGAGTTGGCATTTGGAGCAGGCGGCACATGCGTTGCAAGGCGAAGGATTCGATACGGAAATTGCCGACAACATCGAACTGCTGACCATTCATCATTGCAAAGGGGCAGACATCGACCGCTATACGGGCGATGCCGCAAACATCCTCATCAGTCAAACGACGCCCGATACTATTCGTGTCGTAAGGCTGCGATAGTACGGTCGATATATTGCTGAATATCGGCTTTCAGCAACTTGTACAACGGGCAGGAGGTATAGTTCTCGTTATCGAGCAGAACGTCGCGAATCGAGCGCAGTGAGTTGGTATAGTTGCTCATCTCGTTTTTCAGTGCGACACCCTCTTTGGAGGAGGAGACGATTTTGGCGATGGACAACTGTCGCAACTTTTCGCAAACACCCGTAAGCACAATCATCACCACATTGTCCATCAGCGTATGTCCGTGCATGAACAGGTAGGTCTGCTCGGGTTCGACCCCTTTGGTGCGCAGGTATGCACCGAATCGCTCGACATCCGCCACCATTTGAGGATAGAGACGGCGCAACGACTGTTCGCGCTGTGCCACATGCCGACCGAGCCACTCGATTGTATGGGTACCGTTGTCGCTCAAATCCAAATAGCCCAAACGCACCGACGATTTGAATTCCAACAGCGTAAAGACATTCTCGGTATTGCGGCTCGCAGAATAGACATACCACAGAAAGAGCGGATAAATCGTGCGCGAATAATCGGCAAAAAACCGCTCGAAATCGAATATGCGGGTGTCGTTTTTCGTGGCCTTGACACAAACATTGTGCAACGACGGCGCATAGCACGAATAGTTTTCGGTGGCATAGGCGTATGTATGGAACATAAACGGCGATTCGATTATGCGGCGCGATTGCTCGTCGGCCTCGCTCAGCAGATAGTCGAAATCCGAATCCATGCACAGCAACAGACGGTCGCATGACTGCTCCTCCATCGACAACAGCACCTTCTTGCCTTTGGGCAAATCGTCCCTCGCGGGTACCGAGATTTCAAAGCGCAGATACGGATTGTGGAAGTGGTCGAAAATCCCACGCCAGAACGCCACATCCTCGTATCCCTCGACGAACACCCGCACCGTCTGCTTGCCGTCCTGTTCGACCAACGGTTGGGGCAGTGTCGCCAAATCGACCTTGCCTGAGGCCAAAGCGCGTTTGCGCATCTTGACAATCATCTGTTCGCGCCTTATCTGCTTGCGTTTGCTTTCCATACCTATCGGGTTTGCCATAGCAAATGTAGTGAAAATATATGTAATCGGTAAGCGCAAACCACTTTTCGGACAAAACAAAGCACGGGAGCATCGGATTTCGTCCGAATCTGACGGCAAAAGGGAGCGGTATTCGGCGACATAGCGGTCATTTTATAAGGCATATTGCACGATTTGTCGCCAATAATAACTACATTTGCAAAGCGTTTTAATGTAAACATTAAATCCTCTCGGACAGAGTTATGGAAAATGATTGGAAACACAGGCTCGGAGTGGTCTTTTCCACCAATCCGAATTACGAGTTTGCGACCGACGAAACACCGCAGCAGCAAACGCTTCCTCCGCAACAACAAAATTTGCGGGTGTGGCGCGACACCAAAGGACGCGCCGGCAAAACCGCCACCGTAGTCAGAGGGTTCATCGGCTCGGACGACGATTTGCAGACGCTCGGGCGCATGCTCAAAAAACGGTGCGGAGTCGGAGGGTCGGTAAAGGACGGCGAGATTATCATCCAAGGCGACGTGCGCGACAAAGTAACCGAAACGCTGCTCAAAGAGGGATACGGATGCAAAAAGGTTTGACAACATGAAAAAGATTATCATATTGACGGTCGCACTCGCCTGCGGCCTTTGTGCTTCGGCACAGAAATCGTCGAAAAAGGCCGCACGCAAAGCCGACATCGCGACATTGGTGGCGCAACTCTCGGCAAAGGTCGATTCGCTCAACAACGTCGTCGCCGAACTGCAACGCAACAGCGTGCCGGCGAGCAAGCCGATTGACGCATCGTGGGACAAATGGCAGGATGTGCGCTACAATTACGGCTTCAACACCTCCGAGCAACCCGTCTACAACACGGTAAACGGCGTTTTCGAATCGACCGCAATGCTCTCCGTTCGCGGAGGCAAAGGCCGTTGGAACAGCCAAACCGCCAAACCGCACTCGATATTTGTCGATGGCGGCCATGTGTTCGAGGGGTGGAACGCATCGGAGACCTGCCGACTGACACTGCTTATCGGCAAACAGGCTCCCGATATTGCGTGCATACAGGTCTATTCGCCCAAAGGACTGTATCGCGCCAAACGCCATTTCGGTTGGGTCAAACTCGGCTCGGACGATGCCTGCGAAGGTGTCGATTTCGGCAGACGCTGGGCAAAATCGTTCGTGCCGTTCACTCTCGCGACCTTGGAGGCTGCACCGACCGGCACGATGTACGAGAATGCGCAACTCGGCTCGGTTGCCGTACCTGTCGGAACGCTCTATTACGACACAAAGGCGGGCAAGGTGCGCTGTTTTACCGAAGAGGGCTGGAAATATGTGAAGTTCGAGCAGGAGCGATAAATCATGTTGAAATGGTGGAGGCACATACTGATTGCAGCAGTGCTGATATTTGTCTCAGGACAGGTGTCGGCACAGTTCTATTCGTGGGGTGCCGATCCCGAATCGATGCATTGGAACAAGATAAAAGACGACAAAATAAGCATCATCTATCCCGATACGGCACGCGCATCGGCTTATAGGCTGCTCCACTACGTCAAGGCCGTGCAACCCGACATAGGATTCGGATTCCGGCACGGGCCGATGACGATTCCGTTTATCGTCCATCCCGAGAATTTCAGTTCCAACGGTCTGGTCATGTGGCTGCCCAAACGAGTGGAAATACTCTCGTCGCCCGCCATAGAGAGTTATTCGATGCCGTGGCTCAAACAACTTGCCGCACACGAATACCGCCATGCCGTACAATACAACAACCTCAATCGGGGCGTTGTCCGCGTGTTCAGTTATCTGCTCGGACAGCAAAGTTCGACCATCGGATTGTTGTTCATGCCGTTGTGGGCGATAGAGGGAGATGCCGTATTGTCGGAGACCGCCATGTCGTCGTTCGGACGCGCTCTGCAACCGAGTTTCACAATCGACTACCGCGCCGCAGGCGACTTTACCAAGCAGCGTAAAAACACCGACAAGTGGTTTTGCGGCTCGTATCGCGAAAATATACCCGACCACTACCACATAGGTTACCAGATAACGGCATACGCCGACACCAAATACGACGAAAACATCTGGAACAAAATCACTCGCTATGCCGTGCGCAACCCTTATGTATTCGCAACGTCGGCAGTGGCGATGAAGAAGTATTACAAAACCAACACCAACAATCTCATCCGCGAGACATTCGGCGATTTGAACGCCTATTGGGATTCGTTGCCGAAGGTCGAGGACTCTGCGGAGCGTATCGCAACGCCTCCGTCGCGCAGTTTCACGACCTACTCCCACCCGATGTTCATCGACGGCGGCAAACGGGTGGTGTCGTTCAAGGAGAGCCTCGACACCTATTCGGAAATCGTCATTACCGATGTCGAGAGCGGCAAAGAGAAACGGCTGTGCCATACCGGACGGCTATCGACACGACCCACGACCGACGGCAAACGCATTTGGTGGACGGAGTATCGTCGCAGCACGCTCTTTGCCGAACGTGTAAACTCGATGCTGTGCTATGCCGACCTCGACAGCGGCAAGCCACGCACCGTGCGCAAATATCGCAACATACTCTACCCTACCGCAATCGACTCGCTCGAACTCGCATGGGTCGAATACAATCCCGACGGCACCTATGCCATTTTGCGCGGAGATGTCGAACACCGCTATTTCCGCACCGAGATTCCGTCCGACACCGAGATACATTCGCTCGCCTACGACAACTTTACGCACAGGCTCTATTTCATAGCGACCGACGACAGCGGAATGTGGCTCGGACGGGTAAACGACAACCGCACGATATCGCATATTACCGAAGGCGCATACATAACGCTCAGCAATCTGCGGGCGCACAACGGAATGCTCTATTTCGGCTCAATCGCCTCGGGTAAGGACGAGGCGCACTGCTACGACCTTGCCGAAGGTCGGGAGTACCGCATCACGACTTCGACCTACGGCTCGTTCTCGCCGAGTCCCAATGCCGACGGCGACGAGGCTGTCGTAACGATTTACGACAAATCGGGATACAGGCTTGCCCGACAGCGGATAGTGCGCGACTCGCTGCACCATGTCGCACCGTCGCGGTTGCCGGTAAACCTCGTCAATCCGCCTCGCAAAAAGTGGAACGTGGTCAATCTCGACACCGTGCGTTTTGCGGGCAGGGATTCGACGGAGACCGTACGAAAACATCGTTCGCGGCACTTCTCGAAATTCACCCACCTTTTCAACGTCCACTCGTGGGCACCCGCATCGTATGACCCTTACGACATTACCGAAGAGGGGCAATTCGATTTCAATCTCGGTGTTACGCTGATGACGCAAAGTCTGCTGTCGAGTGCCGAAGGATTCGTCACTTGGGGCTGGAACAAAGAGGAGGGCTCGTTCTACAAGGGAACGTTGCGATATTACGGTTTGGGACTCAATATCGGATTCAGCGCATCTTACGGAGGCCGACAGCGAATGTATTATGCCTATTCCTATCAAAAGAACGAGACGACGGGCAAATACGAACTCGTATTCCCCGAGAGTCCGCGTTTGAGCAAATACTACAATCTCCAGACGAGCCTGTCGTTGCCGCTCTATTTTCAGGCGGGTTACCACACGCGCTATCTCGGATTGTCGGCCGTGTGGAACTACTCGAACGGATTGGTAGCCCGCATGAGCAGTTGGCAGAAGAACGGCTCCAACATCACCAATCTCGCGAAAATCGGTTTTTCCGAAGGGTTGCACTCGCTGCATTTCGGCATAGGGTATCAGAATCTGGTCGAGACGGCACACAAGGATTTCGCTCCGCCGTTAGGTTGGCAGTTGAGCCTCAACTACGCCTTCAATCCCGCCAATCCCCATTTCAGCAATCTGATTTCGGTATATGGCAAAGGCTATTTCCCGGGCTTCTTCCCGCACCACTCCCTGTCGCTGGCGATGACATACCAAACCTCCATAGGCGGATTCAGTTCGGATAACACCATCTCTTCGTTCTCCTTCACTTCGAGCCGCCTGTTGCCGCGCGGCTATTCGTCGAACGAGATTCGCAGCGACAACTATACAGCCGCTTCGCTCAACTATCAACTGCCGTTGTTCTATCCCGAAGGCGGCATTCCGTCGATTCTCTATTTCAAGCGAATCAGACTGAACGTGGGATTCGACTTCGCCACATTCGCACGCCCTTATTTTCTGATTACTAACGACGGAGCGGTTACGACCGCAAAATCGAACAAATATCTGTTCGCCTACGGCGGAGACGTTACGTTCGACGTAAACTTCTTCCGAATGCCGGCATCGGCGACCACCTCGATAACCGTTTCGATATATAAACCGAATAAAAAAGGAGTGTACATATCGGCAGGGCTCGGTCTGCCGTTTTAATCCAATACGACCGATATGAAAAAGAGAAATAAAACAAGCAAAGAGAACAAGAGCCGCATTGTAAAGTGGTTGTGGATAGCGGTAATGACGCCGCTGGGTATATTGTTCGCCATGCTGCTGCTGACGGCATCCGGAGCCTTCGGGCGCATGCCTTCCTTCGAGGAGTTGGAAAATCCGAAAAGCAATCTCGCCACCGAGATTTACGCGGACGACGGCAAAATTTTGGGCAGTTTCTTCGTCCAAAACCGTTCGTATGTGCAATATGCCGACCTCTTTCCGCAGGATTCGACCCTGCTGCTCAAAGTTTCGGGTCGCACCGTACCGCCTATTGCCGCCGCACTCATCGCAACCGAGGATGCCCGATTTTACAGCCATTCGGGAGTGGATTTGCCGTCGCTCCTGCGAGTCGGCGTAAAGACAATCGCCATGCAACGCCATGCGCAGGGAGGAGGCTCGACCATAACGCAACAGTTAGCCAAAAATCTCTTTCCGCGCAACGATATGCGCAACGACGGCAAAATAGTCCGCACGGCAAAACTCGTAGTGGCAAAACTGAAAGAGTGGATTACCGCCGTAAAACTCGAATACAACTACACCAAAGAGGAGATTGTCGCCATGTATCTGAATACCGTCGAATACGGCTCCAACGCATTCGGCATAAAATCGGCGGCTATGACATTCTTCGGCAAGTCGCCCGACGAACTCAATTTGCAGGAGGCGGCAATGCTCGTGGGTGTCGTAAACGCTCCGACACGGTATTCGCCCGTGCGCAATCCCGACAATGCCCTCAAACGGCGCAATCTCGTACTGAAACGAATTGCGGAGGCAGGCGCGATTACGACAGCGCAATACGACTCTGTCGCCGCATTGCCTATTACGCTCAATTATCGTCCCGTGTCGCACAACAACGGACAGGCAACCTATTTCCGCGAGATGTTGCGGTTGGTGATGAATGCCGAGCGACCAAAACGCCGGCAGTTCCTGACAGAATGGGACTACAACGAGGCATGCAAAGAGTACGACGAGAATCCGCTCTACGGCTGGTGCCATAAAAACCGCAAAGCCGACGGCTCGGAATACAACATCTACCGCGACGGTCTGCGCATCTACACGACCATCAACGCCTCGATGCAGGAGTATGCCGAACAGGCTCTGTTGCAACAGATGCGCACGGTAATTCAGCCGATGATGGACGAACAGGTACGCTCATCGCGCAAACTCTTTACCGAATCCACGCCCGAAGAGGCGGAGGCAATCGTAAAGCGTGCCATGCGGTATTCCGACCGATTCCACAACATGAAATCGGCAGGAGTGGGCGAAAAGGAGATTTACGAGAGTTTCGAGCGCAAGTGTCCGATGAAGGTATTTACCTACAAGGGGGAGCGCGATACCGTCATGACTCCGCGCGATTCAATCCTGCACCACAAGCGCATCATGCGGGCAAGTTTCGTGGCGATAGAGCCGCAGAGCGGCTGCATCAAAGCCTATGTCGGAGGTCCGAATTTCCAATATTTCAAATACGACATGGCCAAGCAGGGCAAGCGGCAAATAGGTTCAACCGTAAAACCGTTCATCTACACCTTCGCCATCGACCATCTCGGCATGACCCCTTGCACGACGGCTCCGAATCTGCCCGTAACGATAGAGACTGCCGTAGGTACCGCATGGTCACCGAAAGAGGCAGGCAAAGTGGAGTATGACGGAGTGCTGCATCCGCTGTCGTGGGGATTGGCCAACAGTCGCAACAACTATTCGGCATGGATAATGAAGCAGGCCAAACAACCCGAAGCGGTTGCCGATTTCATCCACAACATGGGTGTACGCAGTTACATCGACCCCGTCTATGCGTTGTGTCTCGGAACATTCGAATCCAACGTATTCGAATTGGTCGGAGCATATGCGACATTCGCCAACGAAGGCGTACACAACACCCCGATATTCGTAACGCGCATCGAGGACAGACAGGGCAACCCGATTTCCACATTCGCCACCTCGTCGCAGGATGCCGTCAGTCGTGAAACGGCATACACGATGCTGACCATGCTCAAAAACGTTATCACGGCAGGAACGGGACGACGCATGACTTGGCAGTTCGGCTTCAAGGATATGGACATCGCCGGCAAAACGGGTACCTCGAACAACAACCGCGACGCTTGGTTTATGTGCATCACACCGCATCTGGTTGCAGGTGCATGGGTCGGAGGCGAAGACCAATCGGTACATTTGCGCCGCGGAGGAGAAGGCTCGGTTATGGCACTGCCTATCGTCGGCGACTTTCTGACCCGCGTCTATAACGACGCTTCGCTGCACATTTCGCGTACCGACACCTTTACGCGACCACCTCTTTGGCAGGGTTTCGATTGTCCGCAATCGGAGCAGGAGACGACCGACGAGCAGCAATACACCGAAGACAACTTTTTTGAATAACAACATATACCATGAACGTAGCAATAGTTGGCGCAAGCGGCGCAGTGGGACAGGAATTTTTGAAAATTCTCGAAGAACACGATTTCCCGATAGATACGCTTACCTTGTTCGGTTCCGAACGCAGTGCGGGACAAAAGCGCGTATTCCGCGGCAAGGAATTGACGATACGGCAGTTGCAACACAACGACGACTTCCGCAACATCGACCTCGCATTGGTATCGGCAGGTGCCGGCGTCTCGCGCGAATATGCGGAGACGATTACCCGATACGGGGCGTTGATGATTGACAATTCGAGTTGTTTCCGCATGGACGACGATGTGCCGCTCGTGGTACCGGAGGTCAATCCGCAGGATGCACTCTCCGCACCGCGCCGTATCATCGCCAACCCCAACTGCACCACGATTCAGATGGTCGTCGCGCTCAATGTCATCGAGCAGTTGTCGCACATTCGGCGCGTCAGGGTCGCGACATACCAATCCGCAAGCGGAGCGGGTGCTTCGGCAATGGCTGAACTCGAACAGCAACATCGCGATTTGGCTTGCGGCAACACTCCGCATGTCGAAAAGTTCGCCTACCAACTCGCCTACAACGTCATTCCGCACATAGACATCTTTACCGACAACGACTACACCAAGGAGGAGATGAAGATGTTCAACGAGACGCGCAAAATCATGCACTCCGACGTCCGCGTATCGGCGACCTGTGTGCGCGTACCTGTCATGCGGGCTCACTCCGAGAGCATTTGGGTCGAAACCGAACGCCCCGTAACGCCGGCAGAGGCACGCAAGGCATTCGAAGCGGCAGAAGGCATCGAGGTTATCGACGAGCCGGACGCAAAACGTTATCCGATGCCGTTGTTCGCAGCCGACAGCGAGCCGGTATATGTAGGCCGCATCAGAAAAGATTTGACAGAGCCTAACGGTCTGACGTTCTGGTGTGTTGCCGACCAAATCAAGAAGGGTGCGGCACTCAATGCCATACAGATAGCGGAATGGTTGTTAAAACAGGGAAAATTAAAGAGATAGGCCCGCAAAATAAATAATTTGGCTAATTCGTTAATAATATATAACTTTGCACGATTAGTCTGCCAAACGCAGACCGTAGATTTAACATGAAAAGATTCACGACGAGCCTCATCATCGTAACATGCACGGTAGTACTGTTTTGCGCCTGTGCAGGTGTCAGTAAGGTAGCCAAAAGCGGCGACCCTGAACTCATCTATTCCACTGCTCTCAAATTTTACAATGCCGAGAAATGGAATCGCGCAGCCGGACTGTTCGAGGCTTGCCGAGGCTATTATATCGGTACCGAACGCGAGGATTCAATCGCATTTTTCTGCGCCCGAAGCAAATTCAAGCATCGCGACTATCACGATGCTTCGGAGCAGTTCGACGATTTCCGCCGCAAATTCGGTCGCAGTATCTTCATCGAGGATGCCGAAGGTATGTACGCATTGTGCAACTATTACCTCGCCCCTCCTCCTCAACGCGACCAAACCATGACGGCACAGGCAATCGTGGCTCTGACCGAATTCGTCGAGCGTTATCCGCAATCCTCGCGCGTCGAGACTTTCAACCAACTGATAGAGGAATTGACCAAACGGTTGCACGAAAAGACATTCCTGAATGCCTACACCTACTTCAAAATCCGCAAATACAAATCGGCAGTGGTGGCATTCAAAAATGCACTGAAAAACTATGCGAATACGACCCATCGCGAGGATATAATGTACTATATCGTCGTATCCAACTATCAACTCGCGCACAATTCGGTCGCATCGAAACAGGCCGACCGCTACCTCTCCGTACTCGATTCCTACTACTCGTTCATCGAGGAGTATCCCGAATCGAAACATGTCAAGGAACTCAACAGGTATGTCAAGGAGGCAAAAGATTATATCGACAAAAACAATATAGACAAACAACAATAGCAATGGAAATAAAAAAGAACATCCCAGGCAACACCATCACACGCAAACTCGTCGATTTCGACCGCGAGACAGGCAATGTTTACGAGAGTGTAAACATCATCGCCCGGCGTGCGAATCAGATTTCGGCAGAACTCAAAGCGGAACTCAACCGCAAACTCGCCGATTTCTCTTCACCTACGGACACCATGGAGGAGACCTTCGAGAATCGCGAGCAAATCGAAATCTCGCGCTACTACGAGCGTCTGCCGAAGCCTACAATCATTGCCACCGAGGAGTTCCTTTCGGGCGACATCTTCTATAAGGAGGGCAAAGACGGCGAGGTACACACTTCCGCCAAGGCAAAATAATTCGACAACAGCCTCGTCGTACAGAGGCACAGACAGAGAGAAATATGTTGACAGGCAAACATATTTTATTGGGTATTACCGGTAGCATAGCGGCATATAAGGCGGCTATGCTTTGTCGTCTTTTGAAAACGGCGGGAGCCGAGGTCAAGGTCATCATGACCCCTACCGCAAAGGAGTTCATTACCCCGCTGACAATGGCGACGTTGTCGAAAAATCCGATTGCCGTCGAATTTTACAATCCCGAAAACGGCGATTGGCATTCGCATATCAGTATGGGCGAATGGGCAGACTGCTTCGTTATCGCGCCCGCAACTACCAATACCATCGCGAAAATGGCTCACGGCATTGCCGACAATCTGTTGCTTACCACCTATCTGTCGGCTCGATGCCGTACGATAGTTGCGCCCGCAATGGATTGCGACATGTTCGCCCACGTTACGACGCAGCAGAACATCGCGACGCTCAAAGAGCATGGCGCGGTAATAGTCGATTCGCCCGAAGGCGAGTTGGCGAGTGGACTCTCCGGCAAAGGCCGCATGGCGGAACCGGAACAGATAGTCGGCATAATCGGGCAGGTCGTTTCCGAAAAAAAAAAGAGAGGGCTTGACGGTCGCCGGCTAATCGTAACAGCAGGTGCGACAATCGAGGCGATAGACCCCGTCCGATTCATCTCCAATCACTCGACAGGCAAGATGGGATATGCCATAGCGAATGCTTTGGCACAACGCGGAGCGAAGGTTACCCTCGTCAGCGGACGCACCGCACTTGCCGCACCGACCGGCGTGGAGCGTATCGACGTCGTATCGGCAGAGGATATGTATCGTGCCGTCGTCGGGCGATTCGACGATGCCGACGGAGCGATTATGTGCGCTGCCGTTGCCGACTACACTCCAAAGGAGGTATCTGCACTGAAACTCAAAAAAAGCGACGACGACTTGCGCATAGAGTTGCGGCGCACGAAGGATATTGCCGCCGAACTCGGCCGCACAAAAGGCAACAGACTGCTTGCAGGATTCGCTTTGGAGAGCCACGACGGCGAAGCGCATGCCCGACGGAAACTGCACGACAAGAATCTCGATTTCATCGTTCTCAACTCGCTGCAAGACGAAGGTGCGGGATTCGGCATCGATACCAACAAGGTTACGTTCATCGACACCGAAGGCAAAGAGTCGCTGCCGCTGATGACCAAAAACGAGGTCGCCGAGCGCATTGCCGACCGTGTGGAGAAGTTTTTTGCACAAAGATAAGAGGAGCCATGCTTACCAATCTGACCATCGAGAATTACGCGCTTATCGACCGACTCGACGCGACATTCGACAGCCGACTGAACATCATAACAGGCGAAACGGGTGCGGGAAAGTCGATACTGATGGGTGCATTGTCGCTGTTGCTCGGAGCCAAAAACGACTCGGATGCAATCAAGGACAATACGCGCAACTGCGTCATCGAGGGAGAGTTCGACATCGACGGTCTCGGATTGGAGCAGATGTTTGCCGACAACGACATCGAATACGAGCGGCACACCGTGATTCGCCGCATAATCTCGCCGAGCGGCAAAAGTCGGGCTTATGTAAACGACCAACCCGTACAACTTGCGCTGTTGCGGGAGTTGTGCGGTTATCTGATTGACATTCACTCGCAACACCAAAATCTTATTCTCTCCTCCGAGCAATTCCGCATCCACGCCTTGGACACCATAGCCGAGTGCAGCGACGTTGCCGACAAATATCGCAAAACATATACCGAACTATCTCGTCTGCGCACCGAACTCGCAGCGTTACGCGCCCAAAGCGACCAATCGCGCAAAGACGAGGATTGGCTGCGGCATCAGGTCGATGAACTTGCGTCGGCGGCTTTGAGGGACGGCGAGACGGAGGAGTTGGAGGCCGAGCAACGCATATTGGAGAATGCCGACCGTATAGGCGAGACGCTCGGAGCGTTGTGCAATCTGCTCGACGACGAAAACACGGGCATTATGCCACGCCTCAAAGAGAGCGAAACAGCGTTGCGCCATATTGCCGACGACTACCCTTCCGCATCGGAATTTGCCGAGCGGCTCCATTCGGTGGCAATAGAACTCAAAGACATCTGCTCCACCGCTTCCGACGACATGGAGCGCATAGAATCGAATCCGGCGCGTTTGGAACAGATAAACGAACGGCTCGACGCGCTCTACTCGCTCTGTCGCAAACACCGCACGGATACCGTATCCGAACTTATCGGGGTGCGCGACGAATTGGCGACACGTCTCAACGCCATAATCGACAGCGACGAGACAATCGCCAAAGCCGAACAGCGTACCGCCGAGTGCGCGAAGCAGGCCGAGGACCTCGCGCAGCAATTGCACGATGCACGGGCGAAAGTCGCACCCGAATTTGCAGAGACGGTAGTGAAGATTTTGGCAAAAGTAGGCATGCCCGATGCCCGCATGGAAATTCGTTTGACACCGGTATCGCTGTCGGCCAACGGAGCGGATGCCGTCGATTTTCTCTTCTCGGCGAATGCCAAGATAGAGCCGCGTCCGATTGACAAAATCGCATCGGGTGGAGAGTTGTCGCGTGTCATGCTCGCTTTGAAGGCGATTTTGGCACAACGGCTCGCCCTGCCGACAATCATATTCGACGAGATTGACACGGGTGTTTCGGGTCGTATTGCCAATGCCGTGGGCGAAGTGATTGCCGCACTTGCACAGTCGATGCAGGTCATCGACATCACCCATCTGCCGCAAATCGCATCGAAGGGCAATCGTCATTTCCTCGTCTATAAAGCCGACAGCACCACGCAAATCCGACTGCTTGACGACGACGAGCGCATCGAGGAGATTGCCAAAATGCTCTCCGGCGAGACCGTTACCGAATCTGCCGTTTCGCAAGCCAAAATACTGCTCGAAAATCGCCAATAGCCATGTCGCGCCACATTCAGATACTCATTTTTTGCTTGGCAGCCCTGCTTTGCGGCTGCAACAACCGCGCGGCACGGCACAATGCAACGCATATCGCATACGAGCCGCGTTACGCCGAAAGTTTCCGCATCTTGGCCGACTCTGCCTACCGATACAGCCGTATCATCGAGGTAACGAATCCTTGGCAGGGCGCAACGGATGTCTGCACGCAAACATTTCTCGAAATCGCCGGCGAACATGCACCTGCCGATTTCGACGGGCAGCGTGTGGCTGTTCCCGTCAATCGCGTTGCAGTACTCTCGTCGAGTTTCGTCGCCATGTTCGATGCGTTGGGCGAAGCCGACCGCATATCGGGCGTGTCGGGATTGGACTATATAATGAATCCTGCGGTGCGTCGGGCTACAAGCGAGGGTCGCGTTGTCGAAATCGGTTACGAATCAAACATCGACTTCGAGGCTCTGCGGGCGACGGGTACCGATTTGATACTGCTCTACGGCATATCGGGCGAGGATAGTACGCTGACTGCCAAATTGCGCGAACTCGGCATACCCTATATGTATATCGGCGACTATATAGAGTCGTCGCCGTTGGGCAAAGCCGAATGGGTGGTTGCCATTGCCGCGCTCTGCAACAAGCAGGCGGAGGGCGAGCGGATTTTCGCCGAAATCGAGCAACGCTACGATGCAGTGCGCCGACAACTTGCCGACAAAGGCGATCATCGACCCCGCGTAATGCTCAACACCCCCTATCGCGACACATGGTTTATGCCATCGACACGCAGTTATGCCGTTCGGCTGATTGAGGATGCAGGCGGCGAATATGTCTATCCAGCGAATACGGGCAACTCGTCCGTACCGGTGTCGCTCGAACAGGCACTCCTGTTGGCGGCTTCGGCGGATGTATGGCTCAATGTCGGGCAGTGTGCGACGCTCGACGAATTGCGCCGCACCAATCCGCAATTCGCCGATGTCAAGGCTGTGCGCACCCATCGGGTCTATAACAACAACAAGCGCACCACGCCAACGGGTGGCAGCGACTTTTGGGAATCGGGAGCCGTTGCGCCCGATGTCGTATTGCGCGATATTGCGTTGATTCTGCATGGTCGGCCGACTGCCGATTCGCTCTACTACTACAAACGATTGGAATAGCATGCAACGACGCAACACCATACTTTTTTTGCTCTTTGCGGTGGCTGTCGGCACACTCTTTGTCGCCGACATCGCCGTCGGGTCGGTCGATATTCCGTTAAGCGACGTGGTCGCGGTATTTACGGGCAGCGCGACCGATACGTCGTTGCGCAGTATCGTCATCGACATCCGCCTCATCAAGGCAGTAATGGCGATTCTGGCGGGTATGGCGTTGTCGGCAAGCGGTTTGCAGATGCAGACCCTCTTCCGCAATCCGTTGGCAGGGCCTTATGTATTGGGTGTCAGTGCAGGTGCGAGTTTCGGTGTCGCGCTCTTTCTGCTCGGCGCACCGCTGTTGGGCATAGCCGCGCATCCCGCAATGCAGACGCTCGGCACGACAGGCGCGGCTTGGATAGGTGCGGCAGCGGTGTTGCTGCTCGTACTCTCGCTTGCACGGCGCATCAAGGATATCATGGTGATTCTGATTCTCGGCATGATGCTCTCGTCGGCAATCGGTGCAGCGGTCGAGATTCTCCAATATCTCGGCAACGAGGCATCGCTCAAATCGTTCGTCGTGTGGAGCATGGGGTCGCTCGGCGATGTAACCTATGCCCAACTCGCCATAATCGCGCCCGTGATTCTGGCAGGCTTGGCACTTGCCGTCGTTTCGATTAAGCCGATGAACATGTTGCTGCTCGGCGAGGAGTATGCCCGCACCATGGGTCTCGACATTCGGCGCACGCGGCGCATCATTTTCCTCTCCACCACCCTGCTGGCCGGCACAATAACCGCATTTTGCGGGCCTGTCGGCTTCGTCGGCTTGGCTGTACCGCACATGGCACGCATGATTTTCGTCTCTGCCGACCATCGCACGCTGTTGCCGGCATCGTTGCTCATAGGCTCGGCGATGATGCTTCTGTGCGACATGATTGCCAAGTTGCTCACCCTGCCGATAAACACCGTAACTGCCTTGATGGGCATTCCGATAGTCGTCTATATCGTTATCCGCAACCGCAGTCTGTTCCGATGATTACGCTCCGCAACATAACGCTCGCCTACGGCACACGCACGCTGGCAACACAAATATCTGCCGCATTCGGCGCAGGCGAACTATGCGCCCTGATTGGTCGCAACGGTGCAGGCAAAAGCACCCTGCTGCGCACAATCATAGCAGCCGAATCGCCCCGCGAGGGCGAAATACTGCTCGACGGTCGCAATGCAGCATCGCTTGCACCCGACGAATTGGCACGCACAATAGCCTTTGTCGGCACGCAGCGCATCCGCATAGCCAATCTCGACTGCGAGGATGTGGTGGCCATAGGTCGTGCGCCATACACCAATTGGATTGGCCGCATGCAGTCGCTCGACCGCGACATGGTGGCAGAGGCTTTGCGCACCGTCGGCATGGAGCAATTCGCCCATCGCGCCATCGACACCCTCTCCGACGGCGAATGTCAGCGCATAATGATTGCCCGAGCCCTCGTGCAGCAGACACCCAACATCATCCTCGACGAGCCGACCGCCTTTCTCGACATCCCGACCCGTTTCGAGATTTGCGCCCTGCTCTCCCGTTTGGCGCACGACGAAGGCAAATGTATTCTCTTTTCCACTCACGACATCGACGCGGCATTGCCCGTATGCGACTCGATAGCCGTCATCGACGGCGGCCGTATGCACAAGTACTCTGCCGACGAGGTACGCGAGCAACGCATTATCGAGGAAATGTTTATGCGGTAGCGCGTTTTTTCGGCAGCCGCAGCATTTTTTTCATCCAAACTCTTGTCTTTAACTTTTATTATTACTACCTTTGCACCACTAAAAGTCGCCGAGTAATTTCGCGGCAATAGCGGTAAGGCCCATTCGTCTATCGGTTAGGACGCAAGATTTTCATTCTTGAAAGAGCAGTTCGATTCTGCTATGGGCTACAACGACGAGGGGGCAAGCCAAGGGGCGCACCTTATTATTTGGAAGCGAACAAAGTGGTGCACACCGAACAAAGCCGAACCTCTCGACGGGGAGAATAGAACAAGGAGCGGGGCAAGGCCCTATCCGAAAGCGTCTACGGCCGTATTGACAAAGCAGGCGGCGCGGTCGCCACAAAACAGGAAAACTAACGAAAAAAAATAATTTTTGAACTATGGCAAATCATAAGTCATCAGAGAAGCGAATTCGCCAAACAGCAACCAAGCGTGCTCACAACCGTCTTTATCACAAGACTGCCCGCAATGCCGTAAAGGCTCTGCGTGCAACCACCGATAAAGCAGCCGCAGAGGCTCTGCTTCCGAAGGTTACCGCCATGTTGGATAAACTTGCAAAGCAAAGCATTATCCACAAGAACAAGGCTGCCAACCTCAAAGGCGCAATTCAGTTACATGTCAATGCTCTTTAAGTCAAAAAAGAGATAAGGGTTAATTTGTGGGGAACTGCGGAATTTCGATTCCGCAGTTTTTTTGTGCGGTATTGTCGTTTGTTGCCCGTCATTCTTGAACGGAGCGAAAGCGCAGTGAAGAATCTCGGGCAGAAAACGCGGGCAGATAATTGCGCATTCGTCCAAAACAGATTCTTCGCTGTGCTCAGAATGACGGAAAGGGTATGTATAACATTTGCGGAGCAACTGCTCCGCAAATTATATATAGAGTCATGCCACACTTGCGAAGCAAGTGAGATGGCATCTACCTTTGTTTTAGTGGCTAGTGATTAGTGGCTAGTGGTTAGAATTTTTGATTTTTCTATTTTTGTCGGGTATCGGCAACGTTGTTTTAACAATGGTAGATGGCAGACACCCGACGCATACAAACATATCGGGTATCAGTACTCTTTTCGGTTGCTCGGGTGTGCCATGACTATATATTTTTCTATTCACCAACCACTAATAACTATTCACTATCCTCTGCCCGTCATTCTTGAACGGAGCGCAGCGGAGTGAAGAATCTCGGGCAGAAAACGCAGGCAGAGAACTGCGCATTCGTCCAAAACAGATTCTTCGCTGCGCTCAGAATGACGGAAGGGCGCGAGTAGCAAGCAAAAACATGCACCGTCCAAAACAGATTCTTCGCTGCGCTCAGAATGACGGAAGGGCGCGAGTAGCAAGCAAAAACATGCACCGTCCAAAACAGATTCTTCGCTGCGCTCAGAATGACGGAGGGGTTTTGCGTACAACGGTTGGCTTATCACATGCGGCTTATATAGGAGACCTAAGAGTTCTAAGAGAACTATGATAGGCAGCAAGGTCTTATATTCTATTTCATCTGCCCTTAAACACTGAAACCTTTTAACCCGCTGAAACCAATTAAACTCTTAAACCTCTTAAACTCTTCTATCCGCCTCCTGCCCTCGTAGAACTCTTAGTTCTCTTAGTCCTCTTATAATCGTCGGCACTTACGAGCAGTACCGTTATACGCACAAAAACCCAACAACCGCACCCTGACGGGTGCGGTTGTTGTATTTGCGCAGCAGTGTGCGCTTATGGCATGCGACTGTGCGCCGCGTTCTGCGATTATTCGAGAACGACGTTGGATACCACGACAGATGCTTCCGCTACACGCAGAGTACCTACCAAGCGACCGCCTTCTGCCTCGATATCGGCAGGAGTAACAGCCTCGCCATTGATTGTGGTAGTGTTCTTGATGGTAATAGGCAGACCCTCTGCACCGATGGTAACCTCAACGGCAGCATAACGTGTACTACCGATAACCAAACCTACGTTGGTACCTGCCGAAGACTCGATTTCGCAATTCACGATACAGTTCTGAATGGTCTTTGCACCACCGATTGCTGCAATCAGCGCACCCGTATCGTTGTTGGCATCCGAGTTGTTGGTAATTTTACCGTAACTCTCGCAACCGTCCATCAAAATAGTGTCGTCCGCAGGGCAGTTGGTATAACCCACGATACCGCCGATTTCGCTCGCATAGATAGTACCGTTGTCGATATAGGTAGCACTCAACATGGTAACAGGACCGCGGTTGATACAGTTGATAATCGTACCGTTGTGTGCAGCGAACAGACCACCCGTAATCATGGTCATCATTGCCTCTGCAAGCACTTCGCCTTCATTGACGCAACCTATTGCAGTGTTGCCCGAACCTGCCTGATAGCCGCCCGAGATACCGCCCGTATAACTGCGGGTCGTGGTCTTGCCGAGAGCAACCACGTTGCTGTCAACGAACCAAACCTTACCGTAGTTTGCGCAATTCTTAATGGTATTGCTCGAACCTACCGTACAGCCATATACGCCACCGAGATAGGTCTGTGCGCCACCCATGGTAACGGTAACAAGCGCATCCTTCTCGTTTACGCAGTTCTCGACAGTACCCGTAGGCAGACCGACGATACCGCCAATCGGATGCCAAGTTGCGCTGGCAGGAGCATAAAGTTCTACCGTACCGTAGTTGTGGCAATCCTTGATAGTGCGGGCTTTGTTGCTTACGGTACCCTCTTTCGGATAACCTACGCTACCGCAGATACCGCCGATTACAGGGTGACCCATATTGCCGACACCACCGCTGGTGTAAGATGTGGTTGCACCGAACTTAACCTCCTCAGTACCGTACAGACCGATATAACCGTGGTTCTCGCAACCCGTTACATCGCCATTGACATAACCTGCGATACCGCCGATTGCAGGACGGGTAATCTGTGGAGAATCCGCAGCCTTGTATGTATTGGTGCGGATGCTTACATCGCCATAGTTCTTGCAGTAGTCGATGTTGCAAGCCGTATAACCCGTAACACCGCCGATGTTAGGATATGCGCCCTTGTAAGCCTTGTCGAGATAGAAATCAACCTTACCCTCGTTGATACAGTTCTCTATGATACCTGCCGAGTTGCAAGCACCCGAAACACCGCCGAGATATACGTTCTTCCAACCATTGACACCATCAACCTCAACGGTAACATCGCCCTTGTTGATACAGTTGGAGAGCGAAGGCGAACCTGCCACACCCGACGTATTGCCAACGATACCGCCGAAGTAGTACGAAGCACCCGTCATCGAAGGGATGGTAATCGTAAAGTTACCCTCGTTGTAGCAGTTGGTAACCAACGCAGTGGAACCCGACATACCTACGATGTTACCTATCTTATATTGTACCGAAAGGTCATCGGTCGGAGCAAATACCACATTGGCAAAGTTCTGGCAACCCGAAACAATACCGAGGTTGTCGGCAACTATAAAGCCCTTGTTGCCTGCAGGAGCGTTCGACAAATCCATCGAGCAGGTCTCGTCGATTGTGATATTCTTGACAACAGCACCGGCAACGGTAGTAGCGAAAAGACCGGCACCGTCAGCCTCCCAATTCAACAGTGCGCAACCGCGACCATCGAATACACCGTCGAAACCGGTAGCAGGAGTAATTACAACGCCCGACAAATCGATGTCGTTACCCAAAACGACTTCACCGTCGGCATTTTTCCAAGCCGCATAGTCGCCTGCCGTAACAGCATCGAGGAACGCCTGCAACTGAGTTGCGTTGGTAATCTCGGTCTTCTGCTTGTCAGGGTAGAACTCTATCTCAGGCATCACGAGTACCTTGCCCGCATTGATGGTGCAACCCGTTGCCGAGTATGCAGTCTTGGTCAGATATGCACCGTCGTCTGCAATAACCTCGACCGTAAAGCCCTTCTCGTATACACCAGGAGCAACCGAAGCGACTACGACAGCAACCTCCTCTACATAAGGAATGGTACCCTCAGCCTCAATCTCGACGAAGTCGCAACCTGCGTATGGACGGATAAGTTCGCCCGTAGCATAATCAACCTCGAATGCGCCCGACAACGACTCCAAATTGTTGGAGCGAACGACAACCTTCTGAATCTCTTTCTCGTCGCCCTTCTTGATAGGGAGTTTGATGAAACCGCAAACGTTCTTCAACGAAATCTGCTCGGTCTCGGAAATGCCTACCATGGTGGCAGTCTCATTGCCGAACGACGATGCAACATAGTCCTGTGTGATGTTGGCAACGATAACGTGTCCGTGTGCATCGACAGCATCTGCAGGATAAACCACTTTATAAGGAGCAACAACGCCCGAAACTTCGAATGAAGCCGACGCAGAGCCTACATACTCCGCAGCGACAGGGGCAGAAACATTGCCATTAACGGCAACGCAGTCGCCTTCGCTCCAAAGTACCGGATAAGTCTCACCGCTCTTGTCGCCGAGCGATGTACGAGTAGCGTCAACAGCGACGCCGAGAACTACTTTATTGCCCTTAACGGCAATGTCATTGGTTGCGTCCTTCGAGCAACCTACGGCCAGCATTACCAATGCCAAACCGAAAATAACTGAACTCTTTTTCATCTTGTTTTTCTTTTTTTCTCGGTTTAACATTTAATCATCCCATTCTCCGGTCTCCTCACCGATACCGCCGGTCAGGATACTGTTGCCGAAACCCGCCTCACAACGAATGTGCAGATTCCGAAGCGTAGGAGCGGTGTACTCCCCCCCCCGCAAAGAAATTTTTTTGTTCATAAGCATTTGTTTGTTAAGTATTGGTTATTAATTGGTTTTAGTTGGTTTATAAATAGTTGCTTCATTGACCCGACCTTATGATTCGGGCATTTCGCAGCACTAAATTATGGATTTTTATCTTATCGTGCAAATTTTTTTGCGTTTTTTTCTCGCCGAGCGCAGTTTGTCGCCCCGTCGGCAGCGATGTTGCCACCCGCCATAAAACAGCGAGCGGGCGACTTTCGGCCACCCGCTCGTGCTAAAAATGTGTCGGTCGATTATTGTTTCGACGAAAGAAACTCCACATCCGATTTGAGGCCTACAACGAGATTGTCGTATTCGCGCAAGCCCGTACCACCCGGAATAAGATGACCGCAGATAACGTTCTCTTTGAGGTTCTCCAACGGATCGACCTTCGCCTGAATTGCAGCCTCGTTGAGTACCTTGGTGGTCTCTTGGAAGGATGCCGCCGAGATGAAACTCGACGTCTGCAATGCCGCACGGGTAATACCCTGCAACACCTGATTCGACGTTGCCGGCACGATAGGACGCACCTCGACAAGTTTCAAATCGCGACGTTTGAGAGCCGAGTTCTCGTCGCGCAGTTTGCGCACCGAGATAATCTGACCCGGATGTACATCGGTCGAATCGCCTGCCGACGTTACGACAACCTTGTCGTAGAGTTCGTCGTTCACATCCATAAACTCCCACTTGTCCACAATCTGGTCCTCGAAGAACCGCGAATCGCCCGGGTCCTCGATTTGCACCTTGTTCATCATCTGACGGACGATGACCTCGAAATGCTTGTCGTTGATTTTAACGCCCTGCATACGGTAAACCTCCTGCACCTCGTTCACGATATACTCCTGAACGCGCGTAGGACCGAGAATGCGCAGGATGTCGCTCGGGGTAATCGCACCGTCCGACAAAGCCATACCCGCCTTGACGTAATCGTTCTCCTGAACGACAATCTGACGCGACAGCGGTACGAGGTATCTCTTAATCTCGCCGTCCTTCGCCGTGATGACGATTTCGCGGTTACCGCGCTTAATTTTGCCGAACGAAACCTCGCCGTCGATTTCGGAAACGATGGCAGGATTCGACGGGTTACGCGCCTCGAAGAGTTCGGTAACACGAGGCAGACCACCCGTAATATCGCCGCCGCTCTTGCCTACGGCACGCGGAATCTTGATGATGATGTCGCCGACGCGAATCTTGGCATTGTCCTTGACAGCCACATGAGCCGAAACCGGCAGGTTGTAGGACTTGACCTCCTCACCCTCTTTATTGACGATTTTGATGACAGGGTTCTTGTTGCGGTCTTTCGATTCGATGATGACACGCTCCGAAAGGCCTGTCTGCTCGTCGCGCTCCTCGCGGTAGGTTACACCCTCGATGACACTGTCATAGACGGCCTTACCGTCGAACTCGGAGATGACGACAGCATTGTACGGATCCCATTCGCAAATCAAATCGCCCTTCTTAATCTCCGCACCGTCCGCCTTGAAGATGGTAGCACCGTAAGGGAGTGCATGAGTGTAAAGTACGATTTCGGTCTTCGGATCGACGATGCGGAATTCCGACTGACGCGAGATGACGATATTGATGGCTTCGCCCTGCGAGTTCTTGCCCTTAACCGTACGCAAATCCTCGATTTCGAGACGACCCTCGTATTTCGAAACGACATTGGTCTCTACTGCCGAGCCGCCTGCAACACCGCCGACGTGGAATGTACGCAGAGTCAGCTGCGTACCCGGCTCGCCGATGGACTGTGCGGCAATGACGCCGACCACCTCGCCCTTCTGCACCATACGGGCAGTCGCAAGGTTGCGACCGTAACATTTTGCACAAACGCCATGGCGCGAAACGCAGGTAAGCACCGAACGAATATCGACCGATTCGATAGGCGATTTTTCGATTGCAGCGGCAATATCCTCCGTAATCTCCTCGCCCGCCTTGCACAGCACCTCGCCCGTAAGCGGATGGATGACATCGTTGAGCGCAGTACGGCCGAGAATACGGTCGTAGAGCGTCTGCACGACATCGTCGTTGCGTTTGATTGCGGTAGCAGTCAATCCGCGCAATGTACCGCAATCCTCCTCGACAACGATAACATCCTGCGCAACATCGACCAGACGACGTGTCAGATAACCGGCATCCGCCGTCTTCAACGCAGTATCCGCCAAACCTTTACGCGCACCGTGAGTGGAGATGAAGTACTCCAACACCGAAAGACCCTCCTTGAAGTTCGAGAGAATAGGGTTTTCGATAACCTGCTGACCACCCTCGACACCCGACTTTTGCGGTTTCGCCATCAGACCACGCATACCCGAGAGCTGACGAATCTGCTCTCGCGAACCACGCGCACCCGAATCCAACATCATGTAAACAGGGTTGAATCCGTCTTGGTCTTTGGTCAGTGTATCGACCACCTCTTTGGTGAGTTTGTTGTTCACATTCGTCCAAACGTCGATAATCTGGTTGTATCGCTCGTTGTTCGTAATCAGACCCATGTTGTAATCGTCGATGATGGCATCCGCCTTTTCGTAACCCTCATTGACGAGTTTCTGCTTCGATTCCGGAATAACCACGGCATCGAGGTTGAACGACAAACCGCCCTTGAATGCCATGCGGTAACCGAGATTCTTGATGTCGTCGAGGAAATCTGCCACTTTGTCGGCACCCGCCTTCTTCATCACGTCGGCGATGATGTCGCGCAACGATTTCTTGGTCAGCAGCACGTTGATATAGCCGACCTCCTCAGGTACGACCTGATTGACGATGATACGGCCTATGGTGGTATCTTTCAGCACCTCGACAGGTTGCCCGTTCTCGTCCAAATCGCGCACCTTGCACTTAACCTGCGCATGGATATCGGCACGACCCTCGTTGTAGGCGATAATAGCCTCCTCCGGACCGTAGAAGACCAAACCTTCGCCCTTGACTCCCGCGCGAGGCTTGGTAATATAGTACAGACCGAGCACCATATCCTGCGAAGGCACCGTAATAGGCGCACCGTTGGCAGGATTGAGGACGTTGTGCGAACCGAGCATCAGCAACTGCGCCTCCAAAATAGCGGCATTGCCGAGCGGCAAGTGCACCGCCATCTGGTCGCCATCGAAGTCGGCGTTGAACGCGGTACAAGCCAGCGGATGCAACTGCATTGCCTTACCCTCGATGAGTTTCGGCTGGAACGCCTGAATACCCAGACGGTGCAACGTCGGAGCACGGTTCATCAAAACGGGATGTCCCTTGATGACATTCTCCAAGATGCCCCAAATGACAGGGTCCTTGCGGTCGATAATTTTCTTTGCCGACTTGACAGTCTTCACTATGCCGCGCTCGATGAGTTTGCGGATGATGAACGGCTTGTAGAGTTCGGCAGCCATATCTTTCGGAATACCCATTTCGTGCATGCGCAACTCGGGGCCGACAACGATAACCGAACGAGCCGAGTAATCGACACGCTTACCGAGCAGGTTCTGACGGAAACGTCCCTGCTTACCCTTCAACGAATCGGAGAGGGATTTGAGCGGACGATTGCTCTCGTTCTTTACGGCATTGCTCTTGCGCGAGTTGTCGAACAGGGAATCGACGGCCTCCTGCAACATACGTTTCTCGTTGCGGAGAATCACCTCCGGAGCCTTTATCTCGATAAGGCGTTTGAGTCGGTTGTTGCGGATGATGACACGACGGTACAAATCGTTCAAATCGGAGGTTGCGAAACGACCGCCATCGAGCGGCACCAACGGACGCAACTCCGGCGGAATAACCGGAATAACATCCAGCACCATCCACTCCGGTTTGTTCTTACCCTCCGATGCACGGAACGACTCGATAACATTCAACTGTTTCAGAATCTCGCTCTTGCGCTGCTGCGAAGTCTCTTTCGAAGCACGGTCGCGCAAATCGTACGACATTCTGTCGAGGTCCACCTCCTGCAACAGCACCTTGATTGCCTCCGCACCCATCAACGCGACAAACTTGTTCGGGTCGTCGTTCGGAAGCGACTGGTTGCCCTTCGGCAGTGCATCGAGTACGTCCAAATACTCCTTCTCCGCCAAAGTTTGGAGTTTGGTTATGCCCTGTTCTGCGGCTGCGCCGGCATTGATTACGACATAACGCTCATAATATATTATCGCTTCGAGTTTCTTCGACGGAATACCGAGCAGGTAACCGATTTTCGAAGGCAGCGACTTGAAATACCAAATGTGTACCACCGGCACGACCAACGAGATATGTCCCATACGCTCGCGACGTACCTTCTTCTCGGTAACCTCCACACCGCATCGGTCGCAGACGATACCTTTGTAGCGAATGCGCTTGTACTTACCGCAGTGGCACTCGTAATCCTTTACAGGACCGAATATGCGTTCGCAGAAGAGACCGTCGCGCTCCGGCTTGTAGGTACGATAGTTAATAGTCTCCGGCTTCAACACCTCACCGCTCGACTGTGCCAGAATCTCCTCCGGCGAAGCAAGACTTATCGAAATACGGTTGTAACCGGTTGTCGTATTATCTTTATTGATTGCCATAATTCTTAATGCTTTTCTAATTTTATACCTACAATCATACTATGCGAGTTCCACCTTCAATGCCAAACCGCGCAACTCGTGCAACAGCACGTTCATAGCCTCCGGAATACCCGGTTTCGGCAGGTTGTCGCCCTTGACGATAGCCTCGTAAGCCTTGGCACGACCCGTAACGTCATCGGACTTGATGGTAAGAATCTCCTGCAAAATGTTGGCGGCACCGAAGCCCTCCAATGCCCAAACCTCCATCTCGCCGAAACGCTGACCACCGAACTGTGCTTTACCGCCGAGCGGCTGTTGCGTAATGAGCGAATAAGGACCGATGGAACGCGCGTGCATCTTATCGTCAATCATGTGGCCGAGTTTTAACATATATATCACACCCACGGTTGCAGGTTGGTCGAAACGTTCGCCCGTACCGCCGTCGTAGAGGTAGGTACGACCGCTGCGAGGCACACCCGCCTTGGCCGTATATTCGTTGATTTGGTCGAGCGACGCACCGTCGAAGATTGGCGTTGCGAATTTCAGGCCGAGTTCGCGACCCGCCCAACCGAGCACGGTCTCGTAAATCTGTCCCAAGTTCATTCGCGAAGGCACACCCAGCGGGTTCAGACAGATATCGACAATCGTACCGTCTTCGAGGAAAGGCATATCCTCGTCGCGGACGATTTTGGCAACGATACCCTTGTTACCGTGACGACCCGCCATCTTATCGCCGACCTTCAACTTACGTTTCTTGGCGATATAAACCTTTGCCAACTGTATAACGCCCGTCTGCGGAAGTTCATCGCCGTTGGAGAGGTTGTAGGTCTCGCGTTTCAAATTCGCATCGGCCTTCTTGACCTCAATCGTATAGTTGTTGATGGTACGTTCGATGAGCGAATTGAGATGCGCATCGGATGTCCAGTTGCACGAGCCGAGATTGAGGTAGCCCGAGGCTATGCCGCTCTTCTCGTCGATGCTCTTGCGTGCGATTTCGTCGAGCATCTTCTGCGTAAATTTCGCACCCGCACCATAGAGTTCCGTACCGAAATAGTCGGTAATGCCCGTCGTGGTCTTGCCTTGAACGAGCGTCCAGAGTTTCGACACGAGAATCTTCGTAAGTGAGGCGATATTCTCGGCGAACTTCGCATTGAGTTTGTCGATTTGCGCCTTCTCTGCGTTGCGACCCTTCTTGTCGGCCTTGCCGGCACGACTGTAAAGTTTGGTATCGATAACGACACCGTGTAACGACGGATTGGCCTTCAACGAAGCGTCCTTCACATCGCCGGCCTTGTCGCCGAAGATTGCACGCAGGAGTTTCTCCTCCGGCGAAGGGTCGCTCTCGCCCTTAGGGGTAATTTTACCGATAAGGATGTCGCCCGGGTGAACATTGGCACCGATGCGGATGATACCGTTGGCATCCAAATCCTTCGTAGCATCCTCGCTCACGTTAGGAATATCCGAAGTCAGTTCCTCCAAACCGCGTTTGGTATCGCGCACCTCCAACAGATACTCGTCCACATGCACGGAGGTAAAGAGGTCTTCGCGCTGGATGCGCTCCGAAATCACGATTGCATCCTCGAAGTTGTAACCCTTCCAAGGCATGAATGCCACTTTCAGGTTGCGTCCGAGAGCCAATTCGCCGGCTTCGGTCGAGTAGCCTTCGGTCAATATCTGACCCTTCTCCACGCGGTAGCCCGTAAGCACCACCGGCTTCAAGGTAACCGACGTATTTTGGTTGGTACGACGGTAACGAGGCAGTTTGTAAACGGTTATCTCCGGCTCGAACGAGCATACAATCTCCTCAGGAGTACGGTCGTACTTGATTTTTATCTGCGTTGCATCGGCAAATACCACCTCGCCGGCACCCTCTGCCACAATCTGGATACGGCTGTCGGAAATCATATCTTTCTCTATGCCCGTACCCACGATAGGAGCCTCGCAGGTGATGAGAGGCACTGCCTGACGCATCATGTTCGAACCCATCAATGCACGGTTGGCATCGTCGTGCTCCAAGAACGGAATCAGACATGCCGCAATCGAGGCGATTTGGTTAGGCGCAACGTCCATCAAATTGACCTCGTTGTCGCGAACGACAGGGAAATCGGCACCGTCGCGTGCTTTGATACGGTCGGGTTGCAGGAAATGGCCGTCATCGGAGAGAGGTACGTTCGACTGTGCGACGATTTTGCCCTCTTCCTCCTCTGCCGAGTAGTATTTGATATGCGAGTTGTCCATATCGACCACGCCGTCCTTAACGGTACGGTACGGGGTCTCGATGAATCCCATGTTCGAAATCTTCGCATAGACGCAGAGCGACGAAATCAGACCGATGTTCGGACCCTCAGGCGACTCGATAGGGCAAAGACGACCGTAGTGGGTGTAGTGTACGTCTCGCACCTCGAAACCTGCTCTGTCTCGCGACAGACCGCCGGGACCGAGTGCCGACAAACGACGCTTGTGGGTAATCTCGGCAAGCGGGTTGATTTGGTCCATGAACTGCGACAACTGGCTCGTACCGAAGAACGAGTTGATGACACTCGTCAGCGTCTTGGCGTTAATCAAATCGAGCGGAGTGAACACCTCGTTGTCGCGAACGTTCATACGCTCGCGGATGGTACGCGCCATACGCACGAAGCCCAACGAGAATTGGTTCGACAACTGCTCGCCCACGGTACGCACACGACGATTCGACAAGTGGTCGATGTCGTCGAGTTCCGCACGCGAGTTGATGAGTTGAATCAGATAGCGGATAATCGCGATGATATCCTCGCGGGTAAGCGTACGAATCAAAGGGTCGATGCCGAGGTCGAGTTTCTTGTTGATGCGGAAACGACCCACGTCGCCCAAATCGTAACGCTTATCCGAGAAGAACAACTTGTCGATTGTGTCGCGTGCCGTTGCATCGTCCGGAGCCTCCGAAGCACGCAACTGGCGGTATATGTATCGGACGGCATCCACCTCCGAGTTGCAGGTATCTTTCTGCAACGTATTGTATATTATCGAGAAATCGACACCCGACGGATTCTCTTTGTGGAGAATAATCGTCTTCACGCCGCTCTCGATGATTGGCTCTATATGCTCCTCTGTCAATACGGTTTCGCGGTCCACGATGACGCTGTTGCGCTCGATGGAGACCACCTCGCCGGTATCTTCATCGACGAAATCCTCCACCCATGTTTGCAGGACACGCGCCGCAAGTTTGCGGCCCACCGCTTTTTTGAGGTTTGTCTTGGTAACCTTCACCTCGTCGGCAAGGTCGAATATATCGAGAATCTGTTGGTCGGTTTCATAACCGATTGCACGCAACAGAGTCGTTACAGGCAACTTTTTCTTTCGGTCGATGTAGGCATACATCACGTTGTTGATGTCGGTTGCGAACTCTATCCACGAACCCTTGAACGGGATAATACGGGCAGAATAGAGTTTCGTGCCGTTGGTATGTACGCTCTGGCCGAAAAATACGCCGGGCGAACGGTGCAACTGCGAAACGATGACACGCTCCGCACCGTTGATGACGAATGTACCCCGCTCGGTCATATACGGAATCGTTCCGAAATAGACGTCGGAAACGGTTACACCGAAATCCTCATGCTCTTCATCGGTACAATACAGTTTCAGTTTCGCTTTCAGCGGAACACTGTATGTCAATCCTCTCTCCAAACACTCCTCGATGGTATAACGAGGCGGGTCGATGTAATAATCGAGGAATTCCAGCACGTAATTGTTTCTGGCATCGGTAATCGGGAAATTCTCTTGGAACACCTTGTACAGACCCTCGTTTTTACGATTCTCTGCCGTGGTGTCCATTTGGAAGAAATCCTTGAATGATTTGAGTTGTACCTCTAACAGGTCAGGATAAGGAACTCTGTTTTTGACCGTAGAGAAACTGATTCTTTGTTGTTGTGTTGTGTTGGACATCTTCTAATCCATTTGTTTTTTCGTATGAGCACTCATTGGGGAAAAACCACCCCAGCCACGGGACTTTACTATCCCGTTAATGCCCCCAAAATAAGCGTAATACGCTCCGAGAGCATTCAAAAAGCCAAGACACGGACACAGCTCTGTCGGCACTTCCGAGCCTTAGACCACAAAAGGCATAGTGCTTACACTGCAGTCGTAAGCACTACACCTGAAATGTGTGGTTCAGTCAAGTAAACCGAATTACTTGAGCTCAACCTCAGCACCGGCCTCCTCCAAAGATGCCTTGATAGACTCGGCCTCTTCTTTGGCAACGCCTTCCTTAACGGTCTTAGGAGCACCGTCAACCAAAGCCTTTGCATCGCCGAGCGAAAGACCGGCAACCTCTTTAACGACTTTGATGACCTGCAATTTAGCCTGACCTGCCGACTTCAAAACGACGTCGAAGGTCGATTTCTCAGCAGCTGCCTCGCCTGCGGCAGCAGGTGCAGCAGCAACAGCAACAGCTGCAGCAGCCGGCTCAATACCATACTCCTCTTTGAGGATAGTAGCCAATTCGTTTACCTCCTTAACTGTCAAATTTACCAATTCTTCAGCTAATTTCTTTACATCTGCCATAGTTGTAATTCTTTATTAAATTTTTGTTTTTGATTCGTTTGTTTAATTGTTTCTTTCTTCGAGTGTCTTTACGAGACCCGCAATTTTCTGACCTGCATTTGACTGCAAAGCCGAGATAACATTCTTGGCAGGCGACTGCAAGAGCGAAATAATATCGCCGATGAGTTCCTCTCTGCTCTTGATGTTGCACAGAGCGTCCAGTTGGTTGTCGCCGATATAGTAGCAACCCTCCACGCACGCAGCCTTCAAAACCGGCTTGTCGCAACTCTTACGGAACTCTTTGATGAGTACCGCAGGCACTTTACCGGTCTGGGTGAACATGATGGATGTAGGACCCTCCAATACATGAAGCAATTCAGCATCAGCCTTCTCTGCCTTTTCGAGAGCCTTGCCGAGCAAGGTGTTCTTTACAACGACGAGTTTTACGCCGTTCTCGAAACACTTGCGACGCAATGCTGCGGTTTGCTCCGCATTCAAAGCCTCGATGTCGGTGAGATAGAAGTGAGGATACTCGCCAAGTTGAGCAGCAATGTTATCGATTACCAGAGCTTTTTCTTCCTTTGTCATCGTTTATCCTCCTCCGTTATTTGGTTTCTACTGATTTAACATCGATTTGCAGACCAGGACTCATCGTAGTCGAGAGATAGATACTCTGAACATACGAACCCTTTGCTGCCGACGGCTTGAGTTTGAGAATCATTCCGATTACCTCACGCGCATTCTCTTCGATTTGAGCGGCGGTAAAGGAAACTTTTCCGATGGAAGTGTGAACGATACCGAACTTATCGACTTTGAAGTCGATTTTACCTGCTTTGACCTCTTTCACAGCCTTTGCCACGTCCATTGTAACCGTACCGGTTTTAGGATTCGGCATCAAGCCGCGAGGACCGAGGATACGACCGAGCGCACCGACCTTACCCATCACGTTAGGCGTACAGATGATAACATCGATATCGGTCCAACCGGACTTGATTTTCTCGACATATTCATCCAAACCTACGTAATCTGCACCGGCTGCCTGTGCCTCTGCCTCCTTCTCGGGAGTACACAGTACGAGTACCCGTACCGTCTTACCCGTTCCGTTAGGAAGAGTTACGACGCCGCGCACCATTTGGTTGGCCTTGCGAGGGTCTACGCCCAAACGCACGTCGATATCTACCGAGGCATCGAACTTAGTAAAGGTGATTTCCTTCAAAAGAGCGGCAGCCTCACCAAGTTTGTAAGCCTTTTGAGGCTCAACCTTTGCGTAGGCGATTTTTTGATTTTTTGTCAATTTACTCATCTCTTCAATTACTTTTTAGGAAATTCACCAACTACGTTGATACCCATACTGCGAGCAGTACCGGCAATCATACGCATTGCAGACTCAATAGTGAAGCAGTTCATGTCGGACATCTTGTCCTTTGCAATCTCCTCGACCTGTGCCCACGATACCTCGCCTACTTTCGAACGGTTCGGCTGTGCGGAGCCCGATTTGACTTTGGCTGCCTCTTTGAGCTGAATGGCTACCGGCGGCTGTTTTACGACGAAATCAAACGATTTATCGCTATAAACCGTGATGATGACCGGAAGGACCTTGCCTGCCTTGTCCTGCGTACGGGCATTGAATTGCTTGCAGAAGTCCATGATATTGACTCCCTTGGAACCCAAAGCCGGACCGACCGGAGGCGAAGGATTGGCGGCACCACCTTTAATCTGCAATTTGATAAATGCAGCAACCTCTTTTGCCATAATTTTCCTTGATTTATTACTCTTTTTCTACTTGTGTAAAGCTCAACTCCATAGGAGTCTTGCGGCCAAATATCTTCACCGAAACAGTGAGTTTCTTGGCTTCGTTGTTGACACTCTCAATGGTACCTTGGAAGCTTGAGAATGGACCGTCCGTAACCTTGACGGTCTCGCCGACAACAAATGGAATCTCCTGTTCCTCTTCCATCTCGTTCATCTCATCGACACGACCCAATATGCGGTTCACCTCTTGTGGACGAAGCGGTGTCGCATTCATCTTGCGACTGTCTTCCTTGGTGTCGCCAAGGAATCCGAGAACGTTAGGAATATTGCGAATGATATATGGAATTTGATCTTTCAAACAAGCCTCCACCAACACATACCCCGGATAAGAAACCTTCTCTTTCGAAACTTTCTTTCCGTTGCGGATGGTATAGACCTTCTCGGTTGGGATAAGGACCTGCGATATGTACTCTTCGAGTCGGCCACGACGAATCTCGGCTTCGAGGTACTCCTTTACCTTGCCCTCTTTGCCGCCAATCGCGCGCACTACATACCACTGTTTTTGAATCTCGCTCATAAAAAATCAAACGATGGGTATTAACGACCCAAATTGCCCAAAAACTTATAAATTCCGGCCATGATGGTCTCAAACGACATATCCATAGCCAATACCACGATGGCGAAGATTACCGAAGCGACCATCACCACTATTGTGGAACTCTGCAACTGTGCGAACGAAGGCCATGTTACCTTCTCGACAAGTTCCTTGTAAGAGTTTTTAATGTATCCCATAATTCTTTCTCTGTTTTTTTGGCAGGAGCAGAGAGATTCGAACTCCCATCAACGGTTTTGGAGACCGCTATTCTACCCTTGAACTATGCTCCTGTAAAAGGAAGGCAACCTTCTGTTCGGTTACCTTCCGTAAATATCGAGATTACTCGACAATCTTCAAAATCTGACCTGCACCTACCGTACGGCCACCCTCGCGGATTGCGAAACGCAAGCCCTCGTTGAGTGCAACAGGGTAGATTAAGGTAACAGTGATGGTAACGTGGTCACCCGGCATCACCATATCTACGCCGTCAGGGAGAGCAACCTCACCAGTTACGTCCATGGTACGGAGATAGAACTGAGGACGATACTTGTTGTGGAACGGAGTGTGACGACCACCCTCTTCCTTCTTCAAGATATACACCTCTGCGGTGAACTTGGTGTGCGGAGTAATCGAACCCGGTTTAGCGACAACCATACCGCGCTTAACCTCTTTCTTGTCGATACCGCGCATGAGCAGACCTACGTTATCGCCGGCCTCACCCTCGTCGAGCAACTTACGGAACATCTCGACGCCGGTGCAGGTCGAAGTCAGAGTCTTCTCCTCCAAACCTACGATTTCAACAGGGTCGCCGACCTTGATGACACCGGTCTCGATACGGCCGGTAAGCACGGTACCACGACCGGTAATCGAGAACACGTCCTCAACAGGCATCAGGAACGGTTTCTCGTTATCGCGCTGCGGAATCGGAATATAAGAATCGACTGCATCCATCAACTCCATAACTTTTGCCTCCCAAGTAGGCTCGCCATTGAGAGCACCGAGAGCGGAACCGCGGATAATCGGGCAGTCTGCATCGAAATCGTATTTTGCCAACAGGTCGCGAACCTCCATCTCGACGAGGTCGAGCATTTCAGGGTCGTCCACCATATCGCACTTGTTCAGGAACACAACAATCTTAGGAACGTTCACCTGCTTTGCAAGCAGAACGTGCTCGTTGGTCTGAGGCATAGGACCGTCGGTAGCCGCAACAACGAGGATGGCACCATCCATCTGAGCAGCACCGGTAACCATGTTCTTCACATAGTCGGCGTGTCCCGGGCAGTCAACGTGAGCATAGTGACGGGTTGCAGTCTGATACTCAACGTGTGCAGTGTTGATCGTGATACCGCGCTCCTTCTCCTCCGGTGCGTTGTCGATAGAGTCGAAAGAACGAAGTTCAGAAAGACCTTTTTTTGCAAGTACGGTGGTAATTGCAGCAGTAAGGGTAGTCTTACCGTGGTCAACGTGTCCGATCGTACCGATGTTTACGTGCGGTTTCGAACGGTCGAATTTTTCTTTTGCCATAATAGTAAAGTGTATTAAGTTTAATTTATAAAGTACCTTTAATTCTTTATCGGTTTCAATCCTTCGTTTATACAGATACGGGCAATGCTCCCTTATTCTTATCGATAAAGGTGCATCGCACACAATCCGTGAGAGCGGAAGACGAGGCTCAAACTCGCGACCCTTAGCTTGGAAGGCTAATGCTCTATCAACTGAGCTACTTCCGCAATTTACACCAAACAAAGCCGTCATTTCACTCTTTCGGAAACGCGGATTTGCAGGCCTGTCGTTGTGTGGGAAGAGATGGATTCGAACCACCGAAGGTATAAACCAGCAGATTTACAGTCTGCCCCATTTGGCCACTCTGGTATCTTCCCAAGGCGTATTTTATCCGAATTGGCAGATTTGGCATTTCGACACCGACGACTTTCTCGTTTCCGGCATCGGTTTTGAGCCGATGGAGGGATTCGAACCCCCGACCAGCTGATTACAAATCAGCTGCTCTGGCCAACTGAGCTACATCGGCAGTCGCTACCAATTCGGACTGCAAATATACGGATAAATTCCGAACCTGCAAAATTTTGGCGTAAATTTCTCTGTTCTCAAAGAACCCGATTTTGCTGCCCGCCGTTTCCTGCTGCTTGCTCCCTGCTGCACGCCACCTACCGCACGCCCCTTGCTCCCTGCGGCTTGCTCCGCTCCCTGCTCCCTGACATCGAACAAGGCGACATTCGCAAAATCGAGTGCAAAGATAGAATAGTTTTGCGAAATATGAAACTGTGCTGCGTTTTTTTGCAAAAAAAATGGTCAATTCGCACGCATCGACCCCATACCTATATATAATATGCCGAAATCCGAAAATTATCTGTGCAACTTTTTCAGCGTATTACGAATAATTTACTATCTTTACAGCCGTAAAATTCGGCACATTATAATTTTACTACAAGATATGACAGATATTTTTGAACGTTTGGAGCGAAATGCGGGGGGTCCCATCGGCCAATACATGAAGGATGTCCACGGCTATTTCGCATTCCCGAAACTCGAAGGCGAAATCGGACCGCACATGCGTTTCCGCGGCAAGATGATGCTCAATTGGAGCCTCAACAACTATCTCGGTTTGGCCAATCATCCCGAAGTGCGCAAGGCTGATGCCGCAGGTGCCGCCGAATTCGGCATGGCAGCCCCTATGGGTGCGCGAATGATGAGCGGTCAGACCAAATACCACGAACAGTTGGAGCGCGAACTCGCCGAGTTCGTAGGCAAGGAGGATGCCTTCCTGCTCAATTTCGGTTATCAGGGCATGATTTCGATTATCGACTGCCTGCTCACGCCGCGCGACGTGGTCGTTTACGATGCCGAGGCTCACGCCTGCATCATCGACGGTCTGCGTCTTCACAAAGGCAAGCGATTCGTCTATGCCCACAACAACGAGGAGTCGTTGCGTCTGCAACTGCGCCACGCCACCGAACTCGCCAACGAGCAGAACGGCGGTGTCCTCGTAATCACGGAGGGTGTATTCGGCATGAAGGGCGACCTCGGTTTCCTCGATGTCATCGTCAAGGCCAAAAAGGATTTCCAATTCCGTCTGCTCGTCGATGATGCGCACGGTTTCGGTACAATGGGTCCCGGCGGTCGCGGTACTGCGGCACACTTCGGCGTTGTCGATGGTGTGGACGTACTCTTCAACACCTTTGCCAAATCGATGGCAGGCATCGGCGCATTCGTGTCGGGTCCGCGTTGGCTCATCAACCTGCTCCGCTACAACATGCGTTCGCAACTCTATGCCAAGTCGCTCCCTATGCCTATGGTCATCGGTGCGCTCAAACGTTTGGAACTCATCCGCAACCATCCGGAGTATCAGCAGAAACTTTGGCAGATTACCAATGCGCTGCAAAGCGGTCTGAAACAAAACGGCTTCGACATCGGCGTAACCCAATCGCCGGTAACGCCTATCTACATGAAGGGCGGCAACGAAGAGGGCACCAACCTTATCGTCGATTTGCGCGAAAATCACGCTCTGTTCTGCTCGATAGTGATTTATCCTGTTATTCCGAAGGGCGAAATCATCCTGCGCGTAATCCCTACGGCAGCCCACACCATGGAGGATGTCGAGTACACGATAAACGCATTCAAGGCTGTGCGCGACAAGTTCGAAGCAGGCGTATATCGCTCGCAACCTATCCCGCACATGGCAGATCCCGAATTCAAACTGCGATAGCGGTTGCAAACATCGATAAACGAAAGGGGTTGGTCATATGACCAACCCCTTTAATGTGTATCGGACAAACCCTGTCTGCTAAAAATAATATCGCAAACCCACCGACGGATTGATGCCGAGTTTAAAGCCGATAGTGCTGCCGCTCGCATCCAAATCTTTGTAATGTTGGTACGCATAGGAGAATGTCAGCAGATTCATCGCCAAGCCGAAATGCTTTGTCGGACGGAACTCGAACGAACCGAGTCCGAGGCCCAATTCGAATCCGACACCGCTCACGTCGGCCAAATGGGTATATGCAAATCCGCAGCAGAACGACGGCACATAATAGAATTTGTCGCACAGAGATACATAGTATGCCAACTCCGGACCGAACTCGACCGTGTGCGTAACATCGCCCTGCGTAGCACCGAGCGTGTAGTTGAATACGCCGCCTATGCGGAATTTGTTGGCAACGAAGAATGCGAATTCGGGCGCGATACTGAAACTCGTAGTGTTAATCGACGTTCCGTCGGTAATTACCGATGCGGTCGATACGCCTATGATACCGCCGACATACTTGTCGCCCTTTGTCTGAGCCGATACCGTTGCAAACAAAACAACGGCAATCGCCAATAACAGAAATTTTTTCATACCGTTTTATTTTTTGATTGTCTTACTCTCCCTTATCGCCCGCAAAATACCGTCGGAATCGTAACCGCACTGCGCATAGAGTTGTGCCGGCGTACCCTGTTCGACGAACGCATCGCCTATGCCGAGCGCATGCACCCTTACATCGACGTCGCGGTCGTTGAAATATTTTATCACGGCCTCGCCCACTCCGCCCCGCAACACTCCGTCCTCGACGGTTATTATGCGGGTGTATCTGCTGCCGACTTCGTCGAGCATCCGCTCGTCCAACGGCTTGGCGTATCGCAAATCATACACCGCCACGCTTACCCCTTCGGCAGCACCCTTCTCGGCCGCATCGAGAGCAAATGCACATGTGGCTCCTATCGCCAATACCGCGACATCGTCGCCCTCGCGCAACAATCGTCCGCGACCCGTCGGCAACTTCTCGAACGGCAATCCGCGCCATTCCACACCGCGACCTCTGCCGCGCGGATAGCGGATTGCAAACGGCACTCCGCTGTGCAGAGCCGTGTACATCATGTTGCGCAACTCCCGTTCGTCCGAAGGCGCACCGACGATTACGTTCGGCACGCAACCGAGATATGCCAAGTCGAATGCTCCGTGATGCGTCGCGCCATCCTCGCCCACCAAACCTGCTCTGTCCAGACACATCACCACAGGCAGATGCTGCAACGCCACATCGTGGATTATCCCGTCGTAGGCGCGTTGCATGAACGAGGAGTAGATATTGCAGAACGGCACCTTGCCCGACACTGCCATACCTGCCGAAAAGGTTACGGCATGCGCCTCCGCTATTCCGACATCGAAGCATCTGTCCGGCATCGCATTCATCATTATATTCATCGAACATCCCGTAGGCATCGCAGGCGTTACACCGACCACCCGCTCATCCTCGCGGGCCAAATCCAGCAATGTCTCTCCGAATACATCCTGATAGCGGTCGGCATGCACCCCTTCGGCAACTATCCGTTCGCCAGTTTCGGGATTGAATCTGCCGGGTGCGTGCCACACCGTCAAATCGTTCTCGGCAGGACGATAGCCGTGTCCCTTTTGAGTAATGACATGCAGCAGTTTCGGCTCCTTTATCTCTTTGAGCAGCGACAGTGTGCGCACCAACGACCTGACATCATGCCCGTTTACCCGTCCGAAGTAGCGGAAACCGAAACTCTCGAACAAATTACTGTTCTGCAACAGGCCGTGTTTGAGCGCATTGCTCGTCTTTTGCAACAGTCGCAACAGATACGGCGTATGCGAAAACATCAGCCACAGCCGCTGTTTCAGGCGGTTGTAACGCTTCGAAGTGGACATCCGCAACAAGTATCGGTTGAGTGCGCCCGACGACTTGTCGATGGATATGTTGTTGTCGTTGAGAATGACCAAAATATCGGCGTTTTTGTTGGCACCCGCATTGTTAAGCCCCTCGAATGCCAAGCCTCCCGTCATCGCTCCGTCGCCTATCACGGCAACGACCTTGCGATGCTCGCCGTTCAACAGAGTGGCATCCGCCATGCCGAGCGCGGCAGAGATGGAGACCGAGGCGTGGCCTGCACCGAAAGCGTCGTATTCGCTCTCCGCCATGCGCGGGAATCCGCTGATGCCGCCCAACTTTCTGTTGGTCGCAAAGGCATCGCGACGCCCCGTAATGATTTTGTGGGCATAGGCCTGATGCCCTACATCCCAAACCAAACGGTCGTATGGCGTATCGTAAACATAGTGTACCGCAACAGCTATCTCCACGGCACCGAGACTCGAACCGAGATGTCCCGGGTTTTTGGCGCACTGCTCGATGATGTATTGTCGCACCTCGTCGCAATAACGCGGCAACTCGTCAACCGACAAGCGTCGCAGGTCGGCAGGCGAATTTACTGCATGCAGATATTTGTATTCGAGATGCGTCATGACAAAACCCCGCTTATTTGGTTTTGTAGTCGCAGCGGTATTTGCCTTTGGCGAGATTCAGAATCTTGCCTTTCAGCAAATTGCGGCGCAACGGCGACAGATGGTCGGTAAATACCTTGCCCTCGATATGGTCGTATTCGTGCTGAATCACCCGGGCAGGCAGACCCGTAAACTCCTCGTCGTGTTCCTCGAAATTTTCGTCCAGATAACGCATGCGTATCGTTACGGGACGCCGCACGTTCTCGTGAATCCCGGGCAACGACAAACAACCCTCCTCGAAAAGGTCGGTCTGTTCGCTGCGCTCGTAGATTCGAGGATTGACAAAGACGCGACGATAGTCGGCGAGTTCGGGATTCTCGTCGCCCCACGGGGTACAATCGACTATGAACATTCGGATATTTTTGCCGATTTGCGGAGCCGCAAGACCCACACCGCTTGCCTCCGTAAGGGTCATGAACATATCCGCAACCAACTTTTTGAAATCGGGGTACGATGAGTCTATATCCACCGACTCCTTACGCAGTACGGGCGAACCGTACACCACTATCGGATAAATCATATTTTTAGATGTTTTGTTTCTCTTTTCCGTTCGTCTCTCTTTTATATGCAGCACCCTCTGCAAAGTGCCGTACACCATAGGTTCAAACACCTCGCGGTAGCACTCTTCGTTGGGATGCACGCCGTCTTTGCTCCATTTTGCAGGCAGACCGCCATGCTCGTCGGCCAAAGCCGCGTGCAAATCCACATACGGCAATCGTCGTTCGGCTGCATAACCGCTTATCATGCCGTTGAGCGTCGCAATTTTTTCGGCAGGTCGCTCGATGCCCGTCCGCCATCGGAATCCGACTGCCGGCGGCACCGAACAAAGCACCACCCCGATTTTGTGTCGCTCGGCAATCTCGCACATCGACTCGATATTGCCGAGTATGTTCTCCAACTCTATCGCCCCTTCGTTCTGCGCCACATCGTTGGTACCCGCCATAATCACGACTGCACGCGGAGCCAAATCGAGAACATCGCGACGAAAACGCACCAGCATCTGCGACGATGTCTGGCCGCTTATGCCTCGTGCGACGAAATTGTTGTCGGCGAAAAACAGCGAATCGCAATCGGCCCAGCACTCGAAAATCGAATCGCCGATAAAAACCGCATCCGGCCGCACTCCGCTCTCCACAACAGCCGCATTGTCGGCACTGTATCTGCCGAACTGCATACGCTCTTTCGGCGCAGGCTTCTGTGCCGCGACACTGCACCCGATGCAGATGCCGACCAATATCGCAACAATCCGTCCCATTACTCCTTTCCTTGCAGGCTATCCATGTACGACTGCAATATCACAGTCGCCGCAACCTTGTCCACCAAAGCCTTGTCGCGCCTTGCCATGCGACCGATACCGCTTTCGCGAATGGCACGTTGGGCGATTACCGAAGTAAACCGCTCGTCGTACAGCACCACCTCTTTGTCCGCAAAACGTTCGCGCAGACGATGGGCAAGAGGCTCGATAAAGCGCATCGTCTCCGAAGGTGTGCCGTTCATCTGCGACGGCTTGCCGATGACTATCGTATTGACATCGTTGGCCTCGCAGTAGGCGGCCACATAACGTTCGAGCGATGCCGTTTCGACGGTTTCCAGCGCACCGGCAATGATGCGCAAGGGGTCGCTAACCGCCAATCCCGTGCGCTTCGTGCCGTAATCTATCGCCAGAATCCGCCCCATATCCCGCTACAAATGCAATTTCTTGTACAACGGGCGGAACGATGTAGCCGCATCGACAATCTCGTGCAACTTGTCGATTGCCACGCGCTCCTGCTGCATCGAATCGCGATGACGCAACGTAACCGTGCCGTCTTCGAGCGACTGATGGTCCACTGTAACGCAGAACGGCGTACCGATTGCATCCTGTCGGCGATAACGCTTGCCGATGGAGTCCTTCTCGTCGTACACCACATTGAAATCGTATTTGAGGTCATCGACGATTTGCTGCGCCAATTCAGGCAGTCCGTCCTTCTTCACGAGCGGCATAACGGCAACCTTCGTCGGAGCCAGACATGCCGGAATGCGCAATACCACACGTTCCTCGCCGTTGTCGAGTTTCTCCTCGCAATAAGCGGCCGACATCACTTGCAGGAACATGCGATCCACGCCAATCGAGGTCTCGACGACGTAAGGAACATAACTCTTGCCCGTTTCAGGGTCGAAATACTGAATCTTTTTGCCCGAATACTCCTGATGACGGCTCAAATCGAAATCGGTACGCGAGTGGATACCCTCGACCTCCTTGAAACCGAACGGGAAATTATACTCTATATCGGTGGCCGCATTGGCATAGTGCGCCAACTTTTCGTGGTCGTGGAAACGATAGTTGTCGTCGCCGAAACCGAGCGCACGGTGCCAAGCCATACGCGTATTGCGCCACTCGTTCCACCACTTCATCTCCGTTCCGGGTTGAACGAAGAACTGCATCTCCATCTGCTCGAACTCGCGCATGCGGAAGATGAACTGTCGCGCGACAATCTCGTTGCGGAATGCCTTGCCGATTTGCGCTATACCGAACGGCAGTTTCATGCGACCCGTCTTCTGCACATTGAGGAAATTGACGAAAATGCCCTGCGCCGTTTCGGGACGCAGATAAATCGTATTGGCACCCTCGGCAGTCGAACCCATCTGCGTCGAGAACATCAGATTGAACTGGCGCACTTCGGTCCAATTGCGCGTACCCGAAATCGGGCATACGATTTCGCAATCGACGATGATTTGACGCAAACCTGCCAAGTCGTTGGCATTCATCGCATCGGCAAAACGCTGATGCACCTCGTCGCGCTTGTCGGCAGTCTCTTTCACACGCGGCGAAGTGGCACGATACTGCTCCTCGTTGAAGGCCTCGCCGAAACGCTTGCGGGCTTTTTCGACCTCTTTTTCAATCTTTTCGTCCTGCTTGGCTATCCAATCCTCGATAAGCACATCGGCACGATAACGCTTTTTGGAATCCTTGTTGTCGATAAGAGGGTCGTTGAATGCAGCCACATGCCCCGATGCCTCCCAAGTGCGCGGGTGCATGAAAATTGCCGCATCGATGCCGACGATATTCTCGTGCAACTTGACCATCGAGTCCCACCAATAGCGTTTGATGTTGTTTTTGAGTTCCACACCGTTCTGACCATAGTCGTACACGGCACCGAGCCCGTCATAAATTTCGCTCGACGGGAATATGAAGCCGTACTCCTTGCAATGAGCGACAAGTTTTTTGAACAATTCGTCCTGTGTCATAATTCGTATATTGTTTCGTTTTTGTTTCTCTTTTCGTCGTCGGGCTTTCGAGCCGTTGTGCCGAAACCGACACGCTTTTGCGCTTTCGTCTCTCTTCCGAGGGACTATTGCGCTAATTTCGCACAAATATACAAAATTGCTGTCAAATCGCAACGCACCAACGACTACCGATTCAGAATTACCGCAATAATCTTTTGTCATCCCCGACCAAGCAGGAGAAAAAATCCGACAATTATTGACGACAGGCAACCATATCTACAATTATATTGTTATGCTGCAATATCCTACGAGAGTGCTTGTTCGTTTGGCGAAATGTTCGTATATTTGTGCTGTCCGCAATCTCAAAATTGTTGGACAGACATATAGAAAGTGTTTTCGCACTTGTCCTTAACGGAAATGTGGAAGTTTTCAAAGTAGTAGGACATAACGAATTGCACTCTTTCTTGTTTAGATTATGGATGCGTTGTGCAGAAATGCGCAACGATGCTCCATATCTGACAAGTGTGGGGTATTGCATAGTCGTTTATCACTACTTGGGTTTTTCCACAACCTCCGTTAGATATACGAAACCATCTCCACACTTTCTTGTTATATATAACCCACTATCGAGGAGCGGATAGTAACATAAAAATTACATCTATGAAGCGTGTCTTTTTAGTACCACGGGGCGGGTAGGAAAGGAATATGCCACAGTGGGCATCCCTCCATAGCAGTACAAGTGTTACGCATTTCCCGACTGTACGCGTATCAACACTATTCCTGCGAAACATCATTTTACATCGTTGCATCGGAAACAACAACGTCAAATTATCAATTATTAATTAAAACAATCATTTTATGAAAAGAGCATTTATTGCAATATTCGGAGTTATTACAATATTTTTCAATTCTTGTTCTTTGTTGCAATCGCCGGAACTATACGAAGAAGAGATTCGTGATTGCGTAAAGTTTCATCTTGCAGAGGAGAAGTATATAGATTCCAACCTTTCACTTCTAGTTCTATCCGCCATCACAGATGATGTGCTTGACAAACTGAACGAGCATATTTTGGACATATACAAGAAGCCCAATATGAGTTACAGAGATGCGTTGGTGCGCATTGCAAACGACAAATCCTCCGATTATCACGACGAGGCCAAAAAACTATGCAAACTTTACGATACCATGCAAATTGATTTATCCGATTACGAACCGGCTCGCAATTCGCCAACAGAAAAGAGTTGGACATTCACAGAGCTAAACTCCGGAACCGAGTTTATTTTCAAAATAGAAGCAGACGATAAACAGAATATAATATGGTCTTGTTATCCGCTCGAACAATCTTTGAGTTCCTATATCGAAAAACTACTAGAATAATAAATCTGACAATTAACAAAAAATTAAACCAAATGGAAGAGAACAAAAAATGCCCTTACTGTGGGGAAACGATTAAAGCCTCGGCTAAAAAATGCCGATATTGTGGCGAATGGCTGGATAACAATGCTATTTCCGAGCCGGCCCACACGAAAGAGGCTAATTCGATGAACAATGAAACAAAGACACCCAAAATCGGCACTTCCAAAGCCGACCCGCGAACTATATCCCAGACCGCTAATATCGGCGGTATATTCAAAACATACTTTTGGGACATACTTGCTCACCACTATTTTGATTTCAAGGGGTCAATGAATCGAAAAGCATATTGGTTATTTATGCTTATTTATTGGATTACATCCTTTGTCGTATCGCTTGCAGCAACGTGTTTTGACGGTGTCGTGGGAATAGTTGTATATTTTACATTATCGCTTATTATGTGCATACCAGTATTGGCGGCATATGTACGCCGTATGCACGATATAGGCAAAAGCGGCTGGATGATATTAGTTGCAATGATTCCGCTGGTCGGTATAATCTATTTGCTAGTGTTATTATGTAAAAAAGGTACAGATGAACAAGTTCATACCAAATGGCAACTGTCAGATACGTTGCATAGCGTAGCACTCGTGCTTTTCATTGCTGCTGGTGTCATTGTTTCGTTAGTCGATAGCGGTGAAAAGATATATGTTTACGAAGATTCGGAATGGGAAACTAATTCGAATGCCACCCGGTTCTTTGCAATTGCAACAACAGACAAGCGCGACCTCGAAGACAACGGATTCATCGACCATTTCGGCACACAGGTTATTGTATCTGCCAAAGTACCATATGCCAACATGGCAGATGAGGATATGGAGGTTGTGCTTTCGTCAGAGGACATCGCAAAGAATAATCCTAACGTAGGCACAGATTTGCACTATAAGATTTTCCCATCTACCATAAACCCTAACCTGATATATTTCAACTATTGGCAAGATGGCATGGAAATTCCGTTGAACGGAAAATTGGATTGCCTAACGAAAAAATTCGATCTTTTCAAAGGTGCAATTATAGGAATGATTAATGATGGCAAATTCGAGGATTGCTATATAAGAGTGGATATCGGTCGTCCCACAATATCAGATGGATTGAGAATTTTCCGTCAAAGTCCCATTGGCAAGTCGGCGGATTCAATTTTCTTTGTTCCGGGAGATTTCTCTAATTTAATATTCGATGAAACGGCAGCAGAAAGTATTATTAATACCATAGAGTCTTGGTAATCAATTATTCAAAAAAAAATGGAAGAGCACAAAGAATGCCCCTATTGCGGGGAAACGATTAATGCTTCGGCTAAAAAATGCCGATATTGTGGTGAATGGTTAACGCCCGTTTCCATATCAAATCCTACATCTACAACAGAAAGTACCAATTCGAATGCAGAAATGGCACAGGTACTGAGCAAAGATTATTCAGGATATGCCATAACCTGTTGGTTAATGATATTCGTAACCATATTGTCTGGACTCAAAGAACTGCCAGGCCATCATAGCGGATTTATATCCTCTATTGCCGCATGGCTTCCTGAATGGCTTATCAACCTTTGCAATGGCTGCTTGTTGATTTATATTGCCTACGGATTATGGCTGTTATGCAAAGAAAAAGGATTGAATAACAACTGGATTTTCCCATATTGGATAGGATTGCTGGCTGTTGGAACTTTGTATGCCATGTGGAATCCGGAAGATGATGCCATTGTATTGGCATTTATCATAGCATTGATAATTCCTTGTTTCATCATTCAGACAATAATCGGTGTAATTGTAATACAAAAAGTTTCGCCATTATTAGGCATCATGCTGATTATCGAATTGATTGGTGCTGGTATTGGCGGGTATCTGTCAATCGATGAGATAAATAGCGAATTAATGTCTATTGTCTCTGTGTTGATAGTTAGTATTATAGACATATGTCTTTATAAGGTATGGGGACACGTATTCGAAACGGCAAACAAAGACAGCGAATCTTCCGAAAATGTTCAGTAAATAAATTTGGCAATTATACAAACCGACTGCAACATATTGCAGTCGGTTTGTATTAAAATGATATCGTTTACATCCAATCTTGCAGACCATTCTAAGGAAATTTCCCAGCTCCGAAGTACCACACCCCACCACACAATCCTGCGCGCCTAAACGCCCCCATGCAAAACAAAAAACCGGTCTCGAAAGACCGGTTTAATGTTTATGACGCTGTTGCGTCGGCATATCGCCTCTGCGATTAGTTGAGAGGGGTAACGCTTACATACGACTTGCCCTTATTCTTTTTGGTAAAGACTACCGTGCCGTTTACCAAAGCGAAGAGGGTGTGGTCTTTGCCGATACCTACATTCTCACCCGGATTGTGAACAGTACCGCGCTGACGGACGATGATGTTGCCTGCCTTAGCGAACTGACCACCGAAAAGTTTGACGCCGAGTCGTTTGCTTTCCGACTCACGGCCGTTCTTTGAACTACCTACACCTTTTTTGTGTGCCATGTTTCTCTAAATTTTAATTATGCAACAATATCTTCTATAAGAACCTGCGACAGATACTGACGGTGTCCGTTGCATTTCTGATAGCCTGTTCTGCGCTTTTTCTTGAACACGAGGACCTTGTCATCCTTCAAGTGTCGCAGAATCTTACACTTTACCGAGGCGCCTTTTACCACAGGTGCGCCAACTTTTACCTGACCGCCATTGTCCACGAGCAGGACTTTGTCGAAACTCACGGACGAATTTTCTTCGCCCTGAAGACGGTGAACATAGAGTTTCCGACCTTTTTCAGCCTTAAACTGCTGACCTGCAATCTCTACTATTACGTACATTTTTAATTTGTTATGCGTTGAAACATAATTTCAGCCCGCAAATATACTGAAAATTTCCATATCTGCAATACCCATCGCAAGATTTTGGCAAGCGCAGACAATTTTTCGGTACATATTTTGCGTTATCGAAAAAAAATGTTATTTTTACTAAACCTACCAACACTATACCGAAATGCTTACCGACGACATCAGAGCCTATCTGCTTCCGCGCGCGTTCAATGCGGCAGTCCGCGCGGGTGCGGAGATTATGAAGGTCTATAAAGGCCGCAATGCCTGCGACATAACGGTCAAGAGCGACAAGACGCCGCTGATAATGGCCGACCGTGTTGCACACGACAAAATCAAAGAGGTTTTGGGACAGACGCGCATCCCCATTTTGAGCGAGGAGGGTCGCGAGATGCGCTACGACGAGCGACGGAATTGGGAACTTTTCTGGTTGGTCGATCCGCTCGACGGCACCATCGAATTTATCAAGGGTAACAACGAATTTACGGTCAATATCGCGCTTATGTCGGACAATGTCGGCTTGGGAGCGGTAATATATGTTCCTTATCTGGGCAAGGCCTATGTAGCCGAGCAGAATCTCGGAGCCTATCTGCTGACGGGTATCGCGCCCGATGCCGAAGCCGATTACTCTTACGACGAGATTTGCGCAGGCCGTGTGCGGTTGCCGTTGGTGCAGAGTGCTTCGCGTCCGTTCCGCATCGCCGTTTCGCGCTCGCATCAGACTGCAGAAACGGAAGAGTATGTCGAACAGATGCGTCGTCTGCATCCCGACGCCGAAATCGTCGAGCAGGGCAGTTCGTACAAATTCTGTCTGCTTGCGGAGGGAGCGATAGACTACTATCCGCGCACCACCCATACGAGCGAATGGGATACGGCGGCAGCCGAACTGATACTCAAAGAGGCAGGCGGTCTGACACGTTCGCTGCCCGACCACCGACCGCTGCAATACAACAAGGAGGATTTGCACAACCCGTGGTTCGAGTGCTACGGCAAAGGTATATTGTAACGGGCAGCAACAAAAGAACAAACAGGAGCGTCGAAATCGATGCCCCTGTTTGTCTATTTTATCCGCTCCTTTGCCCACGACATAACCAACGCGGGCGACTGCTTGGCAAGCAACAAATCGCGCATGCGTTCCATATAGGGTGCCGAATGCTCGAAAAACATTTTGTAGCCTTCGCACAGCGCATTCAGCCCATATTCGCCCGTTCTGTCGCTTGCAAAACGGTGTTTCGGACATTCGCCGCGACAGAGCGAGTAGTAGCGGCAACGCCGGCACTGATTAGGCAACGTCGCACGTTTGCGTACGCCGAATTCGAATTGCCGGTCGCAATATGCCAAATCGCTCAACGATTCGGTGTGTATGTTGCCGAGTCGGTATTCGGGATATACGAAGTGGTCGCACGAATAGACATCGCCGTTGTGTTCGACGGTCAATCCCGTTCCGCAGGTCTCGCACAATGAGCAGACGGATGGCTGCACTCCGACGTAGTTGGCCAAAGTGGCATCGAAAAGTTGCACATATCGCTGTCCCACGTCGCCGATTATCCAGCGGTCGAACACGTCGCACATGAATTGTCCAAATCCGCGAGACGAAACCGACCAAGGAGCTGTTTGCGCCTGCGTATTGTCGGGCGACTGTATGCGACCGTCGTCGAGCAGTTCGGCAACGGGCAGAAACTGCATGAATTGCGAAATGCCGCGCAAAAAATCGTACACCTCGCCTCCGTGTCCCTCGCTGTGGATGTTGATTGTGGAGAGAGTATTGTATTCCACACCCGTCCGATACATCAGTTCTACCGCCTGCATTACCCGTGCAAAGGTAGGTCGGCCGCCCGCATCCAATCGGTGGGCATCGTGAATCCGCTCGGGTCCGTCTATGGAGATGCCGACCAGAAATCCGTTGTTGCGGAAAAAGTCGCACCACTCGCGATTTACGAGCAATCCGTTGGTCTGAATCGAATTGTCGATTTTGCGGCCTTCGGCATATTTGCGCTGCAATGCGACAGCCCGCCGATAAAAATCCAATCCCGCCAACAACGGCTCGCCGCCGTGCCATGCGAACGAGAGTACGGGCGAGGCATTGCCCTCGATGCTGCGACGAATATAGAGGTCGAGCAGACGGTCGTCCATCTGCGGCTCGCGGTTGTCGTACAAAGCCGCCTTATCGAGATAGTAGCAGTATTTGCAACGCATATTGCACAACGACCCGACGGGCTTCACCATCGTAGTAAAGCCACGCCGTTCGTTGCGCCGTATATAATCCTCGTATGTAAATTCGGTAGGACGACCCATTGCCTATTCGTTTGCCTCGTACTTGATGTTGAACGGAGCGTGTTCGGCAGGCACATGCGAAGCGCGGATAAAGCCCCACATGCGTTCGATTATGTCGGGATGTTTGTGCGCCACATTGTTGCGGAAATCCTCCACCTCTTTGCTCGGTGTGGTCAGGTCGTACAACTCCATCGTGCGGTTGCCCTTGTTCACATTCTGCACCAAGCCCTTCCATTTGCCCCAGCGCACTGCCAAAATACCGCCTCGGGTCGGATATTCCCAATAGAGGAATTCGTGCTGCCGCTGCTTTTTGGTCTTGCCCGTAAGGAGCGGAACGAGCGAAATGCCGTCGGTTGCAGGAGCCTCCGTACTGGCAATCTCGCACACGGTCGGCATGATGTCGGTAAAGTCGCCGATGTGGTCGCTGACCGAGCCGCCCTTTTGCATTTTGGCAGGCCACGACGCAATGAACGGCATACGGATACCGCCCTCGTACAACGAACGTTTGCCCCAACCTTTGCCGCAGCGGAAAGGTTGTGCGCTGTCGAACCACACGGTCGGCGACGAAGCATTGTTGGCAGGACCGTTGTCGGAGGTAAATATGATAATCGTGTTGTCGTATATGCCGAGCCGCTTCAACTCCTTGACCAACTCGCCGACCTGATGGTCGAAATAACTAATCATGGCGGCGTATGTGGCATGCGGATAGCGGCAAGGATAGTAGTTGTGCGGCCACTCGTTCGGATGGAACATGTCGCCCGCGAGCGGTTCCTCGTCGCCGAATTTTGCGACATATTTGTCCACCCACTCCTGCGGTGCCTGCAACGGCGAGTGCGGAAGCGGAGTCGTCCACATCAGGAAAAACGGACGTTCGGCATTCTCATCCACGAACTTGATGACATTGTCGAACATCACATCGGGCGAATAGACTTTGCCCGCCGAATACTTGTCGTAACTGTGTATATCGCGTGCATCGGCACCCTTGTCGAGCGGAGTGCCGGGGTTTACGACCTCTTTGTTGATGTACTCCTTGCTGCCGTTGTGCCACATGTAAGGCGCATAGTAGTTGTGCGCCATGCGCTGACAGATGCAACCGTAGTAGAAATCGAAGCCCATCGTCCACGGCTTGCTCTCGTTCGCCGGACCGCCTACGCCCCATTTGCCGACCATACCCGTACGGTAGCCCGTCTGCTGCATTACCGAGCCGAGTGTCGGCGTGCCGGCTTTGAGCGGATACTGCCCTTCGATGGTCGGGTCCATATAAACCTCGTCGTAGTTCCATACGCGCGGGTCGCCTTCGCCGGCCTCCTCGTTGTCGCGAATCTGCGAATGTCCCGAATGTACGCCCGTCAGCAGACAGGCACGCGACGGAGACGATACGGGCGCGGCAGTGTACATATTGGTAAAGCGGATTCCGCGCTCGGCCAAAGCGTCGATGTTGGGAGTTTCGGTCTTGGTCTGTCCGTAACAGCCGAAATCGCCCACTCCCGCATCGTCCATAAGTATAAAGATGATGTTCGGACGCCCGTCCTCGCGCGGTTTGTCGGCCTTGTCGGCGGCCGAAGCCGGCACAGCAGCAACCGCAGGTACAGCAGTGCAGAGTGCGAATTTGCTCAATTTGTCCATTGTTTCGGGTCGGTTTTTTGTTACTCTTGCAAAGATAATAAAATAAAACGATTGTTCTCTCCGCACGACGTTTATTTGGCGGCTACCCGCCGGCCACTGCTTTTCTGCGGCAGCGAAAGGTCGAAAAATCGCCTATTTGTTGCACGGTAACGAAAAAAAAGTTATCTTTGTGGGCTATATTTAACCAAAACATTTTACAATTATGCCAAAAATGAAAACAAATGCCGCTGCAAAGAAGCGTTTTACTTTCACCGGCACAGGTAAGATTAAGCGCAAACACGCTTATCACAGTCACATCCTGACCAAAAAGACTAAAAAACAGAAGCGTAATCTCTGCTATTCGAGTGTCGTTTCGTCGGCTGATGAAGCCAAAATCAAGAGCCTGTTGGTTAAATAATCTGCGGGCGGTAAACATTATTTATTAACCGGAGCGACATAGCCCCAAAGAGTGCGAGAGAATCGTACCGCTATCAACTCCATCAAAAACTTTTAATTATGCCACGTTCAGTCAATGCTGTTGCGTCACGCGCAAGAAGAAAAAAGGTTTTGAAACTTGCCAAAGGTAACTTTGGTTCAAGGGGAAACGTTTGGACGGTAGCGAAAAACACCGTCGAAAAGGGTTTGCAGTTTGCTTATGCACACCGCCAACTCAAAAAGCGTACATTCCGTTCGTTGTGGATTACACGTATCAACGCCGCAGTCCGCGCCCAGGGAATGACCTATTCCGAATTCATAGGTAAAGTCAATGCCAAAGGCATCGCCCTCAACCGCAAGGTTTTGGCCGATTTGGCACTGAACGAGCCGAAAGCATTCGAGGCGATTGTAAATGCAGTTAAATAGTGCGCTGTTGTCCGTCGGACAACGGCAGCGGAGCGACCTTTTCGGCCGCTCCGCTTGTTTTTTGTTGCGCATAACGGCACTGTTTATAAGTGCTGCCTTTTCTAAGAGTTCTGGGAGTTCTAAGAGAACTATGATAAGCAGCAAGGTCCTATATTTTCATCCGACCTTAAACGTCTTAAACTTTGAAACTCTTAAACTATTATATCCGTCCTCTGCCCTCTTAGAACTCTTAGTTCTCTTAGATCTCTTAGTATCGTCGGCAAGCAACAACCTCGCCGTTATACCCGATACAGACAAACCGTCCCGTTATACGCACAACAAAAAAAAAGACCTGCACTTTTGCAGGTCTTGCCTTTAATGCCGACTATCGGGCGATTTTGATTTTTCGAGCCGAATCCGAGACTTGAACTCGGGACCCCTTCATTACGAGTGAAGTGCTCTACCACTGAGCTAATTCGGCAACGTATTATCCGTATCGGAGTGCAAATATCGTAAAATTTTTCGGATTAGTGCAAATTATTGCAAAGTTTTTGCGTGCAAACGACACATTTTTATCGGAAACTCCATAAATTTGTACTACCAAAACTACCGAAAAATGATTACATTCTGCATTTGTCTCGCCCTGTTGGTAACAGCATATTTTACCTACGGGCGTTATTTGGAGCGTGTGTGCAAAATAGACGGAGACGCGGAGGTGCCGAGCCGCCGACTCTACGACGGTGTCGATTATGTGCCGATGCCTCGTTGGCGCACCTTCCTGATTCAACTGCTCAACATCGCGGGCATCGGACCTATTTTCGGCGCGATACTCGGTGCCTGTTTCGGACCCGTCGCCTTTCTGTGGATTACCTTCGGCGGAATCTTCATGGGCGCGATGCACGATTTCATGTCGGGCATAATACTCGTGCGCAACGACGGATTGAGCATCCCCGAAATCGTCGGACGCTATCTCGGCGGAGGCATGAAACACATGATGCGCATATTGTCAATAGCACTGCTCGTACTCGTGGGCGTCGTGTTCCTTCGTTCGCCCGCAAGCATACTCGGCCACATGATTCCGCAGGTGGACTACAACATTTGGCTGGCCATAATAATCTCCTACTACTTCATCGCCACGCTGCTGCCAATCGACAAACTCATAGGCAACCTCTATCCGCTGTTCGGTGCCGCGTTGCTCTTTATGGCATTCGGGCTGCTGTGTGTGATTTGGTTCGGCAGTTACGAGGTACCGGAGATGACCTCGTTCCACAATTTCCAACTCGCACCCGACAAATTGCCCATCGTGCCGACACTCTTCATAACCATCGCCTGCGGCGCTATTTCGGGTTTCCACGCCACACAATCGCCGATGATGGCGCGATGCGTGAAAAACGAACGCGAATGCCGCATGGTATTTTACGGCGCAATGATATCCGAATCGATTGTCGCACTCATTTGGGCGGCGATTGCCATGGCATTCTTCGGCGGAGCCGACGGATTGGCACACACGATGGCCGACCACGGCAACGATGCCGCTTGGGCTGTAAACGAAATATCGCGCTCGACATTGGGCATCATCGGAGGCATACTCGCCGTACTCGGCGTGGTTGCCGCACCAATCACTTCGGGCGATACCGCATTCCGTTCGGCACGTCTCATCATTGCCGACATATTCCGCATCGACCAACGCAAGAAATTGCACCGGCTCGCCATTGCCGCACCTCTGTTCGCCGTCGGCTTGGGCATCACGTTCATCGATTTCGGTGTGGTATGGCGTTATTTTTCGTGGACCAATCAGGCATTGGCGACCATAGTGTTGTGGTGCATCGTCGTCTATCTCAACCTCGAACGCCGCAACGTATGGGTAGCACTGCTGCCTGCCGTATTTATGACCTACATCTGCTCCTCGTTCATATTCGTATCGTCGCAGTTCGTCGGACTCGGTGCGACCACTACCGCATATACGGGAGGCGGAGTGCTGACAATCATCGTTACGGCAGCGATGTGGGCGAAACTGCGTCGCGACAGGCAACGGCAAACCTTAAAACCGTAACCGCACGATGAGACGCAACTGCCTGTTTGTCGCTTTGCTGTTTGTCGCATCCGTCGCATTGTCGGTCGTGCAGAAGGTCGTGTTTTTGATAAAATACGCCTCGCTTGCCGAAGATGCAACGACGGCCGACTTTTTTGCCGCAATCCGACACGGCTTGATACTCGACACAAGCGTTGCGGGATATATCGTTGCCCTGCCGATTTTGGTTGTGCTGGCAAGCGTATGGCTGCCGACAAAATCGTGGGCTTCGATAATAAAGTGGTATCTGCTGCTTGCAGCGGCAGCAGCATCGCTCGTTTTTGTAGGCAATTTGGGGCTGTACGAGTATTGGGCATTCCCGCTCGACGTGTCGGTAATGCAGTATTTGGCAACGCCGAAGGAGGCTGCCGCAAGCATTACCCTGTTGCAAATGGCGGATTATACGTTGCTCTTCATCGCGAGTTTCGCACTCTCGGCATGGTGCTATTTGAGCGTTCTGCGCCTATTCAATCCGTCAGCCGGCAAATCCGATAAAACAGTAGTCCGCATCGTGCATTCGATAGCGGTACTGTTTTTGGGCGGCCTCGCATTTTTGGCAATACGCGGCGGAATAAGCGTCTCCACGGCAAATGTCTCGAAGGTCTATTTCAGCCGGCGCATGTTTCTCAACCACGCCGCCGTAAATCCCGTTTTCTCGCTGCTTGCATCGTCGGCATACGACAAGGGAACACACGAGTACGAGTTTTTCGACGATGCCGAGAGCCTTGCCGTTTTGGAGTCGGTAAAGGGCGATGCGCAGGCGACGGTTGCCGACACGCTTTTGCGCACGACGCGCCCGAACATAGTGCTGATTCTCGCCGAGAGTTTCGGCCGTTCGACCGCAGATGCGACAATCGACGGAGTGGCCGTTGCGCCCAACTTTCAACGGCTGAAACGGGAGGGCGTCTGGTTTGAAAATTTCTATGCCAATTCGTTCCGCACCGACCGCGGAATGGTGGCTATATTGAGCGGTTTCCCTGCCCAAACCCGTTCGTCGGTAATGAAAAATCCTGCCAAAAGCAGACGCTTGGCCTCAATCGCCCGTTCGCTGCAACAAGAGGGATATGCCACGAGTTTCGTCTATGGCGGAGACCCCGATTTCACGAACACGGCATCGTACCTCTACGGTACGGGATACGAACAAATAATCGGACAATACGACCTGCAAATCGACGCTCCGACCTCCAAGTGGGGTTATGCCGACGATATTATGGCAGACGCCTTTTTGCAGCATCTCGACAAGTGTCGCGATGCCGGCAAACCGTTTTTGGCGACATGGCTCACTCTGTCGAGCCACGAGCCGTTCGATGTACCGGTACGACGATTCGACGACACGATGCTCAACTCCATGGCTTTCGCCGATGCCTGCATAGCCAAAGTGGTGGATACGCTGCATGCGACGAAGGCTTGGGACGATACTCTGATAATAGTGGTTGCCGACCATGCCTACTCCTACCCTTACGGCATTGCGGGCAGTGCCGTCGAACGCCACCATATACCGATGTTGTGGACGGGAGGAGCAGTTCGCTCTCCGCGCACGATACCGACATACGCCTCGCAAACCGACTTGGCGGCGACGCTGCTTGCGCAAATGGGCATCGCGCACGACGATTTCGTTTTCAGCCGCGATATTTTAGGCCCGACCGGACGGCATTTCGGTTACTATACGTTCAACAACGGTTTCGGCGTGGTGGACGACAGCGGTGCGACCGTGTACGACTGCACCTCGTCGCAAGTAATCTCGCCCGACAGTTCGGAGGTGCAACTGCGCGAAGGCAAGGCCATATTGCAAATGACATATAAAACCTTGGAGCAACTATGACACACTCGGCATTACGGCTCGAACCGACCGACAACCAGACTTTCATAATAACGGGACGCGGCAAAGAGGGCAATTTGTCGTACAAACTGGAACAGGCACGCGAAGCCGAACGCCAAGGCGATTTCGAGCGTGCATGCAACGAGAGGTTTCGGGCGTTTCAGGAGATTTACGCCATCCTGCCAGAGGAGGAGAGTATAGAACTCGACAGGTCGCACGCCAATACGCGGGCGGCCATGGAGATTATCCACGACTCCGCCATCGACAATTTTTTTGCGGGCGATGCAGAATTGGCGGCAGCACAAGCGGAGTTGTTGTTGGATTGCGATTCGGAGGATTGGCTGGATACTACCCAGATACTCGCTTTGTGTTATGTGGCACTCGGCGATACCGACTGTTTGGAGGAGACGTTGATGGATATCGACGACAAATCGCCGCTCAAAGCCCTGCTCGACGCATGGCTGTCGTTCGCACGAAACGGAGCAATCGGCGATTCCGCCGCAGAACATCTGCAACGGCACCGCGCATTCGTCGCAGAGTTGCATGCCGAAGCGCATCCGACCGACGAGGCTTATCTGCGAGACATCTCCTCCGACCGACCTTCGCAACAGGCCGCAGCCCGCGAATTGTGGTTGCGGTGCGAGCCGATATTTGCCGCGCAGCCGGATTTCGCACACGCTTTGAAGGCAGCCGTCGGCAAACCGCAACGCACATAGACAACCGACCGACACGAAGTATCGGTACGACCCTTGCGGATATGGCCGTTACGCCATTTTGTTTCCGCCGTTCGGGGAGTGTGCCGGAATCGTTATCTTGCCGACGTTGCTCTCGTAGCGTTGGATATTCTCCTGCAACGACAGCAGCAGCCGTTTGGCATGTTCCGGAGTAAGAATTATACGACTGCGTACCTTCGCCTTCGCGAGACCGGGCAGAATGGTCGCAAAATCCAAAATAAACTCGGACGTGGAGTGTGAAATGATGACAAGATTGGAATAGTTGCCTTGTGCCACCTCCGCATCGAGTTCGATGTCCATACCGATTGATGTATTCTCCGCCATAGTTTTAATTTTTTTTGTAACAAATCCGCCACGGCGGACCGTTATGGTGTACAAATATACGAAAACTCTTCGACTATTCGGATTTTTTTCGACCGAACCGCCATGCGGCGCGTGTCTTTCCGTCCGTAACCGTACCATTTACAATCCGATAAACACAGCGACAAATTTATATGCCTGCATGTATCAAAAAATATGCACAACCGCTCGGCAGGCACGGAATTTTTCATAACTTTGTGGCAAATTTGGGAATTGCGCACAAACTGCGCTGCACCGACGAACAGAACAAACCATGTTGCTTACAATTATAGAGATTTTGTTGCGTGGCATTGCCGTTGGATTGGCTGCGTCAATAACCGTGGGGCCGGTAGCGGTATTGTGCATTCAGCGCACATTGAGCAAAAGCCGCCGTTCGGGAATGATGTCGGGTGTGGGAGTGGCGTGTGCCGATACCCTCATGGCAATCATCGCATTCTTTTTCTATTCGATGTTGCAGGCACAAATAGAGCAATACAATCTGATTTTGCGCGTGGCAGGCGGATTCTCCGTAGCCATCGTCGGCATATATATCTTTTTCCAAAACCCCGTTCCGCAGATTCGTCGCAATCGTGCAGGCAAAACTTCGGCATGGCAGGATTTTGCCTCGATGTTCGGCTTTACCATAGCCAATTTCGTAGTCGTAATCCCCTATATTCTCGCATTCTTCGCCATGTTGGGCATCGGCACTGCGGGCGAAAGCACCGATATAGCCTCGATACTGACGAGCGCAATCATCATAGCCGGATTCTTCTGCGGAGCGTTGCTCTGGTGGTTCCTGCTGACATCGCTCATCAGCCTCTTCCGTCGGCGATTCCGTCCGCGACACATGCTGACCATCAACCACGTTGCAGGCATTATTGTCGGCTTGCTCGGTATCTATACCCTTCTCTCCATCTTTTATACCATCACGCCACATGGAATCTTGCACTAAACAGACCAAGAAAATAGTCATTGCAATCGACGGCTTCTCGTCGTGCGGCAAAAGCACTTTTGCCAAACAGATAGCCGCACGTCTCGGTTACATCTTCATCGATACGGGTGCTATGTATCGTGCCGTAACGCTCTATGCGCTCGACCACGACGCAATACGCTCGGGCATTGTCGATGAAGAGCGCATCATAGCACTGCTGCCCGAAATCGACATCACTTTCCGTTTTAATCCGCAACGAGGCGCAAGCGACATCTATGTAAACGGTGCGCTGGTCGAGGGTCGGATTCGCACCATCGAGGTCAGCAACTTCGTCAGCGCGGTCAGTTCCATTGCCCAAGTGCGTCAAAAGTTGGTGGCCATGCAGCAAAAGATGGGCGAACGGCGAGGCGTGGTCATGGATGGCCGAGACATCGGTACGGTGGTATTCCCCGATGCCGAACTGAAAATATATATGACTGCCGACCCTCGTGTCCGTGCCGAGCGTCGATACGCGGAGTTGCAGGCAAAGGGCGACAACGTATCGTTCGACGAGGTGTTGGACAATGTCATTTCGCGCGACAAAGCGGATATGACACGCACCATCTCGCCTCTGCGTCAGGCTGCCGATGCCGTAGTACTCGACAACAGCCGCATGAGCGTTACCGAGCAGATGGAGTGGTTCGACGGCGAATTTGAACGTGTACAAAAGCACTTGGCTGCCGACAAGTAGCAACCGACTATTCGGTTTACGGCTGCAATCGGCGTTTTCACCTCCTTAATAAAACCACAATATGAAAATCGAGATAGACAATCTGTCGGGGTTTTGCTTCGGTGTCGTAAGAGCGATTTCGGAAGCGGAAACGGCTTTGCGCGACCGACGGGTATGTTCGCTCGGCGATGTGGTACACAACCGCATGGAGGTACAGCGGCTCGAACGATTGGGATTGCACACGGTAACGCACGAGCAAATCGCATCGCTCGACAAAGAGTGCCGACTGCTGATTCGGGCGCACGGCGAGCCGCCTGCAACCTATGCGCTCGCCCGCAAATACGGCATCGAGATTATAGATGCGACATGTCCCGTGGTGGCAGCCTTGCAGAAAAAGGTCGTCCGCGCTCACGAGGCCATGCGGGCAGTCGGCGGGCAGGTAGTGATTCTCGGCAAACGCGGACATGCCGAAGTGGTAGGACTTACGGGTCAGGTCGCCGAACCGACAATCGTCGTGGAGGGAGAATCGGATTTGGCTCAAATCGATTTCTCGCGTCCGGTATATTTTTTGTCGCAAACCACGCAAAGCATTGCCCTCTTCGAGCAGTTGTGCGACGAGATGCGTCGTCGGCTGCCGTCGGAAGATATGCTTACGGCCGACGACACCATTTGCCGGCGTGTCTCCTCGCGCGAGGAACATTTGCGCGAATTTGCCGCACAATTCGATGCGGTGGTTTTCGTGTGCGGGCGCAAATCGAGCAACGGACGGGTGCTGTTCGACATCTGCCGTTCGACCAACCCGCGCAGTTACAATATCGAGGAGGCTGCCGAACTCTGTCCGGAGTGGTTCGACAACATCCGAAGCGTGGGAATATGCGGCGCAACATCGACTCCCGAATGGCTGATGCACGATGTAGCGGATGCAATAACAGAAATGACTAAATAAACCTTTTTATCTAACAAACCTCCAAACAATCAACACGAAATCATTAACTTTGCAGAAGTTACGAACTTATTTTCAAAAGACATGGAGAAATGGAGTAAAGAAGAAACTATTGTCGCATTTAGTGTTTATTGCAAAATTCCATTTAAGGATAGTAGCAAAAACAATCCGACAATTATCAAGTATGCCAAAATACTTGGTCGTACTCCAAGTGCCTTAAATATGAAAATAGGAAATATCGGAAGATTAGACCCAGACCTAAAAAAGCAAGGCATAACAGGTCTTGAACATGGTGCAAAATTAGAGAAAGAGATTTGGACGGAGTTTTATGACAATCCCGAGAAACTTGCATATGAAAGCGCAAGAATTTTAGCAAAACTTGCACATCAAAGTATTGAGACATGCACAGATATAGACATTTCCGACCTACCAAAAGGGGAAGAACGAGCGGTTGTTATCAAACAACGAGTAAATCAATCGTTTTTTAGGTCGGCGGTAATGAGCGCATACAATTTTCATTGTTGTATATCTGGCGTCGGCAATCCTACACTTTTAGAGGCTTGCCATATTGTAGATTGGTCGCAAGATAAAACCAATAGAACCAACCCAAAGAATGGGCTTTGCTTAAATCCATTCTTTCACAAAGCATACGATAAATTATTGATTGCCATAACGCCAGATTTATCAGTAATCATATCCGATGAATTGATACAAAATACAACAGATGATTCATTTCAGAACTATTTAAGAGAAATAAATGGTCGTAAAATGTTACTACCAGATAGATTTTGCCCCCAAAAAGAGTTGTTAGAAATTCACTATGAGCAGTTCAGAAACAGATAACATAGCAGCATTTTTGGCACAGGTATTTGCATATTGCATACAAAAAGGCAAGGCTTACCAATTGCTTTATCCTCTTGTCGTATGTCTGCGCAAACAAATCGTTTTGAATCACAAAAATTCAAAACAAAACGGGCGTGTAGTATTACGAACGACTAATAACATTTCTCTCTTATGCGTACCTTCTGAACTATTTTTACAAGAAGCGGAATCTTTTTTGGCAATAGAGAATTTGCAAACAGACGTGTATAAAATAAAAGCACACACAACAGAATCTATAAATAGATTATTTTCATATAACACGAATTTAAGTGGCAAATACAATACAGATGTAATTATTACGATATTTGTTCATCGCAACAATACATTTTTTAAGTCCAAACTCGGCAGCGCATCAACTTTGTTGAATGCGAGCCGTGCAACCAATTTCGTATTTCGCATCAACGGGCTGCTGTCCGAAGACAAAATCGGAGAAATCAATGCCATAAACAGTCAACAAGAACGAATGATTGCACTACGCGAAGCGGGTTGCAAATTGGAATTTGTCAATGTGGAAAGCGAAGTTTTCGCGTCCAACCTTATGCTTGTCGATACAGCCATGCCGACAATTATGGCAAATTGTCTGCTTGCGTTCTTTGCATACGACTGCAAATCCGTAAAATCGGCAACCAAATATATGGCAGGCACAAATCCGCTCGGATTGCGAACAGGCGACCTCGATACATTCTACGAACACAAGATGAAAACTCTGCTTGTGGATGTTGCGTTGGGTATGAAACCGACTACAATGTGGTCGGGACGTTACGAAGCCAACGGTGGATATCTGGTCGTAAAAGAAGACGGCGATGTAATATGCTACCATTTCTATCTGCGAAACGAGTTGGAAAGTTACCTCTTCAACAATACAAAATTTGAGCAGGCAAGTCGCAAACGACATGGATATGGCGACATAATACTTTCAGACGACAACAAACTGTATATGAAACTGAATTTACAAATCAGATTTGATTAAAACCCGACAATCATGGTACGATACATCATTCGCTGTGTGAAATATTTTGTGGCGTTAAGCGTTTTATATGTAGTGCTAATCGCGATTATGCATGCCACGGGGCAGACCTTGCTGACGATAGGCGATACATGGAATATGCTCGTCGGTACTCCGCGAGGATGGACGATGATAGGTGCAATGGTGTTTTTGGCCATAATCTACCCGCTTATATCGTTTCCGACACGGCGCGTGGAGGGCGACACTGTCGAAAATCGCGAGCAGATTATCGCGGCTTTCGAAGCATACGGCTATTCGCTGCAAGGCGAAGCCGACGGCCGCCTGACGTTCCGAGCCGACGGACTGCGCCGATTGTGGCTGTTGTACGAAGACCAAATCGTGGTGGAGCAGTACGGACAGTGGATTCGTCTAACGGGCATACGCCGTTCGGTGGTACGGATATCGATACGCTTGGAGAGTTACATAACAAACCATAACAGAAAAAATGAATAGCAGATACATAAAGCCTGTCGTCGTCCTGACGGCTGCCGTGGCTATTGTCGCCGTCGGCATCCAATCGGTACGCAACGATTTCGGTCTCGGGCGCAACATGGAGATAATTGCCAATATGATGCGCACGCTCTATACCTCGTATGTCGACGACATCAATCCGGACGACATGTTGCAGGGAGGAGCAACGGGCATAACCGCCAAACTCGACCCTTATACGGTCTTTCTCTCCGAAAGCGAGATGGACGATTTCGAGACGCTGACCACCGGCAAATACGGCGGCATAGGTGCGCTGATTCGCCAAAAAGAGGATTATGTGATAATCGCCGAGCCGTACAAGGGTTCGCCTGCCGACCGTGCAGGATTGAAAATCGGCGACAAAATAGTCGCAATCGACGGCAAAGATGCCAAAGGTTTTACGACGGCCGACGTCAGCAAGCGGCTCAAAGGCGAGCCGAACACCACCGTTCGCGTTACCATCGAATCGCTTATCGACGGCTCGCGCAAGGAGCATAAAATCAAGCGCGAACGCATCGCGATACCGAGCATTGCCTACTACGGATATGTCGCCGACGGAATAGGTTACATACGGCACGCCGATTTTACCGACACCTGCTACGACGACATGCGCAATGCGATACTCGCATTGCAGAAAACGGGCAATCTGCAATCGCTCATTCTCGACTACCGCAACAACGGAGGCGGAGTGATGCAGTCGGCCGTAAAAATCATGTCGCTCTTCGTGCCGAAAGGTACCAAGATACTCGAAACGCGCGGTCGTCAATCGACCATCGAGAGTTTCTCGACCGAATACGAGCCGCTTTTGCCCGATACGCCAATCGCCGTACTGATAAACGGCAACAGCGCATCGTCGGCAGAGATTGTTGCCGGAGCGATTCAGGATTTGGACCGAGGCGTACTCATCGGCCAGCGCAGTTTCGGCAAAGGGCTGGTGCAATCTACCGCCCATATAGGTTTCGGCAACTATGTCAAACTGACGACAGCCAAATATCACATTCCTTCGGGTCGCTGCATTCAGGCTGTACGTTACACGGCCGACGGTCGGGCGCAAGCCATGCCCGATTCGCTTGTTGGAGAGTTTCTGACAGCACGAGGCCGTAAGGTTTACGACGGAGGAGGCATCACGCCCGACATCGCCACCGAGCCTAAATATGTGAGCAACTTTGCAGTCGCGCTCTATTTGGCAGGTGCGATAGACGATTTCGGCGACGACTACATGCGCCGGCATCACACCGACACGATAGACAACGGCACCTTCTCGATTACCGATGCCGATTACGAGGATTTTACCCGTTTGGTTGCCGAACGCGACATCCCGTACAAATCCGAATCCCGTCGGGCACTCGACGCATTGCGCAAAGCACTCGACAAAGAGCGTTTGGGCGACTCGATGGGCGATGCTCTGAAAAACATGGAAGAACGTCTGCACGACGACAAAATCAGCAACCTGCGCACCTACCGCAAGGAGATAGAGGATTATATCAAATCCAACATCGTATTGCGTTTTTCCTATGCGGCGGGCGAGATAGAAAACTCGCTGACCGACGACACGGATGTAGAGCAGGCAATCGCCGTATTGGGCGACAAAGAGAGATACGAAAGCATAACAACGGGGCAACCGATTGCCGCTCGACAGCAGTAATCCGATTGACCCTTTTACCGATATGTTGGGCTACATACGCAGAAATATTCAGAAACACGGCCGCTCGATAGTATTGCTGTCGGGCGTTGCGCTCGTGAGCATATCGCTGATTATCACCAATCGTATGGCCGATTCCCTGCGCGAGAAGGAGCAGCACGACGTGGAGTTGTGGGCTGCCGCGATGGAGCGCATCAACCGCGATGCCATGGGCGACTACACAGGCGATCCGCTTATCGGAGCGATAGTAAACAACCGCAACAACATTCCGTTCATCATCACCGACGAGAATCTGAATGTCGTATCCTATCATCTGTTACCCGAAAAGGTAATACAGAACCCCGAATATCTCCACCGTACATTGGATCGCATGTCCGCCGACAACACGCCCATCGTGGTACGCTTTTGGTGGACCAACGAACACAACCACATAATTTTCTACGGCCGTTCATCGACGTTGATGATGCTCTACATCTTCCCTTATATACAGATGTTGCTCATCATCGTCTTCGTAATCGTCATTTTCATCGCCTTCCGCTCGACCAAGCAGGACGAACAAAACCGCGTGTGGATAGGCTTGGCCAAGGAGACAGCCCACCAACTCGGCACCCCGACATCGTCGTTGCTCGGATGGATAGAGTATCTGCGTTCGCAACCCGTCGACCAAATGGCGGTCGATGAGATGCAGAAGGATTTGGCGCATCTTATGAAAATCGTCGACCGATTCTCGAAAATCGGCTCCGACACGCCGCTGACGGTCGCCAATGTAAACGAGGTTGTAGGCGATACGGTAATGTATTTCCGCAAACGCATCCCGCGCAACGTTACGCTCGACTACAACGGGCTTGTAATCGATACGGTCAAGGCCAATATGAACACCGCACTCTTCGAGTGGGTCATCGAGAACCTGCTGAAAAACGCACTCGACGCCTTGCAGGGACACGGTTCGATAAATGTGTACATCGGCTCGGACGACAAATCGGTATGGATCGATGTCGCCGACACGGGCAAGGGCATCGCCAAATCGAATTGGAAACGGATATTCCAACCCGGTTTTACCACCAAAACGCGGGGTTGGGGATTGGGACTTTCGCTCTCGCGCCGCATAGTCGAGGAGTACCACCACGGCAAAATCGCCGTCGTCGGTTCCGAGATAGGCAAAGGCACCACAATCCGCGTAACGCTGAAACGGGCATAGCAAGGCCCCGCAACCGACAATTATGGATACGCCGACAATATATCCCGACACACTCTCTGCCACCGACCTGTTCGGTGCCGCGACGCGCCTCGTGCATGGCGACGCCTTGTCTCAACATGGCGTGTTCGTCGCAAGCAACGGCGCATTCCGAATCATCGCGCTCGTGTTGGTCATGGCGTATATGCTGCTTCTGATGCACCGTGCCGACACAGTCCGTTCGATGATTGCGGCCACCATCGGAGGCAGTCTCGGCAGACAAATCGGCAACACGAAAATCAATCCTTCCGAACGTCGCAACCTCTTCGCCGCTCTGTCGGGTTTGGGTTTGATAACGCTGACCGTAACCGTCGTATATACAATCGGCATCCATCCAATCGGCACCGACATCTCGGCCATGAATCCTTGGACGCTTGCAGGAATCGTCATCGCGGCACTTGCTATTGCCGCAGCCGCAGAGTATGCCATGTTGCGCTGCATAGGCTTTTTGAGCGAACGTGCGGATATATGCGACGGTCTGCTCAAAATCAAACTGCTCCATTTCGCCACTTTCGCATTGGTCATTCTGCCGCTGTCGGTACCCTACATCTGCTCCTCAGGTTGGCACTCCTCCGTATGGCTCTGCATCATCGTCCTGCAAACGACGGTATCAATCGGACTGTTCGTAAAAGAGTCGTTGTCGCTCTTTATTTCGCAAAGAATTTCGATTTTGCATTGGTTTTTGTATCTTTGCAGCGTGGAATTACTCCCTGCATCTGTTCTGCTGGCACCGGTTTTGCGCGGAAATGCGGGGGTTTGATATATAGATATGGGTGTGAAAATAAGTAAGATATTAGTGTCGCAACCACGTCCGGCAATAATCGAGAAATCGCCATTCTACGAATTGGCGAACAGATATAAATTACAGGTCGATTACTTTCCGTTGATAAAGGTCATCGGCGTCTCGCCGAAGGAGTTTCGTTCGCAGCGGGTCGATATTCTGTCGCATACTGCCGTGATATTCACCTCGCGCACCACCATCGACAGTTTTTTCCGCATCTGCGAAGATTCGCGCATTACCGTTCCCGAAACGATGAAATACATCTGTTCGACGGAGGCCATTGCGCTCTATCTCCAAAAATACATAGTCTATCGCAAACGCAAAATATCCTTTGCCGACGGCTCGTTTACGGGGCTTATGGAGCAGGTCATCAAGCAGAAAGACGAACATATTCTGCTTGCATTGAGCGAGCCTCACAAACCCGAGATTCCGGAGGCTCTCATGCGGCTGCACATCAACTACACTCCCGTCATCCTTGCACGCACGGTTGCAAGCGACATCTCGGCCGAGGAGTTGAAGGGCTACGACATGCTGTTGCTCTATTCGCCATGGGATGTGAAGGCGATTTGCGAGAAATTGCCTGTCGATGAACTGCCGACCATCGCCACCTTCGGCGAAGGCACCCTGCGGTTGGCAATCGACAACCAAATAATCGTCAAGGCTTCGGCTCCGTCGCCTGCCGCTCCGTCGCTTGCAAAGGCGGTCGATATATATATCAATCAGGTACGGCAGGGCAAAGAGGTGGCAGATGTGGCTGTTGCCGACAACAGCGACAAAGAGGAGTTCATCCGTACGCAGCAGAGCCGCTTGGCAAAAAAAAGCCGCCTGCAACACGCCAAAAAGTAGCATATTGCACGGCTCGACAACCCAATTCCCTCCCATAATGGCAACAACGGACAACGGACTGCAACGCTCGGAACGGCTTAGGTCGTTCGGTGCAATCAGGAGACTTTTCGGCGAAGGTCGCGGAGGTTTCGTTTACCCTATCCGTTATATGGTCTATACCGAGTTCGATGCCGAATTGTCGGCTGCTGTGCTGTTCTCCACACCCAAGAAGTTCCACAAACGCGCCAATCGACGCAATCTGCTCCGACGACGCATGCGCGAGGCATACCGTACAAACAAACAGATTCTGACCGCTTCGGAGTCCGAATGCGCCATCCATCTCGCACTGATTTACTCCACCAAGGAGGTACACGACTACAAAACCATCGAAAATGCAATCAAACGGATTCTCAAAGGCGTTGCAGAGAGTTTGTAGCGTTTGCCGTCGTGCGGCCGTATTGCCGCTTGTGGCGTTGGTGCGTTTTTACCAAATCTGCATCTCGCCGCTCACGCCGCCGGTGTGCCGCTTTACTCCGACCTGTTCGCAATACGCGCTCGAAGCGTTGCGTCGCTACGGCATATTCAAAGGGAGTTGGCTTACCATCAAACGCATTGCACGTTGTCATCCTTGGGGCGGCAGCGGTTACGACCCCGTACCGTAAGCGGCCGAATCGATACGACATATCCGAAAAAAACGAAAAGGTTTCGCAATCCGAAACCTTTTTTTGCGGCCAATGCCCGCATGTCGATAAAATGCCGTATGCAATTATTGCACACCGCCATTATGCCGTTTCTCGAAACACTCTATCGTATTATCCATCAGCATACAGATAGTCATCGGTCCTACCCCGCCAGGAACGGGAGTAATGTACGATGCACGGTCGCGGCACGCCTCGAAATCGACATCCCCGCACAATTTGCCCGTTACGGCATCGTGGTTTATGCCGACATCTATTACCACGGCACCCTCTTTAATCATATCCGCGCCTATCAGATGCGCACTACCCGCAGCCACGACCAATATATCGGCCTCGCGGGTGATGTCGCCGAGATTTTTCGTATGGGAATGGGCTATGGTAACCGTCGCATTGGCATTGAGCAACGATTTGGCCATCGGCAGGCCGACTATGTTGCTGCGTCCGACCACTACGGCACGCTTGCCGTCTGCCTCGATGTTGTTATCTGCCAGCATCCGCATAATACCCTTCGGGGTGCAGGGCAGCATACACTCCTCGCCTCGCCAAAGTCTTGCCACATTGAGCGGATGAAAACCGTCAACATCCTTCTCCAACGCTATCGAAGCGATTACACGATTCTCGCAGATATGGTCGGGCAAAGGCAGTTGGACGAGTACGCCGTCCACTCGTTCGTCCGCATTCAGACGCTCTATGTTTGCGAGCAGTTCGCTCTCCGACACGGTTACGGGCAATTCGACCAACAGACTCTCTATGCCGACTTCGCCCGCAGCCTTGATTTTGCCGCGAATATACGACCTGCTTGCAGGATTCTCACCGACGAGCACCACCGCGAGTTTCGGCACACGTCCGTACAGTTCGTGCAGTCGAACCACACGCCGAGCCATCCCGCTTTTCAGCCTTGCGGCAAGTTCCTTTCCGTCTATAATCATAGTTTGCCCTCTTTTTAGGTGGATTGCACCTAATGCGTCGCAAACTTACAAAAAATATTGCAATTATCGGCAGTCCGACCTATTTGCGTCTGCGCGCACCGCACTTAAAATCGGGAGAGATGCCTATATAAACGGCAAAATTACGCCCAGGCATCGGGTGCGAAAGCACGGTTTCGTACTCTTCGCCGAGCAGATTGTTCACATCGAATCGCACCGACAGACCGCCCCACCGCATAAAGAACTGTTTTTCCAGAGATATGTCGCTCATGTAGTATGGAGCCACACTGCCCGTAATCGTCAAATCGTTGGACGAAGTGGTGTAGCGGCGGCTGTAATAACGCCATTTGTAGGCGACCGACCATCCGCGCCACGCCACACGCGCCGTAAGCGACGAATTATATACGGGAATATACGGCAACTGCTTCCCGCGGGACATATCGTTCTCCGAAACCATGTCGCCGCGATTTTCGGAACGGGTCATCGTAAACAGACCGTTTACATCCATCGTCCAGCCTTTGCCGAGATTCGCGCCCAACGACACGTTCGTCTCCGTGCCGTAACTATGCACCCGCCGAATGTTGAGCGGCGTCCAGAAGCCTTTGAAGGTTGGTCGCCACAAAATCCAATCGTCGATATACGAATCGAATGCCGACACCTCGCCCTTGATGCGCAATCGCCCGTCGGCCGCATCGACATCGAATGCCACACCTCCGTCATAGGTAAGGCCATGTTCGGGTTTGAGGTCGGGATTACCCCCGGGTTGAAAATACATGTCGTTAAGCGTCGGATAACGGTAGTTGCGCGTAATCGAGGCCTTGACCACGACATTGCCCTTGCGCGATGCGAGGAAATCGACGAACAGAGCAGGCACCACAGGCGTACATCTCCGACCATACACATCCCAGCGCACCGACGATGCCAGACCCAAACGCTCCGTCGGCCGATAACGCACCGATGCCGTGGCCGACAATTCGAAACGCGCCTGTCTGTAACCTATCGTCGTCTCGTCCGTTGCTCCGCGACCCAAGGCATCGTCGCGGCTCGATACGAAATGCTGAACAGCAGAGACCTCGCCCGTTATCATCAACTTGTCGCGCAACGAGTAATCGACGCCGAATCGCCCGAAAGCGGTATGTACATAACTTTGCGAATGCACGCCATCCACCATTATATCGCCCCCTCCCGTAACATCGAACATGTAACGATAGAGCATATCCGTATAGGCATAGCCGGCTTTTGCCTCCAATTTGACGCTTCCCTCGATACGGCTCCACGATGCCACCGCCCTCACGGTCGATTCGTCCTGCACGGCCCGAGTCAGCGAGTTGTCGCGGTAGTCGGTGGCGAGTTTCGGCACGCCGCGACGCGACAATACATACCACACGGCTGCACCGAAGCGATTGCCGCTGCGCGAATTGTAATATGCCTCCTGCAAAACATGCAAATCGGAATAGTCTCCGTTGCGATTGACCTCGCGCGGATATTTGCGACCCGTCAGATTGCCGTTGTCGTCGAATACGAGTTCCGGCAACTTGGAGTAATTGGTATAGTGGAAATCGTTGCGCGACGACGAATAGAGTACCCTTGTCGATACGCTCCATCGCTCGCCGCCGTATGCCAAACGCAGATATTCGTCGAAGGTCGTATATGATGCCGCACCCTGAATATACCGCAACGTAAGCCCCTGCTCCCGTACGGGTCGGTTGTCCAATGTAACCGCACCGCCCAATCCGCCCGATGCGATGCCCACGCTGCCCGCACCCGTATAAAGGCTCGCATCGTCTATCAAATAGGCCGGTATCATCGAGAAATCCACCATTCCGAGCATCGGCGAATTGAGCGGCATACCGTTCCACGACACCTGCGTATGCGAAGGAGCCGTACCGCGCACCGAAATCGAAGCCATGGTGCCACGCCCGTACGATTTGATGAAGGTGTTGGTATTCTGCAACATCACATCGCCCATCGACTGTGCTATATTGTCGTGCAACACCACCGTATCCAACCGAGTACGCTGCACGCCTATATCCTTCAACAGACGTTGTCCGCGCACCTCTATCCGCTCTATATCGATACGTCTGCGCCCATCGTCGCCGTTCTCCTGCGCCGACACGAGGCATGGCACCACGGCCAACATCAACCAAATCGATATACGGACGGAGCGCATCATAATCTAATCGGCATATTTGAAACAAAACGACGACGGTATAACGCCCGTTCGGAACGAATCCGTCAATTTGCCATCACGCGAATAACGATACACCGTACCCGCCTGAACATAATCGACCGCATCGGCCACATATATCTCGCCCGAACGCGCATCGACGGCCAAACCGTAATATATCGTTCCCCGACTCTCTATTATCGGATTGGAGGGCAACTCCTCCGCATCGACCGACATCGCCCATACGCCATCGTTCAGATAGTACAGCGTCTGCCCCTGCGCATCCGTACACAATCGGGAAGGTGCACTGCCGACAGGCAGATAAAACATCCGCTCCACACTCTGCGTGGCAGCATCGATGCGGCATAGTATCGGTTGCGCATCGACAGCCGACCCGCCGTTGGAGAGTGTCCACACCTTGCCGTTGCAATCGGCAACAATCGAATCGGGCTGTTTGCCTACGCGTATCTCGCGGACAATCTCGTCGGTTTGCGTATCGACGACTATCACCGTGTCGTCATACGACCAACAGGCGACGAACAGATATTGCCCCCATTGCGCCATCTGTTCGGTCGAGATATGGTTGCCCGTGTCTATCTCGCCGACAATGCCCGACGTTCGCGGATTGACGATGGTGATTTTGGCAGCATACAGGTCGGTAATGTAGGCTTTTTCGGCAGAGACGAAATGGATGTAACGCGGCGAGACCAAACCGCGGATGATTCCGCGCACCTCGAACGTATCGGGATTCAGCGCATAGACCACACCCGAATTGTTTACCACCACATAAGCCGTGTCGCCATACAAAGTCATCGACTGCGCCACATCGCCCAACTTCGCGCCGTTGGCTCGGAAAAAGACATTGTTCCGACATTCGCCCGTCGTCGTATCGTAATACGCGAGCGAGGCATTGCCGTACATGAAATTGCCTTCGCACAGTACGCATACGCCCGACGATGCCGACGTGTCGAAACGCTCCAATTCGGGTGCGCCATAGTCGATACACCCCGACAGCAGCAACGCCGCAACCATCAACAGTCTATGTCGCAAACGAGCAATCATCGGTTTTTGATTCGGTTGTAGTCCTTTATCGCCGTAATCTCCGTCGAAGCCTCGCCCAACCAGCCGCTTTTGGTATTGATGGCTGTCTGTATCTTGACGAAACGCACCGAAGGCAGATGCACGCTCCTACCCTCGCCATCGACGGCATCGGCTATTTTATGGAGCGTATATACGGCACCCGCCGGCAGACCTGCCACTTTGCCGCCATCGACGGCATCACTGCCAAGATTGTCGGCATATCCCCAATCGTAAGGCGGATTTATCCAATAGGCATCGCCCTCCGTGCCTGCATTCTTGTCGTAATTGCGAGCCGCAAGCCGTGTACCGCGCAACGTATATTCGTCGGCGGCAATCCATTCGGGATAGTAGCAATCGAATCTGTGATATTGCGGCAGATAGTCGATTTCGCCGCTGTTGCCCATACAGTCGCTCCATTTGACGGGTTGCTCCTTTTCGGTCGGACGATAATAGGTTACCTCGTAGCCGCGTACCGTACCGTGCGAGGCATAATCCGCACCGCTCTCGCTACCGGCTATCTCGTACCACTCGTCATCGGGCAGACCGTTGCCGTTGGCATCGTACATGACCCAAACCACCCCGGGTTCGTTGGATTCGGCACGCTGATTGCCGCCTATGGCTATGTTGTAGTCGCCGTCGTTAAGGATGTCGTGGTCGAATCCTGCCACCACATAACCGCCGAATCCGCCCAACGAGAGATACGCCCCGTTTTTCAGTCGTTGTTCGGCATAGGCGACTATCGTGGCAAGGGTAATCTCGCCGCCTGTATGGTCGGCAACAATCTCGTTCACGAACTGCCCGGGTGCAGGCGTGTATTCATAGATACGGTCGAAATCGACCGTACCCGTCTCTCCGTTGCCGCCTCTTTTTATCTCCTCGCCCGAGTTGCACGATGCCAGCACAACCGCCATAGTCGCAACACGGCACAACCGCCAAAATTTCATCATATAGCCATATTTACCGAAAAGAGCATAGGGAACAACACCAATCTGTCGTTCCCGCTGCCCGGGCAAAGCCCTATAACCCTAAACTATCCCGTATAACTCTATTTCTTCTCCTTTGCAACAGTTATGTCGTCGATGGCAAAATATGCAGGAAACATGTGGGTTTTGTACACGCCTTCATCGTTACCGACCTGTACATCGAAACGCACTTTGTTCACTTCGCCGAGCGATTTCAATTCCCATTTGGTCCAAGTCGTAATACACTCCTTGCCATCCTTGTAGAGATACAACTCTGCCGATGCGCCCTCCGTATCCGTACCTGCCGCATCGCTCGTGATACCCGTTGCGACGATTCTGATATACTCCTTCTCGCCGACGGCATTCGCCTTTCTGACATTTGCCGTATAGAGCGTGGTAGGGCAGACATAGAGGCTCTCGAAATAGCCCGTACCCTCTGCAAAAAGGATTGACGGACGCGAATCGGAATAGTACTGCAAATCGTTGTAACCGTAGCATACGATGCAGTTTTTGCCCGAATGCGCCTTTGCCGCACAAACAGTCAGTTGCTCGTCCCAAGAGGAATTTGCCTCATAATCGGTGCTGAAATAGTTGGACACCGCACAACCACCGTTGTAGAATTTTTGTGCGCCCCAAGCCTCGTTGAGTTCGCTGTAAAGGCCGGTTGCCTCGTCGTACCACGCATAGCCGTCGCCATAGAGCAGCGGACCATTGTTCTGCGGGTCATCCACCAACGCATCCCACTCCGCGCCCTCGAAATCGAGAGTTGCACGCACCAATCCGTCATCCGCACCGCCATCGTCTTTCGAACAGCCTGTGGCTGCAAATGCGAATGCCAAAATCAAAGCCGAGTACAAAATTTTCTTCATAATCCTTTTATTTTTTGAGTTAAACATATTGTTTACCCGCATAAAGGGATTATGTGCCAATCTGCTTCTGCCGCATCCGCACAATGCAGATGCGCGCAAAGCGAAAAAATCGTTCTGGACCCATTGATAAAATTGTCGTCCGTCGATTCAACCCGTCCGCCGCAGGCATAAATCCCCAAAATAGCAAGGCAGGTCTTCTGACTTATCCATTTCCGACGCCTTCCCGACCGAAGTCAGTGGCAAAGATTGTCGAAAACACGCTCCGTTGCAACGGAACACAGGACTTACAGCAGCGAGGACTGTTCGGGATTTGCACCCGATTCCCTTTTAATCGGCGAGATGAGCGACACCGCACCGAACCTTTGCATTGCAAAAATATATATTTTTTGGAAAATGTGCAAAAATCGCAACAAATTTTCCGCCACTTATTTTCTCTCTCTTTTTATCCGCCCTATCGTCGGATTCCGTAAACGGGCAGACCCTTGCGTGTCGAGGCATCGAGCGCAAAGGCGACAAATACCAATATCGTAAACGCCACGAGCGACGAGCCGCCGTAACTGATAAACGGCAACGGGATACCCATAACCGGCACTATGCCCATAGTCATTCCGACATTCACAAGGGTATGGAACAGCAGTATCGCCGCAACACAATAACAATACACCCGTCCGAACGGCTCTTGTTGGCGGTCGCCCATGCCCATTATTCGCAAAATCAGCGCACCCATGAGCAACAGCACGATAACTGCACCGACAAAGCCCTCTTCCTCGCCTATCGTACAGAATATAAAGTCGGTATGTTTCTCCGGCACAAAATTGTAGCGTATCTGCGTACCCTGCATGTAGCCCTTGCCGAAGAATCCGCCCGAGCCTATGGCGATTTTCGACTGATTGACATTGTAGTCGCGATTGAAATCGCTCGTAAGTCCGAGGAAACTCTCGATGCGGTCTTTCTGATGCGGTTTCAGCACCGAATTGAATATGTAGTCCGATGTCGGCATGAAGGTCATCGACAGGAAAAATATGGCCGTGGAGACATATATGTTGCGCAGATTGTGCCGATACGCATACCACAACACGACCACGAGCGACAGCAGCGTTGCGATAAGCAGACTTTTATAGTACTCGAATCCGTTCGGCAACACCAAATCGAATACGAGTTTGATGACTATGCTGCCCAAAAACAGACCTGCCACATATTGCACGCATATCTTCCACTGACGGTTCATCATAGCCTCCGACAGCACGAAAATAGCGATTAACGCCACCAGCAACACCGTCGGCGAGATAAAGAACGAGACTATAAAGAGCAGAGCGATGAATAATATAGGTATGCAAATCCACTTGTTCAGTCCTTCGCGATAGAGTACGAACAGGAACGAGCCAAGCACGAGACCCGACCCCGTATCGTTCTGCAAAACGGTTATGCCGAGCGGCAAAAGGATGATGACGGCTATACGGAACATGTCGCCCGCATTCGACAACGAGAACGAGTATTCGCTCATCGCACGAGCCGTGGCAAGGGCGATGGCTATTTTGACGAACTCCATCGGCTGCACGCGCACGCTGCCGAATTCGAACCAAGCCTTTGCTCCGTTTACCTCCCTGCCCAACAGCAGCGTCGCAACCAATGCCACGATGCCGAGCGCATAGGCGTAATAGGCGAATTTGTGCCAGATGCTGCCGTCGAGCAGCAGCACGACCACGCCGAAAAACCAAGCCACACCGAGCCACATCGCCTGCTTAATATATTTGTGCGACATGTCGAACACGTCCGCAGCCGTCTCGTCCCACGAAGCCGACAATATGGCGGCAAATCCCACCAATGTCAGAGCCGCATACAACATCACGGCTATCCAGTCCACACCTGCGAACATCGTCGCTCCGCCTCTGTTACCGCTCATACATCGAATAGTTTATCTGCTTGTGTTTCACATAATCGACCAGCCAATCGCGCTTGACCTCGCCCGTCAGATACAGCTCCTCCACGAGCGATGCAATCGGCACGGCTGCCGATGCACCGAAACCGCCGTGTTCCACATATACCGCTATGGCAATGCGCGGATTGTTGCGCGGGGCGAACGAAATGAAGGTCGAGTGGTCTATACCGCGCGGATTCTGCGCCGTACCCGTTTTGCCGCATACGTCGTAACCCGCCAAATTTGCCGTCCGACCCGTACCGCCTTCGGTATTCACGCCTCGCCACATACCCTCGACAATCGGCTCGAAGTGTCGCGGCTCGACCTTCGTATAGTGCTTTTCGTAAAACCGCGCATCTATCGAATCCTGCCCCTCGATGCTGCGCACGATATGCGGGATGTAGTAGTAGCCGCGATTGGCCACCGTTGCCGCCAAGTTCGCCATCTGCAACGGCGTGCAACCCAACTCGCCCTGTCCGATTGCAAGCGACAGCACCGTCAGCGCATTCCACGAACGGCGATACCGTTTGTCGTAAAACTCGCGCGTCGGCACATAGCCTTTACCCTCGCCCAAAAAGTCCGAGCCGAGACGGTCGCCGAAACCGAAACTGCGTACATAGTCGTACCATACCTCGTAGGCATCCTTTACCGAACGGTATTTTTTGTTTTCGAGGATATTGCGGAAGACATAGCAGAAATAGGCGTTGCACGATGTGGCTATCGCATAGTGCAACCCCAACGGCGACGAGTGTTCGTGGCACCCGACGTGTATCTTGCCGTAATCGTAACCGTGATGGCACGGATAGACGTTGTGGGTGGTAAGCACACCCTCCTGCAAACCTATCAGACCGTTCACCAATTTGAAGGTGGAACCCGGGGGATATCTGGATTTTACGGAACGGTTGTACAGCGGTTGTCGTTTGTTGTTCAACTCGCGCATATAGTTGTTGCCTCTCTCCCGACCCACAAGTTCGTCGGGGTCGAATGTAGGCGACGATGCCATGACGAGTATCTCGCCCGTCGAAGGCTCTATGGCAACCACCGCACCGATTTTACCGACCATCAACTCCTCGGCGAACTGTTGCAGTTTGGCATCGATGGTGCAGACTATCGCCCGCCCCGGCACGGCAGCCTGTATGACGGTATCCCGTTCGCCGTACCGAGCATAGATATCGCGTAAAATCAGACCTTTCTCGCCTCGCAACACCTTCTCGTATGCAGCCTCTATACCCTCCTGCCCCATATAGTCGCCGACGCTGTATTCCTCGCTGTTTTTGACAATCTCTGCCGAAACCTCGCCGACACTGCCGAGCAGATTGCCGCCGATTTTGCGCGGATACTGCCGCACCGTTCGCGGTACGGTGTAAAGACCCGTCACATACATCTCGTCGATTTGCAGTTTCTCCTCCGCCGACAGATATTTGGTTATCTGCACGCCGACTCTCGGACGCATGCGGGCATTGGCAAATGCCTGTCGCAGTTTCCGTATGTCGATCCCCGTTATGCGGCACATTCGCGCCGTATCGAAACCCGCCTTGGGCATATCGCGCCACACCGCCATCAAATCGTAGCACTCCCTGCTCTGCACGAGATACTCGCCGTTGCGGTCGAACACCTCGCCGCGAGGCGGATATTTGACCTCGCAACGCAGGAAGTTGTTACGCGCCATCTCGTCGTAACGTTTGTCGAAAAGTTGAATGTAGCCGAGCCGCAGAATCAGACAGACAAACACAAACAAAACCACTGTCCGCAGGATGATGGCGCGTTTCGGCAGTTGTCCGTTATCCGTCATCATGATTTGCGCGACAATTTAGGCGTGAATATGTAAATCAGAAGGTAGGCAATCGCAAGCGACACCGCCGTACTGCACAACAGACGGGCTATGAAGAAACCGAGGTTGTTGAACGACAGCCACTCCATCGAAAAGAAAAGCGTCTCGTGCAGCAACATCATGACTATCGTGTAGCGATGGAAACGGAATCGTCCCAACCGCTCCGCACTCGGCACGCCCTCCACCTTGACCAGACCCGACAAATCGGCAGTCAGATGCAGAATCGAACGACGGAAAAACGCCACGGGCAATGTGGCGAGAGTATTCAATCCATCAACCCCCATGGTCGCATCCATCGACGCTCCGAGAGCCAATCCGACCATCAGCATCGCGAATTGCGAGGTTTCGAGCGGCATCATCACTATCAGCACCGCATATACGACAGGCGCGGCATATACGCTTACGAAGATGTGGTTCAGCACCAAAATCTGCAATGCAACCACAACCGCAAAAAACAATATGTATGCGCCTTTATTTTTCATCGTTATATCCCGTTCTATTCTGTCGTTTCGGCTCAAAAGCGGTCATCGGCCTCTGTTCGTCCGCCATTGCGCCGCGTCGTCAATCCCCATTCCATGCAGGTTTGGGCATGCTCTCCAAACCGCGTATCTCGTCTGCCGACGTATTGTTCACAAGCACCACATGGCGCAAACGGGCAATGTCGGCAGCCAAACGCACGCGGGCTTTGTAGGTCGTCTGCGACGCACTCGGAGTAAAACTCTCTATGCTGCCTATCGTCAGACCCTCCGGAAAGTAGTGCGAGAATCCCGTCGTAACCACCATGTCGCCCTCTTTGATGTCGGCATATTTCGACACGTCGCCGAAATCGACAATCGCCGGATCGCCACCCTGCCAATGCACAAGGCCCGAATTGCCGTCGGTGGCAAGCCGGCCGCTCGTGCGCATTTCGGTATTGAGCAGCGTCATCGCCACGGCAAAATTATCCGAGCAGTTTACCACATACCCGACCACATACCCTTCGGGCGAAAGCACGGCCATATCTATACGGACACCGTCATTGATGCCCTTGTCGATGGTTATGAAGTTCTGCGGACGATTTATCGAATTGGCGATTACCCCCGCAGCGATATATTCGTATTTGTGCAACATCTCGGCAACGCTGTCGGTCTGCACCGGCAACATCTCGCGGCAAATGTCGAGGCGGTTCTCCAATTCGGCGATTCGCGCCGTCAGACGCACGTTCTCCTTGCGCAGCGAAAAGTAGTACGATACGTCGCCCAAAGCCTTGTACACGCCGCCGAACACGCTGTTCGAGAAGGCGAGCAACCGCGATTGGGTGTAAGGAGTGGAGTAGGCGTATGCGCGTATGGCGACAATCTCCAATACAATGAAAATTATCGCCACATACGTCTTCTTTATGAAATAGAGCAGTCTGTACATTACACCCTCTCCTTTTTATCTCTCAAACCACCGACACACCACATCGCAAATGCCGTGTACCGCCCTGTCTCGCGCCATGTGTGTTCCCCCGCGTGCCGCCCTGCGCACAGCCTTCGGCTATACGTGGCGGAGCAGGAACGAGAAGCGGTTGATGTTCTTCAACGCCAGATTCGTTCCGCGCACTATCGCACGCAACGGGTCTTCGGCAATATGGAAAGGTATGCCGGTCTTTTCCGACAGACGGCGATCCAAGCCCTTGATAAGCGCACCGCCACCTGCCAAATAGATACCGTTGCGATATACATCCGAGTACAACTCGGGCGGCATGGTCTCCAACACCTTCATCAGCGCATCATCCAATTTGACCAGCGACTGTTCGAGTGCATAAGAGATTTCGTTATAGTTGAGCGACACCGTTTGAGGCAAAGCCGTAAGGATGCTCGAACCGGTAATGACATACTCATCCGGCTCCTCGTCGAGTTGCGAAACCGCTGCTCCGATTTTGCATTTTATATCCTCGGCAGTACGGATGCCGATATTGATGTTGTGCTGCTGTCGCACATAATCCTTGATGTTCTCGGTAAAGACGTCGCCCGCTACATTTATCGACTGCGAGCAGACTATGCCGCCGAGCGATATGCAGGCGATTTCCGACGTACCGCCGCCGATGTCGATAACCATGTTGCCCTCCGGAGCCTCGACATCCAAACCCGCACCCAATGCGGCAGCCATAGGCTCGAATATCATCGCTACCTCGCGTGCGCCCGCATGTTCTGCCGATTCGCGCACCGCACGGGTATCGACGTTGGTCGAACCGGACGGGATGCAGATGACCATTTTGAGAGACGGCGCAAAGAGGGAACCCGCCGTGCGGATTTTGCTTATCATGCCGCGCAACATCAACTCCGTTGCTGTATAGTCGGCAATCACGCCGTCTTTGAGAGGTCGGATGGTACGGATGTTCTGATTAGTCTTACCCTCCATCAACTTCGCCTCCTTGCCGACGGCTATACATTTGTTCGACAGCACGTCTATCGCCACGATTGACGGCTCATCGACCACCACCTTGTCGTTATGCACTATCAGCGTATTGGCCGTACCGAGGTCGATTGCCAACTCCTGTGTCAATGAAAACAATCCCATATTGTATGTTTTTTATATTAATTTCAGCCCTTTAACCATGCGGCGACGATGATGCAAAGCGCAACGCCGCATTCTGCACAAAGGTATGAAAAAGATGAATAACTTTGCTTCTTTTATTCGAAAAAATAATTAACTTTGACAAAGATTAAAGATATTGCTTTTCGATAGGTCGCAAGGCAGTGCAAGGCGACACAGGAAAAATCGGGAAAGCGACAAATGGAACAAGGGAGAATTTTACATAAACAAAACTATAAAGTCTATGGGAACAATCAAATTTGATGCCTCGAAATGCGGCATCGCAATCTCCGACGCACTGAAAAAAAGTGCAACGGAAGCCAACGAACTGCTCCATGCAGGTACGGGTGCAGGCAACGATTTTTTGGGATGGATAACCCTTCCGTCTTCTATCGGCAACGCCGAGATAGAGGCTATCGAACAACAGGCAAAAGCCCTGAGCGAAAAAGCCGAAGTGGTAATCTGCATCGGCATCGGCGGCTCGTATTTGGGCGCAAAGGCGGTATTGGATGCAATGAGCGATTCGTTCGAACTGCTGCACGCAACGCACCGCCATCCGATTGTACTGTTCGCCGGTCAGAACATCTCGGAAGACTACATGGCAGAGATGATGGCTGCCCTCAAAGACCGCTCCATCGCTGCGATTGTCATATCGAAATCGGGTGCCACGACCGAACCGGCCATCGCATTCCGCATAGTCAAGGCGGAAATCGAACGCCGCTACGGCAAGGATGAGGCGAAGCATCGCATAGTCGCCATTACCGACAAGGCTCGCGGTGCGCTCAAAACATTGGCCGACAACGAAGGCTACCCTGCATTCGTCATTCCCGACAATGTCGGAGGGCGTTATTCGGTACTCACTCCCGTAGGATTGCTGCCGTTGGCCGTCGGAGGCGTGGACATCAAGGCTTTGTTGGCAGGTGCGCAGGAGATGGAGAGAGCCACAGCCGCAGGCGTCGGTTACGAGCAGAACATCGCCGCACAATATGCTGCCGTGCGCAATGCACTCTACCGCGCAGGCAAGAAAATCGAAATTCTCGGTTCATACGAGCCGAAATTGCAAAATATCAACGAGTGGTGGAAACAACTCTACGGCGAGAGCGAAGGCAAGGATGGCAAGGGCATCTTCCCTGCAAGCGTTACGCTGACTGCCGACCTGCACTCGATGGGTCAGTATATTCAGGATGGCGAACGCACGATGTTCGAGACGATAATATCGGTTGCCGAACCTGCCCATGAGGTACGCGTGGAGAGCGACGAGGAGAATCTCGACGGTTTGAACTATCTAGCCGGCAAGCGGATGAACGAAATCAACAAGATGGCGGAACTCGGCGTATGTCTGGCGCATGTGGACGGAGGAGTACCGAATCTGCGGGTAGAGATTCCGCAAATCGACGCTCACTCGACAGGTGCGCTGATATATTTCTTCGAGAAGGCTTGCGGAATCAGCGGTTATCTGTTGGGTGTCAATCCGTTCAACCAACCGGGTGTCGAGGCGTACAAAAAGAATATGTTTGCGCTGCTCGAAAAACCGGGATATGAGGAGCAGACAAAGGCAATCAAGGCAAAATTGTAACACAGCCTTTGCAAACCATATCGGACAGATGCGGCAGACCCTCGTCGGTTTGCCGCATCTTTTTTATGTCGGTACGAGGGTTGCAATCATCATCCCGACCGGCAGAGAACTCTCCAAAAAAATCGTTATTCTGTTGTATATGGCCGACCAATTCGCTATCTTTGCACTATAACCGCAACACAAATCGCCTATGAAGCATTAAAACCCTCCAAATCTACAAGCCTCCGTTCGGTCGTTGCACATGCCGAACAGGGACATACATATAAGAAGCGTTTACTTTGCCCTGCTGTTCATTTAAGAGTAGTAAACCATAAGACCCCGAAAAGCAGATTCAAAGTTTGGTCCCGCGCTTATTGTATGCTAAAATTCAAACAAGCACCCTCTTTCGGGACAGAGGAACACAAAAACCAAACAAAATCATGAAGAAAATTTTTTGCTTTTTAGCACTCCTCGGCATCGCCTCGACAACGGTGGCGCAACCTATCAAAATCAACAACGGACAAAGCATCAGCATCAGAACGACGAAAGCGGTATCGAGCAAATCCAAAAATCCCGATGTTACGGCAATCGTCGATCGCGACGTAAAGGATATTACGGGCGAGAAGGTATTGATTCTTCGCGGAACGCCTGTGGAACTCGCACTCGATGCACAGAAGGCGAAGGGTATCGGCAAACCGGGCAGCATCGACATTTCGCTCTTATCGACGACAGCCGTCGATGGTCAGAGAATCGCACTGCTCGGAGGCATCAACTGCGAGGGAAACGATCGCGAAGGTGCTGCTCTCGGCTGCGGATTGGGACTCGGACTGACCGTGTTGTTTCCGTTCGGCTTCTTCTTTCTCTGCATGAAGGGCGATAACGTCAAGATTCCGGCAAACACCATTATCCCCAACGTGGTAATCAACGACAACTATCTGATACGCGTGGAGGAGTAGCAGTCGTCGAAACATACAAAAAAGAGAGCGGGACACGATGTATCCCGCTCTCTTTTCGTATCGAAAAACTATTTGTTCTCCTCTGCCGGTGCAGCAGCCTCTTCGGTTGCAGGCTCCTCTGCCGGCTGCGGTGCCTCGTAAGGCTTCACGTCTATCAACTCGACGGTAAATTCGAGAGCCTCGTTAGGGCCGATTGCACGACCCGCACCGCGCGGACCGTAAGCGAGTTCCGACGGAATGTAAAGCACAATCTTGCCGCCTTTGCCGACGAGTTTCATACCCTCGGTCCAACCCTTGATAACGCAGTTGAGAGGGAATTCGACAGTCTCTACCGACTTCAACTCCTCCTCGAATTGAGCCAGACGCTCGTTCTTCTCCTGCTCGTCGAGTTCCTTGTTTTTCTTGGTCTCGGCAATACGCTCTACAACCTCCTCGACACGCTTGTAGGAAGAGTCGAAAACCTCGCCTTCCTTGGTTTTGCCCTCATACTTGACAACAACCACGTCGCGGTCGTCTTTGGCAGCAATCGTCTTGTCGCCGGCCTTTACGACCTTATAGAGCAGACCGCTCGCGGTCTTCTTTACGCCCCATTTCTTCTCAATCTTGGCAAGCCAATCGTTGGACTCTTTCTGCAACTGTGCCGGACGTACCACCATGAAGTAGTTTTGCAGGAAACTCTGCACATCCTGCTCTGCAACCTCGCCTGCACCCTCGTAAGCATCGTTGAAACCTTTGGTGAGCCAATAGGTTTGGAGCGGCAGTTTGCTGTTGCGGACGTTGCAACCGATGTCGTTACCGAACGCATAGGAGAGGTTGTCGCACTCCTCGGCATTCTCGAACATCACCGATTTATCGACGACCACGGTCGAATCCTCGGCAGCAGCCTGACGCTGCTCGTCCAATTTTGCCAAACGCTCGTTGCGCTTGTTCATAAAGTAGTCGCGCAGAATGTCGATGGACTCCTCCTGATTCTGCGAAGCCTTATCCAATGCACCCTCCTCGATACCTTTCTTTACAAGGTCGATATTGAACGGAATGTCGGCCATATCGCTGCTGACACTGAAACCGATGTTTTCGCCGATGCAATACGACAACGAATCGATGTGCGACTTGTCGCCAACAGTGATGTTTCCGCTCTTGGAAGAGCAGGATACTACCGCAACAGCACACGAAAGTACCAATGCGGCCAAAAAGATTTTTTTCATAACATTTAACATTTTATATTGTTTATCAATCGTTTGTCTTTACGAAGACGTGCAAAGTTAATAATTTTATTCTAACGACGGTTGCCCATGCTGTAATAATCTATGTCGAGTATCTCCACCGAATAGCGGAGCAGTTGGTCGGGAGCGATGCCCAATTCGGCATTGCCCGCCGTATCGTATGCCGTTTTGGAAGGCAGCCACGCATCGAAACTGCCGCCGTTGCCCGCAGCCTTGACCACGTCCTGCAAACCATCGACCAACTCGCGATATGCCGTGCGCAAAGTGTCGATGCCGCGAATCGTATCGCCCGCAACGCCGAGAATCGTATATGCAATCCGCACCGTATCGCGACCCGTCATCGTCTGGACGCTCTGGTCGCCCAACCTGATTATCTTATAGGTAACGCCGTTGCGCATGCGGACGTAAGAGCGGTCTTTTTTGCTCAAATCCGAAAGGAACTGTTCCTGATAAGCCCGAGCCTTTTCGTGGACGAAGTAGGTCTTTTGGGCAAGCAGATAATCGCGCCCATCCTCTATGGACATCTTCTGTTCGCCGTTGAACACATCGCGAATGGCAGCACACACGGCATCGACATTGAGCGTGGAGTCCATCGCAACGAGATTGAGACCGACATTCAGACCGATAACATAGGCTATCGAATCGGACTCGGTCGCCATTTTGCCACCGCCTTTGCCGCAACCGAACAGCATGGTGCCAAAGAGCAGCACGACAGATAAGTATATCGCAATACGTTTCATAACCATCACTTTTTCAACACGGCGCAACACAATTTCGCCAACAGACGCGCACCTGCAACCGCATCGATGTTGTTTTCGAATTTAGGCACTATGCCCGTCATGTCGAAACCGACAATCTCGCGCCCCGATGCCGCAAGGCGGTTTATCAGAAATACCGTCTCGTTGAACGACAAGCCGCCTGCAACAGGCTGTTTGGAATGCGGGAAGCAATCGAGCGACAAAGCCGCAACATCGACCGAGACATATACTTTCTGCGGCAAACGGGCGATTATCGCATCGCAAACCGCCGACCATGATTCGCCGCCGAAACGCCTCGACACCAACTCGTCCATCAAAAAGAGCGAAAAACGGTTGTCGGAACGGACACGTTCGTACTCGTCGCTGCCGACATCGCGCACACCCACCTGTACCATGCAGCCGACCGCCGGAATCTCCTCCATGATGTTGCGTGCGGCAGAGAGGTGGGAGTATTCGAACAGACTCTCGGAAGACGGGTGCATATCGCAACAGGCATCGATGTACAATATGCCTATTTCGCCCTCGTGTTCAGCCACAGCCTCGATTGCACCGAAGCCTACCGTATGGTCGCCGCCGATTATGCCGACTCTCTTGCCCGCTGCAAGCCAATGAGCGGTTTGGGTACGGATGCTCTCGTGCATCTGCACAAAACCCTCGTTGATGCGTGCCACCTTGCGCAAAAAGTATTCGCCCGCAAGCACTCCGCCATCCTCGACATGAGAGATGACTTTTTCCGCATCGGCCCCGAGCCGTTGCGAATTTTCCTGAATGTCGTAATCTATGGGAGCAGTCGCAATTTTGCCGCCGAACGAAAAGCCCGACAAAGCATCGAACTCTGCGAGATGAGCCGAAGATTCGATAATGGCGTCGGGCGCGTATGCCGAACCTTCGCCCGATGCCGACGTTACGCCCCACGGAGCCGATACCAACACCAACTCCGCGCGTTCGGGCAGGGTCATGTCGCGAAAATAGCAGCCGCTGTCGCCCGAATCGGTACCAAGTCTGAAAAAGTTTATCTCCATAGAGAACCTAATTTGTCACAAATTTAGAAAAATAATTGCAATTCGCCGTAAATTGGTACGATTACTCGTTATATTTGTACGAATTTTGAAACGTACAAAATGAAAATCGTTGCAGACAAGGCAATACCGTTTTTGGAGGAGGTCTTTGCGCCGTATGCAGATACGGTACGCAAGGAGGGCAGGCTAATCGGGCGCGACGACATCGGGGATGCCGATGCGCTCATCGTCCGCACGCGCACCAAATGCGATGCCGAACTGCTCGACCGCACGAACGTCAAATTCATCGCCACGGCCACCATCGGCTTCGACCACATCGACCTCGAATACTGCCGAACTCACGGCATAGGCGTCGCTACGGCGGCAGGATGCAATGCGCGGGGAGTTTTGCAATGGGTTGCTGCAACGCTCGTCGCATTGGCACGCCGTTTCGGTTTCAGACCGCAGGAGAGGGTATTGGGAATAGTCGGAGTAGGCAATGTCGGACGCTTGGTGAAGGAGTATGCCGAATCGTGGGGGTTCCGCACCGTCTGCTGCGACCCTCCGAGACAGGAGAGGGAGCATCTCGATTTCGTGGCACTCGACAAGGTGCTGCAACAGGCGGACATCGTTACGCTGCATGTTCCGTCCGACGCATCGACCCGCCACATGATAAATGCCGAGACTTTGGCGATGATGCGCAACGGTGCCGTATTGATAAATGCGGCGCGGGGCGAGGTGGTCGATACGCAGGCACTTGTCGAGAGCGGTCTCGATTGTGCGGCAGACGTATGGGAGAACGAACCCGACATCGACAGCCGAATGTTGGCAAAGGCTTTGGTTGCGACACCGCACATCGCCGGCTATTCGTTGCAGGGCAAGGCAAACGCCTCGTCGATGGTCGTCCGTGCCGTTGCCGAGCGATTCTCTCTGCCGCTGACGGAGTGGTATCCCGACGGTATAGAGCGCACCGTGCCGCGCAAAATCGCATGGGAACGATTGTGCGCGACAATCGACCGTTATTGCGACATTGCGGCCGAGAGCGAGCGGCTGCGATGCCGTCCGCAGGATTTCGAGGCGTTGCGCAACGGCTATATATATCGCGAGGAGTACTTTTAGCGGACTTTTTACTATCTTTGCACCGCGCAGCAGATGCAGCGATGCGCAAAACAGATTATGTTCAGCATGTTACGATACATATCGTTTTTCTTCGGCGAGGAGCGCACCCATAATTTGGCCGTGGCCGTACTGCGGTTGGCGGACAAAATACCTTGTTGCAAATGGCTGTTGCGCAAATGTTATGCCGTGGAGCATCCGTCGTTGGAGCGCGAAGTATTCGGGCTGCATTTCAAAAATCCCGTCGGCATGGCAGCGGGATTCGACCGCAACGGCGAGATATTCAATTCGCTCGATGCACTCGGATTCGGATTCGTCGAAATCGGAACGGTAACGCCGTTGCCGCAACAGGGCAATCCCCGACCTCGCGTGTTCAGACTGCCCGACGATGGCGCGATACTCAACCGCATAGGTTTGGCAAGCAAGGGTTTGGAGCGCGTCATCTGCAATCTGCGCCATCCGCACAAGAATATAGTGATAGGTTGCAACATAGGCAAAAATTCGGTAACGCCGACCGACGATGCGGCACAGGATTATCTGCGCGTATTCCGCAACCTCTATCAGTATGCCGACTATTTTACGGTAAACGTAAGTTACAACACCACCTTCAAGCAGTATGTACCCCGCACTCGGGAGAGTGTCTGCAAAATTCTGGACCCGCTCTTCGATTTTCGGCGCGGACAGAACCAGTACCGCCCGATACTGCTAAAAATATCGCCCGATTTGACGGATGCCGAGATAGACACGATGACCGATATAATGATGGAGACGCCGTTGGACGGCATAGTCGCGACCAACGCCACGACCAAACCTTCGGGATTGAAAACGGCAGGCGACACGCTCAAACGCATCGGCAACGGTGCCGTCGGCGGAAAGCCTTTGACAAAACGCGCCATAGAGGTCGTGCGACGGATTCACGAACGCAGCCGAGGGACATATCCGATAATCGGTTCGGGCGGATTGATGACGTCGGACGAGGTACGGGCGATGCTCGATGCGGGTGCGACATTGGTGCAGATATATACGGGCTATGTGTATAACGGTCCGCGATTCGTGGGCGATATATGCCGCTCGCTTATCAAAGAAGAGAACAACGAGTCGGAGAACAAATCCGACACCTCGATATGAAATCCGAAATCATAACCATCGGCGACGAGATTCTGATAGGTCAGATTCTCGACACCAACTCGCAATACATCTCGCAGGCACTCAACCGTGCGGGAGTTACCGTTTGCGAACGCACCTCGATAGGAGACGATGCGGCACAAATCGACGAAGCACTCGACCACGCACTGCACGACTACGACATCGTGATAATAACGGGCGGTCTCGGCCCGACCAAGGACGACATCACCAAACATACGCTGACACGTTATTTCGGCTCTCGGTTGAAATACGACGAGCGTGTGGCAGAACATGTCCGCACGCTGCTCGCACGACGAGGCATCGCATTCAATGACCTCAACAGAGGTCAGGCTATGGTGCCGGAGTGCTGCACGGTGCTGTTCAATGCACACGGCACAGCCCCTGGAATGTGGTTCGAGCGCGACGGCAAGGTGGTCGTGTCGCTACCCGGTGTGCCGTTCGAGATGAAGCACCTGATGGAAGACGAGGTTATGCCGCGTCTGCACGAGCGGTTCGCGCTGCGGGCGATTGTGCATCGCACGATGATTACTTCGGGAATTGCCGAGTCGATACTCGCCGAGCGCATAGCGGAGTGGGAGAATGCTTTGCCGAAAGGGTTGAAACTCGCCTATCTGCCTGCGCCTAATGTGGTACGGTTGCGATTGTCGGCATACGAGGTGGACGGAGCGAGCGTAAGAGCGGAGATAGACCGCGAATTCGAAAAGTTGTACGCGATAATACCCGCCAATATCGTCGGATTCGAACAAGCCTCGATGCAGGAGTTGGTACACAACCGCCTTATCGAGCGCAAGCAGACGCTGGCTGTGGCGGAGAGTTGCACGGGCGGTGCAATAGCCGCGCTTTTTACCGCGCAGGCAGGCGCGTCGCAATACTTTTTATGCGGCGTGGTATCGTACTCGAACGAGGCGAAAGCGGAGGTATTGGGGGTCAATCCCGACGACATAAAGCAGTACGGAGCAGTATCGGAGCAGGTCGCCCGACAAATGGCAGAGGGCGCAAGACGGGTGGCGCATGCCGATTTCGCCGTATCGACCACGGGAATAGCGGGACCGACCGGAGGTACGGCACAAAAGCCTGTCGGCACGGTTTGGATAGGCATAGCGACGCCCGAGAGGAGTTTTGCCGTATTGCGCGACTGCGGAACAGACCGTTCGCAAATAATCTCGCGAGCCTCGGCATACGCCGTCGCGTTGCTCTACGAGCAGTTGCACTGATGCCGCACCGAGCATCCGACAACGAAAAAACGGGCAAGGACATTGCGATTTAAGAATTTATTACTATATTTGCGTCCCCATATCGGGGATAAATTAAAAATTCATCAAAAATGAAAGTCTGCGAAATTACAGGAAAAGTGGCTGTTGTGGGAAACAATGTTTCGCACTCCAACCTCAAAACCAAGCGCAAGTTTTCGCCGAATTTGAAGACTAAGCGTTTCTGGTCGGAGGAGGAAGGCCGTTGGATTACCTTGAAGGTATCCACTTCCGGAATCAAAACAATCAACAAAAAGGGTCTTGCTGCCGCTCTTAAAGATGCTGTCGCACCCAAGAAAATTTACTAAAAACCGTTAAGCAACAATGGCAAAGAAAGGTAACCGTGTTCAGGTGATTCTCGAATGCACCGAACAAAAAGAGAGTGGCGTACCGGGAATGTCCCGCTATATCACCACCAAAAACAAGAAGAATACCCCTGACCGTTTGGAGCGTAAAAAGTACAATCCTTATTTGAAGCGGGTAACTGTACATCGTGAAATCAAATAAAAATTGAGTTATGGCAAAGAAAGTAGTCGCAACCCTGAAAACCGGCGTTGGTAAGCAGTTTACCAAGTGCATCAAGATGGTTAAGTCGGAGAAGACCGGTGCCTATGTATTCAAAGAGGCTATCGTACCGAACGACCAAGTACAGGAGTTTATGAAATAGTTGCATAAACGACGACATTTGTGGTTAAGGATTATTCCTTAACACAAAAGGCTTCCCGATGGAAGCCTTTTGTGTTAGGTAAATATGCCAATCGGCCCTATATCAACAATCGCGGTTTGCGGGAGAATTGCCGTCCAGATTACAATATCCGTGTTACCTATCCCCCTAAATCCCCCTTTCTGTAAAGGGGGACTTTGTCCGAAAGGAAGCCTTTTGTGTTAGGTAGGTGCAGCAATTACTCGGAGCAAGGAACGGGAAGGTAACGGCAGACAGGATGCCCATTTTTTTTTCTTTTACTTGTTACCCACCCCCTAAATTCCCCTTTGAGCCTTCGGCTCTTCTGCTTTGGCGGCTCGGCAATAAATAAATTTATTGCACTCTCCTGTCGCCGCAGTTCTGTAAAGGGGGACTTTGCCCGAAAGGAAGCCGTTTGTGTTATAAAACCTTAACATCGGGTCGTTAAATTTTTAAGGGCGAGGTGTCGTACATCCACAAAAAAATCAGCCGCACTTTTCGGTGCGGCTGACTGCTTATAGAGAATATGCTCCTCCTTGCGGATTATTTCTTCTCCAACTGTGCTTTCAACTCGGCCAGACCGGCGATGTCGCCCAAAGTGGTCTTCTCGACCGAAGCCTGAATCTTCTTAACCGAAGACTTGGTAGCCTCGGCAGCAGCCTTCTTCTCGGCCTTGTCGGCAGCAGCCTCTGCACGCTTGGCATCGTCGAAGATGCGGGTGTGCGAAAGTGTGATGCGCTTGGTTGCCTTCGAGAACTCGATAACCTTGAAGTCGGCCGTTTCGCCTGCCTTCAAAGTCGTACCGTCCTCCTTAACCAACTGACGTGCCGGAGCAAAGCCCTCGACATTCTCGGCAAGCGACACCACTGCGCCCTTGTCGGTCAGTTCGACAATCTTGCCCGCATGAACGGTATCGACAGCGAACTGCTCCTCGATTGCGTTCCACGGATTCTCCTCCAACTGTTTGTGGCCAAGGCTCAAACGGCGGTTCTCCTTGTCGATTTCGAGAACGATGACATCGATATCGGCACCGACTTGGGTAAATTCGCCAGGGTGCTTAACCTTCTTGGTCCACGAGAGGTCGGAGATATGAATCAGACCGTCGATGCCCTCCTCAATCTCGACGAATACGCCGAAATTGGTAAAGTTGCGCACTTTGGCGGTGCATTTGGTACCGACAGGATATTTCTGCTCGATGTTCTCCCATGGGTCTGCGGTCAGTTGCTTGATGCCGAGCGACATCTTGCGCTCTGCACGGTCAAGGGTCAGAATAACTGCCTCAACCTCGTCGCCGACCTTCAAGAAATCTTGTGCCGAACGCAGGTGCTGGCTCCACGACATCTCCGAAACGTGAATCAGACCCTCGACACCCGGTGCAATCTCGACGAATGCGCCGTAATCGGCCATAACGACAACCTTGCCCTTAACTTTGTCGCCGACTTTGAGGTTGGCATCCAAAGACTCCCAAGGATGCGGAACGAGTTGCTTCAAGCCGAGAGCGATACGCTTCTTGTTCTCGTCGAAATCGAGAATAACGACTTGCAGTTTCTCGTCGAGGTGTACAATCTCCTCCGGATGATTGACACGGCCCCACGAAAGGTCGGTGATGTGGATGAGACCATCGACACCGCCGAGGTCGATGAACACACCGTAAGAGGTGATGTTCTTGACCGTACCTTCGAGAATCTGTCCCTTCTCCAACTTGGACATGATAATCTCCTTCTGTGCCTCCAACTCGGCCTCGATAAGAGCCTTGTGGGAAACGACTACATTGCGGAACTCCTGATTTATCTTGACAACCTTGAATTCCATCGTCTTATCGACATATACATCGTAATCGCGGATAGGCTTTACGTCGATTTGCGAACCAGGCAGGAACGCTTCGATGCCGAATACATCGACAATCATACCGCCCTTGGTGCGGCACTTGACATAACCCTTGATGATTTCGTCGTTGGCCAGAGCCTCATTGACGCGATCCCACGATTTGAGTTGGCGAGCCTTCTTGTGCGAGAGCAGAAGTTGGCCTCCCTTGTCCTCAACCGATTCTACATAAACTTCGACTTTGTCGCCGACCTTCAATTCGGCATTGTAGCGGAACTCCGATGCAGGAATCACGCCTTCGCTTTTGTAGCCGATATTTACGATTACCTCGCGCTTGTTGATTTCGGTTACAGTACCCTCAACCGTTTCGCCGACTGCGATGTTGGACATCGATTTGCCGTACACTTCGGCAATCTGCTCTTTCGGCTGGTCGTACAGACTCGACTCGCTCTCAAACGCATTCCAATCGAAATTCTCGTTTGCTACCTTTACATTGTTCTCCATTGTGGAAAAATTTTTGCGATACAATCGCTCGTTAAAAGTTAATAATGTTGTTTTCTGCTTCGGTGCGCACTCCACGCACACGAAAGTTCGCAAAGTTACACAATTTTTGCAAATCGGCAATTATCTTTGGCTTTTTATTGCAGAAAATATTTATGATTAAGCGAATTACGGCATAAATAAGCCATTGTAGCATACATTCGGCAACCGCAGTAGGCAAAAAACGGCAGGGGATTGCTCCTCTGCCGCCACACAAAAAATTCAGTTGCTTCACATATCTTGTTTGAAAATATGTCCTACGAGTCCACTCGGAAACAGCGCGTGTGCTATTTTCGAATCGTTACCGTGAAGTTGACAGTCTTCTCACCGAGCCAATACTTGATACAAGCCTCGACTTTGACATTTACGTCGCGTTGGAGAGTAGAGCCTCCTACAGCAACATAAGTCAGATGTCCGTCTGCGCCGATTGCCACACCTTCGAGTTGGTCGTTATCGGTAATCTTAAAGTTTACACCGTTGACATATACGTATCCACCAAGCGGTTTGGTTGCAAAGACCTTCGAGAATGTTCCCTTGGTAGTTGCGAGTTGCGCATTGTCAATCCACTGGTTAGGAGTTCTGTCAGCATCGATAATGGACATACCGTCCAACAGATTCACATTTATCGACTTGTCGCCTTCCCCGTTGATTTGGTACGATGTCGAAAGATCCGAATGCTCAACCGTGGTGATAGGGTCAGGAGTAACTACCGTAAACCTGCTCTCTGCCACGTTAATCTTTCTTGCACCGAGTCCAACGTATGCCAATACCTCTACCTCACGCTCGGTGGTAACATTATTCGTCCACTCAATCTTAGGGTTGTTGGTATCGTTAACGTTTACGTTGGCAAAATACTTACCGAGAGTACCGCTATTACGATCGTTATCGACGGAGAGTTTCTTGAAGAACAGATCCACATCGGTTATGTTGCCCTTCTTCCAGTCAAAATAGTTTCCTATCTCATTTGTGGTTTCAACTACCCATACTGCATCGCCACCGACTGTACCGATATAACCTTCGGCGATAACTTTGCCGTCCTTGATATACAAATCTTTTGCAATCATCTCGAATACCGACGATGCAGGCAGAACTACATTGTAGGTAGCCACTACCTCTATCTTCTGACCGTACCATGTGGTCATGGTCCAAGTCTGTTGGAAACTGTCGCCGTCTTTTTCGATTGCATCACGGCATATCTTGCCACCGATGGTAGCAGGAGTAGCGGCAGGAGCAACTGCAATTGCAGGATTTATGGTCAAAGCCGTAACAGTACCGTTGATGACTGCATTATACCGTTTGGAAGCGGCATTGTAACGATAATTCGTCGTTGTAGGCATTATCAACAGAGCGTTGCTACCATTGTTCGACGCATCCATACCCTTTTGGAGAACTGCACTTTGGAATTCGGCTGCATCCGCAAATCCGGCAGGGTGCTGCTCTGCATACATATCTGCAAGTTTGACGGTAGCGGTTGCATCTGCCCAACCCATAGGAATAGTAATCTCCTTCTTGATATTTGCAGGTGCCGCACCGAGAGAAACCGTACCCTTAACTGTATAATCGACATTCTCATAAGTGTAAACATATTCCACGTTGTATGTCTTGCCCCATTCGTAAGTTGCCTCATCGAAAGATACAAGGGCAATCAATGCAACCTCGCTCGCCTTGGCCGATACCTTTACAGGAAGGTCAACGCCATTTACCTTGTTCTTGACACAAACGCCCGAATTGATGATGCGTTCGAAGAGAGACGGTTGGAAAGTATTGCCTTCGCCATCAACAGCTACTTTAACCTCACCGAGTTGGTTGCCTGCCAAATCGGCAGCCGGAATAGCCGGTCTCGGTTGCAAATCGTAATAACCGCCAAGGTCGGTTTGTGCCGACATCAGCCACTTGTAATCCCAAGGTTTCTGCAATGTACCAAATACGAAGGTTGCACCCTGAGCATTGCTGATTGTATAAGTAGCATTGAGGGTAACAGGATTTGCATAAGCGGCACCAACCTTTACACGGAACTGTGCAACAGCATCAACTTTATTGCCCACGTTGGTATATTCGATGTCTTTTGCAAATGCAACAGTAACGGTCTTGGCAGGAAAATTGACGAACGACGATTGTGCCTCATTCGTTACGGCAAATACGCCAGATGCAGGAGTTGCCGTAGTGGCAACTTTGTACTGAACCGATCCGAATTCTACTCCGACAATATCCTTCAAAGCCGAAAGTTCATATTTCACTCCATCGATTTTAGCAACGACGCCGGCATCATGGAACAATGTACGGAGACTCTCCGATTTAGGAGTATTCCAAGCCACTTTATACTCTTTCGTTCCATCTACCTCGAAGGTTACGGCCTTATAATCTGCTGCATCAACGGCAATAACGCCCGCATAATCCGAGATAACGTCATTTTCGAGAACACTACCCTCTTCACTGCGCACTTTATGCTTGAATTTGAGAGCGACATTAACAGCAGCACCGGCAGGATAATTGTTGATGGTTGCCATAACCACAATGGTTCCTGCCTCTGCACCCGCCTTAATCGAATTGATTTGGGCAGACGGAGCAGTAGCACGAGTCTTGGCTTCTTTAACGACAAGTTCGGCAGCATCAATGCCGGCAGCAACAACAGTTTCGGCAACCGCGGCCGGTGTAATCTGGTACACAAGTTTAACGGCATTACCGACAATTGCTCCATCTACCGTATAGACCTGCATATCGAACGAGCCGTCAGTATATTCCGGAACGGAAACGATAGATTGAATCATGGAAGCCAAATCCTGCTGCAAAGCGGCAATTTTTTTATTGGCAGCCTCGATACCGTCGTGCAGGCTCTGAACAGCCGCTTTAAGGTCGGCAACACTCGAAATCTTGTAGTAGTTGCCTTCATCGGAAGCGGACGCGATTGCAGCATCAACCTTGGCATTGAAATTAAGTTTCAAATCATCTACATCGGCCTTGACCGTAACATATTCGGCAATCACAGCCGAAACGCTGCTGTAACCGGCCTCTTTCAAAACATTTGCGAGGTCGGCACCCAACAGACCCTCAACCGTGGTCATGCGGTTAATCAAATCTGCTTCTTCCAAAGTTTTGATGCGGCCTTTGAGTTGGTCGATTTCGCCACCAGTTTTGTCGAGAGCCGTCAATCGGTCGTCGAGAGCCTTTATCTTATCATCCTGCGCTTTGTCGGTAAGAGCCTGTGCCTGCTTATACGCATCCAAAGCATTGGACAACGATGTATATAAATTGCGAACGGAGTCGATATCCTGCTTGTGAGTATTTTCCAACGCGCTTACCTGACTCGACAGATTATCGAGCGATTTGCCGAGTGCATCGACTGCATCGGCAGTCTTTTTGTTAAGGCCTTCGAGGTATGCAATGGCATCTTTAAGAGCCTTCGCCTGGTCGGCATCAGCCTTCTCCATATCTTGTCGGAGTTGGGCTATCAAAGCAGCATTGGCCTTGTCTGCGGCCTGCAACTCTTCGATGGTCTGGTTAATGCCGGAGATGGCAGACTGAGCATTCTCCAACTGCGTCTGCAAATCCGCAATAGTTACAGATGTCAGATTGTCGATTTGATTTTGGATATCCCTGATATCGTCATCATAATCGGTACAACCCACATTCAACAGCATTGCTCCCGACAAGAGCAACGCCGTCAATCTCAAAAATTGTCTTTTCATAATGAAGTTGTTTGTTAAATTGTTAAAATATGGTATTAGTGAATCATTACATTCGTTTTATTCGAGCGTACAGATTACCACTCGGTTCTGTGCTGCCACTTGGAAAGGCTGAACGGTATCGCCTTTGGAATCTACCACGATACGGTCTGCCTCGACACCCGTCTTAACCATGTATTTGCGAACATTTTCGGCACGTTGAGCCGACAGATGCTTGTTCAACGCCGCACTGCCGGTCTCTTTGTCGGCATAACCTACAACAGCAACACCATAATCGGCATTGGATTTCATCCACTCAACGAGCGCATCGAGTTTCTTCATTTCGGCTTTGCGGATGACAGCGGAACCGATGCGAAAAAAAATGTTCTCCGAATGCTCCTTTGCGGCTGCGGCATGCTCTGCTGCTGCTTTCTCGGCTGCTGCACGTTCGGCTGCTGCACGTTCGGCTGCCTGTTTTGCTGCAAGAGCCTTCTCGGCTGCCGCCTTCTCGGCGGCTATGCGTTCAACCTCTGCCTTCTGCTCGGCCGCACGCTTTTCTGCGGCTGCCTTGGCTGCTGCTTCCGCGGCAGCCTGTTCGGCAGCATATACGGCGGACTCCCGATGATTTTTGCCGAATCTGAAAGATACTCCCGCAAGCAGATTGAACTGCCAATCGAGGTTGCCGGCCTTCTTGGAATTGAAATGGTCGGATAAAAATGCGGAATTTGCCTCGATGTTGAGATTTACGCGTTCACCTACTCGGAAGTCCACCCCCAAGCCCAAACGTCCGGACACAAAACACTTAGAGTCGCGCCACAAGTAACTGAGCGGCTCGCCTGCATCGGCGAGAGCAACGGCTTCGTCATTATTAACTCCGCCCAAAACGCCCAAACCTGCGAATACGAAAACACTGCACACCCGACGATGGTTAAACCCACCTACAAGGCTGCTGAAATCGAGCATCAAATCGATATTTCCCTGCACGAAATCGAACTTGTAGGTATTGTCGGCAACCACGGCACAACCTTTGCCCTGCCATCCTCCGATACCTACACGCACACCCCATGCGGGATGGAATTTATAACCCGCAGAGAGAAAAGCGGCAGGCGATACGAGATTGCCAAAATCGGCTTCGCCGAGCGTATATGCGGCACCTCCCTGCAATTGGAGATACCAATGAGGTCGAAATTCGACGCTCTTGTCGGTCTTGCTTTGATGAGCACCGACGACCCCGGCAAACAAGACTGTCGCCAAAAGGGTAGAAATAAAACGTTTAGTATTCATACTATAATATATAAAGTCTCTGCCGACACCCGCACGAGCGACGAATACCATACCGTCCAATATTAGTCTTGCTGTATTCACGCTCAATATCACGCATCATATTGTATCATATTGTATCATATATGATACGCACGGTGCAAATATATAAACAAATCTTTGCATAACAAAAATTTTTTACATTTTTTTTTACAAATGATAAACTATCAGATTGAAATCAAAAATATTGCGAAACGTATCAAAGAGATAAGACGCAGCAAGAAATTGACCGTACAGGAAGTTGCATACCGTTGCGACATAGAGCGTTCCAACCTCTGCCGAATAGAGGCAGGACGAACAAATTTAACGATAAAGACGATATGTCTAATCTGCAATGCACTTAACATAAACCTCTCGGATGTAGTAAAATAACGCAACTTCTGCACAACCAGCACGATTCAATGGCTGTGTATGCAGAAATTAAACATCAGGGAGCGACCGCTTGGAGCACTCCCTGATGTTCGTTGTATAATACCTTACTTTTATCTGCGCACGACAATCTTTTGTTTCGGCGTGTTGTCGAACTCGACGGGCGAATGGTGCTCGAACCAATCTGCCATGACATCGAGCAGTTTGGTCGGGTGCATCTGTTTATCGTCCGCCTCGAAGCGGTATTTCTCGGCGATATAGTTACCCATGGCGACTTTGTACCGCACACCTTCGCGCAACTGCGGGAACAGCACATCGACTGCCGTATTGCCGGCATCGGCAACTATCGTATAAGGCGTGGTGCAAAAGAGGTCGATGCGATGAGACTCTTTCTCGTTCCCCGTATCGTTGTATTTGGTAATTATCATATCGCGCATCTGTGCCGGAGTCATGGTCATAGTGTACATATACGAGAAAAACGGCTCGATATTGAACAGTTCGGCCATCGACACGTCGCCCGCCGGCAAATTCGAAAGACGTATGCCGCCATAGTGGTAAAAACCTACCTGCGCGTGCATCGAATTCGCCACGAGGAAGGTCTGCATGTCGGCAAGTCCCCGCTTGTCGAGAGTTTTGCCGAGCGTACCGATGCTCCGCAGCAAATCGGGGTTGCTCTCTATCTCTGCCACACGCGCGGCAACAGCCGCATCCTCGGCATAATCGGCGAGCGGGATGTTGCGATAATCGATGCCCGCGATTTTGTTGCCCTTGAACCGAATCGTCGTCGCTCCCACGTTTACGAGTTTGCATCCCGTCTGCCCTATCACGGTACGACCCGCCAAAGTATCGGCCACGTCGTGCGAATGACCGCCGATTATCACATCGTACTTGTCGCACTTGTCTGCGAACTCGACATCCTTCGGGTAACCCATGTGCGAGAGCAGTACGAGCGCATGCACGCCCTGCTTCGATGCGTCGGCACAGGCGCACTCCATCGGGTCGGGGAATTCGAGACCGACGAATTTCGAATCGGCTCCGTCGGGATGACCGTTGTCGTAATTGGTAACCACACCGACAAAACGCAATTTGATGCCGTTGGCACTCTTTACGACAACCGAATTGAGCGGAACATCGAACTCGACCTCTCCCACCCTCTTTACGTTGGCGCAAATCGTCCGGAATGCCGAATGCTTAATCGCGCTGTCGAGGAACGGTACACCCATATCGAACTCGTGATTGCCGAGTGTGGCCACATCATAGCCGAGTTCGCTCATCAAATCGAGAATCGGACGTCGTCCCTCCGCCAAATCGACAAAGGCATTGCCCGACCACCTGTCTCCCGCATCGACCAACACAGTCGGTACCGTATCGCGACACTCGCGCACAGCCTCCGCAAGACGGGCAAAATTGGTGAGGTTGGCATGAATGTCGTTGGTGGACAATATCACCACGGTACGTTCGTGCAGATTGTTGCGATAAGCCATTATCGCTGCGACAATCAGCACTGCCAGCAGAATCCACAAGCTTCTCTTTTTCATGGTCTTTAAGGTTTTGTTTGTACAAAGTTACTAAAACTTGCGCTGCCTGCAAATTTTTTTCGCGGCGACATGCACCGCTCCGGCGAACGCATACGGAACAGACATAAGGAGAAATCGGATATCGACGATTCGCAAAAAATCACTATTTTTGAAAGACCAAATGTTGCGATTATGAGAAATCCGATTAAAATCTACTGCGAAAACAGTGCCTCGCATTTCGAGACCGAGATGGGTACCACGTTGGGCGACATCTGCGCACAACTCGACATACCGAACGCGCATCCGTTTCTTGCAGCCTATGTGAACAACCGCATCAAGGAACTGAACTACAAAGTATATACCCCCATATCCATTCGTTTTATCGATGTAACCGATTTCGAGGGTTATCGCGTCTATCAACGCTCCGTCTCTTTCATTTTGCAGACCGCCATTTGGGCTTTGTACCCGCACAAGGCATTCCATATCCGCCAATCCATAGGAGACGGTTTCTATTGCGAAATCGAAGGCATAGAGGCATTGTCCGAGGCCGACTGCGCCCGTATCGGCGAGAAGGCCCGCGAGATTGTCGCTGCCGACATACGCATCGAACGGGAAAAACTGCCGACCGACGAGGTCGTCGCCTGTTTCGAGCAATTCGGCTTCGACGACAAAATCGCACTGTTGCGCACACGGCAACGACTTTACAGCGACATATACCGATTGGGCGACATGGTCGGTTATTTCTTCGGTGCGCTCGCCCCTTCGACGGGCTACATCAACGCCTTCGAGATACGGCCATATTACAACGGCTTCTACCTTGCCCTGCCTGCCCGCAATGCACCCGACCATGTGGCATGCACGCCGCAAAGCGACAAGATGTTCACCATATTCCAGCAATACCACTTTTGGGTGGAACTGATGGGTGTGCCGACCATCGGCCATGTAAATCAAAAGGTATTGCAGGGCGAAACGGGCGAACTCGTCAAGGTTGCCGAAGCAGTACACGAGCGGCATCTCTCGCAGATTGCCGACAAAATCTATGCCGCCAATGCCGAGCGAGGCGTAAAACTCGTACTTATATCGGGTCCCTCTTCGAGCGGCAAGACGACAACCGCCAAAAGGCTCGGCATCCAATTACGGCTGCTCGGTCTGCAACCTGCCCTCATATCGCTCGACGACTACTTTGTCAATCGCGACCAAACGCCGCGCGACAAAGATGGCAACCTCGATTACGAGGCTTTGGAGGCAATCGACCTCGCACGCCTCAACGACGATTTGCATCGTTTGGCGGCTGGCGAAAGCGTCGATATTCCGCGCTACGACTTTATCACCGGCACGCGGCAGGTGCGCAACGAACCGCTCAAATTGGGCGACAGGTCGATTTTGGTCATGGAGGGCATACACGGCCTGAATCCGCGCCTTACCCCGGGGATTCCCGACAGCATAAAGTTCAAAATTTATGTGTCGTGCTTCACTTCGGTCGCCATGGACAACGTTACCCGCATCGCCACCACCGACAACCGACTGTTGCGACGGCTCGTCCGCGACTATCGCACGCGCGGCAACGGCGCAATCGACACCCTCTCGCGTTGGGCAAGCGTGCGTCGGGGCGAGGAGCAGCATATATTCCCTTATCAGGAGAATGCCGACGTGATGTTCAACTCGTCGCTGTTCTACGAGATTTCCGTACTGCGAGCCTTGGCCGAGCCGATATTGCGCGAGATACCCGACACCGTACCCGAATACGGCGAAGCGTCGCGACTGCTCAAATTCCTCGACAATTTCAGTCCCATCGCGCCCGACGAGATACCGCCGACCTCCATTCTGCGCGAATTTATCGGCGGCAGCAGTTTCAGGTATTAGACGGCGACAATACCAAAAAAAACAGGAGCGACCCGAAAAGTCGCTCCTGTTTTTGCAATCCGAAACCGCCCTTTACAAGCCCAATTTCTTGCGAATATCCTTCGGAATCGCGTTGCGGTTTACGAGAATATCCATCGTCTTATACTCGACGAATGCACGCGAGAAGTACCAATATCCTCCGTAAGGCGGACGAACATCCCACGAATTTTTAACCTTGAAGAACGGATTGCCCTCTTGGTCGGTTGCGGTACCCATAATCACCATACCGTGGTCGTCGGTGGTTTCGTAGTTGTCGAATGCCGTCTGACGCATCTGTTGGTCGATTTTCTTCTCCGGCACGATTTTGTCGAACGAGAACATCTCCTTGTTGCGCTCGGCCTTGGTCAGTTTGCCCCAACGCTCGGCCTCCGTTCCGCTCAAACTCTCGATGTCGGTCTCGGGCATAATCGCGATGCCTTTGTCGCGGCTGAACCCGCGCTCCGAAACATCGGCACCCCAAGCGATGGTGTAGTCGTTGGCAATGGCGTTGTCGATTGTGCGCATCAACTCGTCGAGCGGCACATTGTACATCTCGCCCCACAACCAATTATCCGGCACCTCGAGGATAAATTTCGAATAGAACGGGTGGTGCGTGAACGATGCCAGCGAGACATAATCCGACATCTTTATCGGCAACGACTCGGCAAACGATTTCGGCGTGTACTCCTTGCCTTGATAGGTAAACGTTTCCGGCATTTTGCCCAAATAAGCGTCCAAAATTCCGTTCAATCCCGCCTGCCATGCAGTGGTCAGTTTCTTGTTCGGATTCTTTACGATGGCCTCGACATAGGCTTTCAACACGGCATCCAACTCGTTGAAATGAGGTTTGTCCGTACCGTAGTTCAAACCCGGGTACACCTCCTCCGGAACAATGCCGTATTTCTCTATGCCGTGTATTACGTCGTGAGCCGCTCCGCCGACAGCGAAGTTGAGCGCACCGTGCAGACGCACATACTTGACGGCCTTTTCGAAATAGATGTTGCGGACAATCCACATCTCCGCCAAATCGACCTGCTCGCCACCGGCACGCATAATTTCGTCCTCGATGAACGAGAGCGTCGAAAAGCACCAGCACGTACCGCTGCGATACTGATTTTTAACGGGAGTGGTCTTGGTTATCACCTTGACGTCGGTAAATTTGTAACCGCTCTCCGCAGGTTTCTTCTCCTCTTGTGCAAAGCCTTGTGCCGACAGAGCAAGCACCAGCAATGCCGCTGTGAAAATACGTTTCATAATCCTCTATTTTTTGCTTGTTGAAATTATCCGTTTGCACTCGTCGTAGGTTACCTCCTGCGGTTTTGCATTCTTCGGCAACCGGTAATTCTTGCCCTTGTATGCGATATACGCGCCATAGCGGCCGTTCTTTATCAGCAAATCCTTGTCTTCGGCAAATGTTTTCAGCGGTTTGGCAGCCAACTCCTGCTGCTGTTTCTGCGCCGCAAGTATCTCTACGGCACGGTCGTACGACACCGTATAAGGGTCGTCGCCCTTGCCGAGCGAAGCGAACATTTTGCCCAAACGGACATACGCCCCGAATTTGCCTATGCCGATTACGACATCCTCGCCGTCCAACTTGCCGACGGTGCGTGGCAACGCAAAAAGTTCCAACGCCTCGTCGAGCGTAATGGCTTCGATGAGTTGCCCGCGTTTGAGCGAAGCATAGCGCGGTTTCTCGCCCTCTTTGACCTCAATCTCGACCATAGGGCCATAGCGACCTATTCGAGCCTTGACCGTACCTCCGCTCACAGGGTCGGTACCCAAAACGCGCACTTGTGCGGTTTTCGAAGGCTGCGTCTCTATCGCCTTATCGACCAACTCATGGAACGGCGCGTAAAAGTCGCCTATCATCTTGGTCCACGTCAGTCTGCCGTCGGCTATGCGGTCGAACTCCTTTTCGACGTTGGCGGTAAAGTTGTAGTCCATAATCGAACAGAACTGCGTCTCCAAATAGTCGTTTACGACCATGCCTATATCGGTCGGGGCCAATCTGTTTTTCTCTGCGCCGTAGTTTTCGCTCATCACTTTGTCGGCAACGGCATTGCCGCGCAGAGTCAGTTGGAGGTAGTTGCGTTTTTGCGCAGGGCGGTTCGTCTTCTCCACATAACCGCGAGTGATGATGGTCGAGATGGTCGGCGCGTAAGTCGAAGGACGGCCTATGCCCAACTCCTCCAACCGTTTGACCAGCGAAGCCTCGTTGTAACGCATCGGCGGAGCCGAGAAACGCTCGGTTGCGGTAATCGCCGTATAGGCAAGAGGTTGTCCGTTCGACAAAGCGGGCAAAACCGACGATTCGCCGGCATCGCCGTTCTGCTCCTCCTCGTTCGATTCGGAGTAGAGCCGCAGGAATCCGTCGAAACGCAACGTCTCGCCCGAAGCGGTAAATCTGTCGGTACTGCCCGACATCTTTATCGTTATGACGGTGCGGTCTATATCCGCAGCCACCATCTGCGAAGCAACCGTCCGTTTCCAAATCAATTCGTAGAGCCGTTTCTCTATCGCCGTACCCTCAATCGTGCGACGGTCGATATACGACGGACGAATGGCCTCGTGCGCCTCTTGTGCGCCTTTGCTCTTTGTGGTATAGTTGTGTGCCGCCGAATATGCAGCACCGAAAAGCGAGGTTATCTCCTCCTTGCATTTGGCAATGGCGAGCGACGACAGATTGACCGAATCGGTACGCATGTAGGTTATCAGACCCTGCTCGTAGAGTTTTTGGGCAACCGACATGGTTTGCGATACCGACATGCCGAACTTGCGACCTGCCTCCTGTTGCAGCGTCGAGGTCGTAAACGGAGGAGCAGGATAGCGTTTAACCGGCTTGCATTCGCTCTTTTCGACGGTAAAGTCGGCAGTTTTGCAACGCTCCAACATCGCCTCTGCCTCTTCGCGAGTGGCGAATTTTTGCGAATACTCCGCCTTGAAAATCGTCTTCGTCGCATCGTCGGGAGCATAGAACTGCGCCACCACCCGATAGTAAGGCACGCTCTTAAAGTTGATTATCTCCCTTTCGCGCTCGACAATCAATCGCACGGCCACGCTCTGCACTCGGCCGGCCGAGAGTGCGGGACGCACCTTTTTCCAAAGTATCGGCGAGAGTTCGAAACCGACCAATCTGTCCAACACGCGGCGAGCCTGCTGCGCATTTACCAGATTCATATCGACCGTACGCGGCGTTTCGATGGCGTGCAGTATGGCATTCTTCGTAATCTCGTGGAACACTATTCGTTTGGTCTGTTCGACCGGCAGTCCGAGCACCTCGGTAAGATGCCATGCGATTGCCTCTCCCTCGCGGTCTTCATCGCTCGCGAGCCAAACCGTCTTGACCTGTTTCGAGAGTTTCGACAACTCGTCCACCACCTTTTTCTTGTCGGTCGGTATTTCGTATGTCGGTTTGAATCCGTCGGCTATATTTATGCCGAGTTCCTTTTTCGAGAGGTCGCGTATATGACCGAAACTCGACTTGACGACAAAATCTTTTCCGAGAAATTTCTCTATCGTCTTTGCCTTTGCCGGAGACTCGACTATTACTAAATTTTCCTGCATATTTTATCTTTCTCTTTTCTCTTGATGTTTCCGTTTTGGTTGCCTTTTTCCACCGCTTGCCCGTATGACAAACGAAACCTAAGCGGCACACTTAGGTTTCTTCGGTTGTGTCATGCTTCGACCCTTGCCGACATTCGCTCTCTGTCGCCCGTTACTTGAACAGCGTATAAGTGAGTTGTATCTGTATCGGTGCGGCATTCTCCTCGCCCGCCATGCCCTGCAACAGCGACCGCTTGAAGGTGAACGGCGAGACCGCTTCGGGACCCACATATATCGTACGCGGCGTATAAGCCTTGTCGTTTTCGTTGAAGGTATATTTGCCGTCGGCACCCTTGCTAAGCGTAAGCGCGTAATTCACCAAACCCTGCATGTAGCCCGATATATCCATCACATAGCATGCACGACTGCGATTGAGGTTGCCGTCATATATGCCCGTAGTGCCGCTCGTCTGTTCGGTCGCATAGTCGTAATCGGCGATGGCGGTCATGGTGTCGAACGACGAGAACATGCCCAATCGCCCTACCGACGCATTCAGATACGGCGTAATCATCGCCGCATTGCCCTGCGTAATCATCCAATCGTAATCGGCCTTTGCGATATAGAGGCATACCAAACATTGGTTGATTCCCACATCCGAGAAACCCTGACCGTCTATATCCTTTTCCTCGGCGACAGAACGCAACGCATCGATGAACTCGTCCGTAAAGTAGAGTTCCGTCATTGGACCCGCCATACCTTCGACCATACAGGTCTGCACCAAATCGCGCTCCGAACGGTCGATTTTCTGCGAACCGTCGTCGGCAGCCATCTTTATATCCCTCAACGTTTTGCCGCCCGACAGAGGTTGCGACACGGCAGAATAGTCGTGTTTGATGCTGTTCGCCGACCAAGTAGGCTCCGAGAGCGAGTTGCTGAAATAGTAGGTCATACCCACCGTATCCTTTATCAGCGTCGGGTCTTCCGGATTGCGGCTGCGACCCTCCAACGTAAAGCCCGTAAGTGCCAGATTGGTATTGAACATCGCGCCACGCTTGTCGGCAGGCACCGAACTCTCGTCTGGCACTATGCACACGCCGTGGAACTTCTCGGCGAAATTGGCCTCTTCCTCATAGATGGTTTTATCCGCATTGGCATAACCGTCCCACTCGCTCCTGTCCTCCGGAATAAGCATCAACCTGCGCACGAAATCCCATGTGGCACCGCTTTCCGACATATCGCTCGGAGTCAGATTGACCGATGCCGTCGTCGGACCCGTTTTCTCGCCGTCGGGGAAAGTAAACGTAAAGAGCGGTTTCGAAGCGTCGTAACTCTGCGACAAATCGCAATTCACATACGCCGTCGTATCCTCGCTGCTGATGACACTGCCCAACAGCGGTTTGTTGAGTTCGTAGATTGTGTAATGGACAGGCACAAGCGTATCGCCGCAATAGTCGTCGATGGACAAGTGCAGCGTCATCGTATCGAAAATGGGAAGATATCCGAAACCGTTTGTCGTATCGGGCAGCGAATTGCCGTACATCATCGACGTAGCGAATGCCGACGAACGCATACCGAACGTATCGCTGCGCTCGACGCCGAAATAGCCGTATGCGACATTGCACGATATCAGGGAATCGGTACGGTAGAGCGATGTCTCGAAGAAATGGCCATCGCGCTCTTTGTATATGCTCTCGTCGGCAGTGCTGTTTTCGGTATCGAAACTGATGACTTTGTTGCCCTTGAATGTAAGATGCCGCATTATCATCTTTTGGTCTTTCGGCACCAAATCATATCCGAGCGACGAGTCCTCCGTAAGCGAACAGCCGCCGGACAAGACAACCGCGCATATTGCGACAATCGCCATCAGAAATCTGTTTACGCACAGATTAGAACAAATTTTCATAGAAATTGTTGTAATTTTCATAAAATCCCTCTTCCTCCGGCGACCGATATTCCAAAACCGCCTTGCCGCTGTTGCGTGCAAGGTCCAAAATCGCGGCATCGGCATTCGGCGAACCGGCAATCACACCATCGACATAATTCATAACGTAACGATAGATGTTTTCGTATGAAGAGGTGTCGAGAATAGTTATATTTTCATCGCCAAGTCCCTCTCCCTCTATCATTCCGCGCAACGGAGCAAGCGGCTCGGAGAACTTGTCGTCATAGAGCGACACGACGATTTTGGTATTGGCGAATATGGGGTCGTCGGCGAACATGTTGCGCAAATATATCGGCGCGACAGCCGCAAACCAACCGTGGCAATGCACCACATCGGGAGTCCAACGCAATTTCTTTACGGTCTCCAACACGCCGCGGGCGAAAAACACCATGCGCTCGCCATTATCGTCGAAAGCGGCACCCTCCGCATCGGTCAGCACGGCCTTGCGGGCAAAGAAATCGTCGTTGTCGATGAAATATATCTGGATGCGGGCAGCGGGAATCGAAGCCACCTTGATAATGAGTTGATGGTCGTTGTCGTCGATAATCAGATTCATTCCCGACAGACGAATGACCTCGTGCAACTGATTGCGACGCTCGTTGATACATCCGTAGCGAGGCATGAAAGTCCTTATCTCGTTACCACGTTCCTGCATCTCTTGCGACAGATGCCGACACAACAACGACTGCTCGCTATCGGCAAGATAAGGAGCTATCTCCTGACATATATAGAGAATTTTATGCTTGGACATACGCACGTCGTTTTAAGGTTTCACTTGCAAATGTAGCAAAAATTTTTCAAAGAATCAACATCGCATCGCCATACGAGCCGAAACCGTAACCCTTCTCCGTCGCCTCCTTGTAAGCCCGCATGGTCAAATCGTAGCCTCCGAATGCGGCCACCATCATCAGTTGCGTCGATTCGGGCAGTTGGAAGTTGGCGACCATCGCATCGGCCACCGTAAATTCGTACGGCGAGAAGATAAACTTGTTGGTCCAGCCGTCCTGCGCCTTAATCATGCCGTGCGTCGATACCACGGTTTCGAGCGTGCGCATTACGGTAGTACCTATCGAGACGATTTTACGGCCTCGTTCCTTCGCGCCGTTGATGCTTGCCGCAGTCTCCTCCGAAACGAAATACTGTTCCGAATCGACCTTGTGTTTCGACAAATCCTCGACATCGACCGTACGGAAATTGCCCAATCCCGCGTGCAGTGTTATGAATGCGCTGTCGATACCCTTTATCTCCATGCGTTTGAGCAGATGTTTCGAGAAGTGCAATCCCGCCGTCGGAGCCACAACCGCACCCTCTTTGGCTGCAAATATGGTCTGATAACGCTCCGCATCCTCAGGCTCGACCTTCTGACGCACCCAACGCGGCAGCGGGGTTTCGCCCAAACGGAAGAGCGTCTGTTTGAACTCGTCGTATGTACCGTCGTACAGAAAGCGCAGCGTGCGACCGCGCGAGGTGGTGTTGTCTATCACCTCCGCACCCAAAATATCGTCCTCTCCGAAATAGAGTTTGTTGCCGATGCGTATCTTGCGGGCAGGATCGACCAACACATCCCACATTCGCGACTCGCGGTTGAGTTCGCGCAACAGGAAAATCTCTATCTCGGCACCCGTCTTCTCCTTGTTGCCGTACAGACGTGCCGGAAAGACCTTCGTGTCGTTGAACACGAACATATCCCCGTCGTCGAAATAGTCCAAAATCTCCTTGAAAATCCGATGCTCGATTTCGCCCGTATCGCGATGTACGACCATCAGTTTCGCCTCATCGCGGTTCTCCGCAGGATGATGGGCAATCAAATCGGGATTGAAATCGAATCCGTATTGAGAAAGTTTCATATCTGATAAACTTTGAAATTAGCGTCGCTGAGTCGCCCGAAAACAGGCGACGAATCTATTATTTTACGAAAAATTCACTGTTTTGTTTCGCACTCGGCAAGATTTTGCAAAAACTCGTCCAATCCGACGGCATTTTCCACCCGAAATTCTCCGCTTCGGGTCCTTCGCAAAGCCGTCAGATGCGCACCGCTCTCCAACGCCTCGCCTATCTCGCGTGCCAACGAACGGATGTAGGTGCCTTTGCTGCACACGACCCTGATACGCAGATGCGGCAGGTCGCACTCCTCGACCTCTATCGAATAGATGTTTATCGGCACTTTGCGCAATTCGACCGCTTCGCCAGCCCTCGCGAACTCGTACGCACGGACACCCTCGACCTTTTTGGCGGAATAGACGGGCGGAGCCTGCAACCGTTCGCCCGTCAGCGAAGCCAATGCAGCCTCGACCTTTTCGCGCGTAATATGGTCGGTGGGATAGATTTTGTCTATCGGATGCTCCAAATCGCAACTCGGCGTGGTTGCGCCCAACATCACATCCGCGACATACTCCTTGCGTTCCGACTGCAACTCGTCCACGCGCTTGGTCGCACGACCGATGCAGACCAACAACACACCCGTAGCCAACGGGTCGAGCGTACCGGCATGACCGACTTTGATTTTGCGGTAACCCTTTTTGTTCAACGCGAATTTTATCTTGCGCACGACATCGGTCGATGTCCACTCCAAAGGCTTGTCGATAACGGCGACATATCCCTCAGGAAAGTTTACATTCAGCAATTCGTTCATCGGCGGTTTAGAATAAAAGAGTACCGACCAATGCCACCGTACCGACAACGGCACAATAGATGGCGAAATATATCAATTTGCCGCGCTTGACCGTCTCTATCATGAATTTGCACGCCAGACAACCCGTTACGAATGCCGTCAAAAATCCTGCCGCAAGAGGCAGCACATCGACTCCTCCGCCGAAATCGCCCTTTACCGCATCGAGCAGGGCATTGCCGATAATCGGAGGCAGCACCATCAAAAACGAAAATTGCGCCACGCTCTCTTTTTTGTTGCCGAGCAACAGACCGGTGGCTATCGTCGAGCCGGAACGCGACAAACCCGGCATCGCTGCGCAAGCCTGTGCCAAGCCGATGACAAAAGCGTCCGTATAGGAGATGTTCTCTTTTTGGCGCGGCTTGGCATAGTAGGCGAATGCCAACAATGCCGCCGTCAGCAGCAGCATCGCCCCGACAACCGCCAACGACGAAAATGCAGCCTCGATATAATCCATCAGGCAAAATCCGACCACGCCTATCGGTATCATCGACACGACGATTTTCAGCACATACGTCTGCTCCTCAGTCAAAGTCCGCGAAAAGAGGCCGCACAACAACCGCCACACCTCGCGCCACAGCACCACAATCGTACTCAACACCGTAGCCGCATGCAGAGTCAGGCTGAACGTTACATTGCTGTCGGGATTCAAATCGGTACCGAGCAGAGCGTTGGCAATTTGCAGATGTCCGCTGCTCGACACGGGCAGAAACTCGGTCAGTCCCTGCACCAATCCGAGTATTATCGCTTGAAGCGTATCCATAATAAAGTTTTCTGTTTCGAAAATCGGCACAAAGGTACCGAAAATATGTCGATTGACAAAATCCGTAACGATGAGCCTGCACGATTGCACCTTTTTGTCCCCTGTCATATACTATTTCTCCCACCGATGCCGTTGCTCCAATAAAAATACCTACCTTTGTAAGGTTTCAAACACTAACGACCATGGCCAGAATAAAGAAATTATACATCCCGACTTTCGGCGAAGAGGTCGGCAACGCAGTCTCTCACGGAGTAATGATGGTACTCTCGCTCATCGCCCTGCCGTTTGCCGCCGTATGGGCATACGCCCACGGAGGGGTACTCGATGCCGTCGGCATCAGCATCTTCGTCATATCGCTATATTCGATGTTTACCGCATCGACGCTCTACCACTCCATGCAGCCCGAATCCAAACACAAGGCCGTGTGCCATATCCTCGACCATATATTCATCTATGTCGCCATCGCGGGCAGTTATACGCCCATCGCATTGTCGGTCATCGGCGGGTGGCAGGGCATACTGATTACGGCAGTGCAGTGGTCGATGGTGTTGTTCGGCATATTTTACAAGTCGCTGTCGCGCAAATCGATTCCGGCAGTCAGTCTGACAATCTATTTCGTCATGGGTTGGACTGTGGTGTTCTTTTTGTCGAAATTCGTACGCAACGCCTCCATACCCCTGCTTGCGCTGATTGTCGCAGGCGGAATACTCTACTCCATAGGTGCGGTATTCTATGCGAAAAAGGGTTTCCGTTATCATCATCTCGTTTGGCATCTGTTCATCAATCTGGCGGCAATCTGCCATTTCATCGGCATCGTATTCTTCCTATATTGACGCTTTGACACAGAAAGTCGGGTCGAAAGATTGGCATTCTCGCAAAAAAGATATACATTTGTGTAGAAACTATCGTAAAACCAGACCCGATGAACAGAAAAGAATTCCTCAAACGTATAGGGATGCTGACCGTCGGTGCCACGCTTATCGGCATCGATGCCAAAGGCATGAAGACGGTCTCCGCCCTGACTTCGTCCGCATCGACAGGCAATGCGGCGACCGAGCCGGACAAAATAGACATTCCCGTCAAGTCGTTGCACGCCGACGTTGCACGAGCAGTATCGGTCATCATAATCGGCGCCGGCAGTCGCGGTCAAACTTATGCCCGCTATGCTGCTTCGTACCCCGATGCGATGAAGGTCGTCGGCGTATCGGACATCAACACGCTGCGCCGCAATACGGTTGCCAAACGCCACAAAATAGCGAAAGAAAACTGCTTCGGCGATTTCCACGAAGTCTTTTTGCGTGAAAAGTTCGCCGATGCCGTGGTTATAGCCACACCCGATTTCCTGCATTACGAGCCGTGCATGACCGCACTCGCCATGGGTTATGACGTACTGCTCGAAAAGCCCGTGGCACAAACGGAGAAGGAGTGCAAGGCTATCCTCGCACAAGCAAAAAAGTACGACCGCATCGTCGCCGTGTGCCACGTTTTGCGCTATGCGCCATATTTCGAGGCATTGCGGCAGGTCGTTCAATCGGGTGCAATCGGCGATTTGGTCAGCATTCAGCACATGGAGCCGATTCAGTACGCCCACATGGCGCACTCATATGTGCGCGGCAACTGGCGCAGTTCCAAACAGACCACTCCGATAATCCTCGCCAAATCGTGCCACGACCTCGACATAATCCGCTGGATTGTCGATAAGCCGTGCCGCACCATCTCCGCCGAAGGGTCGCTGCTTCTGTTCCGCGAAGAGAATGCGCCTGCGGGAGCCCCTGCACGATGCACCGACGGTTGTCCACACGAAAGCGTCTGTCCTTATTCGGCCATAGACATATATGTCCGCCGCAAACGGCATCTGCGAGTATTCGATTTGCCCGACAACAAGGACGAGGCTGCCATTACGGAGAAACTGCGCACCACGGGGTACGGCCGTTGCGTATTCCGTTGCGACAACGACCAATGCGACCACTACGTCGCCAATATGGTCTTCGACGGCGGCATAACGGCAAGTTTCACCATGGATGCTTTTACGCCGTGGGGAGGTCGTCGGACACGAATCATGGGTACCAAAGGCTATATCGAAGGCGACATGGTAAAGTTCACGCTCTACGATTTCCGCACGGGACGCAAGCGGGTATGGGACAAAAAAGTTCAAGAGATTGCCGAATATCGCGGTGCAGGGCATGGCGGAGGCGATTTCGCCTTGGTGCGCGATTTCGTTCAGGCGGTGTCGGTGCACGACCAATCGCTGCTGTCGAGTACCATCGATGCCTCCATCGAGAGCCATGTCATGGGCTTCAAGGCCGAAAAGAGCCGCAAGAGCATGTCGAAGGTGCGCATAAAATAACCGCCCGACGCACAAAAACGAATACGACCGCCGAAAAGCGGTCGTATTCGTTTGTAGTGGATAGGGGATTCGAACCCCTATGTCGTGCGTGAGAGGCACGTATCCTAGCCCTTAGATGAATCCACCATCATCGTTTGTGGGTGCAAAGATAGGCAAAAAATATTATCTGCCAAAGAAACAGCCGAAAAAAGTGGAAAATTTCTCAAACGGCAACCATCGTGCGACCCGTGCCGCAACAAAACACCATCCTTCGCGAATCCACAGCACCGCCGATGAGCAGACAACGATTATCAGCCAATCCTCCGCCTTCAATCCGCAGACATTGAACAACCGTTGCAGGACGGGCAGTTCGACGATGGCGATTTGTCCCGCAAAAATTATCGCCGCAATCGTCAGCAAGCCGCTGCACCCCTTGAAACGGAGTGCGCTCCGTCCCGTTTCGAATGCCCGAGCATTGAAAAGATAGAAAAAGTGCGTCATTACAAAGACGGTAAACAGCAATGTCGATTCGTAGGTCGTAACCGCACCCTTTGCGCCGAGTTGCAGAGAGAGCAAATCGGTCAGACGACAGATGTCGGCATGCCGGAAAATATAGAGCAACGTTATCAGCACCGCAAAAAATATGATACCTACACCGACGATGTTTGCCGTCATGCTTCGGGTCAGGATAAAGGCATTGCGGTTGCGCGGTCTCTCTTTCATCACATCCCGCGACGGAGGCAGCGAAGCCAAAGCCATTGCAGCGCATGTATCCATGATAAGGTTTATCCACAACATCTGTGTTACCGTCAAAGGCGATTCCGTTCCCATAAAGGCACCGCAAAGCACCGTAAAGCATGCCGTAACATTTACCGTAAGTTGAAAGAGCAAAAACCTCTGAATGTTTTTGTACAGCGAACGACCCCATATCACCGCATTTACGATGGAGGAGAACGAATTGTCCATAATCGTAATATCCGAAGCCTCCTTTGCCACCGACGTACCGTCGCCCATGGACAACCCCACATGTGCCGCCTTCAAAGCAGGAGCGTCGTTTGTCCCGTCGCCCGTAACCGCAACAACATGCCCTGCCCGCTGCAAAGCCTCGACCATCCGTTTTTTATCCATCGGACGGGCTCGGGCGATAATTTTCAGGCTCGACACCCTTTCGAGCAGTTCCGCATCCGAAAGTACGGCGAATTCCCGACCCGTAACGATATTGCGCTCCGTGTCGTCCTCCGTCCACAAACCCGCCTGCCGACCTATCTCCTTCGCCGTCTCGGGAGTATCGCCCGTTACCATTTTTACGGCAATACCCGCTTCGAGGCACTCCCTCACCGCCATAGGCACATCCCGTCGGACAGGGTCGGCAATGGCTGCCATACCGACAAACCGCAACGACGAGACAGCCAATTCTCCGTCTGCCACGCCACGTTCTCCGTCATCCAAAATCCGATACGCGAATCCGAGAGTGCGCATGGCACGTTTCTGATATGCGCCGAGTTGTTTGCCGACAGCCTCTCTGTCCGCCGCGGAGAGCGTGCAAAAAGACAAAACGATTTCCGGTGCTCCCTTCACATACAGCACCCTCCTGCCGACCGCCACGGCAGACTCAACGACCGTTGCCATATATTTGCGCTCGGTCGAAAACGGCAGTTCCTCCACGACCTTCGCCTCTTCGCGCAACTTGCGATAATCGACCCCCTTATCGGCAAGCCACAGCAACAACGCACCTTCGGTCGGATTGCCGAGCGGATGCGGATTGTCGGCATCGGAGAAATCGATACATGCGGTCGAATTGACAGCCAAACCCTCGTCGATGATGCCGTCGGATACACCGTCGGTACATATCTTCATCTTCGCGACCTTCATACGGTTTTGCGTCAGAGTGCCGGTTTTGTCGGTACAAATTACCGTGGTCGCTCCCATGGTCTCGCATGCGTGCATCCGTCGCACCAGATTGTTGGTTTTGAGCATACGGCGCATCGAATAAGCCAATGCCAGAGTAACCGCCATGGGCAGACCCTCCGGCACCGACACGACTATAAGCGTTACGGCGAGCATCAACGTATTCAGCGTGTAAGCCATAATGGTTGCCATCGCCGTATCGGGCATCAGCAGGTTGTGGAGATACAGCGTCATGCCGACAAGCACGACAAAATACCCCGCAATGGCAGCCGCAACGGCTTTGCGGCTCCATTTGCCGAATCGTCCGACAACCGCCCAAAAGAATATGGCGGTAGGAATCGCCAACGACCATGCGACAGGCGACCACTCGAAGAATACGACCAACCGCCCTACGACAATCAACGCCGCAAACGCATACCCGAATTTGGCAATCACGGCGGCAAGCGTATCGAGTTGCTCGTTCAACGGCGTCTTTACGCTGCGGTCGATTCGGGCAGCCTCGAACACCCTGCCCTGTTCCGTACTGTCGCCGACCGCGACCACTCGGAATACGCCATGTCCCTCAACGACCCTCGTACCTTTCAGCACATGGTCGGAGGGGTATGCGGCATCGGTATCGAAATCATCGCGGCAGACACTTTTGTTGCACACAGGTTCGCCCGTCAAAGAGGATTCATCCACGCGCAGTTGCACAGCCTCGACAAGCACTCCGTCCGCCGCAACCTCGTCGCCCGTATCGAGTATCGCCACATCGCCGACAACGACACACCTGCGCGGAATCATTACGACGTTGCCGTTGCGTACCACCTCGACAGGCTCGTCGTCGTTTACCCGATTCAGCAGCGCGAACTCCTTGTCTGCACGATATTCGAAATAGAAAGCCAAGCCCGTGGCAAGCACTATCGCCGCAAAAATGCCGCAAGGCTCGAAGAATACCTCCGCGCTCTGCCCGAGCCGGAAAAATTCATAACACGCAATGCCTGTCGAGAGCAGACATGCCACAATCAATATTATGATTAACGAATCGCCGAATTTCCCGAGAAATCGCCTCCAAACAGCCTCTTTCACGGGTGGTGTCAGGACATTTGCACCATGCTTCCGGCGGCTTTCGAGAACTTGGGCATCGGTCAATCCGAGATTTTTATTTGCCATACGCCCTGTTGCCCGCAATCATCGTGCCGTTTCAGACGCTCCGACGTTCGGCTATCGCTTCGGCTATGCGCTCGCCGTCGAGGGCTGCCGAGATGATGCCGCCCGCATAGCCTGCACCCTCGCCCGCAGGATATAATCCCTCGATGTCGGGGTGCATCAGCGTCGCCTTGTCGCGAGGAATGCGCACGGGTGTAGATGTGCGCGACTCGACACCGACGACTATCGCCTCGTCGGTCAGGTAGCCGTGCATACGCTTGTCGAAGAGGCGGATTGCCTCGCGCAGACGCGAGCCGATAAACGGCGGCAACCATTCGTCCAAGCGCGAACAGACAACGCCGGGGACATAGGAGGTTGTCGGCAGCGATGTCGAAGCGCGTCCCGCAACAAAGTCGGAGACCCGTTGTGCGGGAGCCGTTTGGTTGGCACCGCCATAGGTGCGTGCCGCGTGTTCCAACTCGCGCTGAAACTGCAAACCCGCAAGGTCGCCATGCTGCGGACGCAGATGGGCAAAATCGTCCAACCGAATCTCGGTAACGAAGCCCGAATTGGCGAACGGCGAATTACGACGGCTCGGCGACATGCCGTTTACGACCGATTCCGAAGCATCGGTCATGGCGGGTACGATAAATCCCCCGGGACACATGCAGAACGAATAAACGCCTCTGCCGCCCACTTGTGCAACGAGCGAATAGGATGCGGCAGGCAGATACTCCATCTGTTCCGATGCGTGGTACTGTATGTTGTCGATAAGCGACTGCGGATGTTCGATGCGCACGCCCATAGCGTAAGGCTTCGCTTCCAAACGAACGCCTGCCGAGTGGAGCGTTTCGTAGATGTCGCGTGCCGAATGGCCTGTGGCGACGACTACCGTATCGGTCGGGAAATCCGCTCCATCGACCTCGATGCCGACCACCCGACCGTCGCGGAATCGGAATGCCGTAACCCGCTTGCCGAAGTGAATCTCGCCGCCCGCATCGCAGATTCGGCGGCGGATGTCGGCAATGATGCGCGGCAGTCGATCGGAGCCTATATGCGGATGCGCCTCGTACAGAATCTCGGGCGATGCGCCGTGGAAGACGAGGCGTTGCAGGGCGCGAGTGTAATCGCCGCGTTTCTTGCTGCGGGTAAACAGTTTGCCGTCCGAAAAGGTGCCTGCTCCGCCCTCGCCGAAGGCATAATTGGAGTCGGGATTTATGCCCTTATTGCGCTGTATGAGGGCTATGTCTTTGCCTCGCTCGACCACCTCCTTGCCACGTTCGAAAATTATCGGACGGATACCTTTCTCGATAAGTCGCAATGCCGCGAACAACCCCGCCGGACCCGCTCCGACGATAACCGCCTCGCGCTTGCCGGCAACCGACGGATAGTCGAATGCAATCGGTGCGGGTTGCGGCTCGCGGTCGATAAAGGCTTCGAGCGTCAGATTGACCTTCAACGCTCCGCGCCGTGCATCGACCGACCGTTTGATGATGCGCAGCAGGGCTATATCCCGCTCGTCAATCCGCAACGCACGGGCAACCTGCGCCGTATAGTGTTTAGGGTCTGCCGCCTGTCGCGGAGTAAGCGTCAGTGTTATCGTTTGAGGCATAATGACAATTCTTTGGCGATTGTTCGTCGTCCGCAAAGTTACTGATTTTCCAAAAACGACAGAGTGCTTTTGTTGCAATTTCCGAAAAATTGGTTACCTTTGCCGTTACCTTATGCGGATATGGTGTAATTGGTAGCCACGTCAGACTTAGGATCTGATGCCGAAGGGCGTGGGGGTTCGAGTCCCTTTATCCGCACTTTTGTTTGTATAACGTAATCAGCAGCGAAAAATTTTTGCTGCTGATTTTGTTTTGAGATACCGTTTGCCCGAATGCAGCATTCGGCGACGGATTCTCAAAACACCGCCACGATGCTCGTGGCTGACGCTATAAAGTGCGGCTAAGGCTCTGTGGATAGGGGGTTGCCGAGATAATTATATCTATTTTTCAATGATATCTCGGCGACGGCTGACGCCGTTCGAGTCCCTAAAAAACAGAAGGTATCGCCGTCGATTTTGTTTTGAGATACCGTCTGCCCGAATGCAGGCATTCGGCTACGGGTTCTCAAAACACTGCCACGATGCTCGTGGCTGACGCCGTTCGAAACAGCACGCAAAAAAAGCGTGGGTTATATGGTTGTTTTTGTTGCAAGGCCGATATTTCGGGAAAATTTTTTACCTTTGCGTATAGACCTAAAACAACAAAACAACTGTATAAATCATGAAATCTACGACAAAAACATTGTGCGGACTCTCTTTGCTTGCTCCGCTTGCAATGGCGCAGAGTGCCGAAGCAAAGCAACGTCCCAACATTCTGTTCTTTTTGGTGGATGATTTCGGTTGGACCGAAACATCCCTGCCGTTCGGCGAAGAGGCATACCCGAACAACATGCGTTTCCACACGCCGAACATGGAGCGACTCGCAAAGAAGGGTGTGATGATGACAAATGCCTATGCCTGCCCTGTTTCGACACCTACCCGCACCGGCTTGATGACCGGCATGAATGCCGCACACATGGGCATCACATCGTTCGTATCGCTCTGCAAGGACGTGGTTCCCGATGCAATCGGCGGACACCCTGGTTCGACCAACGAAAATCTCGACGATGCCTTCGCACATCCCGAGTGGAATCACAACGCATTGTGTCCCGTTGCTTTCCAGAACGAAGCGGAGATTTACGGGCTCAACCATACATTCTATGCCACACCGCTGCCGGAACTGTTGCGCAATGCGGGTTATCACACCATCCACGTCGGCAAAGCGCATTGGGCTCCCGTCGGCACACCGGGTTCGAACCCTTACACCATGGGGTTTGTGGTCAATATTGCCGGCTCGGGCAACGGTCATCCGAAGAGTTATCTGCCCGAAGACAACTTCGGCAATCTGCCGAAACAGGGCGATTACAGTTCGGTGCAGAACATGTCGCAATACTACGGCACGAAAATACATTTGACCGAGGCATTGACCCGCATGGCTCTCCGCACGCTCGAACATCCGATACAGCAGAACATTCCGTTCTTCCTCTATCTCGCGCACCACGCGACCCATACACCTGTACAAAGCGATGAGCGTTTCATACAGAAATATCGCGATGCCGGTATGGACGAGGGTATGGCTCGTTACGCCTCGATGGTCGAGGGCATGGACAAGAGTCTCGGCGACGTACTCGATTTCTTGGAGGAGAAGGGGATTGCCGACAATACGATTATAATCTTCTACTCCGACAATGGCGCCTTCAGCATCGGCAACGAAAAAGGCGGTGTGCCGCATACGCAGAATTTCCCGTTGCGCGAAGGCAAAGCCTCGGTTTACGAGGGCGGTATCCGCGTACCGCTGATGTTCTGTTGGCCCGGTAAAATCAGTGCCGACACGCGCATCAACACGCCCGTATTGACCGAAGACCTGTTCCCTACACTGCTCGAAGCGGCAGGCGTAAAGAATTACGAAACTGTTCAGACGACCGACGGAGAGAGCCTCCTTCGGCTTGTTACAGCCGGCTCGAAAGCCGTAAAGAAGGCTATGGAGCGCGGCGAGATAACGACGCAAAAGCAGGCCAATGCCTATGTGCTGCCCGAATCGGTTACGGGTATCGACCCCGAGCGCGAATTGGTATTCCACTATCCTCACCAGTATCGTTACGAGGACCAGGACGACATCGACTTTTTGAGTGCCATCCGCAAGGGCGATTGGAAACTCGTCTATCGCATGCACACCTCCGAACTCGAACTCTACAACCTGCGCGAGGACATAGGCGAGCATAACAACGTGGCTGCCAAATATCCGCAACGGGTAGCATCGATGGCCAAGTCGCTCGGCAACAAACTGCGTGGCTGGAATGCACCGATGCCTACCGTCAGGGCAACGGGCAAGAAGGTGGCGATGCCCGACGAGTTGTAGCAAAACCAACCAATAAACCAAGCCCGAAGCAATTGCTTCGGGCTTATTTTGTACATACGCGGCAGTGCGCAATTATGCCACACCGTCAAGTTAAAATTCGCTCGTAAAGTGAAAGCGAATGTTCGGAAATTTCTCCTGCGCCAATGCGAGAGCATAGCCCGTATCGGCAAGGAAGACGTCGCGCCCGTGTTTATCGACAGCCATATTGGTATGTTTGCGACGCTTGAAATCGGCGAGTTGCTCGGCATCGTCGCTCTCAATCCAGCAGGCTTTATAAATCGAAATCGGTTCCCAACGGCACTTTGCCCCGTACTCGTGTTCCAAACGGTACTCGATGACCTCGAACTGCAATGCGCCGACCGTACCGATGATTTTACGGCCGTTGAGCGACGAGGTGAACAGTTGCGCCACGCCCTCGTCCATAAGTTGGTCGATGCCCTTGGCGAGTTGTTTGAATTTGAGCGGGTCGGCATTCTCGATATAACGGAACAGTTCGGGCGAGAAGGACGGGATGCCAGTAAATTTGAGTTTTTCGCCTTCGGTAAAGGTATCGCCGATTTTGAAGTTGCCCGAATCGTGCAGACCGACGATATCCCCCGGGTAGGCAAAGTCGATTACCGACTTTTTCTCCGCCATAAATGCCGTAGGCGACGAGAATTTGAGCGATTTGCCGCTGCGCACATGCAGATAGTTTTTGTTGCGTTCGAACACGCCCGAACATATCTTCATAAATGCTATGCGGTCGCGATGATTCGGGTCCATGTTGGCGTGAATCTTAAAGACGAAGCCCGTCATTTTAGGCTCCGCAGGCTCAATCATGCGCGTTTCGGTCGTCGAAGGACGCGGCGAAGGGGCAATGCGGATAAAGCACTCCAACAGTTCGCGCACGCCGAAATTGTTGATTGCCGAGCCGAAGAATATCGGTGCGAGTCGGCCGGCGAGATACTGTTCGCGGTCGAACTCCTCGTACACCCCTTCGACCAACTCGACATCGTTGCGCAACTGCTTGGCATAACGGTCGCCGACCAGCGTATCGAGGTCGGGCGAAGCGATGTCGTCGATTTCGACGGTCGAGGCAGTTGCCGTCTGCCGTTCGTCCGACGTAAAGAGGTTGATGTTGTGTTCGTAAAGATTATACACGCCCTTGAAGGTCGTACCGCTCGAAATCGGAAATGCCAAAGGGCGCACCTTGATTTGCAACTCGCGCTCGACCTCGTCCAACAAATCGAACGGGTCTTTGCACGGCCTGTCCAATTTGTTGATGAACACCATGACGGGCGTATTGCGCATACGGCACACGTTCATCAGTTTGCGCGTCTGCGTCTCGACACCCTTTGCGCCGTCGATGACGATGATGACCGAATCGACCGCCGTCAGCGTGCGATATGTATCTTCGGCGAAATCCTCATGACCCGGTGTGTCGAGGATGTTGATTTTCACTCCCTCGTACTCGAAACCCATCACGGAGGTAGCGACCGATATGCCGCGCTGCCGCTCAATCTCCATAAAGTCCGATGTCGCTCCGCGCTTGATTTTGTTGCTCTTGACGGCACCCGCAACATGGATTGCGCCACCGAACAGAAGCAGCTTCTCGGTCAAAGTGGTCTTACCCGCATCGGGGTGCGAAATAATTGCGAACGTGCGCCTTCTTGCTATCTCTTCCTGCAATGTCATTATTTGTCGCTCTTTTTATTTTTGAGGCGGATAATCGATATTGTAATGCAGACCCACCGACTCTTTGCACTCGCGTGCCTGTTTTACCGTCAGGTAGGCCACTGCCGTCATATTGCGCAATTCGCACAACTCGCGGCACGGTTTGGTGTGGTTGTACAACTCCTCCGTCTCCTGCCAGATGATTGCCAAACGCTTCATGGCACGTTCCAGACGCAGATTCGAGCGCACTATGCCGACATAATTGGACATGATGTTCTGCAACTCCTTGCGGTTCTGCAACACCAACACCATCTCCTCCGAAGTGGCAGTACCCTCGAAATCCCAATCCGGAATACCCTCCTGAAAATCGACCCTGTCGATATCTTGTGCGGCATGCCGTACCGCCAAATCGGAATAAACGAACGCCTCCGAAAGCGAATTCGACGCCAAACGGTTGGCTCCGTGCAACCCCGTACACGAACTCTCGCCCAGCACATATAGCCGTTTGATGGAACTCTCGCCGTTGTAATCGACCACCACTCCGCCGCAGCAGTAGTGTGCCGCAGGACAGACGGGAATCATATCCTTCGTTATGTCGATGCCGATACTTTTGCATTTCTCGTAGATGTTCGGGAAATGTCGGCGTGTCTGTTCCGCCGGCATGTGCGTAACGTCGAGATACACGAACTCCTCGCCACGCATTTTGAGTTCGTGGTCAATCGACCGAGCCACCACATCGCGCGGAGCGAGCGAGCGCATCGGATGATATTTGTCCATAAACTCCTGCCCGTTCTGCAAACGCAATATGCCGCCGTAACCGCGCATGGCCTCGGTAATGAGGAACGAAGGACGTTCGCCCGGGTGGTACAGCGATGTGGGATGGAATTGGATGTACTGCATATTTTGGGTAATCGCCTTGGCGCGATGGCACATGGCTATACCGTCGCCCGTGGCGACAATCGGGTTGGTTGTGGTGTTGTAGATGTTACCGCAACCGCCTGCCGCAACGACCGTAAATTTCGCCAGCACCGTAAATATGTCGTTGGTCGCCGTATCGAGTACATACGCGCCGAAGCATGCGAGACCGCGTGTGTGGCGCGTAACGATTTCGTCCAAATGGTGTTGGGTCAGCAAATCGATTGCAAAGCAGTGTTCGAGTACCGTGATATTGTCGTTATGCCGCACGCACTCGATAAGTGCGCGTTCAATCTCGGCACCCGTAAGGTCGCTGTGATGCAGAATGCGATGTTCGGAGTGGCCGCCTTCGCGATGCAAATCGAAACGGCCGTCGGGAGTTTTGTCGAAATTCACGCCCCACTCTATAAGGTCTTTCGCCGCAGCGGGCGCATTGCGCACCACTATCTCGACAGCCTCGCGGTCGCACTTGCCGGCACCGCAGACGAGCGTGTCCTCGATATGTTTTTCAAAAGTGTCGGGCTCATACGTTACAGAGCAGATACCGCCCTGTGCATAGTTGGTATTGCACTCGACGAGTTCGCCCTTCGTTACGAGAGTAACGTGGCCGATGCGTGAGGCCCGCAAAGCGAAACTCAACCCCGCAGCACCCGAGCCGATAACCAAAAAGTCGGTTTTCATTGTTTTTGTAATTTATACGCGCACAAAGGTATAAATTTTTGTCCGAAGATATTGTTAAAACACAAAAACTAATTACCTTTGTGTATAAAACCTCCCGAAGGTTTGTTGTTTTAGGAACAAAAAGCATCGACTTTTCCTTACGCTTGAAAATTGGACACTTTCTTGCATAGTAAAGAGTTAAGATTGATGCCTGCGTTGTCTTCGACGTGGGCAATTCATTTATATTTTACTGTGCAGGTCGTCCAATACCTCAAGCGTGAATATGAGAATTGTTCACGTCTTTTTGTCGTCATGACCGAAAATCATTTATTCACCATTAAATTCAAATTGTTATGAAGACAAAATTTCTATTTCTGGCATTGTTGGCTGCAATCGCAGTAGTATTTGTTTCCTGTTCCAAAGATGACTCGGACACGGCAAGTCCCATTGTCGGTACATGGGTAGCCAATCTGACGAACGGCGCGACCGAAACGGCAACTTTCACAAAGAAAGGGACATTCCGCACCGTTACCACCTCCGGCGGCGCATCCGTAACAACGGCAGGTGTTTATACATACAACACCTATACGGGCAGACTCGAACTGACTGTCGATACGAATGACGACGAATATGTGTATGTTGCCACGTTCACTGCCCTAATTTCGGACAACACCATGATTCTCATCGCCGAATCCGGCACTCGCACGCAATACACGAAAAAGTAATTTCGACCGCATTCGTCGAGAGCGATAAAAAGATAAGGCAGGATTTTGCAATCCTGCCTTATCTTTTGTTCGGTCTGTAATTATTTCAATTTCGGACCTGCTGCCACAAGTGCCTTGCCGGCATCGTTGGTGGTGTATTTGCCGAAGTTCTTGATGAAACGGCCTGCCAAATCCTCTGCCTTCTTCGTCCACTCCGCAGCGTCTGCGTAGGTGTCGCGAGGGTCGAGAATCTTCGGGTCGACACCCGGCAACTCGGTAGGAACCTCGAAATCGAAGATAGGAATGTGCTTGGTCGGTGCGTTCTTAATCGAGCCGTCGAGAATGGCGTCGATGATACCGCGCGTATCGCGAATCGAGATACGCTTGCCCGTACCGTTCCAACCCGTATTTACGAGATATGCCTTCGCACCGCTCTTCTCCATGCGCTTTACCAACTCCTCCGCATACTTGGTAGGATGCAGTTCGAGGAATGCCTGGCCGAAGCAAGCCGAGAAGGTAGGAGTAGGCTCGGTAATACCGCGCTCGGTACCTGCCAACTTGGCGGTAAAGCCGCTGAGGAAATAGTATTTGGTCTGCTCCGGAGTCAGAATCGAAACCGGTGGCAGCACACCGAATGCGTCTGCCGAGAGGAAGATGACATTCTGTGCGGCAGGAGCAGCCGAAATAGGTTTGATGATGTTGTTGATGTGGTAGATAGGATACGAAACGCGGGTATTCTCGGTAACGCTCTTATCGTCGAAATCTATCTTGCCGTCGGCAGCAACGGTAACGTTCTCCAACAGTGCGTCGCGCTTGATTGCGTTGTAGATATCAGGCTCCGACTCCTTGTCGAGTTTGATGACCTTCGCATAGCAACCGCCCTCGAAGTTGAATATGCCGTTATCGTCCCAACCGTGCTCGTCGTCGCCGATGAGTTCGCGTTTAGGGTCGGTCGAAAGGGTCGTTTTGCCCGTACCCGACAGACCGAAGAATATGGCGGTTTCGCCCTTCGAGTTGGTATTTGCCGAGCAGTGCATCGAAGCGATACCCTTCAACGGCAGATAGTAGTTCATCATCGAGAACATACCCTTCTTCATCTCGCCGCCGTACCAAGTGTTGATGATGACCTGCTCGCGCGAGGTGATGTTGAATACAACGGCAGTCTCCGAGTTGAGACCGAGTTCCTTGTAGTTCTCCACCTTTGCCTTCGAAGCGTTGTAAACAATGAAATCGGGCTCGAACTCTTTGAGTTCCTCCTCGGTCGGACGGATGAACATGTTCTTTACGAAATGAGCCTGCCATGCGACCTCCATGATGAAACGGACAGCCATGCGGGTATCCTTGTTGGCACCGCAGAAACCATCGACAACAAACAGACGCTTGTTCGACAACTCCTTCTGTGCAATCGCCTTCACGGCAGCCCAAGTTGCTTCCGATGCAGGTTTGTTATCGTTTTTGTACTCCTCCGAAGTCCACCAAACGGTATCCTTCGAGTTCTCGTCCATAACGATAAACTTGTCTTTCGGCGAACGACCGGTGTAAACACCCGTCATAACGTTTACGGCACCGAGTTCGGTAACGACACCCTTGTCGTAACCCGTCAGTTCCGGTTTGGTCTCCTCTGCGAACAACTGTTCGTACGAAGGGTTGTACACGACCTCTGTCGTACCGGAGATACCGTACTTCAACAAATCTTCTTTCTTAAAAGCCATAATGTTTTGTATTTTAATGATTAACCTCTTATTCCTTATAACCTGCGGCCAATAAGACCCGATTGTCCGACGACTTAACGGCAATCGGCTCCGTCTTATTTTCCCGCTGCAAATATATCGTTTTATTTTTAATTGTGAAAAAAATAACAATAAAATATTCAACAATCGCCGATTAAATAAAAACCGCAACTTTTATATTGTCGTTCGGGCAAAATATGTTATATTTGTAGAATATGGCCGGTATCTATTTCCATATCCCCTTCTGCAAGCGTTTGTGCGGTTATTGCGATTTCAATCGCACGCTCCGATTGCAATACGTTCCCCGCGTTTTGGAACGCATGCACGCGGAGTTGGATGCCGAACGGCTCTTTCTGCACGACCGCAAAATCCGTACCGTATATTTCGGCGGAGGCACACCTTCGCTGCTTGCGCCTCAGGCATTGGCCGAACTTTTGGAACACACAACGCACCTTTTCGACTGCTCCCGAACGGAGGAGATAACCGTCGAACTCAACCCCGACGATGTTACGCCCGAATATGCGGAAGCATTGCGGCGCACTCCGATTAACAGGCTGTCGATAGGCATACAGTCGTTCGACGATGCCGAGTTGCGCGCCATGGGACGACGACACACGGCAGCGCAGGCCGAACAGGCTGTCCGACTGCTGCAAAATGCGGGTTACGACAACATCTCGATAGATTTGATTTTCGGCGTACACGGCTTCGGCGGCGACGTCTTGCAGAGGTCGCTCGACAAAGCGTTATCGCTCGGCGTGCAACACATCTCGGCTTACCATCTGACCATAGAGCCGGATACGCGATTCGGTCGGATGCTCGCTCGCGGGGAGTTGCGGCAAGTGGACGAGGAGTGCAGCGAACGCGAATTTTTGGCGGTACACGATGCACTGACCGCAGCAGGTTTCGAACACTACGAGGTGTCGAATTATGCTCTGTCGGGTTTCCGTTCGCGCCACAACTCGTCGTATTGGACGGGCGACGAGTATTTGGGCATAGGTGCGGGAGCGCACTCGTTCGACGGCTCGATGCGGCGTTGGTGCGAACAGTCGGCCGAGGAGTATGCCGAAGGCATTGTTTACGGACAGGAGACGCTCTCCGAACGCGACAGCCTCAACGAGTATCTGATGACCTCGTTGCGCCGCATCGAAGGCATCTCGCCGACATATATAGCGGAGCATTGGGGCTCGGACGAGGCCGAGAGAATCGGTCGGACGGCCGAAGCATTCATAAAGGCGGGAACGATGGCGCGGCTCTGCGAGGGAGCCGACGAAAGGCTTGCTATTCCGCCCGAACATTTTTTGGTTTCCGATGCAATTATAAGCGCAATGTTCGAGGTGTAAAATATACATAGGTAAAATATATTAAAAATTTTTAATAAAAAGTTTTCGAAGTCGCAGCAAAGCACTATCTTTGCACCGCAATAAATCCGAAAAACAAGTAAAATCAATAAAATAGTTATGAACGAAAACAAACTTACCCCCGACACTCTCTTCGAAGTCAGTTGGGAAGTCTGCAACAAAGTAGGCGGCATACATACGGTCATTGCAACCAAAGCGCCTACCGTAACCGAACTGTTAGGCGACAAATACATCGTCATCGGCCCCGATTTTTCGCAGGATAACGGCGTATCGGAGTTCGAGGAGGATGCTTCGCTGATGAAGGCATGGAGGCAATCGCTCTACGACAAAGGCATCCGCGTCCGCATCGGTCGTTGGAAAATCAGCGGCTCGCCAATCGCTATTCTCATCGACTTCACTACACTCTTCGCACAGAAAGACGATGTGCTGAAAATGTTGTGGGAGACCTACAAGGTCGATTCCATTTCGGGACAGTGGGACTATGTCGAGCCTGTCTTGTTCGGCTACATCGCCGGCGAGGTCATCGAATCGTATGTCGATACCTTCTGTGCCGCCACGGACAAGGTCGTGGCGCATTTCCACGAATGGATGACTGCCTCAGGCGGCCTCTATCTGCGCAAGCATTCGCCATACGTTGCTACGGTCATGACTACCCATGCGACGGTTATGGGACGCTGCATCGCGGGCAACCATCTCGCCCTTTACGGCGATTTGACGAAATTCAACGCCGACGATTTGGCTCGGCAGTTCAATGTCGTGGCCAAGCACTCCATCGAAAAAATGGGTGCGCAATACCACGATGCCTTTTTGACGGTCAGCGACATCACCGCCCGCGAGTGCAAATATCTGCTCGGCAAAGAGCCGGATGCGGTTACGCCTAACGGATTTGCCAACGATTTCGTTTGGACCGGCAAAGAGTACGATGCCAAACGTGCCGAGGCGCGTCGCCTGATGATTGATGTTGCAGAGGCCTGCCTCGGCTACAAATTCGGCAACGACCCGCTCATCGTCGGCACAAGCGGACGCTACGAGTTCCACAACAAAGGTTTGGACATCTTCTTCGACGCGCTCAAACGGATAGAATCGTCGGGCAAACTCGACAGAGAGATTTTGGCATATGTAACCGTTCCTGCCGCCAACCACGGTGCGCGTTTGGATTTGCAGGCTCACCTGCAAGATAGCAGCAAGGGCATCGACGCATCGCAATACCGCTATTCGACGCACTATCTCGAAAATGCGGCTTGGGACCAGATAGCACAGCAAATCAACGGCAGCATTCTCGACAGACAAGAATCGAAAGTGAAGGTTATTTTCGTACCGACATATCTCAATCAGAACGACGGCATATTCAACAAGAACTATTACGAATTGCTGGTCGGCATGGATTTGACCATCTATCCTTCCTATTACGAACCGTGGGGTTACACTCCGCTCGAATCGATTGCATTCTCCGTACCGACCATCACCTCCACTTTGGCAGGTTTCGGCGTATGGGCTCTGTCGCAGGAGAAGCACGGCGGCATTACCGTCATCGAGCGCAACGACACCAACGGCGGGCAGGCTGCACAGGCCACTGCCGATGCCGTATTGCGCTTCGCCGCTCTCGGCAGCAACGAGGTAGCCGCAATCCGCAAGGAGGCAGGCGAAGTGGCCAAACGCGCCCTGTGGAGCAAGATGTTCAAGCACTATCTGGAAGCCTACGACATAGCAATCGAGAGTTGCACCTCGCGCACCAATCGTGCCGTGTTGGGCGACGGAGGCGCATACAACGAACAGATTAACTTCGTCCGTCAGCAACTGACCCCGGAGCGGCCGACTTGGCAGCGCATGATGATTGAAAAGACTCTGCCGAAACGGTTGCATCCGCTCGAAGAGTTGTCGCGCAATCTGTGGTGGAGTTGGACTTTGGGCGCACGCGACTTGTTCGAATACATCGACAAGGATTTGTGGGCAGAGGTCGACCGCAACCCTATCGCAATGCTCGACAAACTGCCGATGGAACGACTGCTCGAATTGGAAAACGATGCTCCGTTCCTCGAAAAACTCGATGCCGTATATACGCAGTTCAAGGACTACATGAACGAGAAGCCCGACCCGAAGGCTCCGAAGATTGCCTACTTCTCGATGGAGTACGGTCTGCATCACACGCTCAAAATCTACTCGGGAGGTCTCGGCATTCTCGCGGGCGACTATCTGAAAGAGGCTTCGGACAAGAATGTACCGATGGTTGCCGTGGGTCTGCTCTATCGTTACGGCTATTTCACGCAACGGTTGTCGGCACAAGGCGCACAGGAGGCAACATACGAGGCTCAAAACTTCTTCAAACTGCCTATCTCCGCCGTTCGCGACGATGACGGCAGTTGGGTAACCGTACAGGTCGCATTCCCCGGTCGAACGCTCAGCGCACGGGTTTGGCGTTGTCAGGTCGGCCGCACGGCATTGTATCTGCTCGATGCCGACTACGAGGCCAATATCGACGAAGACCGTCAGGTTACGCACTACCTCTACGGCGGCGATTGGGAGAACCGTTTGAAGCAGGAGATTCTGTTGGGTGTGGGAGGTATCCGCGCACTTGTCAAGATGGGCATCAAGCAGGATGTATATCACTGCAACGAGGGACACGCTGCCTTCATCGGCATCGAGCGCATCCGCAATCTGATAGCACGCAAGAAACTCTCGTTCTCCGAGGCATTGGAGGTGATTCGTTCCTCGTCGCTCTTTACGACACACACGCCTGTACCTGCGGGACACGATGCGTTCCCGGAGTCGATGATTCGTCAGTACATGTCGCACTATCCGGATGTTTTGGGCATCACTTGGGAGCAATACATCAATCTCGGCAAGGTCAATCCGAACGACCCTAACGAGCGATTCTCGATGTCCGTTCTCGCCTGCAACCTTTCGCAGGAGGTAAACGGTGTGTCGTGGCTCCACGGCGAGGTATCGAAAGAGATTCTCGGCAACATGTGGCCTGGGTACTTCAAAAACGAATTGCACATAGGCTACGTTACCAACGGCGTGCATTTCCCTACATGGGCTGCATCCAACATGCGTCGTCTCTATTCGCGCTACTTCCCGAAGGGCTTCGAAGGACACAACTACGACATCGCCGAATGGCAGAAAGTGTACGACATCGCCGACGAGGAGTTGTGGTCGGAGCGCATGTTCCTCAAAAACCGCCTCATCAAGACCATCAAGCGTCGCTATGCCAATCCTAACCTCGTCCGTTTCGACTCGCCGCGTCAAATCGTACAGATTTCCGACCGACTCAAACCCGAGGTGCTGACCATCGGATTCGCACGTCGTTTCGCAACATACAAACGTGCCTACCTGCTCTTTACCAATCTCGACCGTCTGTCGGCAATCGTGAACAACAAGGAGCATCCCGTACAGTTCATCTTTGCGGGCAAGGCTCACCCGAACGACAAACCGGGACAAGACCTTATCAAACGTATCGTCGAGGTATCGTCGATGCCGCAATTCGTGGGCAAAATCATATTCCTGCAAAACTACGACATGGAACTTGCGCGTCGCATGGTACAGGGTGTCGATGTATGGCTCAACACTCCGACCCGACCGCTCGAAGCATCGGGAACATCGGGCGAAAAGTGCGTAATGAACGGCGTCATGCAGTTCTCCGTACTCGACGGCTGGTGGGTCGAAGGCTACAAGGAGGGTGCAGGTTGGGCTCTGCCTATGGAGCAGACCTTTGCCGACAAAGGCCATCAGGACGAACTCGACGCCGAGATGATATACTCGACCATCGAGGAGCAGATTGTACCTAAATACTATGCACGCAACTCCGAAGGTGTTCCGACCGCATGGGTGGCTTCGATTAAAAAGTGTATCGCCGACATCGCGTCGAACTTCACGACCAACCGCATGCTCACCGACTACGAGGAGCGTTTCTACAACAAGTTGGCAGAGCGCAAGCACAATATGATTTCGGGCAACTATGTCATGGCCCGCGAGATTGCCGCATGGAAGCGCAAGGTTTCGGCTGCGTGGGACAATGTCAAGGTACTCGACGTGCAACGCGCACAGGTCGATAAGGAGGCCATGCTGGTCGGTGCGAAATATCATTTCGAGGTTACTCTCGACCTTGCCGGTCTCTCGCCCGAGGATATAGGCGTGGAGTTGGTGGTGGCAAAACCTATCGTGCCGTCGCAACCTGCAAACGTCGATTACTCGGTACAACTCGCACAGACCGAAGTCGAAGGCGGCAAGGCAACTTACGCCTTGGACTATGTACCTCACCGCACCGGTATCTTCGATGTCGCATTGCGCATCTATCCGAAGAATCCGCATCTGACACACCGCATGGATTTCGCCCTCGTCAAATGGGCATAAAACTTGGGGCGGATGGCCTCCGCCCCAAGCAATACCGGTTTCTTGTGCAGCGATTTGCAAAAACACCCGCAATCGCAAAGGGAATAATTTACACCAAAACACACCTGTAACAAGAAAATAATTGCAAAAATTTGGCCGAAACAGATAAAATTTTATTATCTTTACAATATAACTTGTAAAAATTACATTTCAACTTTATGGCGGGACTTACTTTTGATAAACGGGAGTTGGGAAACTTGGAGTATTCGCTCCAACGCGAGATGTTGGCGACAGACCGTCGTGGCGGCTACATGAGTACCACGATTGTAGGTTGCAACACCCGCAAATATCACGGCCTGATTGTGGCGCCGATAGACAACAGCGACAATGCGTATGTGCTGCTTTCGTCGCTCGACGAGACAATCGTGCAGCACGACCAATCGTTCAATTTGGCGTTGCACCGCTTTCGCGGCGTTTACGAGCCGCGCGGCCACAAATACATTACCGATTTCGAATACACTCCGACACCGACAATCACTTATCGTGTCGGCGGTGCGATTCTGCGCAAGGAGTTGCTGTGGATTCACAAGCGCACGCATCTGATGATTCGTTACACGTTGGTCGATGCCCATTCCGAGACCACCCTGCGTCTGCGCCCGTTCCTCGCCTTCCGCAACAAACACGAACTCTCGAAAGCCAACATGTACGCCAATGCACACTCCTATGCAGTCCGCAACGGTGTCAAGAACAGATTGTACGACGGCTTCCCTTGGTTATATTTCCAACTGGACAAGGAGGATGCCCAATTCGTTCCTGCACCCGATTGGTACTACGATTTCGAGTATCGTCAGGAGTTGGAGCGCGGTTACGACGGTTACGAGGATTTGCTGACCACCGGCTATTTCGAGATGAAAATCAAAAAGGGCGAAAGCATAATCTTCTCCGCTTCGGTGGACGAGATGCAGTCGGCCGATGCGATTCGCGAAGCATACGCCACATCGATTGCCCGCCGTACCCACAAAATCGATTTTTTGAGTTGTCTGCACCACTCGGCACGCCAATTCATCATCCGTCGGCCGGGCAACCGCACCGAGGTTGTCGCAGGTTATCCGTGGTACGGAGCGGCTGGCCGTTCGACCTTCATTTCACTCCCCGGTCTGACACTCGAACAGGGCTATAAGGAGGATTGCTTGGATGTTCTCGACACCATGGTCGGCGAGATGCACAACGGCGATTTTGCCGGCAATGCCTCTGCCGAGCAGGCAGCCGACGCGCCTCTGTGGTTCTTCTGGACTTTGCAACAGTTGGAACGGCACATCGGCGCAAAAGCATTGTGGGAAAGATACGGTGCGGCGATGAAAAGCATCCTCGCCGCCTATCGCAACGGTTTCTACGGCGGTTGCGTGGCCATGCACGCCAACGGACTCGTTTGGGCAGAGCATGAAGGTCGCGCTCTGACTTGGGCCAATTCGGTTGCCAACGGTCGCCCCGTAACTCCTCGTGCCGGCTATACGGTCGAGATAAATGCTTTGTGGTACAATGCCGTATCATACACGCTCGCACTTGCCGCAAAGAACGGCGACAAAGATTTTGCAGCCGAATGGAAAGCGACGCCAAAACTTATCAAAGACTCGTTCATCGAGAAGTTCTGGCTTGCCGACGAGGGCTATTTGGCCGACTATACCAACGGTTGCGAACCGAACAGGGCAGTGCGTTGCAATCAGATTATCGCCTGCGGTCTCGACTACACCATGCTCGACGACAAGCAGCGTATCGATGTATTGCTGACCGTCCGCAAATATCTGCTTACCCCGAAAGGACTGCGTTCGCTCTCGCCGCACGACGAGATGTTCGAGTCGCAATACAAGGAGTCGCCAATCGAGCGCGAAGCGGCATCGTGCAACGGAGGCGTATGGGTATGGCCGTTGATGTTCTATGTCAAGTGCGCATTCGATTTGGAGGGTACTCGCTTCCTGCCGACGGCACGCGAATTGCTTGACAATTTCGACGACGACATACAGTCCTACTGCATCGGGTCGATTGCCGAATACTACGACCCTAATCCGCCGTTTGCACCGCGCGGCGCAATCTCGATGGCTTGGAGCGTAGGAGGCGTATTATACATAAAAGAGTTGATAACCCGCTACGAAGCAAAAGCGAAACGCAACACGACACAATCAAAAAAAGTTAATAATAATAAAAAACAGATACGATGAGGGTTTTGATGTTTGGTTGGGAGTTTCCGCCCCATATTGCAGGCGGACTCGGAACAGCCTGCTACGGTATGACGCGCGGTTTGGCACGCAACGGTGTCGAGGTAACGTTCGTTATGCCGAAAGCATCGGGCGATGAAGATAAACGCTTTGTCAATGTAGTCAATGCAAGCGATGTCGAGACCGTCTTCGGCAAGGTGGACAGCGATGCGGAGGATATCATCGACAAGATGTCGTTCATCCATATCGATTCCAATCTCGTGCCGTACCTCTCGCCGGAGGATTACGTTACCTATCACGACGAGTTCGTCAAGACAGGCGAAAAGCGTTGGGAGACGGGCGACGTGTGGAGCCAACGCTATACGTTCTCGGGCAAATACGGCGCAAATCTTATGGAGGAGGTGGCACGTTATGCCATGGTCGCGGCACAGGTGGCCAAGAATCTTGAAGGGCAGTTCGATGTCATCCATGCCCACGATTGGCTGACCTATTTTGCCGGCATAGCGGCCAAACGTGTCAGCGGCAAACCGCTCGTGGTACACATGCACGCCACCGAGTACGACCGTTCGGGCGAGAACATCAACACGCAGACCTACGCCATCGAACGCGCCGGAATGCACGCTGCCGACAGAGTTATCGCGGTGTCGAATCTGACCCGCAACATTGTCATAGAGAAATACGGGGTACCTGCCGACAAGGTGGTTACGGTACACAATGCCGTCCGATTTGCCGAGAAGGAGTCCGAAGCACCCGAGCGCGGAGTTACCGACAAAATCGTAACATTCCTCGGCCGCATCACCTTCCAGAAAGGTCCCGACTATTTCGTCGAGGCGGCCGCCAAAGTGCTCAAACGTGTACCTAACGTGCGTTTCGTCATGGCAGGTTCCGGCGATATGATGAACCACATCATCCGCCGTGTGGCACGTCTCGGCATAGCCGACCGTTTCCACTTTACCGGTTTCCTGCGTGGCGAGGACGTACACCGCATGTTCCAACTCTCCGACGTTTATGTCATGCCTTCCGTCTCCGAGCCGTTCGGCATTTCGCCTCTCGAAGCAATGAAATCCAACGTGCCGGTCATCATATCCAAGCAGAGCGGTGTGGCAGAGGTGTTGGATTATGCCGTGAAGGTCGATTATTGGGATGTGGACGCAATGGCAGATGCCATCTACGGTCTGATTACCTACCCTGCCTTGTCGCAGATGTTTGCCAAGAAGGGTTTGGAGGAGGTTACCTCCCTCAAATGGAACAATGCAGCCGCAAAAATCAAGAGCGTTTACGAGGACGTTATCGCCGAACAGACGCGCAACAGATAGATAATAATAAAATAAGAAAAAGATATGAAGACAGTTTGTTTCTATTTTCAGGTGCATCAGCCATGGCGTTTGAAGACCTATCGTTTCTTCAACATCGGCAAGGATCACAACTATCTCGACGATTTGACGAATCGTGCCATCATGCAGAAAATCGCACGCGAGTGCTATCTGCCGATGAATGCCCTCTTCCTGCGCCTCATCAAGGAGAGCAAGGGTGCATTCCGTTGTTCGTTCTCGCTCACGGGTACGGTCGTCGAGCAATTCAAGGCATACGCTCCGGAGGTACTCGATTCGTTCCGCGCATTGGTCGATACGGGTTGCGTGGAGTTGCTCTGCGAGACCTATTCGCACTCGCTCGCCGCACTGTCGTCGAAAGAGGATTTCAAAGAGCAGGTCAAGCGGCATGTAGCCATGCTCAAACAGGAGTTCGGCGTTAAGCCCAAGGCTTTCCGCAACACCGAACTCATCTACTCCGACGAGATTGGCGCAATGGTCGGCGAGTTGGGTTTCAAGGCCATGCTTGCCGAGGGTGCCAAGCACGTTCTCGGTTGGAAATCGCCCGACTATGTCTATGCGGGTGCAGGCGACCAAAGTCTGCGACTGTTGCTGCGCAACTACAAACTCTCCGACGACATAGCCTTCCGCTTCTCCAATCAAGGCTGGTGCGAATATCCGCTCACGGCAGACAAATTCGCAGAGTGGCTCGCACAGGAGAATGGCGAGGTGGTCAATCTGTTCATGGACTACGAGACCTTCGGCGAACATCAAAAGGCATCGACCGGCATATTCGAATTTATGAAGATGTTGCCTAAGGCTGTGCTGAAACATGGCGATTTGTCGTTTGCCACCGTCAGCGAAGCAGCAGCCCGTCATCAACCGGTTGCCGTACTGCATTGCCCGCATGTGATGTCGTGGGCCGACGAGGAGCGCGATGTTACGGCTTGGCTCGGCAACGACCTCCAAAACGAGGCCTTCGGCAAACTGTATGCAATGAAGGATAAGGTCAAATCGCTGCACAGCGACGATTTCGACTATGTGTGGAACTTCATGCAGACTTCCGACCACTTCTACTACATGGCGACCAAGTGGCTGTCCGACGGCGACGTACATTCCTATTTCAATCCTTACGGCTCGTCCTACGAGGCATTCATAAATTATATGAACGTGCTGTCCGACTTTGAAATCGAAGTCGAAAAGGCTCTCGCCGCCAAACGCAAAAAGGCGAAAAAGCGGTAATAAGGCGGATAAGGATTAGTGTTGTGCGGTATTTCGATACCGCACTTTTTTTGGAGAAATCGCCAAGTCGAATAAACGATTCAGGGCAGGTATGTACCTGCCCTGAATCGTTGTATCAACGTCTGCCGAATGCTATGCCTCCTCGTAACCGTTGCTCTTGGCTCCCCACATCAGCATAAACACAGCCATACCGACAACTGCCACGGCAATCATGCCGACAAAGACATAGTTCCAACCGAAGTGGTCCACCAATACGCCCAAACCGAGACCCGACACGAATACGCTCAAATAGCCGAATATGCCTGTCAGACCGTTGGCCGTTGCAGCAGCCTTCTTGGTCGCCTGATTGGCGGCAGCGATGCCGATAAGAGCCTGCGGACCATAGATGCAGAAACCTGCCATGGCAAGCACGCAAATCAGCACGAGCGGGTGTACGTCGTTAGGCAGCAGATAGAAAGCCGTCATGAATACCGCCGTACCTAGCATACAGAATACGCATGTACGGTGCGCACGACCGGCAAACGCCTTGTCGGTAATCCAGCCGGCGAACAACATGCCGATAATACCGAAAATCTCAAAGATGGCGACCGTCCAACCCGCATACGAGTACGACATGTCGCGAGCCTCCGTAAGGAATTTCGGACCCCAATCGAGAATCGAGAAGCGCACCACATAGACAAAGAAGTTGGCAAATGCCAAAATCCAAATCAGCGGATTGCAATATACCTTCTTGCGCACGAAACGCTTATACTCCGCCGGATCGACCTCGTCGTCGCCTATCGAGGTTTTTGTACCCTCCAATTCGGGCAGACCGACCGATTTCGGAGTGTCGCGCAGGAATACGAATAGACCAATCGCACCGATTAAAGCGATAATGGCAGGCAGCCAAAAGCACCACTGCCATGCACCCGCATTGGTCGTAAGCGACACGATGTTGCGGATGGCCTTGGCCTGCACCTCCGGCATCTGCGTCTCGGCAGCAATCGCGGCTGTGGCGATATCCTTGTTCTGCTCGACAAGCCCCTTGACAGCCATATATTTGTCGTGGTCGAAAGCGAACGACACCTGCTCCGCACGGCCTCCCTCGTAGTTCGGCTTATAGAGATAATCGACATACGCAATCATCTTGTCGCCCTCTTCGGCAAGCGTTATGCCCGTAACCTTCGAGATGCGGATATCCGACTTTTTGACATCGTCCTTAAAGTTTGCCGACAGATAGTTGTGCGTCATCTTCTCGACCGACTCGCTGTTGCTGCTCAAATCGGCACCCATATTGCCCATAATGAAACCGCACAATATGGCGAGCAGACCTGCACCGATGGAGTGCGAGGTGTTCCATATCGACATTTTGGTAGCCAACTCGTGAGGCGGTACCCAATGCGACAACAGACGGGCGCACGGAGGGAAACCGCTGCCTTGGAATATGTTGTTAAGCACAAGCAGCACGGCGAACGCAACCACCAAAATATGCGGTGCAACACCGATTTCGATGCCGAGAATGCGCGGAGCAAAGCCGAATGCGAAACTTGCCAACGTACACAGCAGCAATCCGAACGACATGTGGAAACGGGCATTCATGCGGTCGGCAATCAAACCGTTGCCGAAACGCGAGAAGCCATATACCAAGCCGACGATTGCAAGTATCAGACCGAAACTCGTATTCGAGATTCCGTACTCGGCAGCGAGGCCCGGCATTGCAAACGAAAAATTCTTGCGAACGAAATAGAACAGCGCATAGCCAATCATCGTCGTAATGATGGTACGCCATTGCCAATATTTGAATTTTGAAGCCTGTTCGGTAGTCATGGTCGGTCGGATTTTATTTCGATTTATGCGCCTCGGCAATCAATTCGCCCAGCACCTCAATACTGTCGCAAATGAGGTGAGGCTGTTTGGCGGCAGCATCGGCCACTTCGAGCGTGGTCTCGCCCGAGAGTACCAGCACGCCGAAAGCATTGGCGTTGTGAGCCATCTCGATATCGGTGTAGATGCGGTCGCCGACCATCGCGATTTCGTCCGACTGCAAGCCGTAACGCTTTACGATGCCCGACAACATATTCGGGTCGGGTTTGCCGAGCGTGATGTCGGGCTTGCGGCCTGTGGCATGAGTGAGGCAGGCGCAAATCGAGCCGCAATCGACCAAAACAACGGGTTTGTCGGTCGGGCAAACGCGGTCGGGATTGGTGGCGATGTACGGAACGCCCTGCGAAATCCACCATGCCGCGCGGCACAGGCGGTTATAGACCAACGACATGTCGAATGCCGCAACGATTACGTCGGGCACATCGTTCGGGTCGTCGGCCGTCGAGACGAAGCCCGCCTTCTCGAACTCCGAAATCATCGACGGAGTACCGAGCAGGAACAGACGCTTGGCCTGCGGATGGTTGGTTTTGATGTAATCGATTGTGGCAAGGGCTGTCGTGTACATCTCCTCCTCGGTAGCCTCGATGCCGAGCGTATCGAGTTTGTGCAGATAGTCGGCAATACTCTTCGACGGGTTGTTGGTCAAGAACGAATAGTTTACGCCGAACGAGGAGAGCCCCGCCAAAAACGGTTTGGTATATGGGAAAAGCGACATCCCCATATAAATCGTACCGTCCATATCGAGAGCGACATGTTTGATTTTGCGCAGACGCGCCATCAACTCGTCGTGCGAGTATATGGAACGATATTTGTGAAAAACGGACATAGTGTATAGATTTTTGAATTTAACGATTTTCTGTTTCGCGTTTTGGTTTGTAAAATTAACATTTTTTTTCCTTTTTGCCAAGAAAAGGCGAGAAAAGGGCGCAAAAGGGGAGACGGCCTTGTCGTCGTTCCGCTCCATCGCCACCCGCCAAAAAAAAGCGAAGCCGTTGCCGGCTTCGCTTTGGTACCTTATAAAAAGGTTTGCACCGCTTACATTTTCTTGCCCACGTTGGTCTTCTTTGCAACCTTCGGCGCAGCGGCTTTCGCAGCAGTTGCCTTAGGTGCTTTCGGAGCCTTAGGAGCAGCCTTCTTGGCCTCGACTACGGTCGCGTCCTCTACGGCATCGGTCGTCTTCTTGGCACGCGAACGGCGGGTCTTCGGCTTGGCTGGCTCGGCAGCAGCGGCTGTCGGAGCGATGCCGAGAGTATATGCTTCGTTGAAATCAACGAACTCGATGATGCACATATCGGCACCGTCGCCCAAACGGAATCCGGTTTTGAGAATACGGGTGTAACCTCCCGGACGCTCTGCAATTTTCGGAGCGATGGTACGGAACAACTCCGTAACGGCCTCTTTCTGTTTGAGGTACGAAAATACGATACGACGCGAATGAGTGGTATCCTCCTTCGAACGTGTTACCAGCGGCTCCACGAACTGACGAACAGCCTTCGCCTTCGCAACGGTCGTTTCGATACGCTTGTGAAGAATCAGCGACGACGCCATGTTCGACAACATCGCCTTACGGTGTCCCGCCTGTCTTCCGAGGTGATTGAAATTCTTATTGTGTCTCATAATTAATCTTTATCAAGTTTGTACATAGATACGTCCATTCCGAATTTCAGGTCGAGCGAAGCCAACAGAGCATCAAGTTCCGTCAGCGACTTTTTACCGAAATTACGGAATTTCAACAAGTCGTTGCGATTGAGTTTTACCAAGTCGCCGATAGTCTCGACGTCAGCCGCCTTCAAGCAGTTGAGTGCGCGAACACTCAAATCCTTATCGACGAGTTTGGTCTTCAACAGTTGGCGCATGTGCAACTCCGGTTCGTTCAAATCATTCTCCGTGTTGTGGTCGTCGAGATTGATGGTCATCTTCTCGTCCGAGAACAACATAAAGTGCTGAATCAGAATACGGGCAGCCTCTTTCAAGGCATCCTTCGGCTTGATTGAGCCGTCGGTCGTAATCTCGATGTTCAGTTTCTCGTAGTCGGTGCGCTGCTCGACACGGTAGTTCTCTATCGTATATTTTACATTTTTGATAGGGGTGTGAATCGAGTCGATTGGAAGCGTGCCGAACTCGCAGTTCTCGGGGGTATTCTCCTCGGCAGGAACATAACCGCGACCTTTGCCGATGGTTATGGTCATCTGCATCTTGGTACCCGGAGCAAGGTGGCAAATCACCAAATCGGGATTGAGCACCTTGAACGAGGTGAGGAAATTGGAGATGTATCCCGCTGTAAGTTCAGTAACACCGGCAACATTGATTGAAGCCTTCTCGGAGTCCTGATTCTCAACGGTGCGGATGAAGCGAATCTGTTTGAGCTGCAAAACGATGTCAATCATTCCCTCCATCACGCCCGGTATAGCGGCAAACTCGTGATCAACGCCGGATACTCGTACGGTCGTAATTGCATATCCCTCCAACGAAGAGAGCAAAATACGGCGCAGAGCATTGCCTATGGTCATGCCGAAACCGGGCTCCAACGGACGGAATTCGAATTTACCGAACGATGCAGTCGATTCGAGCATAATGACCTTTTCGGGTTTCTGAAACGCTAATATTGCCATAATTGTGTGTGTTATTGATTACTTACTATTTGGAGTACAACTCGACAATCAACTGCTCCTTGATGTTCTCCGGAATCTCCTCGCGCTCCGGCTTTTGCAGGAACTTACCGCTCATTGCGGCTCCGTCCCACTCCAACCAACCGTAACGGCTGTGGTTGGTGCCTACCAAAGAGTCGGTAATTACCTCCAAAGACTTGGATTTCTCGCGAACCGATACCACGTCGCCCTCTTTGAGCGAGTACGAAGGAATGTTCACAACATTGCCGTTTACGCAGATGTGGCGGTGCGATACCAACTGACGTGCAGCAGCACGGGTCGGAGCGATGCCGAGTCGATATACGACATTGTCGAGGCGGCATTCGAGCAAGCGCAACAGGTTTTCACCCGTAATACCGCCCATGCGGGCAGCCTGCTCGTAAGTGCGCGAGAACTGTTTCTCCAAAAGGCCGTATGTATATTTTGCCTTCTGCTTCTCGTTCAACTGAACGCCATACTCGGAAACCTTTTTACGCTTGCGCGCAAGACCGTGCTGTCCCGGTGGAACGTTGCGTTTGTCGAGAGCCTTGTCAGCACCATAAATAGCCTCGCCGAAACGACGGGCGATTTTCGTTTTTGGTCCTATATATTTTCCCATTGTTTTAATTGTTTAGTGTGATTTGTAAATTAAGTTGTTGCTTGACTCCGTCATGCGCCGGATTATACACGACGACGGTTAGGAGCACGGCAACCGTTATGTGGCAGTGGCGTTACGTCGATAATCTCGGTAACCTCGATGCCTGCGCCGTGGATGGTGCGGACTGCACTCTCGCGACCCTGACCCGGACCCTTCACATAAACCTTAACCTTACGCAATCCCATATCGTAAGCAACCTTTGCGCAGTCGGCAGCAGCCGTCTGTGCTGCATACGGAGTGTTCTTCTTCGAACCGCGGAAACCCATCTTGCCTGCCGACGACCAGCTGATAACCTCGCCGACCTCGTTGGTAATGGTTACAATCACGTTGTTGAAAGTCGAGTGAACAAATGCCATACCGGTATTGCCAACCTTAACAACCTTCTTCTTAACTGTTCCTGTTTTCTTTGCCATAACTCTCCTGTATTACTTAGTTGCCTTTTTCTTGTTTGCGACCGTCTTCTTCTTGCCCTTGCGGGTACGAGCATTGTTTTTGGTGCTCTGACCGCGAACAGGAAGTCCGATACGATGACGGATGCCGCGATAGCAACCGATATCCATCAATCGCTTGATATTCAACTGAACGAGCGAACGGCATTCGCCTTCTACCTTGATGCCCATATCGGCAATCGCGGCACGAATTGCACCGACCTGTTCATCGTTCCACTCCTCGACCTTGGTATCGTAACTGATACCGCACTTGTCGAGAATCTTTTGAGCCGTGCTGCGACCTATGCCATAAATATAGGTCAAGCCGATCTCGCCTCTTTTATTTTTTGGTAAATCTACACCGACTATACGTGCCATAAATTTTCTTTCTCTTTAATTTTAATCGTTTAATATTTACCCTTGGCGCATTTTGAATTTAGGATTCTTCTTGCAAATCACATAGAGTTTGCCCTTGCGTTTTACAATTTTGCAATCCTCGCTTCTCTTTTTGATTGATGCTTTTACTTTCATAATTTTGAAGCAATCTGTTGTTATTTGTACCTAAAGGATATACGACCCTTACTCAAATCGTAAGGAGTCATCTCCACTTTCACTTTATCTCCCGGCAGGATTTTGATGTAGTGCATCCGCATCTTGCCCGAGATATGGGCGGTAATCACATGGCCGTTGTCCAGTTCGACACGAAACATCGCGTTGGACAAAGCCTCGATAATGGTACCGTCTCTTTCGATAGCAGCCTGTTTTGCCATAGAGTCTTTCGCTTTGTTATTGAAGTGAATTTTCGATTATACCGAAATCGGTCAGAACGTCCGGCCCGTCCTTGCGGATTGCAACGGCAAACTCGAAGTGTGCCGCCGGTTTACGGTCGCGAGTGCGTACCGTCCACCCATCGCGCTCGAAAACGATAGCCCGACTTCCCATCGTAATCATCGGTTCTATGCAGATGACCATGCCCTCTTTCAAGAGCGGACCTCTGCCACGCGCACCGTAATTCGGAACACCGGGCTCTTCGTGCATTTTATGTCCCAAACCGTGTCCTTCCAGTTCGCGCACCACGCCGTAACCGAAACTTTCGACGTAGTCCTGCACTGCTGCGGATATATCGCCTACGCGATTGCCCGCTTTTGCCTGTGCGGTACCTCTATAAAGAGCCTCTTTGGTTACGTCCAAAAGGCGACGGACCACGTCCGACACCTCGCCTACGGCAAACGTATATGCCGAATCGCCATTGAACCCCTTCATAAACGTACATAAATCGACCGACACAATGTCGCCCTCTTTTATTACGATTTTATCCGACGGAATCCCGTGAACCACCGTGTCGTTGACCGAAATACAGGTCGCCGCAGGATAGCCCTCGTATCCCAGACAAGAGGGAATTGCACCGTGAGAACGGATAAAGTCTTCGGCGACTTTGTCCAGATATTTGGTTGTTACACCCGGTTTGATATGACGACCGACCTCGGCCAGCGTCCGACTAACCAGAATGTTGTTCTCGCGGAGCAACTCAATCTCTTCGTCCGTTTTCAGATATATCATCTTTCGGCTCTTGCTAAACTTTTAGTGTCGTCCCTGAATGCGTCCCGTCTTCATCAGACCGTCGTAATGACGATTCAAAAGGTGACTCTCTATCTGCTGCAGAGTGTCGAGTATCACACCTACCATAATCAGCAGCGACGTACCGCCGTAGAAATAGGCGAATGCCTGCTGAACGCCGAGGAACTTCATCGCAAGGGCAGGAAGAATCGAGACGATTGCGAGGAAAATCGAACCCGGCAGGGTGATTCTCGTCATAATGGTATCGATATACTCAACGGTTGCCTTACCCGGTTTGATACCCGGTATAAAACCGCCGTTGCGTTTCATATCGTCAGCCATTTGTTGAGGATTGATGATAATCGCCGTGTAGAAATAGGTAAAGGCGATTACCAACACCGCAAGCGTAATGTTGTACCACACACCCGTCATGTCGGCAAATGCGCCGGCAAACTTCGGTGCGACATTGACAAAGAGCATCGGGATAAACATCAGCGCCTGTGCGAAGATAATCGGCATCACGTTCGCCGCATTCATCTTCAACGGAATCCACTGACGCACACCACCGTACTGCTTATTGCCGATGATACGCTTCGCGTACTGTACAGGCACCTTGCGGACAGCCTGCACGACTGCGATGGTTGCCATAAACACCAAGAAGAGCAGCACGAGTTCGATGATTACCATGATGAGCGAACCCGTCGAAGTGTTGAGACGTGCGCTCAATTCGGCAAGCATTGCATGCGGCAGACGAGCGACGATACCTATCATGATGATAAGCGACACGCCGTTGCCGATACCCTTGTCGGTAATCTTCTCTCCGAGCCACATGATGAACATGGTACCGGCGATGAGCACGACAGTCGCATAGAGGGTAAATCCGACGGAGTTACCGTAAACGAATGCCTGCGGCATCTGGTGGTAGAGGTTGGCCACGTAGGTAGGACCTTGGAGCAAGAGTACTCCGATGGTCAGCAGTCGTGTCCATTGGTTCATCTTGCGGCGACCGCTCTCGCCCTCTTTCATCAACTTCTGCACGGCAGGAACCATCATGCCGAGCAACTGAATGATAATCGAGGCCGTGATGTACGGCATAACTCCGAGCGCGAAAATCGCGGCATTGGCAAATGCACCACCAGAGAATACGTTGAGCAAGCCCAACAGGCTGTTGCTGTCCATCTGGTTCGCCAATGCGGAACCCTCACCGAGAAGGTTGGGGTTGATACCCGGAATCACCACATAACAACCCAAACGATATATCAGGATGAGCAGGACCGTGTAACCGATACGGCGACGCAAATCCTCAATCTTGAATATATTTTTGAGTGTCTCTACAAGTTTCTTGTTGGTTGCAAGCAAGGCGATAATCACCAAGACAAGTATGCCAACATAAAGATAACTTTTCATAAATATCAGGGTTTTTAGCCTTGTTGTTACAATTTAACCACGCTGCCTCCGGCTGCTGCGATTGCCGCCTCTGCACTCTTCGAGAATGCGTTTGCCGTAACCGTCAAAGCCTTGGTGAGCGAACCGTTGCCGAGAATCTTCACGCGATCGCCGTCGGAAACGAATCCTGCGCCGATGAGCGTGTCGATGTTAATCTCGGTAAGTGCGTTCTTGGAAGCGAGTTCTTCGAGCGTCGAAAGGTTAATCGGCTTGTACTCCACTCTTTTCAGATTGGTAAAACCGAATTTCGGCAGACGACGTTGGAGCGGCATCTGACCGCCCTCGAAGCCCAACTTGCGCGAATAACCCGAACGCGACTGTGCACCCTTGTTACCGCGAGTGGCATAGCCTCCATGTCCCGAACCGGCACCGCGACCGATACGTTTGTCGTGGTGAGTCGAGCCCTTTGCAGGTTTAAGATTATTGAGTTCCATCTGTTATTCCTCCTTTTTAGTCTTTGTTACTTTTTTTGCCACAGGTTTCTTGGCAGCAGGTTTCTTTTCTGCCTTCTCCGCCTTAGGAGCCTTCTCTGCTTTTGGGGCTGTCGCCTGCTCTGTTGCCTCGGCTACGACAGGCTCTGCTACCGCTTTGGCTGCTTTCGGAGCCGCCTTTTTGGTTGCCTTCGCCTTCTCCTCCGTAACCTCAATCTTTACAAGGTGCTTCACGCGCTCTACCATGCCTTTGATGACGGCCGAGTCGCTGTGAGTCACGCTCTGATTGATTTTGTGCAATCCGAGAGCATCGAGATTTTTGCACTGCTGTGCCGTAGCACCGATGCGGCTGCGTACTTGCGTTATTTTCAATGTTGCCATAATTGTTCACAAATTAACCGTTAAACACTTGATTGAGTGAAATGCCGCGAACCTTGGCAACGCTGTAAGCATCGCGCAACTCGCACAAAGCACCGACGGTAGCCTTGACGAGGTTGTGCGGGTTCGACGAACCCTTACTTTTAGCCAGCACGTTCTTGATGCCCACCGACTCCAATACGGCACGCATGGCACCACCGGCGATGATACCGGTACCCGGAGCAGCCGGACGAATCATCACAACCGAGCCGCCGAAACGCATCTCCTGTTTGTGAGGAATAGTGCCGTTGATAACCGGAACCTTAACCAAATTCTTCTTTGCATCTTCAACGCCCTTTGCAATGGCAGCGGTAACTTCGGCTGCTTTACCCAGACCGTAGCCCACGACGCCGTTTTCGTTACCGACAACTACAATTGCAGAGAAACTGAATGTACGACCACCCTTCGTTACTTTGGTAACGCGGTTGATGCTCACGAGTCTGTCTTTCAACTCGAGGTCGCTTGTGCGTACTTTATTTGTATTTGCCATATCCCTTAGAATTTAAGGCCACCCTCGCGAGCAGCATCAGCCAACATTTTTACTCTGCCATGATAGAGGTAGCCGTTACGGTCGAATGACACGGTGGCGATACCCTTTTCGATTGCCTTCTTGGCAGCCAACTGACCGACCAAAGCGGCAACTTCGCATTTGTTCTTTCCGGCAACCTCCGAAGCAATCTCTTTCGACGAGGCAGTTGCTAAGGTAACACCGGCAAGGTCATCGATAAACTGTACGTAGATTTGCTTGTTGCTACGGAATACAGTCATACGAGGACGTTCAGATGTTCCGCTTACGATTTTGCGGATACGCATCTTGATTCTCTCTCTTCTTTCAATCTTATTCAATGACATAACTTACTCTGTTTTACTATTTAGCATTTGCAGACTTACCTGCCTTACGACGAATCTGCTCGCCTACAAACTTGATACCCTTGCCCTTGTAAGGTTCCGGCTTACGCAGCGAACGGAGTTTTGCAGCCACCTGACCGATGAGCTGTTTGTCCGCACTTTTGAGCGTAACAATCGGATTGCCCTTCTTCTCGGTAACGGCAGTAGCCGAAACCTCCTTAGGGAGTTTGAGATATGTGTCGTGCGAATAACCGAGGCTCATTTCGAGAATGTCGCCTTTCACTTCGGCTTTGAAACCTACGCCGACCAACTCCTGCTTGATTTCGTAACCTTTCGATACGCCGACCACCATGTTGTGGATAAGCGCACGATAGAGTCCGTGCAGCGAACGATGACGCGGCTGATTAGTAGGGCGCGTGACGATAACTGCTGCCAACTCCTTCCCGCTCTCTTTGCAAGTAGTAGTACCGACCTCAACAGTAATATCCGAATCAACCTTCTGATTCAGTGTCCCAAGTGGCCCTTTCACGCTTACCGTATTGTCGGGAGCGACTGTTACCTCGACTCCGGCAGGTAAGATTACAGGTAATTTACCAATTCTTGACATTGTTGTTTGAGTTTTGAAAATTAATAAATGTAGCACAATACCTCACCGCCGACATTCTCCTGACAAGCCTTTGTGCCGGTCATGATGCCTTTTGAGGTCGATACGATTGCGATACCGAGTCCGTTGAGAACGCGCGGCATGTCAGCCACCGAAGCATACTGACGCAAACCCGGACGCGAAACGCGCTTCAAATCGCGAATTGCGTTGGTTTTGGTTGCTGCGTCCCATTTGAGCGCAATCTTGATGGTCGGGTGTCCCTTCTCATCTTTGTCGAACTTGTAAGCAAGGATATAACCCTGCTCGTAGAGAATTTTAGTGATGGCTTCTTTAATTTTTGAGCCAGGAGCTTCAACCACCTTGTGGTTGGCTTTCACTGCGTTTCTAATTCTCGTCAGAAAATCCGCTATTGGATCTGTCATAATGAATTAAAAGTTAAAATTAAAAAATCGGTTTGTTATTGGTTATGCTTTCATCTTGCCGAGCCGTTGCCGGCCCAAAGATTTACAGCAGTTTCCGCTTTTTTGTCGGTCGCACTCCATCAAATTGTGCGACGCGCGCAAAGATAGTGATTTTTCGGCAATTAACCTACGGTTATTTACCGAAATCAAAATCTTTTTTCGTTGTGCGGCAAACCTCTGCCGCAGGTAGCCGACAGCACGAAGCAAGTACGACCGAATCGCACCTGCTTCCCGTCGTGCCGTATAACTACCAACTTGCCTTCTTCACGCCCGGTATGAGACCGCTCGAAGCCATCTCGCGGAACTGAATACGGCTGATACCGAATTGGCGCATATAGCCCTTCGGACGGCCTGTCAGTTTGCAGCGGTTGTGCTGGCGAATCGGATTGGAGTTGCGAGGCAACTTCGAGAGGGCAATCCAAGCCTCCTCATGGTCGATTTCGCCGGCTTTGAGAGCCGCAGCAATCTCCTCACGCTTATGAGCGTAGCGGGCAGCAAGTTTCTCGCGCTTCACTTCGCGAGCCTTCATTGATTCTTTTGCCATAGCCTATTGGTTCTTTTTAGCGTTCTTGAATGGCAGGCCGAACTCGCGGAGCAGTGCATAAGCCTCCTCGTCGGTCGGTGCCGATGTTACGAAAGTAATCTCCATGCCGAAGATTTTGGTAATCTTGTCGATGTCGATTTCTGGGAAGATAATCTGCTCGGTGATACCGAGAGTGTAGTTACCCTGACCGTCGAACTTGTCGTTGATACCCTTGAAGTCGCGGATACGAGGCAAAGCGACTGCGATGAGACGCTCCAAAAACTCGTACATACGATTCTGACGAAGGGTTACACGAACACCGATAGGCATGCCTTTACGGAGTTTGAAGTTCGAAATATCCTTTCGCGACTTGGTCTGAACGGCTTTCTGACCTGTAATCTGGGTGAGTTCCTGCTGTGCGACATCGATGAGTTTCTTGTCGGCCACAGCCTGACCCATACCCTGATTGATGACTATCTTTTCAAGTTTCGGACACTGCATAATGCTCTTGTATCCGAACTCCTTCATAAGGGCAGGAACAATCTGCTCCTTATACTGCGTTTTGAGTGTTGGTACGTATGCCATTATTTAATCTCCTCCCCTGATTTTTTAGCGTAACGAACTAATTTGCCGTTTGCAGCCGTCTTGCGACCGATGCGGGTAGGTTTACCGCTCTTCGGGTCGAGCAACTGCAAGTTAGAGATGTGTATCGGAGCCTCCTGCTCGACGATACCGCCCTGCGGGTTCTTGGCATTAGGTTTGGTAGCCTTCTTGACAAGGTTTTGGCCCTCGACGTAAGCACGCGATTTCGAAACCTCGACTTTCAGCACTTTGCCCTCTTGGCCTTTGCTGTCGCCGGCAATGACACGAACCGTATCCCCTTTCTTGATATGCAATTTCATATTCTGTAATTTTTTTGATTACTACAATACTTCGGGCGCAAGGGAGATAATCTTCATATATTGGTCGCGCAACTCGCGTGCGACAGGACCGAATATACGGGTACCACGCATTTCACCCTGATTGTTAAGAAGAACTACGGCGTTGTCGTCGAAACGAATGTACGAACCGTTGGCACGACGTATCTCCTTTGTTGTTCTTACTACGACCGCTTTCGACACGGCACCCTTCTTGACATCGCCCGAAGGGGACGCGCTCTTGACAGCCACCACGATTTTATCGCCGATAGATGCATAGCGACGTTTCGTGCCGCCGAGTACGCGAATGCAAAGTACCTCCTTCGCTCCGCTGTTGTCGGCTACTACGAGTCTGCTTTCTTGTTGTATCATAACTACTTCGCTCTTTCAATGATTTGTACTAATCTCCAACGCTTCGTCTTGCTCAACGGGCGGGTCTCCATAATGCGTACTGTATCGCCCTCCTTAACGGTCTCGTCGAGGCACTCTGCCACGAATTTGGTGGTTTTGTTCACGAACTTACCGTAGATAGGGTGCTTTACCTTACGAGCGACAGCTACCACGATGGTCTTCTCCATTTTGTTGCTGACAACTGCTCCGATACGCTCTTTTCTAAGATTTCTTTCCATAATCGTTCCTATTTTTGGCGCAGAATCGTCAGCATGCGAGCTATATCTCTGCGGGTTTTCTTAATAATCGAAGGATTTTCGATTGGCGATACGGCATGTTGAACCTTCATCGTCGCGAGTTTTGCCTTCTCCGAAGCGATGCGTTCTGTCAAATCCTGTACGGACAGGTCTTTAATTTCAGCTGTTTTCATAATCTGTAATCCTCCTTTTTACAATATTGCCGTCGATTCGTCGTAGTCGCGGCGAACAACAAATTTAGTGGTTATAGGCAGTTTCTGTGCGCCCAGACGGAGTGCCTCCTGTGCAACCGCCATAGGTACACCTTCTGCCTCGAAGAGCATACGTCCAGGAGTAACAGGCGCAACGAATCCTTCCGGATTACCTTTACCTTTACCCATACGTACCTCGGCAGGTTTCTTGGTTATCGGTTTGTCGGGGAAGATACGAATCCATATCTGTCCCTCACGCTTCATATAACGAGTAATCGCCTGACGCGCTGCCTCGATTTGGCGACCCGTAATCCACGAGGATTCGAGAGCCTTTATGCCGAACGAACCGTATGCAAGTTGGTTACCTCTTTGAGCAACACCCTTCATACGACCCTTTTGCATTCTTCTGAATTTGGTCTTTTTTGGCTGTAACATAACTGTTTTTTGCTTTTAGAAGGTACTACTTACTGTTGTTATTGCGTCTGCGTTTCGGTGCGCCGCCTTTACGCGGTGCGCCCTGCTGTGGACGCTGTTGCTGCGATGCAGCACCTGCAATCTCGAACAAATCGCGCTTGTGATACACCGTACCGTGGCAAATCCACGTCTTGATGCCGAGGATTCCGACCTTGGTCAGAGCCTCCGACAAGCAGTAATCGACGTCTGCACGGAATGTGTGCAACGGAATACGACCCTCCTTGATGGTTTCGGTACGCGCCATTTCGGCACCACCAACACGACCGGCGATTTGAACCTTGATACCCTCGGCACCCATGCGCATCGTCGAAGCGATGGCGGTTTTGATTGCACGACGGTACGAAACACGGCCTTCGAGTTGGCGGGCGATGGTCTGACCCACGATGGTTGCATCGACCTCCGGACGCTTAACCTCGAAGATGTTGATTTGAATCTCCTTGCCGGTGAGTTTCTTCAACTCCTCCTTCAATTTATCGACTTCCGAACCGCCCTTGCCGATGATGATACCCGGACGGGCAGTCGAGATGGTTACCGTAACGAGTTTCAGCGTGCGCTCGATGATGATTTTCGAGATGCTCGCCTTTGCCAAACGGACGTTCAGGTATTTACGAATCTTTGCGTCTTCGACCAATTTCTCTGAGAAATCCTTACCACCGAACCAGTTGGAGTCCCAACCTTTGATGATGCCAAGACGGTTTGCTATTGGATTAACTTTCTGTCCCATTTGATTACTTGTTTTCTGCGGTTTCCAATTTATCGACTACGATAGTAACGTGGTTCGAACGTTTGCGAATACGGTGTGCGCGACCTTGCGGCGCAGCCTGAATACGTTTGAGCATTCGTCCGCCGTCAACCATAACCTCTTTAACGCAGAGTTTGGTATCTTCCAGACGTTCGCCTTCGTTTTTAGCCTCCCAGTTGGCAATAGCCGACTTCAAGAGTTTCTCCAATCTTATAGATGCCTCTTTCTTCGAGTAGCGAAGAATACCAAGCGCCTTGTTAATCTCCACACCGCGGATGATGTCTGCAACCAGACGCATTTTGCGTGGGGAGGTAGGGCAATCGCGCATGATGGCGATGGCTTTGTGCATCTTCTCAGCCTTCAATTTTTCGGCTCTTATTGCTTTTCTTTTACCCATTGTCTACCTATTTTTTCTTGTTACCTGCATGACCGCGGAAAGTACGGGTAGGGGCGAACTCGCCGAGTTTGTGGCCTACCATATTCTCGGTTACATAAACCGGAATGAACTTGTTTCCGTTGTGGACTGCAATCGTCTGACCTACGAAGTCAGGCGAAATCATACTTGCTCGTGACCAAGTCTTGATGACAGACTTTTTATTGCCCTCTGCTTGTGCGACCACTTTCGCTTCAAGTTTCGGGTCAATGAATGGTCCTTTTTTTAATGAACGGCTCATTATGTACTCTTTTTAATTATTTTTTTCTTGAAATAATAAACTTGGCCGAAGTCTTCTTAGGGTTACGAGTCTTATAGCCCTTAGCCAACAAGCCCTTACGCGAACGCGGATGACCACCTGACGCACGACCTTCACCACCACCCATCGGGTGATCTACCGGGTTCATTACGACACCGCGGTTGTGAGGACGGCGACCGAGCCAACGCTTACGTCCCGCCTTACCCGAACTTTCGAGGTTGTGGTCGATGTTCGACACAACGCCTACGGTTGCACGGCAGGTTACGAGTACCATACGAGTCTCTCCCGATGGCAACTTGATGATTGCAAATTTGCCCTCACGCGCCAAAAGTTGAGCATACGAACCGGCCGAACGAGCCATTGCGGCACCCTGACCGGGGTAGAGTTCAATGTTATGAATAAGAGTTCCCAGCGGAATCTCTGCCAACGGCAGTGCGTTGCCGAGTTCCGGTGCTACGCCCGAACCGCTGACAACAGTCTGTCCGACTTTGAGACCGTTCGGTGCGAGGATATAACTCTTTTCGCCGTCAGCGTACACTACAAGTGCGATGCGTGCCGTACGGTTAGGATCGTATTCGATAGTCTTTACGGTTGCAGCGATGCCGTCTTTCGCACGCTTGAAATCGACCAAACGATACATCTGTTTGTGGCCGCCGCCGATGTAGCGGACAGTCATTTTACCTGTATTGTTGCGGCCGCCCGTGCTCTTCTTGACGCTCAGCAACGACTTCTCCGGTTTGTTCGTCGTGATTTCGTCGAACGTACCGATAATCTTATGTCTTGTACCGGGAGTTACCGGTTTAAACTTTCTTACTGCCATCTCCGTTAGATATTACTGTAAAAATCTATCTTATCTCCTTCCTTCAAGGTGACGATTGCCTTCTTGAAGTTGTTAGCACGACCTTCGAGCAAACCGGCCTTGGTGTAGCGGCTCTTCTGTTTGCCCATGTAGTTGATGGTATTGACGTCGGTTACGACGACATTGTACATCTGTTCTACGGCGTTACGAATCTGCAACTTGTTAGCCTTTACATCTACGATGAAACCGTAACGATTCAACTTTTCGCCCTGAATCGTCATCTTTTCGGTCAAAATAGGCTTAATGATAATTTCCATATCTCCTTCGTTTTAAGCTAACATTACATTCAACATATTTTCTGCGCCTTCAACCATCACCAAAGCCGATGCGTTCATTACCTCATAAGTATTGAGGTGCGAAGCCAAAATCGTCTTTACCGACGGAATGTTGCGGCAAGAGAGTTGAAGGTTTACGTTCGTGTCCGGCAGAACGATAAGAACCTTCTTGTCCGATACTTTGAGAGCATTTGCCAAAGCCACCACGCTCTTTGTTTTAGGAGCGTCGAGGTTGATGGCTTCAACCACGGTAATAGCACCTGCCTGTGCCTTGTAGGTCAATGCGCTGCGACGAGCGAGTTTCTTCAACTTTTTGTTGAGTTTGAAACTGTAATCGCGAGGCACCGGACCGAAGACGCGACCGCCACCCGGGAAAAGAGGGCTTTTGATGCTGCCGCAACGGGCTCCACCCGTACCTTTTTGTCTCTTCAACTTGCGAGTCGAACCTGCAACTTCGTTGCGCTGCTTCGACTTGTGAGTACCCTGACGCTGGTCAGCCAAATACTGCTTTACGTCGAGGTAGATAGCGTGGTCATTAGCCTCCACGCCGAAAACCGCGTCCGAAAGGACTACCTTACGACCGGTCTCTTGTCCTTGTGCGTTCAATACTGCTAATTCCATACTACTTCTCAATCGTTAAATAAGAACCTTTTGCACCCGGAATCGAACCCTTTACAAGGATAAGATTGTTCTCCGGAATTACCTTTAATACTTTCAGGTTAAGTACCTTAACCTGCTCGCCACCCATCTGGCCAGGCAAACGCTTACCCGGGAAGACACGCGACGGATAGGATGATGCACCGAGCGAACCCGGCTTACGCTGACGGTTGTGCTGACCGTGAGTCTGACCACCCACGCCACCGAAACCGTGACGCTTTACAACACCCTGAAAGCCTTTACCCTTGGATATCCCTGTTACGTCAACCCAATCGTCTTCGGCGAAGAGGTCTACGGTAAGGGTATCTCCAAGATTCACTTCCGGCATACCCTTGAATTCAGCCATTTTGCGTTTAGGGGTTGTGCCTGCTTTCTTGAAGTGGCCTAACAAACTGTTGCTGGTGTGCTTTTCACTTTTGTCGTCATAGGCAATCTGCACCGCTTCGTAGGAATCCTTCTCGACGGTTTTGATTTGCGTAACCACACACGGACCAGCCTCAATGACAGTGCATGGTATATTTTTACCCTCGGCACTGTAAACGGAAGTCATTCCGATTTTCTTTCCAATTAGTCCTGACATTTTTCTGTCGAATTACGTTTGTTAATAATTAAGTGAATTTGTTTTTATACCTATTTATAATATATGCGTTTCATATATGCGGGGCGGGACAGTTCACTTATTCCGTCCGAAACGCCCCGACACAATCGGTCTTTCGGCGTATCAGCACTTGATTTCGACCTCGACGCCCGAAGGCAATTCGAGTTTCATCAAAGCATCGATAGTCTTCGGAGTCGAAGAGTAGATGTCGATGATACGCTTGAAAGTGCAGAGTTGGAACTGCTCGCGTGCCTTCTTGTTTACGAAGGTCGAACGATTGACCGTGTAAATCTGCTTGTGCGTAGGGAGCGGCACCGGACCGCTGACCATTGCATCGGTACTTTTTACGGTCTTGACAATCTTCTCGGCCGACTTATCCACCAGATTGTGGTCGAAAGACTTCAATTTGATTCTAATTTTCTGATTCATATTCTTTGCTTTTACTCTATATCCTTACGTTTACCCGATTTCTCGATAATCTCCTTGGCGAGATTTGCCGGTACCTCCTCGAAGTGCGAGAACTCCATCGACGACGTTGCACGTCCCGACGAAATGGTACGCAGCACCGTTACATAGCCGAACATCTCCGAGAGAGGCACTTTGGCTTTGATGACGCGGGCCGTACCCTTCGACTCCATACCCTGAATCTGACCGCGACGCTTGTTAAGGTCGCCGATGATGTCGCCCATGTTCTCCTCCGGAGTAACGACCTCGACGGACATGATAGGCTCCATAATCACCGAGCCTGCCTTTGGAGCAGCGACACGGAAACCGTTACGGGCAGCGATTTCGAACGACAACTGGTCGGAATCGACCGGATGGAACGAACCGTCTTTCAGCGTAACCTTCATCGAATCGATTTTGTAACCGGCCATTGCGCCGTTTGCCATAGCGGCCTCGAATCCCTTCTGAACAGACGGGATGAACTCCTTCGGAATGTTACCGCCCTTAACCTCATCGACAAACGTAAGACCCGGTTTGTCGTCATCGGCAGGACCGATTTCGAAGATGATGTCGGCGAACTTACCGCGACCACCCGTCTGCTTCTTGAATACCTCGCGATGCTGAACGGTCTTGGTAAGAGCCTCTTTGTAATTAACCTGCGGCGCACCTTGGTTAATCTCCACGCCGAACTCGCGACGCAGACGGTCAACGATGATATCGAGGTGCAACTCGCCCATACCGCTGATGATGGTCTGACCGCTCTCCTCGTCGGTGCGTACCGTAAAGGTAGGGTCCTCCTCGGCGAGTTTTGCAAGTGCTATACCGAGTTTGTCGAGGTCTTTCTGCGTTTTAGGCTCGACCGCCAAACCGATAACCGGTTCAGGGAAGGTCATCTGTTCGAGAACGATAGGTGCATTCTCGGCGCAGAGAGTATCGCCCGTGTGAATCTCCTTGAAACCGACTGCCGCGCAGATGTCGCCTGCACCGACAGACTCCAAAGGATTCTGCTTGTTGGCGTGCATCTGATAGATACGGCTGATACGCTCGCGCTTGCCGCTGCGGGAATTCAGAACATACGAGCCGGCATCCAAACGACCGGAATATACGCGGACGAATGCCAAACGGCCTACGAACGGATCGGTTGCAATCTTGAACGCAAGACCGCAGAACGGGTCGTTCTCCGACGCATGACGTACCTCAATCTCGTCGTTTTTCGGATTTACGCCCTCGACAGGAGGAACATCCATCGGCGAAGGCAGGAATGCGATGACATAGTCGAGCAGTTTCTGCACGCCCTTGTTGTGGAACGACGAACCGCAGAGCATCGGCACGAGTTTCATACCGATAGTTGCCTTGCGGATTGCGGCGATGAGTTCGTCCGGAGTAATCGAATTCGGGTCCTCGAAGAATTTCTCCATCAACGCATCGTCGGTCGCTGCGACCTCCTCGATGAGTTTGTTGCGCCACTCCTCTGCTTCGGCTTTCAGGTTGTCCGGAATCTCGCGCAACTCGAAGTTGTCGCGAACGGTCTTGTCGTCGTAGTAGTAGATGGCGTTATTATATATAAGGTCTATCAAACCTTCGAATTTGTCCTCCGCGCCGATAGGCAGGACAACCGGCAGTGCGGTTGCTCCGAAATGCTCCTTGATTTGGCCGCATACGGAGAGGAAATCGGCACCCGTACGGTCCATCTTGTTGACGTAACCGATACGAGGCACGTTGTACTTGTCGGCCTGACGCCAAACGGTCTCCGACTGAGGCTCGACTCCGCCCACGGCACAGAACGTTGCGACTGCGCCGTCCAAAACACGCAACGAACGCTCCACCTCGACGGTGAAATCGACGTGTCCCGGAGTATCGATGAGGTTGATTTGGTAGGTCTGGTCTTTGTAGTGCCAGAATGCGGTGGTGGCAGCCGAAGTGATGGTAATACCGCGCTCCTGCTCCTGCACCATCCAGTCCATGGTGGCTCCGCCCTCATGCACCTCGCCGATTTTGTGAGTCTTACCCGTATAGAAGAGGATACGCTCCGACGTGGTCGTCTTACCAGCGTCGATGTGCGCCATGATACCGATGTTACGGGTGAAATGTAAATCTCGTGTTGCCATTGTGATTTTCTCCTCTTCCTAATTAAAATCTGAAATGTGCGAACGCCTTGTTTGCCTCCGCCATGCGGTGCATCTCCTCCTTACGTTTGAATGCCGCACCCTGCTGGTTGTAGGCGTCCACTATCTCGCCTGCGAGCTTCTCAGCCATCGATTTGCCGGAACGCTTGCGCGAAAAGAGTATAAGGTTTTTCATCGAAATAGAAATCTTACGCTCCGGACGAACCTCCATCGGGACTTGGAACGTCGCTCCACCGATACGTTTCGATTTTACTTCGACTTGCGGAGTGATGTTCTCCAAGGCTTGTTTCCAAACCTCGATTGGAGATTTATCAGCATCCTTCATCTTCTTGCCCACCAATTCCAGCGAATCGTAGAAAATGGCATAGGCAATACTCTTCTTGCCATCCAACATCAAATTGTTCACGAAACGGGTTACTGCCACGTCGTTGAACTTCGGATCAGGAAGTAGAGTGTGCTTCTTTGGCTTAGCTTTTCTCATTGTTGTTTCCTAAATTAAGTGTTTGTTTTTTGTTTCGTGCAGATTATTTCTTTGCTGCACCTGCTTTTGGTCGTTTTGCTCCATACTTGGAACGACGCTGGCGACGACCATCCACGCCGGCCGAATCGAGCGCACCGCGCACGAGGTGATAACGTACACCCGGAAGGTCCTTTACACGACCGCCACGGACGAGTACGATAGAGTGTTCCTGCAAGTTGTGGCCTTCGCCCGGAATGTAGGCATTGACCTCCTTGCCGTTTGTCAATCTTACACGTGCAACCTTACGCATGGCCGAATTAGGCTTTTTAGGCGTGGTGGTGTACACACGGGTACAAACACCGCGACGCTGAGGGCACGCTGCAAGCGCAGGCGACTTACTCTTGAAATCGAGTTGCGTTCTGCCGCTTCTTACTAACTGTTGAATAGTTGGCATTGTTAAACCTTTAATTTGTTAATACTCATGGGACTTTTGTGTCCCGATTTCTATTTCTTGTTGCCAAAAGGCTTGCAAAGATATACATTTTTTTTGGTTTACACTATATATATGCAATTTTTTTGACGCTTTTAGCCCCTATTTTTCGCGCAATTAGCCCTTTTGGCCGCTGTTTTTGATTCTTTTTTCTTATAAAATTTCAAAAAGTATAAAGGTTTATTTATCTATTATTTTGTAAATCATTGATGATCAAAACGTATTTTCGATAAACCACACACCGACTCGCAGCACAAAACAATATCTCCGACATCCGCATCGATTTTATCGCGCCGCCCTGTCCGAAACGGCCCGCAAGAGAAAAAGATTTGCGAATAAAACCATACAAAAATCGGGGTCGGATTCGCTGCCTAAATTTATCGTTCAACAATATAGAAACAGCGACAAATTTTTATTGTAAAACAATATAAAAACTCTCCCGTTTTTTATCGTTAAACGATAACAACAAACCCTTTCGGAACGGCATTGCCGAAAATTATTTTGAAATTCGGCGGCGAATGCTCCGTTTTTAGGGAAAGAAATAGTATTTTTGCATGCTTGCCGATGCAGTCATATATGACTGTATCGACACCCGCAACCGAAAACGCAACAAAACACGACAACAAAACACAGCGAAAATCATGGAATACGATTTCAGAGAGATTGAAAATCATTGGCAAAACGAGTGGAAAAAGCGTGGCACCTACAAGGTGGACATCGACCCGAAGCGGCCTAAATACTACGTTCTCGACATGTTCCCCTATCCGTCGGGAGCAGGGCTTCACGTCGGCCATCCGCTTGGCTACATAGCATCCGACATCTATGCCCGTTACAAACGGCTCTGCGGTTACAACGTACTACACCCGATGGGTTACGACGCATTCGGTCTGCCTGCCGAGCAGTACGCCATACAGACGGGGCAGCATCCTGCCGTAACGACCGAGCAGAACATAGCCCGCTACCGCGAGCAGTTGGACAAAATCGGATTTTCGTTCGATTGGAGTCGCGAGGTACGCACCTGCAACCCTGCCTACTACAAATGGACGCAGTGGGCATTTTTGAAGATGTTCGCCCATTATTACAACCGCACGGAACAGAAGGCGAAACCGATAGCCGAACTCGTAGAGCACTTCGCCAAGCACGGTACCGAGGGCGTCGATGCAGCCTGCACCACCGAACTGCATTTCACGGCCGAGGAGTGGAACGCCATGAGCGAAGCGGAGCGCGAACGCACTCTGCACAACTACCGTTTGGCATTCCGTGCCGACACGATGGTCAATTGGTGTCCGAAACTCGGCACCGTTCTCGCCAACGACGAGGTCAAGGACGGCTTGTCGGTACGAGGCGGCTATCCTGTGGAGCAGAAGCGCATGAAGCAGTGGCTGTTGCGTGTTACGGCATACGCACAACGCATGCTCGACGGTTTGGATGCGCTCGATTGGAGCGAGTCGCTCAAAGAGATACAGCGCAATTGGATAGGCCGTTCGGAGGGAGCGCAGATGTTCTTCGATGTGGAGATGCCCGACGGCTCGATGCGCAAATTGGAGATTTTTACCACACGTCCCGACACCGTATTCGGCGTAACGTTCATGGTCATCGCGCCCGAACACGAATGGATTGGCGACCTCACCGCTCCTGCACAGCGCACGGCGGTCGAAGAGTACATCGAGCAGACAAAAAAACGCTCCGAACGCGAGCGTATCGCCGAGACCAAGCGTGTCAGCGGCGTATTCACAGGCTCCTACGCCATCAATCCGTTCTCGGGCAAGCGCATTCCGATTTACGCCTCCGACTATGTCTTGGCGGGTTACGGCACAGGTGCCATAATGGCCGTGCCGGCTCACGATTCGCGCGACTACGCCTTTGCCCGCCATTTCGGTTTGGACATCGTGCCGGTGGTGGAAGGCGGCGATATTTCGCAAGCCTCTTACGATGCCAAATCGGGAGCGATGATAAATTCGGATTTTCTCGACGGCAAGGATGTCAAGGAGGCGATAAAATCGATGTTCGCCGAGGTCGAACGTCGCGGAATAGGCAAGCGGTTGGTGAACTACCGTCTGCGCGATGCCATATTCTCGCGCCAGCGTTATTGGGGCGAGCCGTTCCCGATTCGTTACGAAGGCGACACGGCACGACCTCTCGACGAGAGCGAACTGCCGCTCTGTCTGCCGCCTGTCAAGGATTTCGGTCCGACCGAGCAGGGAGAGCCGCCATTGGCCCGTGTCGAAAATTGGGAGTACGAACTCTCGACCATGCCGGGCTTTGCAGGCTCGTCGGCATACTATCTGCGTTATATGGACCCGCACAACGACACGGCTCTCGTATCGAAAGAGGCCGACGAGTATTGGCGCAACGTCGATTTGTATGTCGGCGGCATCGAACACGCCACAGGCCACCTCATGTATTCGCGCTATTGGAACATGTTCCTCTACGACCTCGGTTACGTCTGCGAGAGCGAGCCGTTCAAAAAGTTGGTCAATCAGGGTATGATTCAGGGTCGTTCCAACTTCGTTTACCGCATCGTAGGCACCAACAAATTCGTCTCGCTCGGATTGCGCGACCAATACCAAACGCAGGAGATTCACGTCGATGTCAATATCGTCAAAAATGACATACTCGACCTCGACGCTTTCCGCAAATGGCGGCCCGAGTTCGCCGATGCCAAGTTCGTCCTCGAAAACGGCCAATACATCTGCGGTTGGGCTGTCGAAAAGATGTCGAAATCGATGTACAACGTCGTCAATCCCGATTTCATCGTAGAGCAGTACGGAGCCGACACGCTGCGCATGTACGAAATGTTCCTCGGACCGGTCGAGCAATCGAAACCGTGGGACACCAACGGCATCGACGGCGTACACAAATTCCTGCGTCGTTTCTGGCGACTGTTCCACAGCCGCAACGGCGAGTGGGTTCTGAACGACGAAAAGGCGACACCGAAAGAGTTGAAAACGCTCCACCGCACCATCCGCAAAGTGCGCGAGGACATCGAAAACTTCTCGTTCAACACCTCGGTAGCGGCATTCATGATATGCGTAAACGAATTGGGCGAGTGCCACAAGCGCGAGATTTTGGAGCCGCTTACGGTGCTTATCTCGCCGTTCGCGCCTCACATTGCCGAGCAGTTGTGGTCGATGATGGGACACGCCGACAGCGTATGCGATGCCCGTTATCCCGATTTCGACGAGACATATTTGGTCGAAAACACTTTTGAATATCCGGTGATGATTAACGGCAAACTGCGCTTCAAGCAGGAGTATCCGCTCTCCATGACCGCAGCCGAATTGCAGGCCGACATCGTAACCAAAGAGGAGGCGCAAAAGTGGCTCGAAGGCGCACAACCGAAGAAAATCATCGTCGTACAGGGCAAAATCATCAACATCGTAAAATAATCCGACCATGAAACGACTGCTGACACTATTGCTGCTCACCGCATCGGCACTCGTCATTTCGGCGCAAAATACGGTCGAAATCAAATGCAACGCCGACGAGGTAATCCGTTGGTGGAACAACAGCACGGCACCCCATTCCAACGGCGAAACCGAGGACGAGGCGTTCGACAACAAGGGCGG
>JBJEGV010000015.1:0-71490 GCA_051875395.1 Alistipes sp. | reverse complement strand
CAGAAAAACTGCGCATCCGCCCAAAACAGATTCTTCGCTATCGCTCAGAATGACGCAATAAATAAATAGTCATGGCACACCCGAGCAACCGAATAGGGTACTGATACTCGATATGGCTCTATGCGAAGGGTGTATGCCATCTACCATTGTGAAAACCACCGTGCCGATACCCGATAAACAGCGAAGCCCAAACCAAAACAGCGGTAGATGCCAACTCACGCGCTCTTTAAGCGCGTGTGGCATGACGTTTTTCTGCCCGTCATTCTCTTTCGGAGCGCAGCGGAGTGAAGAATCTCGGGCAGAATCGGGCGAAATGGCGAAAATAGCGCATTCGTCCGCAACAGATTCTCCGCTCCGCTCGTAACGACGGATGGGTATATAAAATTTGCGGGGCTGCTGCCCCGCAAAAAACTAATTACTAAAAATTTATAGCCGCTAGCCACTAGTCACTAGCCACTAAAAAATATGGAACGCGACTGTCAATCCTGCCATGACGATAGAGACCATCGACATCAGTTTGATGAGGATGTTGAGCGACGGACCCGATGTATCTTTGAACGGGTCGCCTACGGTGTCGCCGACGACGGTCGCCTTGTGGCTTTCCGAGCCTTTACCGCCGAAATTGCCGTCCTCGATGAACTTCTTGGCATTGTCCCACGCTCCGCCCGAATTGGCCATGAAAATCGCCAATACGAAGCCCGAACTGAGGCCGCCGACCAATAATCCCATAACGCCGGCAACGCCGAATACCAATCCCGTCAATATCGGCACGATAATAGCCAACAGACTCGGGAATATCATCTCGCGTTGCGCTCCGCGCGTCGAAATCTCCACGCAGCGTGCATAGTCGGGAGTAGCCTCGCCCGTCAATATGCCTTTGATTTCGCGGAACTGACGGCGTACCTCTACCACCATGCTCTCGGCTGCGCGACCGACGGCATTCATCGTAAGGCCGCAGAAGAGGAACGACATCATCGCTCCGATGAACATGCCGACCAATACTATCGGATTCATCAGATTGATTTGGTAGTATTCGATGAAATCGAGAATCGAAGCCTTGGCAATCTCTATGGTCGAACCGTCTGCCATTGTCAGAACGGTCTCGCCGATATGTTGCAGGCCTATTTTAATCTCCTCGATATACGATGCCAGCAATGCGAGTGCAGTCAGAGCAGCCGAGCCGATTGCAAAGCCCTTGCCTGTTGCTGCCGTAGTGTTGCCGAGTGCGTCGAGGGCATCGGTACGGTGGCGTACCTCTTCGCCCAAACCGCTCATTTCGGCATTGCCGCCCGCATTGTCCGCTATCGGGCCGTATGCGTCGGTGGCAAGCGTGATGCCGAGCGTCGAGAGCATTCCCACGGCGGCGATACCTATGCCGTACAGACCGAGCGAGATGCTCTGTGCAGTCATTTCGGGATGGAAACCGTTGGCGCAAAGATATGCCAATACGATGGCGACACCGATTGTTACTACGGGTATGGCTGTCGATATCATTCCCAAACCTACGCCCGAGATGATGACGGTAGCAGGGCCTGTCTCGGCACTTTTGGCGATTTTCTGTGTAGGACGATAGGTGTGCGAGGTGTAGTATTCGGTCGCTTGGCCTATGATGATACCTGCTACAAGACCCGTGATAACCGAGAAGGAGATGCCGAGCCAATTTTCGATGCCGAGCATGTAGAGTATGCCGAATGTCGCAACGGCAATCAGTGCGGAACTCAAATTGGTGCCGATGCCGAGCGAACGCAACAACTGCTTCATCGTCGCACCCTCTTTGGTACGTACGGCGAAGATGCCGATGATGGAGAGAATTATGCCGACTGCCGCAATGAGCATCGGTGCGAATACCGCTTTGGTCTGCATCTCCACGTCTCCCGATACGGCAAAGGCTGCTGCTCCGAGTGCTGCGGTCGAAAGAATCGAGCCGCAATAACTTTCGTAAAGGTCTGCGCCCATACCTGCCACGTCGCCCACATTGTCGCCCACGTTGTCGGCAATGGTGGCAGGGTTGCGCGGATCGTCCTCCGGAATACCCGCTTCGACCTTACCCACGAGGTCGGCTCCCACATCGGCGGCCTTCGTGTATATGCCTCCTCCCACACGTGCGAACAATGCCTGTGTCGAAGCACCCATTCCGAAGGTAAGCATCGTGGTTGTGATGACGACGAGTTTCTGTGTGCTGTCGGCATCGACGAAGTGGTCGAGAATGATGTACCATACCGATATGTCGAGCAGTCCCAAACCTACGACGACGAGTCCCATTACCGCACCGCTTCGGAATGCGATGCGCAGTCCGCCGTCGAGCGACTGGCGTGCGGCATTGGCTGTACGAGCCGATGCGTAGGTGGCGGTTTTCATGCCGAAAAAGCCTGCCAAACCCGAGAAAAATCCGCCTGTCAGAAAGGCGAACGGTACCCACGGATTCTGCACGCCGAAGCCGTATGCCAATATGGCGAAAAATACGGCGAGTACTGCAAATACAATCAGCACGACCTTGTACTGCTGGCGGAGATACGCCATTGCGCCCTGACGAACGTGGCCGGCAATCTCGCGCATGCGGTCGGTACCCTCGCTCTCCCGTTTCATGCTTCGATAGAACGAATAGGCGAATGCCAATGCTATAACAGCGGCAACGGGTACAAACCAGAATAGAACATTGATATTTTCCATAACGATTTGATTTTGGATTTTTTTACTCTAAGGTTCTGTTTATGTATGTTTTCTCTGTTCTTTTCGGTCGATATAACACAAAGATAATAAAAAATAGATATTGTTTGTCCTTAAAAAGGATATTTTTTAATAAAAAGGGCCGTATGCCATAATTGCATACGGCTGTGCTGTTATCGAAATCGGGGCGCTGTCGTTTGTCGTAAGCAAACTCATGTCGCCCTGATTATAAATGTATTGCGTTGAGACGATTGTTACGAGCCTTGAAAGGGTTGTCGCGTTTTTACAGCAAATCCTCGTATCGGGCTATCGGTGCGGCATCCAATGTCGAGAGGTCGCCTTGCAGATATTTGTAGTAACCTGCCACGGCAATCATCGCCGCATTGTCGGTCGTGAAGCGCAGTTGCGGAATGAAGGTGCGCCAACCGCGCTTTGCGCCCTCTGCCGCAATGCGGTCGCGCAGTACGGAGTTCGCCGACACTCCGCCGCCTATGGCGATGTCCTTTATGCCGTATTCGCGTGCGGCACGCACGAGTTTATCGACCAAAATATCGACTACCGTATGGAGCAGCGACGCACAAAGGTCGCACTTGTGCTGTTCGATAAAATCGGGATTCTCCGCCATTGCATCGCGCAATGTGTAGAGGAACGAGGTTTTCAGTCCCGAGAACGAATAGTCGAAACCCTCTACATGCGGTTTCGCGAATCGGAAAGCATCGGGATTGCCCTCCTTTGCCAAGCGGTCGATTACGGGACCCCCGGGGTAGGGCAGACCCATGACTTTGGCGCACTTGTCGAGTGCTTCGCCTGCTGCATCATCGATTGTTGTGCCGACAATCTGCATGTCGAACGGCGAGCAAACCTTGACGATTTGCGTGTGGCCTCCGCTTACGAGCAGACACAAAAACGGGAAATCGGGATGCGGCAACGTTTGGTCGGGCAAATCGACGAAGTGCGACAAAATATGCCCGTGCAGATGATTGACCTCGACCAACGGAATGTTTCGTGCAATGGACAACCCCTTGGCGAACGAGGTACCGACCAACAGCGAACCGAGCAGACCGGGACCGCGCGTGAAGGCTATGGCATCGATTTTGTCGGGTGTTACGCCGGCCTCTTTGAGCGCGGTGTCGATGGTCGGGACGATATTCTGCTGATGCGCCCTCGAAGCGAGTTCGGGAATGACGCCGCCGTACTTTTCGTGTACCGCCTGCGAGGCTATGACACTCGACAGCAGAGTGGTGTTGCGCAGTACGGCTGCCGATGTGTCGTCGCATGAAGATTCGATTCCGAGAATGGTAATTTCCATTATTTATAACAGGTTTTTTGTTGTTTTTTTCGTCGTTTGTCCGAAAATGGCTAACTTTGTAAGTTATATACAGTATAAGGTATCTGTGCGCAAAGTTATTAAAATATCGGTAAAAGTGTTATCGGCGATTGTGTTGTCGTTGATAATTTTGCCTGTTTTGCTCTCGTTGCTGCTCAGTATTCCTTCCATTCAGAACTATGCGGCCGACAGTGCGGCACGCTTTGCCTCCGACAAAATAGGCTCGCGGGTAAGCATAGACCATATTACCGTGGGGCTGTTCAACAAGGTCTCCGTGCGCGGTTTCTATGTCGAGGATTTGGATTGCGACACTCTGATTTATGCCGAAAAGGTTACGGCATACATCGGAGGACTCGGCAATCTGCCAGGGCGTCTCGTGTTGAATGTCGGCAGGGTGGAGAACGGCAAATTCATCCTTCGCGAAACCGAACGCGGAACGATGAACGTAAAGGAGGTCGTGGACCGAATCAGCAAAAGAAGGGGTCGGGGACGATTCAAAATGTTGATTCGTTCGCTCGATGCCGTCAATCTGGAATTCAGAATGGAGCGACTTGCTCCGCGCAATCCGGAGTTCGGAGTCGATTACGGCAACATGCAGTTGCTCGGCATTACATCGCATATCAACGATTTTACAATCGCCGGCAGTGCTGTCGGAGGCAATATCGCCAACATGACCTTTACCGAACGGAGCGGATTCGCTTTGGGCAATCTGTCGGGACAGTTGTTGGTGGATAAAGGAGTAATCTCCATCGAATCGCTCAAATTGGAGACGGGCGAAACCTCGCTGTTTGTGCCGGAATTTTCGCTGACGGGCGACGGTTGGGGCGCGTACAAGGATTTCGTGCGCAATGTCCGCATCGATGCCGACGTACTCAACAGTCGTGCCGACAGCCACGACATCGGTTATTTTGCCCCTTCATTGACAGGGTGGAACACCTCGATTGCCGATGCGACTCTTTCGATGCACGGCACAGTCGCCGATTTCGTCGCCGACATAAAGTCGTTGCGGTTGGAGGATGGCGGAGTGCTGTCGGCCGAGGGTCGTGTTCGCGGATTGGTCGATGTGCCGCGTACAGTTTTCAACATACGCATCCGAAAGTTCGATGCGACTGCCGACGAGACGATGCGCCTGCTGACTAACATAGCGCGTGTCAATCTGCCGGAGAATATGCGGGGCGTGGCAGAGCGGTTGCGTCGTCTGCGTCTTTCGGGTCGATTCAACGGCCGCACGAGTGCTTTCGATACGGATGTCGCGTTGTCGCTCGGCTGCGGAGGCCGATTGCATCTGCACGGCAAAATGAAACCCGAAGAGGGCTTGCGTGCCATTGTCGCCGACATAACGGGCGAGAGTGTCGCTTTGGGCCGCATTTTGGACAATACTATGTTGGGCGATGCCGCATTCGAGACATCGTTGTCGGCAGTTCTTGGCGGAGAGTCGCCGCAAATCGAGGGCAAAGGAACGGTGTCGGCCTTGCGAATCAACGATTATGAATATACGGGCATTTCGTTGTCGGGCGGAGTGAAAAACAACCGTATCGATATAAATCTGAAAGCGAATGATTCGGCGTGTGTCATGAATGCTTCGGCAATAGTCGATTTGGGTGGTGCGCAAAGGTCGTACGATGCCGTAATCGACATCGACAGGGCAGATTTGCATGCCATGAATATCAACCGACGCGATACGGTATCGGTACTTTCGGCGAGTGTCAGTGCATCGGTGCGCGGCAACTCGTTGGACGAGATGAACGGCGGCGTGAATATCGCCGATGCCGTATATCGTTACGGCGATACGGAGGTAAATTCGGATTTGGTGGCGATTGCGGTCGAAGGCAACGAGGATACCCGCTCGATAAAACTAACCTCCGATTTTGCCGATGCCGTGTTCGAATGCCGCAGCAACTACAAAGATGTGATATACTATGCCAAGACGCTGCTCGACAGATATGTACCTGCCATGTACGACGAATCGTCCCGTCGGGCGATAGAGCGGCACAGCGAGGCATTGCGCCACAATATAGCCTTGTTGTCGGTCAAGACAAAGCGGTTGGACCCGCTGCTCGACTGCATAACGGGCGGTTTGGAGGTGTCGGAAGGCTCGTCGTTGCTGGTGTTCATGAATCCTGCGACCAACCGATTCGTGATGCGTGCCAAATCGGACTATATAGCGCGAGACAGGATGCTTGCGACAGGGTTGAAAATGGAGGTGTCGAATACGAACGATTCGTTGGCGATGAAACTTGCGGCCGACGACTTTTATGCCGGCACTCTGCATCTGCTCAATATGGCATTGGACGGCGGAGCGAAGGATAACGAGGTGAATCTGAAAGGCTCGTTCGCCGATACGGTGCGCAACGTGTTCGGCTCGATGGCGGTCAGGGCGGATGTCTCGCGGAGAGATAATGCCCGCCATATTTCGATGCAAATACTGCCTTCGTATGTCGCTCGCGGCAACAGCGTGTGGGATATCACTTCGGACGGAGTGGAGATAGATTCGTCGCGTATAGATGTGCGGCGGTTCATGGTGCGGAGCGCGAATCAGGAGTTGTATCTGAACGGCGTCGCTTCCAACAGCGTGCAGGATTCGCTGGTGTTGAGGCTGCGCAATTTCGAACTCGCTCCGTTTACGCAGGTAACACAGCGCATGGGCTATGAAATAGACGGCCGCACGAATGGCTATGCCAAAGTAAAATCGGCTTTGCGCGATAGCGAGATAGATGCCCGCATCCTTTTGGACAGTATAGACGTGAACGGTATGCCGATGCCGAATCTGACACTTTCGTCGTCGTGGGATTTCAAACGCAGCCGTGCTTCGCTGACCATTGCCGAAAGGGAACGAGGCGACACGATAGCACGCGGATTTTTCGCGCCCGCCAAACGTCGCTACTATGCCCGATTGCGGATGGAGAGACTGAAAATGGGCTTGCTCGACCCGTTGCTGACAGGAGTGATTTCGGATACGCAGGGTACGGCGCGTGTCGATTTGGTACTCGACGGCGAGGGTCGCACGGCAGACCTGAAAGGCGATATATTTGTGAGCGACATGAGTACGACGGTCGATTACACGAAATGTACGTACCGCATACCGAAAGCAGATATAAAGGTGCGCAACAACCGTTTGTCGGTGCGTCGTGCGCCGGTGTACGATGCCGGCAACAATACGGGGTCGTTGGATATGACATTGAGTCTCGACCACCTCTCGAACGTGGAGTACGAACTCGGTCTGAGCATAAACCAGATGCAGGTACTCAATACCACGAAGCAGGATAACGACATGTTCTACGGCAACGTGTATGCGTCGGGCAATGCGACGATAAAGGGCGATAAGTCGGGCGTGGCGATGGATATAGCGGCTCGGACGGAGGAGGGGTCGAAATTCTTTATGCCGCTCTCGGGCAAAAGCAACATCTCGAATGCCGATTTCGTTATATTCGAGTCGGCAGACAAACCCGATACGACCAATTATCTGGTGCGTAAGAAACTGATGTTCGAGCGACGGCAAAAACGCCACTCGTCCACACGGGGTACGATGGATATAGCAATGGCTCTCGACGTGAATCCGAGTGCGGAGGTGCAACTCGTAATCGACCCGACGGTGGGCGACATCATCAAGGGTCGCGGAAACGGTGCGCTCAACCTGCGCATCAATCCGCGCATGAACATATTCGAGATGTACGGCGACTATACAATCGAGGAGGGCAGTTATCTGTTTACGTTACAGAATATCGTGAACAAGCGATTCGTTATCGATGCCGGCTCTACGATACAGTGGACGGGCGAGCCTCTCGATGCGGTGCTGAATATCGATGCGGTGTACAAACTCAAAGCCTCGCTGCAACCGTTGTTGGAGGGTAACGTGGCGCAGACCAACACCTCGACGCGCGCCGTGCCGGTGGATTGCGTGATACATCTGTCGGACCGACTGACGCATCCGACCGTAACTTTCGACGTGTCGGTACCGAATGTGGATTCGGAAGTGCAGGCTGTTGTCGCCAATGCGTTGAGTACGCCGGAGAGCAAATCGCAGCAATTCCTCTATCTGTTGGTAGCCAACAGTTTCGTGGCGGAGACCATGTCGAACAACTCGTCGTCGGCAATAGGCGGCTCGACTGCTGCGACAACGGGATTCGAACTGCTGTCGAATCAGTTGAGCAACTGGCTCTCGACGGAGGATTACAACATCGTTATCCGCTATCGTCCGAAGACGGAGATGACGGGCGACGAGGTCGATTTCGGCTTCTCGAAGGGGTTGATAAACAACCGTCTGCTGATAGAGGTCGAGGGCAATTACGTTGCCGACAAGTCGCAGATGGTGAATAACTCCGGCTCGAACTTTACGGGCGAGGCGTATGTTACGTGGCTGATAGACCGTGCGGGAACTTTGCGGCTTAAAGGATTTACGCATACGATAGACCGTTTCGACGAAAACCAGGGTTTGCAGGAGACGGGCTTGGGTGTGTACTATAAAGAGGATTTCGACAATTTCAAGGATTTGCGTCGCAGGGTGGCTGCCCGCTTCATGGGCAAAAAACGGCGTGCGCGCAAGGCTGCCGAGGCGAAAGCGGCTGCCGAAAAGGCGGAAAAAGAGCAGGCAGAGGCTGCTGCGGCAAAGGAAAACGACGAATAAAAGGACAACAATAAATAAAATAAGATATTATGATTACACTTTTGCAGGTTGCCGAGGTGGCAGAGTCCGCCGGCAAAATGAGTTTATGGGAGTTGTTCAACAACGGAGGCTGGCTGATGTGGGTATTGCTGCTGTTGGGCGGAGCGACGATTTTTATATTCGTTGAGAGATTCGTCGCGATTCGCAAGGCTTCGGCGTTGGACATGAATTTTATGCACCGTATTCGCGACTACATCTCCGACGGCCACATCAAGGCGGCTCTCGATTTGTGCCGCAAAACCGATACTCCGATTGCGCGAATGGTCGAGAAGGGTATCGAGCGTCTCGGTCGGCCGATGAGCGATGTGCAGAACGCCATAGAGAATGTCGCGAATCTCGAAGTCTCGAAACTCGAAAACGGTCTGCCGTTCCTCGCCACCATTGCGGGCGGTGCGCCGATGATAGGTTTTCTCGGCACGGTACTCGGTATGGTCGAAACCTTTATGGATATGTCGGCGGCAGGCGGTACGGTCGATATGGCTCTGCTGTCAAGCGGTATGTATGTGGCCATGGTTACGACCGTCGGAGGTCTTATCGTCGGTATTCCCGCATATTTCGGCTACAACTATCTCGTGGCACGCATCGAAAAACTCGTCTTCCGCATGGAGGCCAACTCCATAGCGTTTATGGATATATTGAACCAACCCGTTAAAGAGTAGCGTATTATGGCAATCAAACGAGGTTCGAAAGTCGAAAAATCGTTTTCGTCGTCGGCAATGACAGACCTGATGTTTCTGCTGTTGCTGTTTCTGCTTATCGCCACTACGCTAATCAACCCGAATGCGTTGAAACTGCTCCTGCCCAAGAGTTCCAATCAGTTGAAGGACAAGGCGATTACCACGGTGTCGATTCAACATGCGGGCGGCTCGTACAAATACTATGTCGAGTTGGAGCAGGTTGATGGCATCGAGGGTGTCAATCGGGCGTTGAGGGCTCGTTTGGCAGGACAGTCGGAACCGACCGTTTCGCTGCATTGCGACAAAAGCGTGGCTGTGGACGAGGTCGTCAAGGTGATGAATATCGCCAAGGACAACGACTATAAACTGATTTTGGCGACGCAACCGTGATACGGCGCGTTGCAGGGTATCTGCGGTAATTTTCGGCAATGAACGGGCGTGGTTGGGCATCGGTTGCGCTTGCGGCATATTCGGCGGTTGTGGCTGTCGGATTGCTGCTCGTGTCGTTCGATTTGGAGCGACACCGGTCGCATAATGCCGATGCGATAATCGTCGATTTTACCGAGCCTGCACCCGAGCCGCAACCGGAACCCAAACGGCAGGTAAAAGAGGCTCCGCACCACGAGAAAATCGCAAAAACCGACAATTCGCGACAGGTCTCCGGCTCCGATGCGGCAACCCGCACTGTCAATCAACGCGCCCTGTTCAAACAACCCAAAGGCGGCGCGGACGAGCCTGCAAATGCAGGCAATCCTTATGCCCGCGAGGCGGAACGGGTGCAGACGAGCGGAACGGGAGGCGGATTGAATCCGTCGGGCAATGCCGAATTGGACGAGGGGTTGCTCGGCAGGGGATTGGTCGGCGTACTGCCGGCTCCGCGCTTCGACGGCAATCGGGGCGGAAAGGTGGTAATCCGCGTTACCGTGAACGAAAAAGGTGTCGTAACCGCAGCCGAATTTGAGCCGAAAGGCTCTACGACCACCGATGCCGCATTGGTCGATGCCGCGAAACAGGCCGCTTTGCAGGCTCGTTTTACCGAATCGCGAGCATTTATACAGGGCGGCAGAATAACCTATATTTTTCGTCTCAAATAGGGGGTTTCTCCGCGTAAAAGGGCAAATTCGGCGTTATGCTTTCGGGGATAATGGCGAGGTCGGCATGTGCCAACGATACTAAGAGAACTAAGAGGCCTAAGAGTTCTACGAGGGCAGGAAACACTGATAAACAGCATAGTTTAAGAGGTTTCAGGTGTTTAAGAGGTTAAGGGTAAATAAAATAAACAACATTGCTGCGTATCCTAGTTCTCTTAGTTCTCCCAGAACTCCTATATAAGCCGCACGTGATAAGTTACCCGTCATACCCCCCCCCTCCGTCATTCTGAGCGACAGCGAAGAATCTATTGTGGACGAATGCGCGGTTTTCTGCCCGAGATTCTTCACTGCGCTGCACTCCGTTCGAGAATGACGGGCAGGAGGCTGATATACGAGTTTTATAGTTTCTACCATGAACTTTTGAAACCTTTTAACCCTCTTAAACTCTTCGGTACATGCCGAACGTACCGTTCTGTCCGTTGCCTGTTTGCGGTTTCGGCGAAATGTTGTATTTTTGTTGCTCGGGACAGCGGATTTCGGAGGCTGTCGTGCATAAGATGAACAGATTTGCAGTTATATTTTTAATGTCGTTTTTGTCGCTTTTTGCTGTGCGTGTCTCTTTGGCACAGACGCCCGAAGAGGCGTTGTTGTCGATAACCGATGCGACGTGCGATTTCGGTGCAATATCGCGGCAGGACAAGGATTTGGTACGCGAGGTGGATTTCGTGAACGAAGGTTCGACACCGCTGGTGATATTGAGCGTAACGACATCGTGTTCATGTCTTAAAGCGGACTTTTCGCGCAAACCTGTCGCTCCGCATGCAGGCGGTACGATACGCATAATTTGCGAGTCGCACAAGATGGAGGAGGGTCTCTTTCATCGCGTCATTCGGGTAAATTCCAACTCCTCCGACGGGGTGCATCTGATAACCGTTCAGGGCAATGTTTCGGAGAAGCCGCAAAAGTTGGAACGGTGGGAGAAACAGATGGAAAAAGAGCGGGAAAAGCAGCAGGAAAAAGAGGCAAAACAGGAGAAACGGGAGCGGCAAAAAGAGTAACGAAAATGTCGGTTTGCCGAATGGTCGGAGTTGCCCGAATGCTCCGCGTAAATCCGGCCGACGAAGCAATCGGACAAGCCCGAAGAATCCATACGGAGAGACGGTCGCACGGCAGCGTTCGTCTCTTTTTTTTGTCGGTTGCGGTCGGGTTTGGCGCACAAAACTGCGGATTTGTCCCGAAAAACCGAAAAATGGTGCAAAAAAATATCCCGATTTGTTGTCCGATTCGAAAAACTTTTTTATTTTTGTATGAATTTAAGCAACCAATTTTTAATAAAACTTAATAAATAACCTATGAAAAAAGATCTACTTCTTGCTTCAAACGGTGTTCGCAAAATGACTATGTCGATTGTAATGATTTCGGCAATAGTTTGTTGCGCATTGTTTAGTCCGGCAGCGGCTTATGCCCAGAAGGCGAAGAACGTTACCGGTAAAGTTACCGATGCACGAGGTCCGATGATCGGCGTAACGGTTTCCGTCAAAGGTATGGATTCGCGTGCCACTCTGTCGAATCTCGACGGTACTTACACAATCAATGTTGCCGGCGTAACGGATCCTGTTTTGGAATTTACGTATGTCGGTTATGAAGAGCAGTCCATTCCGGTCGGCACTCGTACCGTTGTGGATGTTGTGATGAAGGAAAAGACACAGAAAATCGAAGAGGTCGTCGTTACGGCTCTCGGTATTACCCGTGCCGAGAAATCGCTGGGTTATGCCGTTTCAAAGGTGTCGGGCGACGATATCGCAAAGACCGTGTCGGGTAACTGGCTGGACGGTATGAACGGTAAGGTTGCCGGTATGTCGTTCGAGTCGGCTGCGACGGGTCCTGCTGGTTCGGTCCGCGTAACGTTGCGTGGTGAGAGTTCGCTGTCGCACGACAACAACGAGGCTCTGTTCGTTGTCGACGGTGTGCCATTGGGAAGCGATAATACCGCGACCGGTGGAGATAACGAAAGTGCGGATGCGCCTATCGACTACGGTAACGGTATCGGCGATTTGAACCCTGACGACATCGCATCGGTTTCGGTCCTCAAAGGTCCTGCCGCTACGGCGTTGTACGGTTCGCGTGCGCAGAACGGTGCTGTCATCATCACCACCAAGAGCGGTCAGAAGAACAAGGGTATCGGTATCACGTATTCGTTGTCGATTGTTGCCGAGAACGCTTCTTACTGGCCTGACTTCCAGACCGAGTACGGTTCGGGTTCGGCTTCGCTGACCACCAAGTATTTCAACTGCAATACCGGCCAGCAGGTATCTCCTCAGGAGTACTATTCGGCATGGGATGTCTATTCGGGCGACTCGAAACTCGCCGACCGCAGCTGGTCGTTGAATGCTTGGGGTCCTAAACACGGTACCGATTTCGGTTTCCGCGAGACAGACCCTAATTCGCCTTACTACGGTCGTACAGACCTTACCTATCTTTACAAGTCCCTCGACTTCGATAAACTGAAAGAGGCTTGGTTCGCATACGATGGTCGTCGCAGAACTGCAATCGAGGCATCGCGTGCCAACGGTTACCTCTCTGCACAGAAGGATTTGTACACGCTCTATCCTTTCGAGGCACAGGACTACTACAAAGGCTTCTACAAAACGGGTATGACCTATAAGAACTCAATCTCCATCAGCGGTAACAACGGTAAGGGTACTTCGGTGCGTGCTTCGTTCCAAGATGCCCGCAATAACTGGATTGTTCCGAACATGGGTTACAATCAGGAGTCGGCAAGTTTCAGCATCAATTCCAAATTAAATAAGGTAGTCAAGTTCAGTGCTAAGGTCAACTACTACCGCAAGAAGTCCGACAACCTCCCTACTACGGGTTACAACGTCGCTTCGCCGGTTTACCAGTTGATGGGTAACCACCCTAACGTATCCATCGAATCGTACTACGACGAGTACAGAAGCGGTCGTATCCAAGAGGCTTACGCCAACAAGGAGGGTAGCGAGGCTGCCAACTTGAACTCGTTGATTACCAACAACGGTTCGTCGCGTCGCGATAACGTTTACTGGTTGGCTTACGACTATATCAACACGCAGACCCGCGACCGTTTGTACGGCAATATGCAGGTTACATTCGATATTACGAAGGATTTGAGCCTGTTCGTTCGTTCGGGTTTGGATATGTTCAGCGACTATCGTACATCGCGCAAACCGCAGTATGCAAACAACTATGCACAGGGCTGGTATCGTACTCAGGACATCTTCCGCTATGAGGTAAACAGCGACTTCCTGCTCTCGTACAAACATCAGTTCAACCGCTTCTTCCTCGGTGTGAACTTCGGTGGTAACAATATGGTGTACAACTATCGCAACACCACTCTGACTGCCGAGAAACTCGCTATTCCGAACAAATTCATGATGTCCAACTCGGTTGACCGTCCGAAGGTAAGTTCGACTTTGACCGAAAAGATGATTAACTCGTTGTACGGCATGATTTCGTTCAACTACAACGATACCTATTTCATCGATTTCACTGCTCGTAACGACTGGTCGTCGGCTCTCCCTAAGGGCAACAACTCCTATTTCTATCCTTCGGTCAGCGCCAGCGTTCTGCTCGACCAGGCAATCCCCGGTTTGCGCGAGTCGAGATGGTTGGATATGTTGAAGATTCGCGGATCGTGGGCAAACGTGGGTAACGATACCGGCGCATACCGTGTCGTTGACTACTATACCAACTCCTCTTACAACTCGTCGGTTGTATTGCCGGGTACGTTGGCAAACCCTAATCTGAAACCTGAGAACACCGAATCGTGGGAAATCGGTTTGGAGGCTCACTTGTTCAAGAAGCGTTTGTCGTTGGATATCGCTTACTACGACAGTAAGACTACCAACCAGATTTTGGACGTGCCTACCGACCAAATTACCGGTGCAACCTACAAGCGAATCAATGCCGGTGAGGTTAATAACCACGGTGTCGAGATTTCGTTGGGTGCAAAACTTGTTCAGGTACGCAACTTCACATGGGATTTCAACTTCAACTGGTCGAAGAACTGGAACCGCCTTATCGAACTTGCTCCTGGTGTCGATTTGTATCAGTTGAATACGGCGTTTACTTCGGGTAACAACGTCTTCATCTACGCTTATCCGAAGGGCTCGAAGATGTATCCTAACGGTACCGAACTCGGCCGTATCTTCGGTTACGGTTACAAGCGCGCTCCTCAGGGCGCATACTACATCGATGCCGACGGTCGTCAGGTGGATTGCTCGGGCAAGGTGATTGTGGATTCCAACGGTTATCCGCAACTCGATACCTCCAACTTGCAGGATTTCGGTTCGATATATCCTGACTGGAAGGGTGGTTTCAGCACCTCGTTCAAATACAAGAACCTGCGTTTAGGCTTGCAGTTTACTTATCAGTACGGTGGCAAGTGCTACTCGCTGACTCATGCGGTATTGGCTGCTGCCGGTAAGACCAAGGAGACGTTGTACGGTCGTTACGACGGTTTGGTACACGACGGCGTAAACGTATCGGCAGACGGTATCTACACCAAGAACACGACGATTACCCAGAGTGCTGCTCTCTACTATCAGGATTACGTATATACTCGTAAGAACTCCGAGACCAACACTTTCGATACATCGTTCCTCAAACTCAAACAAATCAGCCTCGATTACTCGCTAGGCAAGAAGGCCATTCAGAAAATCGGCTGGTTGCGCAGTCTCTCCATCGGTCTGTTCGTAACCAACGTATTCTGCGTAACCGACTTCCCGCAGTACGACCCTGAGGCTGCAACCTTCAACTCGGCTTCCATCAGCCGCGGTATAGAGACAGGTGCTTATCCTATGACTCGTACATACGGATTCACTCTTAAATTGGGCTTCTAATAATAAATATAAGTATATATGAAAGCAATAAAATATATCATCACAGCATCGGTCCTCTTGGCAGCATTCTCTTGCAGAACGCTCGAAGAGTACAATGAGAGTCCGAACAACATTCCGGTTGGCGAAGTTCCGCCGTCGGCTTTGATGGACGAACTTATCTGCAATGGTGCGCTCAACTGCCAGCAGCGTTTCTATGATACGTATGCCGAGTTGATGCAGTACACCTGTATAACATCGTCGTCGAACGAGGTTATCAGCCGTTACTATATCGCTCCGAGTTATATCGAGAACTGCTGGAACAACTTTGCTCGTTGGTCTGCCAATGCCGACCACATGTACGATGTAGCCGTAGAATCGGAGCAGAAGAACTATCAGGCAGTTGCATTGACTCTGCGTGCAATGTATATCGATATGCTCGTATCGACCTTCGGTCCGATTCCGTTTACGGAGGCATTCCAAATTCGTGAAGGCAACAATAAGCCGGTATTCGACGATGAGAAGACCATCTATACCCAACTGATTCTCGACCTCGAAAAGGCCAACGATTTGTACAAGGAGTCTTCGAACTTGGAGGATACATCCAAGGACAAACTCTATTATGGCGACATCAAGAAATGGCAGAAATTCAGCAACTCGTTGATGCTGCGCCTTTTGATGCGTCTGTCCGAGCGCGATACCCAGATGGAGATAGCATGGGGCGAATCGGTGGTTACCAAGGTTAAGCGGATTATCGAGAATCCTGCTTCGTACCCTGTTATGACCGAATATGCCGACAATGCTGCCGTCTATTTCACGGGTGAGGCTCCTTTCCAGAATACATGGGGCGGTTACACCGAATCTACGTTGGCAGGTCACCGTTTCACGGAGCACATGTACGGTTTGATGAAACCGCAGGCTCTCGGTGCCCGCGGCGGAGACCCTCGCGTGTATGTATGGTTTATGCCATATTCGTCAAGTCTCGGCTGGATAGGTATCGCTTCGGGTATTCCGGGTGACGAGATGCAGTCGACTGGTTATACGGTCATGAACTTCCAGACCATGAACAACTACAAACTGCCGTACTCGTTCATGAACTGCGATGAGGTCTATTTCCTCAAAGCCGAGGCATACGCCCGTACAGATGACAACTGGAAGAATATCACCACGTCGGAGAACATCATCCGCGACCTCTACAATACGGGTATCCGCGAATCTTGCCAATTCTGGCGTTACATCTATTGCGAAGTGTTGGGCTACGACGGTCGTTTCATCGACATCACCGCGCAGCCGAAGTATCGTAACTTCTACGCATGCAACACTGCCAACTATGACGACGATACGCCGCTCGAATTGCCGATATATACTTCGGAGGCCAACAAGCAGGCCGGTACTGTATCGGAGTATCAGACCCTTATGCCTGTATTGAGCAATCCTGCAATCGAGGATTTCTATACGAATGTTGTTCCGTTCGACATGAGCAATCCTTTGAAATGTATCTTGGAGCAGAAGTATATTGCCAACTTCCGTGTAGGTTTGGAGGGTTGGTGCGATTACCGTCGTACGGGTTATCCTGAGATGACCATCTTGGACGGTACGTACAACAACCACATTCTGCCTTACCGTTTGGTTTATCCGAACCGTACGAAGACGACCAACGATGCCAACTATCAAAATCTGCTCCGCTATTTGAGCGAGACCTATTATGATGGTGCGGACGATATGCTGACACCTGTTTGGTGGAGCGAGGCCGGTCTTATCAAGGAGATTCGTTAATCCAGTAAACACAAGTAAGAGTTATGAAAAATACATTCAGATATTTGAAGGCTGCAACCATGGTATTGTCGCTTGCTGTCGTAGTAGCATGCTTTACCGGTTGCGACGATTCCGACGACCACTATTCGCCGTATCGTGACGAAATCAAAGGCAATTACGCCATATTCAAAGGCACGAATACGAGCGAGTCTCTCGAAGTCGATACCAAGGGTATGATTGGCGAGACATTTGCCAACACCATGACCTACAACTTCTACACGACGTATGGCGATTGGAGCATCCAATTCGATACATCGACCTGCTTCCTTCCGAACGAGGAGTGGATTCACTCGTGGCCGGAAGAGGGTAGCGGCGATGGTCGTTTCACGATTCGTTTCGATGCCAACACGGTTGAGGGCGAAACCCGTCATGCCGACATAAACATCGTCGAGAAGAAGAGCAAAAAAGTCATCAAGACCATCAAAGTCGCACAAGCAGGTGCTACCTCGGTGCGTTTGAGTCTGGTCGCTTCGTTCCAGTCGATTATCAACATGGAGGCGAACGACACAGCCGAGCGTACCATCGCCATCAATGCCAATGTCTTCTGGGATCAGACGGTTGAATATCCGGACGAATATACTTTGCCTTGGGTACACGTCGTAGAGGGAGACAACAACCCTTACATCCTGCGCTTCAACGTCGATGAGAACTTCTCGACCGAGTCCCGTATGGCTACCATATTGGTATATCAGAAGAGCGATATCGACAACTACTTCACGATTACAATCAATCAGAAGGGTGTCGCTACTGCCGACGATGGCGAATAATTTTGAGTTAGTTTATAAGGAGAATTCGAAATGAAAGGTTTTATAAAATCATTTCTTGTCGTTCTGTCCGTTTTTGGTGCAACGCTCGTAAGTTTTACGGGCTGCACCAAATCGGAAGGAGGCGATGATCCCACACCTCAACAATTTATAACCAATATCCAAGGTTTGCAGTCGCGTTTGTTGACATTGGGCGCAGAGGGTATCTTCATTGCGTCGGGTGCCGAGATAACCGATGTGCTGACATTGGAAGGCGGCGGTAAAAGTTATGATTGCGAGGTTACCGGCGTGAGCGAAAGTTCTTTCAGGTTCCTGGTGCCTAACGAGTCGATGACTTCAAATATCGAGTACTCGTTTACGATGAAACGTGGTACGCAAAGTCAGAAACTCGGCGCGTGGGTATTGACGTTCCGCTCGTTCAACCCGAGTGTGCCGGATGACGGCAAATCGACGTTGCGCGGTATGGTGTATTGCGACCAAAAGGGTGTGGACGGCGTGCTGGTTACGGATGGTGTCAATTTCACGAAGACTGCCAATGGCGGTAAGTACTACCTCGAATCGGACAAGCGTTACGGCGTGGTTTACATCGTTCTGCCTTCGGGCTACGACGTGAAGACCAACAAGGCTCTGCCTCAATTCTGGGCAAAGACCGACAGTGCGACTCCGACTTCGCGCGAGCAACACCACTTCGAGTTGGTCAAGAACGACAACACCAATCACACCATACTGATTGCCACGGATATTCACCTTTCCAACCGCAATCTCTATCCGTTGGATTTGACGCAGTTCTCGGACGGATTCGTCAATGACGTGATTACGAATTACAGCGGCAAGAGCAACGTTTACTGCTTCAACCTCGGCGACTTCGCTTGGGATATCTATTGGTATAGGTATTGGGGCGATATTACGGCAGGAACCACTCAGGCTTTGGAAAATGCCACAACGCAAATCTCCGGTCTGCCTTGCCAATTCTGGTCAACGATGGGTAACCACGACAACGACGGACATGCAGGTTGGGCAACCAAGAGTAACTACACTTACGGCGAAGACGGCTATTGGGCAAAGGATTTGGAGGCTTCGGCTGTATTCCGCAATGTTTTGGGCCCTACGCACCGTTCGATGAATATCGGTAAGGTACACTACATCCTTATTGACAACATCAACTATGAAAATACCTACTCGTCAGGCTCGGCTGCGGCTGCCTACAATGACGATAAGATGGGAGACCGCGATTACCATGCAGGTTTCCGTCCCGATGTTATCGAGTGGGTCAAGAAGGATTTGTCGTATGTCGATAAATCGACCCCGATTTTGGTGGGTTTCCACATTCCGCTCGGCGATGCCGCCGGTAATGTCAATACCGAATTTTCGACCGACTATGAGCAGCGCGAAGAGTTCATCAGCCTGTTCGACGGTTATACGGAGGTCGAGTTCGTTAGCGGCCATACGCATGTAAACCGTATGCGTCCTGTTTCCGGACACGGCAACAATATGTACGAACACAACATCGGCTCGGTATGCGGTATATGGTGGAATACCAGCCGCGGTGCGGGTGCGGGTACCAATAACGTAACCGGTCCTTCGGGCAATCTTTGCCTCTGCTCGGACGGTACTCCTTCGGGTTACATGGTCTATAACGTTCAAGGTACTGCGCGTCAGTGGCACTACAAGGCGATAGGCTTCAACAAGCAGACGGTTGCCGATACCAAGCAATTCAAGACCTATGACATGAACGAGGTTGCATCGTACTACAACACCAGTGCATCGGGCTTCATTACGGCAATCACCACGACGGGTATCGACAATTCTTCCTCTTCGGGTCCTGCCAAATTGACGGCAACTGCCAAATCGTATGGTTTGGAAGAGGAGGAGAACACCATTTGGATTAACGTATGGGGTTTCGAGAAGGGCAATTTCGCAGGCTACGGTACTTGCAGCGTCAAGGTTATCGAGAACGGCGTTACGACCGACATTACCACGACGGTAAACGACGGTAAGGGTACAGCCAATCCGCTGTATGGCTATCGAGACCCGTTGGCTGCGGTTACTTACGATGTTTGGCGTTACAACCAAGCACAAACGTTCTCGTCGTCATCGTGGAGCCGCTCCTCGTACAACCATTTGTTCAAGTATATTGCCAAGAGCAAGACTTCGACGCTGACAATCGTATATACCGACCGCTTCGGTAATCAGTATCGTGAGACGATGACTCGTCCGAAGCCGTTTGCAAGTGGTGCGACACCTATTTACAAATTAGATTAAACTAAATAACCTAAGAATATGAAAACTTTCAAACAATTTCTGCGTTGTGCGTTCGTCGCTGTCGTGGTAATGCTCGGTTTCAATGCATGTTCCAAAGACGACGTCGAGCCGTACAACTGGCTTGACCAGCCTTTCACGTTCGATTTGAGTTATTCGACGGGTGAGGCGAAGTGGAATCCTACGAATCCGGAGACACTCGTGCTGAACAAGTTGGGTGTCGGTATGACTGGTACGGTGCCTTACTTGAAAGTGCAATCCAACACTTTCTGGACTATTTCCGTTCCGGAGGATTGCGATTGGTTGCGTTTGTCGCTCTCTGCCGATGTTGAGTTTGCCGATGCAAAGACGATGGTCGGTGGTCCTACTTCGGATGTTGTGAAGACCGACGACCAGATTACCAACGTTTACATCAAACTGACCGAGAACAGAGGCGATACGCAAAACGTTACTCTGAAATTCAAATTCTCGTCGGGCTTGGAGTATGCAGTGCCAATCAGCCAGAAGGGTGCGTTGAGTTCGGACGTAAGTTCGTTGCTTACCTTCCTCAAAGACGGTTTCGGTAAGGTGGATGGCGAAGATGTAGTCATCAAATTCTATCCGTTCTCGGAGACTCGTGCCACCGATGGCAAGAACGTGAGAACCTACGAAGGTGTCGCCGTAGCCGGTGATGCAACGGGTCGTCCGTTCTCGTATGCAGGCTCGGAGGGCGCATACGTTTCGGACAACAACGCTTCGGAAGAGTACACCATTCTGACCGAAAGCAACGAAATCCCTGCTTCGGGCGGTGCCAACATCCTGCTCGACGGTCAGAGCTATTTCGATATCCGCGTCTTCAACAATCAGGGCAAGAGCGATTTCCAATTCTTCTTCGGAGCGAAGAACGACGATGGTAAATATCGTTCTAAAGACCTCAAATTGTGGATTTCGAAGGACGGTGTGAACTGGACTGTCGATGCCAACGAGGGTAACGACGGTTCGATTGCATACGACCGTTTCGTGTCCGAAAGCGTGAACGGTTGGGCTTTGTCGAGAGCGAAATTCTCGATTGTGCCGGGTGTGTCGAACATCCTCTACTTCCGTTTCCAGAATACATCCAACGACGCTTACCGTATCGACGATATTCTCGTCGAGGAGTATGACGGCGAGACCGACCAGATTTTCTCGCTGATTCAAATCGGTTCGGACGTTTTGGGTCTGCCGGTAAACTTCAACTATACCGACCTCAAAGCATCGAACACCAAGGGTAACTATTGGATGACCAATGCAATCATTCTCTCGGAAGAGAGCGGTGTGTATAAAGAGGCTTCCGAAGAGGAGGAGGTTCCTACCATCCCTGAATCGTCGGCTTCGTCGGCTCACGTGCAGTTCATCTGCGGTACAGACAATTCGAGCGTTAAGACCCGTACCAATTCGGACGGTATCGGCGGTTGCGGTTTGGTCGTAACTTCGTCTGCTCCGAAGGTTGTGGGTATGTACGAGGGCGACTTCTGGATTTGGACGCTGCCTGTTTACAAGGTGTCGGCAAGTACCAATGTGAAGGCTGCGTTTACATTCAAGGAGACCGATGCAGGTCCTAAGTATTTCTACTTCGAGTGGGCTCAGTGTACTCAGGACGAGTATAAGTTCGCCAACAAGAACATCCTGCTGTTCGATGACGTCGAGAAGCGCGAGTTCTACAATTCGCTCGACTGGAAGGTTTATAACCCGACAACCATAGATGTTCCTAACAAGATAGATACTTCCGCTACTTCGGACGGTATCCCTACGGGTAGCGCAAGTTCGCCGGCAGGTTATTGGAAGGGTACCATCGAGTACTCCACCGGCTTTGCAGGTATCAAGGGCGGTAGCGATGTCAATCAGGAGATTGTATGCAACTTCCCTGAGGCTATGGAGAGCGGTTACTTCTTCTTCCGTCTGCGTGCGGCTCACAACCTTACGACGGGTGGTTGCGACGGTACGGTATATCAGCGTATCAACCGTACAACTCATGCGGGTACATCCTATCTGACGAAGAATGCCGTGTTTACGTTCGACGGTTGTGGTAAGCAGCAGGAGTACGAAAACGCATTCCGCATACTGCCTTCGTTCAGCAACAGTTTCAAGGGCGAGACCCGTACAGATTTGACTCCTACATACATCTCCAACGGCGATTTGTCGGTTGCGGGTATCTTTGCGGGTACTTCGTCGAATATCGGCGCAACCACACAGGGCAACAATGTCCTGAACGGCAGTTGCGAGGTGAACGAGACCGGTAAGTCTCTCTACTTCTACTCGCCATACAACGCTTCGAACACGGGCGACGCTTCGGATATACAGTTGAGCGTTCCTGCTTCGCAGACCTTCGATAACGGCTATCTGGTTGCCAACTCCGTTCCTGTAACGTCGAATACTCCGGTAAGTTTCAAGACTACCAACACGATGCGTGTAAATACGAGTGTTCGTTCGGCTATATTGGAGTTGAATGTATATACGGGCAAATTGATTTCGTCTAACTTGTCGCGAATCGAGATTTCGACCGTAAATCCTGACAGTCCGTCGGATGCAACGACCAATATCGCAGGTTCGTATCACTACGATTTGCTGACAAATACCCGTGGCGAGTCTGTCGCTTTGTCGCACACCATCACTGCCAAGGCTGTCGAGGCTTTGACCATCCCTGGTGAGCGCAAAAATTCGCTGAAACTCTATTTCGGTCTGTGGGAGGGTACTCACAAACTCTACCTGAAACTGTATGCAGGTGCGGTTTACTATGCAGTGCCTCTCGATGTGGCAGAGTTCACGGAGAACAACATCACTTCGTTCGACGTACAGGTTGACCAATATCCTTCGTATGCTTCGACCGAGGCTTTGACCGGTATTGCCAATGCCGAGCAGTTGCGCGAGTTCTGCGAGGCTGTTGCAGAGGGTAAGAAGGGCAAGGATTTGGACGCATACCGTAACATCGACGGCGAACTCGGATTCGGCGGCGCGATACGCGACGAGGATAAGGTAATCGATATGGCAGGTGTGGATATGTCCACTTGGCCGATGATTACTCTGCCTGAAAACTTCAACGGCGGTAACTATACCATAAAGAACCTGGTAATTACCAACCTCGACGATGTTCGTGACGATGGTACTTCGATTGCACTCTTCAAGAATATCGCTTACGGTTGCACGGTTTCGAACATCACGTTCGACTCGTCGTGCCGCATCGATATCGATTCCGATGGTACAAAAGAGAACAACTGGGCATTCCTCTGTCTCGGTGGCGATTCGACCTATGGAGACGGTAGTTACTACAATATCATCAACTATGGCGATATGTATGTCCGTTCATCGAAGATTTACAACATGCAGGTAGGTGCAATTGCTGCCAAGTCTGTCTGCGCTCCTGATGATGTACACGAGCAGTCCACAATCACCGCTTGCAAGAACTACGGTAAACTCGTATTGCGCGACATTACTACCGACATCGGTGGTAGCGCATGCTGGAACGGTTATCGTCAAATCGGCTGTATCGTCGGTAAGAATATGGGTATGATTATCTCCGGTTGCGAGAACCACGGCGAAATCATTTTGGAGGACATCGACTGCAAGACAGGTTCGTTCTATGTGGCAGGTATCGCAGGTTACAATACCAACCGTACCGACTCGAATATCTCGATGTTGCTCGGTCTAATTCAGGATTGTACCAACTACGGTAAGATTACCGCAGGTCAGGAGAATCCTATTAAGGTTTACAATCTCGGTCTTGCAGGTATCGCAGGCCGTATGCAGTGGGGTATTCTCGACAAGTGTACCAACTATGCAGCGGTCAATGTCAAGGGTGTTGCTTTGGATTCGTGGGGTACCAACTCGCCTTCGTACTATTCGTACACCGATTGGGCTTCGAAAATTAAGGCTACGACTAACTCCCTCGCATTCTTCTCGGTGGGCGGTATATTCGCATTCGTTCAGCACAACATTGCAACGGCTGCAACGTTTACGAGCCTTACCAATGCGGGCGACATCTATGTAGAGTGCGATCAGGAGGGTGCCATCACCTATGCCGACAACACAGGTATTTCGGTCGGCGGTATCACGGGTCGTACGGGTGCCAACGCATACAATCCTCACTTCGAGGGCTGTACGAACGTCGGTAACATCACTCTGAAATCGAACGTTGCTTCGGCAGAGGCATTTGTCGGCGGTATCTGCGGTCACTTCGCAGGTAACCAGAACAAGACGCCTTACGTTCCTTACTGCCAAGGTAGTTCGAACAACGCAACAATTTCGTTCATTACCGACAATCCTGAGACTGTTGTCGCTCACGCGGGCGGTATCTGCGGTTCGGTAATCTACGGTAATGTTTCAATTTGCGTGAATGCGGGCGATGTGAACAACGCTTCGACCAACGAGGCTTCGACGGCAGGTTCGATTATCGGTTGCCGTCACCGTTCGACGATTACGCCGACTTCGAACCAGATAGTTGCATTTACCCTCTCGGGTAATGCTGCCGGTGGCTCGGTAAACGGCGTGGCTCTCGATGCAAAGAACTACTTGGATTACATCTATGGCGGATATGAAGGCGGTTACGCTCCTACCTTCGCCATGAACTCCGACGGTACCAACTCCAACACCCTCTATACGGGCGGTCGTTAGTCGGTATCCGATATAATCAATTCGTGGCACCTGTCTTGCGACGGGTGCCGCGTTTTTGTGTGGCGCGAGTGTTTTCGGTCGGAAAGTCGGGCTTTTGCGCTCGTTAAGACTTGACACGGCCTGCTTAATTTCGTATCTTTGCCGGATGATTGAACTGAAAAGATTGTGTGCGACCGATGCTTTGTGGAGCGACACGGAGCGTCTCTATATAGCCGCTTTCCCGCCTGAGGAGCGACGTTCGACAGAGCGTATGCGGCAACTTGCAGCCGACGGGGCGTTGCGCGTTGAGGCCGTTGTGAAGGATGGCGTTTTTTGCGGATTCCTGACATGGTGGGATTTCGACGATTTCGTCTATGGCGAACATTTCGCTGTGGTGCAGGAGTGTCGCGGAACGGGTATCGGGGGCGATGTCATCGAACGGTTTGTCGCCATGGCGACAGGTCGCAGAGTGGTCATCGAGGTCGAACTGCCGACGGGCGATTGGGAGCGTCGGCGAATCGAATTTTATAGGCGGCACGGCTTTGAAACGGCAGATTTCGCCTATACCCAACCGCCATACGAAGAGGGGTGTGCGAGTGTGCCGATGCACATCATGACGCACGGTCAATCGCTCTCGGCAGAGGAGTTCGTGCAGGTGCGCAACCGCATATATACGGCTGTGTACGGCATATCGTCGGTCGAGGAGTATATTTACGGAACATCAGGTAACAGGTAAGGAATAAGTTAATGGGCAGTATTATGAATTTTTTGGAACGCAGACGCGATGTGTTGTCGCTGACACCCGTAGCGGTGTTGCTTTTGACATATCTTGCAGGCTCGCTTATCGCGGGCGATTTCTACCGCATATCGATAGGCGTGGCATTCGTTACGGCAGCAGTGTATGCTATTGCCATCACTCCCCGCCGACGCTTTACGGAGCGTGTGGCCATATTCTCGGATGGTGCGGCAAATCCGAACATTATGTATATGGTTTGGATTTTCGTGCTTGCCGGCATATTCGCCACTTCCGCCAAGGATATGGGTGCCGTGGATGCAACGGTGCAACTGACACTCCATTTCGTACCGAGCAACTATCTGCCGGCGGGCATATTCGTTGCGGCATGTTTTATCTCCATGTCAATCGGCACGTCGGTCGGTACGATTGTCGCCCTTACGCCGATTGTCAAGGGTCTGGCGGGCGAAATGGGTTGCGAAACTGCATGGCTCGTTGCGATTGTGGTCGGAGGCGCATTTTTCGGCGATAATCTGTCGTTTATCTCCGACACGACCATTGCAGCCACACAGAGCCAAGGTTGCCGTATGCGGGACAAATTCCGCACCAATCTCGGCATCGTGTTGCCGGCGGCTTTGCTGACGCTCGCGATATACATATTCGGCAATATGCCTTCGGGCGCGGTAACGGTGTCGGAGAGTATCGAGTGGTTCAAGGCTGTGCCTTATATAGTCGTTATCGTGTGCGCATTGGCGGGTATGAATGTTTTGGCGGTGTTGCTTATCGGCATCGCGATTACCGATGTCATCGGCTTGTGGAGCGGGTCGTTTACGACGATTTCGCTGTTTACGTCGGCAGGCGACGGATTGTCGTCGATGTGCGAACTCATCGTCGTTACGCTTTTGGCAGGCGGATTGATGAATATGGTCAAGGTCGGCGGCGGATTCGATTTTCTGATTCGCACCCTGACGCGCAAAATATCGGGTCGAAGGGGCGCGGAGTCGGTCATCGTGGCATTGACGGCTTTGACCAACCTCTGTACAGCCAATAATACCATTGCCATTATCACCGTCGGGCCTATTGCTCGCGACATCTCCTCGCGTTACGGAGTGCCGGCGCGTCGCAGTGCGAGCCTTATGGATACCGCCTCGTGCTTCGTGCAGGGAATAATCCCTTACGGCGCACAGATGCTGATGGCTTCGGGACTCGCATCGGTGTCGCCCGTCGAGATTCTGTCGCATCTCTATTATCCTGCATTGCTCGGCGTTATGTTGTTGCTGTCCATTGTTTTTCGCTACCCGAAAGGCGGGAAGGGCAACAATTGTTAATCGAGTTGTCGTTTTTTATAAAATTTGCAGTATATTTGTAAACTTTACAATAAAACGAAGGTATGAAATACAATCGGTTTAATTATGTTGCGCCCGAAATAAACGTGTTCTTGATTGAAGTGGAACGGGGTTTTGAACTTTCGGGCGATGATTTTGAACAGCCGAACTATGGCGGCGAAGATAATTTGTAGGAGGGCAGGCACGATGAAAAAATTCCTCTGTTTTGCATTGGTTGCGGCTTCGACTGTTGTGTTGTGGTCGTGTACCCGAAACACGGATACGACCTTGCCGCAAGGCGGATGTGCATTGACGCTCCGTGTCGATTTGGACGAACAATCGCGTATCGTTTTCGACGAGAGCGGTTATTCGTGGGTTGGTGGCGAGTCGGTAGGCTCTTACGTTATGTCGTCCACGCCTACACTCAACGAGGAGTCCACGATTGAATTGCGCGACGGTGCAGGTTACTGCAACCTATCCGCTTCGTTTGCCGAGGGCGACAAATTGTACGCCTATTTCCCTTATTTGCGCGATAACTCGTCGAATATGCCGACAAATGTCGCGCTCGAAATTCCCGACCAGCAAATTCAGTCGGAAGCGGGTGTGTTCAACGTCGCGAATATGCCGATGGTTGCCCGTCCTGTCGTTTTGGCGGAGAGCGCGCAGTCGTATGCGGTCAAGATGTACGCCTTGGGCGGCTTCTTGCGCATAAACGTATATTCGGGCAGTAAATATGCGGGCGAGCATGTGCAGAGCATCTCTTATGCCACGACCGACGATGCACCTTTGGCAGGTTCGTTCAACTTCGATATGACCTCATTTGCCGATGGCGAATCGCTCGCAATATCGGGCTATACGGCAACTTCGGTGGATGTCGATTTGGAAACGGTCTATACGGTAACGTCGGCTGCCGACAAGAGCAAGGGTGTATATATGGTGCTTGCTCCGGGTTCTTACAGTGGCAAACTGACCATTACGACCGACCAAGCAGCCTATGTATTCAACTACAACAAGACCATCGAGCGCAATACCTACTACGATGTCAATGCCAATCTGGACAATGCCGAGCGTATTGCGGCAGTAGAGCCAATTGAGGCAACGCTGACTTATGCCGAAGTCAAGGCTGCGGGAGTGTCGATGGCGTATGGCAGTCCTAAAACATACAGCAACGAGTTCGGCGAATGGACGGTGTGTGCGTATGATTACGGCTCTGCCTTCCAAATCAACAGCGGCAAGGTTGCCTATATCGGTACGCCTGTATTCGAGGGTGCAATTACCGAGATTGTTATAAATACCGTCACGAGTTTTACCGGTACAATAGCAATCTGCACCTCCAACAGCGTCTCTTCTGCCGTCGTAACCCAAACCGGTGGCGGTGCGACGACAAAGGTCGAGTTGGCAGACCAAGATTTGAAACAAATCTATATACTGTCGTCTGCCAATGTGTGCCGTATCTCCGACATCACCGTCTATTGCGGTGGCGGAGGCGATGCGCCCGTGAAGCCGACAACGCCGAAATTCGTCAATCTGACCGCTTTGGTCGAGGGCGCATCGTCGGCTACGGCTACGGACGGTTGTGCAATCCTCTCGGCAGAGGTCGATTACAACTCGACGCAACTCTCAATCGTCAAGTCGGGTATAGCCTACAAACTTTCGAGCGATGCGACATTTATCGAGCACGATTGCGGAGCATCTGCCAATCCGGAGATAACGCTCACGACGTTGGGTGTCGGCGAATACGACTACTACGCCTATGCACAGATGAGCGACGGCAATACCTATAAGAGCGATGAGGCATCGTTCATCATCCTTAACAAGGCGGATGAGCCTGTGAACGACTACAAATACGGTTGGTTCGAATTGCCGTTGCAGCACGATGCCGACCATAACGGCATCGAGGATACCAACGCCGATTTGTACTATTCCCATACGTTCCGTGCCGATGCTTCATCCGTGCGCAATTTCTCGGCATGTTACAGCAAGGGTATGATACATCCCGTGTGGGTGGCTGCGCCTATGCACAGTTGCTATCTTGGCAGTTCGGGGCGTAACGACTCCTATCGCAACGACCCGAATATAGGATGTACGCAGAACAGCAAATTTACGGGCTACACGCGCGGCCACATGATAGGCTCGTCCGACCGTACCATATCGGTAGCCACCAACAAGCAGGTGTTCTACTACTCCAATATCGGTGCGCAGTTGTCGAGCGGCTTCAATACGGGAGGCGGAGCGTGGAACAACCTCGAATCGCAGGTCGATGGCTATCTGTGTGCCGATACGCTCTATCAGGTTGTCGGTTGCGTGTTCAAGACATGGACGGACAAATACGGTACGACTGTCAGTGCCAAAACTGCGAGCGGAGCCAACGGTACGTTCCAAGTGCCGACGGCTTGGTATAAGGTGTTGCTGCGTACCAAGAAGGGTAATACGGGCAAGTCGGTCGATAAGTGTTCGGCAGACGAATTGCAGTGCGTGGCATTCATACTCGGCCACTACGGCAACCAAAGCCATAAGCCAACGACCAACGATATGTATTCGGTAACGGAGGTCGAGAAACTTACGGGTCTGACCTTCTTCCCGAATGTGCCTAACGCTCCGAAGAGTTCGTTCCAAACCTCCGATTGGGGGCTGTAACCGCTGTTTCGGTGGATATGAATTAGTGAAGAGTTGGTTTTTTGCAACAATAATTGCGGGGCGAAAGCCCCGCAATTGTTATATACCACACCCGTCATTCTGAGCGAAGCGAAGAATCTGTTCTGGACGGATGCCGGATGCCGCCTTTTCGCCCTTTTCTCCGATTCTGCCCGAGATTCTTCACTCCGCTGCGCTCCGTTCGAGAATGACGGGCAGAGGCCAACGATAAATGAAACCAGCAACTCAAAACAACAACCTATTAAACTCTGAAACCCCTTAAACCCTTCGTAAGAACCCCGTCATACGCACCAACCTCCTCCGTCATTCTGAGCGAAGCGAAGAATCTCGGGCAGAGGCGCGCCAAAAGTATTTTTATTAGTTTTTTATCGAAAAATTTGGGGATTAGAAAAATTTTTACCATCTTTGAAAAATAAACTGCAAAACCAAAACATAACAATAATCTAACACAACAAACCTTAAAATCCATGAAGCAAATTTCCAAATTTTTCGGGGGGGGGATTTCGTATCTTCCGCCTGAGATTGAAGTTACCGAGATAGCGTGCGACCGCGGTTTCGGCGACAGTATCGAGAACGAATCGTTCACCGACGGCGACGAATGGTCGTGGGATTAACTACAATGTTGAACTTAAAAAGGGGAAAACGATGAAAAAACTTTCAATTATTCTCGGTTCGGCATTGGTAATGCTGACCGCAGGTTGCAGCAAGGATGCGACAAATGATGTTGTCATCAACGACCGTGTAACGGTTTTGAATATGAATATCGAGAACGATGCCGATTCGCGCACCTCGTTGGGCGAGAACGGTTACGACGTTCTTTGGAGTGCGGGCGATTGCGTCGCAGTCAATGGCGTAAGCACGACCATCGACGAGAAGTATGCAGGCAAATCTGCTGCTGCGTTTACCGTAAGCGGCGTTGCGGCACCTTACAACGTGCTTTATCCTGCCTCTGCACTCAATGAAGACGGTACTATTACCGTATCGGAGGTTCAGACCTATGCCGCCAATTCGTTTGCACAGGGCGCGGCTGTAATGGTCGGCTACTCCGAAACCACGCAGGTAGCGGTAAAGAACCTCTACGGCTTGGTCAAACTCACCATTCAAAAGGAGGGTACCGAACTTATCAAGAGCATAACCATCCATTCCAACAATTTGGAGGCTATGACGGGTGTGTTCTCGGTCGATTATGCCAATGCCGAGATTACTCCTATGTCGGGTATGGACTTTGTCAAGGTGGTTGCATCCGAGGGTATCGCATACGATGCCGAGGGCAACGTGGTGATATATGTGGCAGTTCCTGCCGGCACATACTCCAATGGCTTTACCGTTAAGGTGGCTACCGACGCAGGTACGATGTCGAAAACCGTCGGCAAGTCGTCCGGCATTACCGTCAAGCGCAGCAAAATCTATACTCTCCCTGCCATAACATACTCTTCGAACGAGGCGGGTGCCATCGAGATTACCGACGCTGCAACATTGCAGGCATTCCTTACAGCCGTAAATAACGGCGATTATTCGGCATACGAAGCGGGTAACGGCGAGGTGCAACTCGGTGCGGATATAGATATGTCGGGCGTTGTAATCACTCCTGCCGCATCGTTCGACGGCGTGTTCAACGGTCGCGGTTACAAACTGAAAAATTGGGCTTCCGACGGAACAGCACTCTTTACACAAACCGTTGCGGGCTCTGTTGTCAAGAATATCGTTATCGACGAGTCTTGCTCGATGGATGTATCGAAAGACGCTGCGGGTTATAAGGCATTTATCGTTGCCAACAACCTCGGTACGGTTTCGGGCTGTTCCAACTATGCGAATATGAAATTTGCTCCGACTGCGGATTTGACAGCACAATATATGATAGGTGCGATAGTCGGTGTGTCCGGCAATAAAATTGCAGGACCATTGGTTACCAACTGCTACAACGAGGGTAATCTGACCGTAACCATTCCGTCGATGACGGGAGCATCGTACTATTTCGGCGGCGTTGTCGGCGATACGTCGGGTAAATCGGGTTCAATATCGATGTCGTATTGTATAAACAAAGGCGATGTTACGGTTACTATCGATGGCTCCAATGGATTGAAAAATACATATATCGGCGGAGTTTCGGGCGCATGTAATCATGGCGGTATTATCAACAACTGCGTAAATGAAGGCAATGTTGATCTCACTATTGCCAAAGTAAGCGCGGAAGCGTATATCAATATCGGCGGTATTATGAGTTATACTGCATGTGCTGTCAACGATTGCAAAAATTACGGTGATGTACATCTGCATGCCACAGGCTATAAGAATTCGACTAATCCTACGCTTACCCGTCCTGCAATCGGCGGTATTGCGGGTTATCTCAACGGTAATGTAACGGGTTGCGAAAACCGTGGTCATGTTTTGCTGCAAGGTATAAACGACGCTCAGTTTTATAAAGGTGATGATATTTCCGGAATTACTGATGCTGCCGGTGTCGGCAAGATGACACGTCCTGTAATTGGAGGCGTTTGCGGAAGTTTGGGCTATCCTACCTTTATAAATCCGAAAGACAACACGGACACACTGGTTTTTGCAGCAAAGCGTACCATAAGCAATTGCCACAACTATGGCAAGGTAGAACTCGAGCATCCTGCCGGTAAGGTGTATATGCCGATTGGCGGAGTGGTTGGTTTGCCTACGGGTACCATCAGCAATTGTACGAACCATGGCTATATACATGTTATAAGCAATGGTCGTCAGCCATATCTTGGCGGAGTTATTGGTTGTGTGATTGAACCGGAAAATACTTTTGAGAACTGTATCAATTACGGAGAGGTATATTTGGAACAATGTAATCAGACAACTCGTCGTAGTTATATAGGAGGTGTCTTTGGTACCTATACCGACACAGCAATGGATAATATCGCCATAGGTTGCGAAAACCATGGTTATGTGCATTCGGATGCAACAGGACTAACTATTGAGGGCGGTTTGTTCGGGGCGCATAATGGTACTATTACCAATTGTAAAAACCACGGTCCTGTTACAATGAATAATGCTACCTATATCGACAACGGTACTATCTATGCGAGCGAAATCGGCGGTATCGTAGGTTATCACAATGCATCTGTTGGTGTAACGATAGTAGGTTGCGAAAATTACGGTACTATTACTAATACTTCGGCATCTGGTACCGATACCGGCGGAATTGTTGCTGCAATCGGCGGTTCGAAGACCGTCAAAGGCTGCATCGTTAATTGCCAAATCATCTCGGCAGAAGGCACCAATGCGGGTCTGGTTCTCGGCAGTAACCGTACATCAACGAGCAAAAAAATTACACTCGGCGCAACAGGTGAGCCGATTACAATCAAGAAAACCACTACGCTGAACGGAACTGCTGTTACCGCCGCCGATATTAAGGCAGGAGGTAAGTTGGTGGGTATTGTGCGTGGTACTACAACGACGGTTACTATTACCAACGTCGTTCTCGAATAGACCAACACCCTTGTATAAAATATCGACCGCACCCGAAAAGGTGCGGTCGATATTTTGTTGCGTTGTCGGCAACCGCTATCGTTTCAACAGCGCATCCGCCTTTTTGCGTGCCTCGGCGACAAGATTTGCCGATTGCTTCTGCGCCTCGGCAACCAACTTGTCGCCCGCCTTCTCGGCTGCCAATCGGGTCAGCGGATTGGTCGTCTTGTCGATAAGTTTCTGCCGCTCCGCCTGTGCGGCCTCGACCAGTTTCGCTCCCGCCTTTTCGGCTTCGGCGATAAGCGCATCGGCCTGCTTCTGCAATTCGGCATTGACGCTCTCCTGCGTTATGCCGACCGAGGCAAGCGCCTGTTCCGCCATCTTTTTGGTGTCGAGGCGGACGGTCGGTTGCGTAAACGTACCGCCGATTTTGGCATTTGCCGTCAGATTGTCGGGCAGCGCAATGGCGGCATTGTAGTCGATGGTTTGGTCGAGCGAGGTCGTACCCGAGAGATTGAGTTTGACATTGCCGAGCCGAATGTCGAAAGGCTTGGTGGTAAGGTCGCCGTCCTTTATGGTGAAACTTACCAATGTAGGCTCGGTGGTTTGCAGCGTGCCGAGCGTATTTTCGCCCAAAGCCTTCGAGAGTGCGGACAATGCCTTGACATTGCCGAGTTGCAACTTGCCCGAGGTAAGTTTGCCTTTGCCGTTTACGCTCTCGGCTATCGGATTCATCTGTTTGTCGAACGACAAAGCGGCATCGAGCGACATGGAATACGAGCCGTCCATATCCTTGAATATGGGTGCAATCGCCTGCATCAACTCCAACTGGTCGAAGGTCGTTCGATACGACGCTTCGGTAAATGCGGCGTTGAGTTTGACTTTGGGCATATCGACATCGGCAGTCGAATACTGCGCCGAAACGGTTGCCTTGCCGCGGAACATCTCCATAGCGAGGCGGTCGAGTGTCAGTTCGCCGTCGCGGAGCGTGATGATGCCTTTGAGATTGTCGATTACCATCTTTTCGAACAACACCCTGTCGAATGTGCTGTCCAACCGCAGATTGAGATTCTTCGGTACCTCGATAACGCTCAACGCCTCTGCCGCATCCTGTTCGGTTGCCGTCGGCTGTTCGTGTTGCTCGTTTTGCTCCGTCTCCTCCGCCGTATCGCTGCCCATGGCCGCCATAATCTCGTTCATATCCAACAGAGCCGAACGGACTGTCAGCGAGCCGGAGAGTGTCTTACCCTGCAAAATATAGCCCCAATAGTTCGATACCGAGCCTTTTGCCGCAATGTCGCTGTTGCCGACCTTGATATTCAGCCTGTCGAGCGTGGCAGTTGCGGGCGATACGGCTGCATAGGCATCGTCGATTGTGATTGCTGGCAGCGAGGCGAGTTCGACTGCCATGCCCTCGATGCCGACCGACCCCGAAACCTGCATCTTGTCGAATGCCTGTCGCTCGATTTGCGACATGCGTCCCGCTGCACTCACATTGGCTGTGATGATGCCGTTGAGCGTTATCTCGTCGCCGAGCGGATAGACCTCTTTGATTGCGCCGAGGTCGATTTTGCCGTTGGCCGAAGCCTTGAATGCAAGGTCGCTCAACGGAGTTGCCACCGATGCCGTTGCCGACAATGTCTGCCCGCCGAACGAAGCGCGGAACAACGGAATATCGACCGTCGTGGCATCGAGCGTGCCGCCCGAATTGCGGACACTCGCCTGCAATGCTATGCCGCTGACCGATTTGGGCAGTGCGGCATACTTGAACGAGCCGTCGGCAACCTTCACGTCGAGCGCGAAAGCAGGGTAGGTGTCGGCCGTCATGCGTCCGCGTATCCATGCTGTCAGCGACACGTCGCCCGTAGCCGTCAAATCGGCAAAGTCCTTGGTGTAGAATGCCGGCACGAGCGAAAGTATATCCTTGAAATTATTGCCCGAACAGTCGAGCGAGATGTCGGTGTCGATGTCGTCGCCCGCAAGTTGCACCCAACCGTTCAATCGCGCTTTGACCGCATTGACCGACAGCAGATTGTCCGACAGAGTGTATTTGTTGTTTTGCAGGTCGGCATCGATTTTCGCCGTAAGCGTCGCAGTAATGCCCTTGGCGAGCGTCGTGCTGTCGCTTACGAACGTTATGTCTGCTGCCGAGACCTTCGTGCCGATGACGGTTTGGGAGGCAGAGAGATTGCCGTTCAGCGCAATGTCCAACGGCGAGGTATGGAAATGGATGCGGCTGCTCTCGTCGGTGTAGCGGATTGTCGCCTCCTTGATGCGCAGGTCGGTTATCGAGAGCCGGAACGACGATGGTGTGTCGTCGCTCTCTTCGGCTTTGGCTGCCTCGTCGTCGGACGAAGGCAGGATGTCCCAATTCGCCTTGCCGTCTGCCGTTACGCGACCGTATATCTCGGGACGGTTGAGGATGATTTTCGATACCTCGAAACTGTCGCCGAATATCGACAACATATCCACCACAACCTCGATGCGCGATGCGGCAACCAACTTTTGACCCTCGAAGACCCCTTTGCCCGTAACGCTGAAATCCTCCAAATCGAGCGACGCCTTTGGGAAATGGCGGAACAGCGATATGTCCAATTTCGCAAAATCGACCTCGGCATCGACCATCTCGTTGGCCTCCCGCTTGACGATGTCGCCGATTTTGCCGCTCAACAGTGCCGGTACGATAAGCATCAGCGCGATTATCGCCACAAGCACTCCGCATAGAATCTTAAATGCTCTTTTCATGGTTTTGAGTTTTGTTTTCCGCAAATTTACAAATTTATTGCGACAAGTCGGTGCCGCTTTTGGTGTTGTAAATGACAGACGCGGACTATTGAAGCCCGCGTCTTGCCAAAATCGGATAATTCCTACTATTTGTTCAGAGCCTGCTCGACAGCCACCGCAACGGCAACCGTCGCGCCGACCATCGGATTGTTGCCCATACCGAGGAATCCCATCATCTCGACGTGTGCCGGTACCGACGACGAACCAGCGAACTGTGCGTCGGAGTGCATACGGCCGAGAGTATCGGTCATACCGTACGATGCAGGTCCCGCTGCCATGTTGTCCGGATGCAGGGTACGACCCGTACCGCCACCCGAGGCAACCGAGAAATACTTTTTGCCTGCCAATACGCGCTCTTTCTTGTAAGTACCTGCTACGGGGTGCTGGAAACGGGTCGGATTGGTCGAGTTACCCGTGATGGAGACATCGACATCCTCTTTCCACATGATTGCCACACCTTCGCGAACGTCGTCGGCACCATAGCAACGTACCTTTGAACGCAAACCGTCCGAATAAGCGATGGTCTCAACCTCCTTTACCTCGCCCGTGTAATAATCGAACTCGGTGCGGACATAAGTAAAGCCGTTGATGCGCGAAATGATTTTGGCAGCATCCTTACCTAGACCGTTGAGAATCACGCGCAACGGATTCTTGCGCACCTTGTTTGCCATTTCGGCGATTTTGATTGCACCCTCGGCTGCCGCAAACGACTCGTGGCCTGCAAGGAATGCGAAGCACTGCGTATCCTCGCGCAACAGACGGGCAGCCAGATTACCGTGGCCGATACCTACTTTGCGGTCGTCGGCAACCGAACCCGGGATGCAGAATGCCTGCAAACCCTCGCCGATAGCCTCGGCTGCGTCGGCTGCACTCTTGCAACCCTTCTTGATAGCGATTGCTGCGCCTACGACGTAAGCCCACTTTGCATTCTCGAAGCAGATAGGTTGAGTCTCCTCGCACGTCTTGTACGGGTCGATGCCCTGCTGCTCGCAAATGCTCTTTGCCTCTTCGATGCTCTTTATGCCATATTGTGCAAGCACAGCATTGATTTTATCGATTCTGCGCTCATAACTTTCAAATAAACTTGCCATAATTTCCTCTTGATTTTTGGTTTAACAATATGGTTTTACTCCTGACGAGGATCGATGTATTTGACAGCCTCCTTGAAACGGCCATACGAGCCTTTCGCCTTCTCCAAAGCCTCTTTCGGCTCGATGCCCTTCTTGACGAAGTCCATGAATTTGCCGAGGTGGATGAACTCGTAGCCGATAACCTCGTTGTTCTTGTCCAAACCCATGCGGGTACAGTAGCCCTCGGCCATTTCGAGGTAACGGGTACCTTTGGCGAGAGTGCCGAACATGGTGCCGACCTGCGAACGCAAGCCCTTGCCGAGATCTTCGAGCGAAGCACCGATTACCAAACCGCCCTCCGAGAAAGCCGACTGCGTACGACCGTAAACAATCTGCTTGAACAACTCGCGCATTGCGGTATTGATGGCGTCGCAAACGAGGTCGGTGTTCAAAGCCTCCAAAATAGTTTTACCGGGCAGAATCTCCGATGCCATGGCAGCCGAGTGGGTCATTCCGGAGCAACCGATGGTCTCGACCAAAGCCTCCTGAATGATACCGTCCTTGACATTGAGCGTAAGTTTGCATGCACCCTGCTGAGGAGCGCACCAACCGATGCCGTGGGTCAGACCCGAGATGTCCTTAATCTCCTTTGCACGAACCCACTTTCCCTCTTCGGGAATCGGTGCGGACGGGTGATTTGCACCCTTGTTTACGCAGCACATCTGCTGCACTTCGTGTGAATAAATCATAAGTCTTTGTGTTTAGTTTTTGATATTTAAGTCTAAAAAATTCATTTCACGATTTTCCACTGCAAATATAGTACAAATTATGCTACTTGCCGACAGCAAAAGCAAAATTATTTGCTTGTGTTGCTGTGTCAAAAAGTATCGTTGTATAAATTCGTTGCCGCATTTGTCGCAATTCATGGTTTAGTTCTTAAAAAAAACACTACATTTGCAATGCCTGACCGACGGTGTCGGGTGTACATATTGTTTACGGAAGCGTAAGTTTATTCTTGTCAAGCGAACGTAGGAAATTCGTCTAAACAGAAAGGAATAAGCATAGCGTTCTCCCGTCGTATCCATTTGGATATCGGCGTGGGATTGTGGCTTGTTTAATCTGTTTGGGTATCCTACGACCTGCTTGACTATAATGAGCGTTCAGTCCTGCGCTGTCTTTATTTGGTTTAGCCATCGGACTGTTGGCACAAATGGATACCATGAAAAGAAAGGTCTTTACTTTCATAGATTTGTTTGCCGGTATAGGCGGTTTTAGGATTGCTTTGGAACATAATGGCGGTCGTTGCGTATTTTCGTCCGAATGGGACAAAAATGCACAAGCAACGTATTTTGAAAATTTTGGAGAGATTCCTTATGGCGATATAACGCAGGAATACACAAAGGCCAAAATCCCACAACATTTCAATATCCTGTGTGCCGGCTTCCCATGTCAGGCATTCTCGATAGCCGGCAAACAACTCGGATTTGATGATACGAGAGGCACATTGTTTTTCGATGTAGCCGAAATTATTTCTCGCAGACAGCCGGACGTTGTTTTTCTAGAGAATGTCAAGAACTTGTGCAGTCATGATGGCGGGCGTACATTTTTGGTAATTAAATCGCGCTTGGCACAACTTGGGTATGCAGTATTCCATAAGGTAATGAATGCGACGGAGTATGCCAATGTTCCACAAAATCGTGAGCGTATATTCATAGTTGCATTCAATAAGGCAAAAGTGAAAAATTTTGCTCTCTTTGAGTTCCCTTCACAAGTGCCATTGACCAAAACCATACATGATTGCATTGATGACGGTGTTACGGACGAACGCTATTTTTACGATGCACGCATGTCGCATTACTGCGAATTGGTCGATGGGATAAAATCGGGCGATTTTGTTTATCAGTGGCGCAGGCAATATGTTCGACAAAATAAATCGGGTGTATGCCCGACGCTTACCGCCAATATGGGTACGGGTGGTCATAATGTGCCGATTATTTTGTCGAAAACGGGTATTCGCAAATTGACACCGCGCGAATGTCTCAATTTCCAAGGTTATCCCGCAAGTTTCCATTTCCCTGCAATGTTGTCGGATGCCGCAAAATATAAGCAGGCAGGAAATTCGGTTGTTGTACCCTTAATTGATAGAATATGTCGTCAGATATTGTTGGTTATCGGTCGCGATTTGTAGATGTATGGCAAAATAATGCCGATTATTTCAAGTCGTTGCAACTGCTTGCAGGGCTATCGCGTCTGTTCTCCGAGAACGATGTGCCATATCTCGATTACAGACTTGTCGAGAATATGTTTTGCCGATTTTATGATGCGGTAAACGATGCGCGTTCGTGCATTGCGTATGATGCGCGATTAGGACATCTTGGCATAGGCATAAAGACATTTATCCTGAAAAACGATGCTTCGGTCGAGAAAATCGCCGAATTTAACAAATTGCGTCCCGAATTGGTGGGTCTTAAAGGGTTTGATTTGGCTGTCAAATTGGGAGAATTTCGTAATAGCCGCATGGAATTTGCAGATAATGCCTATGCTGTTTCGTTGTCCAAATACCATTTCCCTATTTCATACAAAGGTGAAGTACATTATGTATTATGTAGGGCAATGCAGGATGCCAATATGAACCGTCTATATGTTCACGAGGTATTTGTAGCGGGTAAAATAAAGAAAGGAGACACCCTTCAAACCGCAGCGTTTCAGCCTCACGGAGGTATCTCCCTTTATAGGGACATTCTTGCGAATGTCTTGGATGCATCAAATAACAAAGAAGTATGGTCTGCCTCCGAATTGCAGAATAAGCAGTCGGCTACTGACAGCACTTTGCGAGATGATGATAAATCCGACAATCAAACACCTCCAAACGGTAATGTGCCCGCTACTTCTGCTGACAAAGGTAATACAGATTCTTCTAAAAAGCAAGAAATTTCCGAAAAAATTGCAGAGAAAGAGAGCAAAGTCGAGACCAACCCTACCGATGCGCAGAAAGAGGCGGCCACTACTGAGGAACAGAAGAAAGCGCAGGTGGCACCTAAGTCCCGCCGGTCTGCAATATCGCAACCCACCCAGTCGAGAATAGAAGATTACGGCGAGGTGATAGCGGGAGCGCGCAAGGACGCAATGAAGGAGTTGGTAAAGTCTGTCAATGATGCGACATCGTTGGTAGGTGCAATGGTTTTTTGCGCATATTTAATACCGAATACGAGCGTGTCGATATAGATAACATACATAATGTGCGGACATTGCAGAGTGGCGGTATTTCGTTTGAGGATGGTCGTAACGAATACAGGTTCAACATTAGCAAAAGTGTGCTGTTGAAGCATTTTTATACGCCACGCTGTTATAAAGATATTCCAATCCGTATTATTGAAAATCCTCTTGATTATCTTATGTCGCTTATGTCGGATGTCGGTATGGGCGGATTCTTGTCGCAAGAGTTGCCAATAAAGCCCGCTGTACGTTCCGAATATGTCATCTTGCCTCTGTACAGTTCTCGTGGCAGACAGAAAGAGGTCCCCGTCAAAAGCGGTTTGAATCAATGGAATGCTGGTGGTCGTGCGCGAGATTGCAATGAAGTTTATATACCGATTCCAATAGGTATAAGACGCAAATATCCCGATTTCTTTCCCGATAGAGATACATTGTTTGTGTTGGAACTGCCAAATGGCGACCATTTGCAGGCAAAAGTGTGTCAAGATGACGGTAAAGCATTGATGTCTAATCCTAATTCGGCATTGGGCGAGTGGCTGCTGCGCAAAGTGCTGAAAAAGAATGCGGGCGAGTTGGTAACCATGTCCGATTTGTTGCGTATCGGAATCGACAGCGTAATTGTAACAAAGAAACCCGACAAAAACAAGGATGGCCTTGCTGTATATGGTATCTCTTTTTTCGATACGCCCGAATCTTACGATGACTTTGTACGGAAATAAATCGGCACTCCGTCCGGACGGAGTGCCGTTGCAGAGAGCCTTTTGGATGGCTCTTTTTGAGTCGATAAGTCCTATTGCCGCTTTGTCTCCGATACCTTGATCTTGATGTCGTTCAGAGCCTTTTTGAGCGACTCGTCGTTGTTTTTCGAAGCGTCGTAGGTTACGGTTACGGTCTTGGTCGGCACATCCACCTTCACATCTTTCACACCCTTCTCGTAAGGGATGGTGTTAAGCACCTTTTTCGAGCAGTGCGGGCAGTCGATGTCGGTAACGAATACGGTCGTAACGATTTTCTTTTCGCCTTTGGCATTGTCGGCAAGGCATACGCCCGTACCGAGAAGTGCTGCGAACAGCACGAACATTAACTTTTTCATGGTATTATGTTTTAGTATAAATTGAATCTTACTCCGATATAAAACTTGCGACCCATGAGCGGTCCCCATACGCACGACGAATTGAATTCGGGCGAATATGGCGTTTGTGCGGCGAGAATAGGGTTTTTCTGAATGTAGTTGCCGATATTCTCGCATCCGACATAGATGTCCCAATGTTTGATTCGACGACTGATTTGGGCATAGAACATCGGGTATATTTTGCTGTATTCCGCATCGCTCAACACGCCTGTTTGCGTCGGTATCCGGCTGCGTCCGTTGAGTTGTGCGGTTGCGTCGAACACCCATTTGCGCATGTTGGTAGCGTACTGTATGTTGAGCAGTGTTTTGAACTGTCCGACGAGCGGCCGCTCGACGAGTGCGCGTGTGCCGTCGGGCCGATTGACCGTATATTTGCTGTCGGTCCAACGGAAGGTGGCGAAAATATCCAGCCGCTCGACGGGATTCCATGTCAAATCGACCTGATAAGTATTCGTGTATGAACGACCTCCCGTGCTGTAAACATGGATGTAGTCGGCATCGAACTCTTGGTCGGCAATGACGCTGTGGAAGAGTTGCGTGCGGAAATAGTCGAAACTTATGGTCATGTCGCGATAACGCACCGTCGATATGGTCTGCGAGAGCGAGCCTCCCGCCGTCAGAGCCTCCTCCATGCGGTCAAATCGGCGACCGTAGCCGTTGTCAAAGACTATGCGGCGACCCGTGGCAAGTATGCCGATGTTGTCGGTTATGACATCGGTCGGACGATAGCCCAGTCCTACCGAGCCGCGCAACACGGTGGTCGGAGTGATGTTCCATTTGATATGCGCACGCGGAGTGATGAGATTTTTGCGGAAATAGAAATTGTAATCGTCGCGCAATCCTGCGACTATCGACAATTTGTCCTTGATGGAGTAGGTGTATTCCAAATATGCGCCTACCTCCGTTTCGTTGCGCAACGAACGGCGGAATGCGTTGTCGGGATTGACGCTGTTCCAAAAATCGCCGTTCTCCCAAGTCTTGTCGGTCAAATCCTCGCGTACCCAACGGGACGATGCGCTGATGCCCGCTATGAGCGACGAGCGATATGTGAAATAGTGGCTGTACATGGCGTTGAGGTTGGCCATGTTCTGCCGTCCGAAATAGTCTTTGTCGGCACCGAAATAGGCACTCTCGCGGAAGTGGTCGAAATCGGCGACAATGGCGAAGTTGGAACGTTGCTCGTCCATCTCCTCCTTGTCGAAGACCGATTTGCCGACAGGCATGCCGAGTTTGAAATAGGCATTTACCTCCCTATTTTTGACCTCCGAGCCATAGATGCCCATGCCCGTTCGCTTGCCGTTGTCGTCGGTTTCCGCCCACGACGCAATATCTTTGTGCATGTTGCGGCGATACGACATCTGACCGCCCAAACGGTTGTCGTTGATATATTTTACGCCCCACCGTACCTGCATACCGTTCTCCGCCTGATATAGCCAGCGGTTGGCGATGTCGAACTGTCGCGAGAGCGGCAAATCGCGGAAATGGTAGTCGTTGTTGTGGTGCCAACTCTTGGTGTCCAACGAGCCGTGCGCCAAGATGACGGTCGAGAGCCGTTTGTCTTTCGATACGGGCATTGCGCTCGACAGATTGATTTCCGGTCGCAATTCGCTGTCGAAATAGAGGTTGAGGAACAACCGTTCGTCGTCGGTGGGTTTACGGTGTTCGAGGTTGATTTGACCCGTAATCGCCTCGTGTCCTGCCGTTACGGAGGAGATGCCTTTCGATACCTGTATCGAATTGAGCCACATACCGGGCGTGTAACCCAAACCGTAAGGTGCGCTCAAACCCCGCATTATGGCGCGATTCTCGTCGAGAACCTGCGTGTATGTACCTGCCAGACCGAGCATCTTGATTTGTCTCGCACCCGATACGGCATCGCTGTAACCGACCGTTACCGATGCCGAATTTTCGAAACTCTCCGCCAAGTTGCAGCAGGCCATTTTGCACAATCCGGCGAACGAGATGTTCTCGGTTTTCAATATGCTTCCTTCGCGCAGCCTGCCACCGTCGCCCTGTACGACGACCGATTCGAGTTGAACGCCTTGCCGCAATCGTATTTCCACGACCGACTTGGCATCGTCGATGCGCAGAGTGTCGTTGTCGTAACCGAGAAAAGAGGTTACCAATCGGTCGTATCCCTTGACGCGATGCAGGCGGAACGAGCCGTCGATTTCGGACGCCACACCGATATTGGTATCGGCCCAATATACCGATGCACCCGGCAGAGGATTGTTCGCATCGTCGAACACCTTGCCCGTAATATCCTGTGCCTGTGCCATGGCGGCAAGGCAAACTATGCACAATGTCGTGCCTAAATATTTTATGAATCTCATTTGATTTTCTCCCGTTTATAATTTGACATAAATGATACGTTGCAGCCACGACAGCATGCGGCTGTCCGACTGCACAGATTTATGCCGATACGGGAGGAGCGCGCGATGCGCGCAGAGCAATGTCGGGAGGTGTGGGGAGCGGTATTTTGCGTTGCTCGGTCAGCAGAGTGCCGATGTCGTTGCAATACCTGTCGTTGTCTTCGATGATGTTTGCGATGCAATCGACAACGACGGGCGCAACGATTCTGTCCGACTGTTTTGTCGTGTCGTACAACGCAATCTCGGTCGTGTGCTTATGCTTGCATTTGCAGGCATCGTCGGCTTTTATGCCGTCGTCGTGCGTCTGTACATGCACACACTCTGCACAGATGCAGTGATGTTCCTTGTAGTGCCGACTGTGAGGGCAGTGGCAGAGTATGATTGTGAGCGCGTAGCCGCATATCGATATCAAATATATCGACAGCATCATGAACGATATGGCTCTGCGCAATTTCATTTCTCTTTATGTCGGACCTTTATACCAAACCGCACTCTTCGAGTTTTTCAATCCATGCTTTGGCATCGTGTTCGGCCGTGTCGGCATCCACGTCGTAATTGTCGAGCAACACCTGCTTTACGGTGTCGATGTCGAACTCCTTGTCCTGCAACTCGTTCCACAACAGCAACGAAGTTTCGTTGAGTGCAATGACTCGGGTCATGTCGCTGCCGAATCGTCCCTGCATTATCACGACATGCTCGCCGGCAATGTCGCGCACCTTGTATCCCTCTTTGAATTTCATGGTCTCTTTCATATTTCGGACAAAGATAGTGTTTTTTTTCTTTACGGTGCTTTTTTCGGCGAATAAACTTGCTCCGATTTTGCTCTCCCGCGGCCGATTGTTGATAACTATTTTTGTGTTTTTTTCGCTAAAATCGTAAAAAATCTTAATTTTGCGACATAATAAATATATTGGGGTAGTATATGCTGTCAATAGTTTTTTACATCTATTCGGGACTGATTGTGACGCTGTTTTTTGCCTTATCGGTAGTCGCATTGGTCGTCTGCGCACCGTTCGATCGTTCGCGCAGGGTCGTGCACGAACTTTCGCGGGCATTGTGCATGTGCTTCTGGTATGTTCCCGTTTCGTGGCGGCGACGTATCGAAGGATTGGAGAATGTACGGCGCGGCGAGAAATATGTTATCGTTCTGAATCACAATTCGATGGTCGATATAATATCGCTCTATTTCGTGCCGCTCAATTTCCGTTGGGTCAGCAAGCGCGAGGTGTTCCGCATACCTTTTATCGGTGCTCTCCTTCTGCTGCACGGCGATATTGCAATCGAGCGCGGTCGCGGTGCCGAATCGATTAAAAAGGTTATAACCGACGGCAAAAAATGGCTCTCGCGCGGTGCTTCGATAGCGATGTTTCCCGAAGGTACGCGCTCCAAAGACGGCGAAATCCACCGATTCAAACAGGGTGCGTTTCTGTTGGCGAAAGAGGCAGGAGTGCCTATTCTGCCCGTAGTGCTCGACGGAACGACGTCGGTACTGAAAAAGAACAAACTCTTTAATTGGCACCACAGGCTTACCTTAAAGGTGTTGCCTCCAATCTCCGCCTCGGAGGTCGAACGTGCGGATGTAAACGAACTCGCCGATTCGGTGCGGCAACAGATGATTGACGCGCTTGCGCAGATTCGCGACAACAAGGAAAAATAGATTGAAAATATATGTCCGATTTACTTAAAAACACCTCTTACAGCGACGACGATATCGTTACGCTCTCTCCGCGCGAACATATCCGTCTGCGTCCGGGTATGTATATAGGCAAACTCGGCGACGGCACACAGCCCGACGACGGTATATATGTTCTTATCAAAGAGACGGTTGATAACTCGGTCGATGAGTTCATCATGGGTGCCGGCAACCGTATCGAAATCACCATCGAGGACAATGTCGTTTCGGTGCGCGACTATGGTCGCGGCATTCCGCTCAAATCGCTTGCTGCCGCCGTTTCGGAGATGAATACTGGTGGCAAGTACGGCAAAAACGGCAGTTCGGCATTCTCCAAAACTGTCGGTCTGAACGGTGTCGGCGTGAAGGCTGTCAATATGCTGTCGAGCGCATTTACGGCACGTTCGGTGCGCGATGGCGAGGCGCATACGGTTACCTTTGCCAAAGGTCTCGAACAGAGCGACAAGTGGGAGAGCGGAGTACAGGAGAAAAACGGTACTTATGTCTCGTTCCGTGTCGATACGGAGATTTTCGGCGACTACTCCTACAACATGGAGTATGTCGAGCAGATGGTCAAGAATTATACCTACCTCAATCTCGGTCTTACGTTTGTGTTGAACGGTCAGGCCTATACCTCCAAAAACGGTCTGCTCGATTTGGTAAACGACAATATGACCGAAGAGCCTTTGTACGAGCCTGTTCACCTTTCGGGCAAGGATATCGAGGTGGTCATTACCCACGGCAACGGCTATGGCGAGAGTTATTATTCGTTCGTAAACGGTCAATATACATCGCAGGGCGGTACGCACCAATCGGCATTCCGCGAGGCGATAGCCAAGACAATCAAGGAGTTTTTCCACAAAGATTACGACCCGTCGGATATACGCACCTCAATCATTGCGGCCATTTCGGTACGTGTCAAAGACCCCATATTCGAGTCGCAGACCAAAATCAAACTCGGCTCGAAGGAGGTCGAACCGGGTGTGTCGATGCGCCAATTCGTCGGCGATTTCCTCGCGACCGAATTGGACAACTACCTTCACAAACACCCCGATACGGCGCAGACGCTGCAACGCAAAATCGTCGATAACGAGAAGGAGCGCAAGGCTATGGCGGGTGCGCAAAAGAAGGCTCGCGAGATTGCCAAAAAGGTGTCGCTCAACAATAAAAAGTTGCGCGACTGCAAAATACATCTTACCGACAAGAGCGAATTGGCGGAGCAGTCGATGATATTCATCACCGAGGGCAACTCCGCTTCGGGTTCCATTACCAAGAGCCGCAATCCGCAGACGCAGGCGGTATTCTCGCTGCGCGGTAAGCCGCTCAACAGTTTCGGCATGAAGAAGAGGGTGGTCTATGAGAACGAGGAGTTCAACCTCTTGCAGGCAGCACTCAACATCGACGAGGATATGGACAACCTCCGCTACAACAAAGTCATCATCGCTACCGATGCCGATGTCGATGGCATGCACATCCGTCTGCTGTTGATGACCTTCTTCCTGCAATTCTTCCCCGATGTAATCCGGCAGGGACACCTCTATATCCTGCAAACGCCGCTGTTCCGTGTCCGCAACAAAAAGGAGACGTTCTACTGTTACTCCGAGGATGAACGCGCCAAGGCGGTTGCCAAATGCGGTGCGAATTCCGAGATTACCCGTTTCAAAGGTTTGGGCGAAATCTCTCCCGAAGAGTTTTCGGGCTTTATAGGCGACAGCATGCGTCTGGACAAGGTGCGCCTTACGAAGGACGACCCGATACTCGATTTGCTCACCTTCTATATGGGCAAAAATACCTACGACCGCCAACAGTTCATAGTGAACAATCTGCGCATCGAGGAGGATTTGGTCGAGGCCGATTTTATCTCCGATTCGGCGGAAGCAGCGGTGTGATACATTAAACATTTACAACAGCAAACAGATTTTCTACCATGACAGGGGAGACAGACGACATAATAATCGGTGGCGATACTCTTGCCGACGAGCAACCCGATTGCGCACAAAGCGGCAAATACGATAAGTTGATTGCCGAGACCGGTACGCGCAAACTGACGGGCATGTACAAAAATTGGTTTTTGGATTATGCCTCGTATGTGATTTTGGAGCGAGCCGTTCCGCATGTGGACGACGGTCTGAAACCGGTGCAGCGACGCATACTGCATGCCATGAAGGTTGTCGATGACGGCCGTTACAACAAAGTCGCCAACATCGTCGGCCAAACGATGCAATACCATCCTCACGGCGATACTTCGATAAAAGATGCACTCGTCCAGTTGGGGCAAAAGGAACTTCTCATCGACTGTCAGGGTAACTGGGGCAACATCCTTACGGGCGACGAGGCTGCCGCCGGCCGTTATATCGAGGCACGTTTGTCGCGTTTCGCCCTCGATGTGGTATATAATAAAAAGACCACCGAGTGGATGCTCTCCTACGACGGTCGCAAGGAGGAACCGGTTACGCTGCCCGTCAAATTTCCGTTGCTGTTGGCACAGGGGTCGGACGGTATTGCCGTAGGTTTGGCCTCCAAGATTCTGCCGCACAATTTCCTCGAACTAATCAATGCGTCGATAGCCCATTTGCGGGGCGAGAATTTCCGCCTTTATCCCGATTTTCCGACGGGAGGCATGATTGATGTCGGCCGCTATAACGACGGATTGCGCGGAGGTGTGGTCAAGGTGCGTGCCAAAATCTCCAAAATCGACCGACGGACGCTCGCGATTACCGAAATTCCGTTCACCACTACAACCGAGTCGCTGAAAGATTCGATTATCAAGGCGAACGAAAAGGGCAAAATCAAAATCCGCAAGGTCGATGACAATACTGCAAAACGTGCAGAAATCATCATTCAGGTTGCCAACGACGAGTCGAGCGACCGTACGATAGATGCCCTCTATGCCTTTACCGATTGCGAGGTCTCCATCTCGCCGAATGCCTGTGTCATCAAGGACGACAAGCCTGTATTCATGGGCGTCAGCGATATTCTGCGCCACTCCGCCGAGCGGACGAAGGCTTTGTTGGGTAAGGAGTTGGAGATTCGTTTGGGCGAACTCGGCGAGGCTTGGCATGCGGCATCGCTCGAACGCATATTCATCGAAAACAAACTCTATCAGTTAATCGAGGGTTGCAAAACGCGCGAACAGGCCTATGAAGCGGTCGATAAGGGTTTGGAACCGTTCAAGAAACTGCTGCGACGCGAAGTTACGTTGGAGGACGTGCAGCGTCTGACCGAACTGAAATTTATCCGTATTTCGCGTTTCGACAGCGACAAGGCGGACAACGAAATCAAACAAATCGAGGCCGACATCAAACAGACCAAATACGATTTGGCGCATTTGGTCGATTATACCGTCGCCTACTACGAGCGCATTCGCGACAAGTACGGCAAGGGACACGAACGGCGTACCGAAATTCGGGAATTCGACAATATCGAGGCAGCCAAAGTCGTGGTTACCAATGCCAAATTGTATGTGGACAGGAAGGAGGGCTTCTTCGGTATCGGCAAGAGCATGAAGGATTGCGAATTCGTGTGCGACTGCTCCGACCTCGACGACGTGATAGTAATCTTCAAAGACGGCCGCTATGTCATCAAAAAGGTGGCTGAAAAGTGCTTTGTCGATAAGGGCATCTACTACATAGGCATATTCAAGCGCAACGACGAGCGAACAATTTACAACGTCCTCTACCGCGACGGCAAAAACGGTGCGGTGATGATGAAACGTTGCGCCATCAAGGGTATAACGCGCGACAAGGAGTACGACATTACCAAAGGCACTCCGAAGAGCGAGATTATCTATCTGTCGGTCAATCCGAACGGAGAGGCAGAGGTGCTGAAAATCTATTTCAAGCCTCGTCCGCGACTGAAAAAGTTGATTGTCGATTTGGATTTCTCCTCGATTGCAATCAAAGGCCGGCAGAGTCAGGGCAATCTGTTCTCGCGCTACGGCATCCACAAAATAGTTTTGAAAGAGCGCGGCGCATCCACTCTCGGCAGCCAGAATATATGGTTCGACGAGGATGTGCGACGGCTCAACAGCGATGGACGAGGTACGTTGATAGGCGCATTCAAGGGCGACGACAAATTGGTTGTCTGGACATCGAAAAACCAATACTACATTACGGGCTTCGAACTTGCGCAGCACTTTCCGGACGAGACCGTTTCGGTCGAGAAATATACGCCCGACAAGGTCTATGCACTCTGCTATTTCGATAAGGAGCAGGGTTACTACTATATAAAACGCTTCACGTTGGAGCGCAGCGACAGGATGCAGTCGTTCCTCGACGAGGAGGGCAATGCTTCGCCTGTCTGCATGACGGGCGTTGCGGGTGCGGTTCTGCATGTAACCTACAAGGGCGCACAGGCTTCGCGTCCTGCCGACGATATCGATACCGATTCGTTCATCGGTGTCAAGAGTTGCAAGGCAAAGGGCAAGCGAATCACCACTTACGATGTCGCTTCGCTGTCGTTCATCGAGCCGCAACAGCCGCAGGAACCTGCCGAAACGGAAGATGGCGTTGCGTCTGTTGCCGATGCTCCGGCAGTCGATTTGACCGATATGATTGACGACGGGAATATCGCTACCGACAATTACGGAGGGGTGCCTGTCGAGATTTTCCGTCCCGAGCCGGACGAGGAGATTGACCCTGCACAACTCGACCTGTTCGACAGATAAACTTATTGCCCATGCGTCTCTATTTGGTCGGATATATGGGTTGCGGCAAGAGTTCCATAGGCCGTAAAATCGCCCGTCGTACAGGCATGGAGTTCGTCGATACCGATGCCGTTGTCGAACAGGCGGAACAGGCTTCGGTCGCCGATATAGTGAATTATGCGGGCGAGGAGTATTTCCGTCGGAGCGAACGCAAGGCTTTGGAGGATACGGCACGGCAGTCGGATGTGGTTGTCTCCACGGGCGGAGGATTGCCGGTGTGGAGCGATAATATGGCACGCATCATGTCGCTCGGCAAGAGCGTCTATATTCGCCGTACACCCGAGCAGATTCTGTCGCGTCTGTCGCCTTACGGTCGTTTTAAGCGTCCGAAGTTTCGCGGTCTGACCGATGCCGAATTGCTCGAATTTATGCGCGGCAACATGGCCGAGCGCGAGCCTTTTTACTCGCAAGCCGACCTTACGGTGGAGGGTGAGGGATTGAGCGACGACGAGATAACGGATGCCGTCGTGGAATTTTTGAACGAATGATATAAACCAAAACTACACTAATGAAAAAGAATCTGCTTATCGCTATTTGCGCAACGGCTATGTTCCTGCCGGCTGCGGCGCAAATCAAAATTTCCGGTACGGTCAAGACCGATGCCGGCACACCTGTTGCGGGCGTTACCGTAAGCGACGGTTTTACCAATGTCGTAACCGATGCCAAAGGTCGCTACAAAATGACTGCATCTCCCGATGCGATGTATGTATTTTACTCCGTTCCGTCGGCATACGCCGTTGCCGTCAAGGACGGACATCCCGATTTTTATACGCGGTTGGACAAAAAACAGAAACGATACGACTTTACGCTGACTCCGTTGGCAGGCGGCGCGGAAAAGGAGTTCAAACTGTTCTGCCTTGCCGACCCGCAGGCGCAATGCGATTTCCATGTCAAGCGTTTCGAGCGCGAGACTGTACCCGACATTCGCGCATACGTCGATGCACAGAGTCTGCCTTGCTATGGCGTAACTCTGGGCGATATGGCATATACCGAAGGCAAGACGGATGCAACTCCGATGTTGCCGAAGATGCGCAATGCCATGGGATATGACAATTCGCATTTGCTTATTTTCCAAACCATGGGCAATCACGACAACGCCAAAGCACCGGTTACCGTCGATAAACACAGCAGCAATATCAATTTGGCTTACCAGCGTCCTTTCGAGCGCATTTTCGGTCCAGTCAATTACTCGTGGAATCGCGGCGATGCGCATATCGTGTCGATGAAAAACGTCTATTATCTGTCGGGCGAACGCAGCAACAAATATCAACCTGCATTCAGTCGCGAGCAATTCGAGTGGCTCGCAAGCGATTTGGCCGTCGTGCCGTCGGATAAACTTGTCGTTTTGTGTCTGCATATAGGTCTTTACGACCGCACCAATCCATATTTGGCCGAGACGCGCAAACTGCTGACACGTTTCAAGGAGGCGCACATCATGATAGGTCATACCCACTTTATGAATCATCATCGCAACGCGCTCGGCATCTACGAGCATGTCCACGCGGCCGTGAGCGGTGCGTTCTGGTGGTCGTGCATCAACGGCGACGGTGTGCCTAACGGCTATACGGTTTACGACATCGACGGTGCGCATATCAAAAATTGGCGTTACAAGAGCGTCGGTCGCGACGAGTCGTACCAAATCCGCATGTATCGCGGCGATGCCGAATTCGGCGGCGAGTACGAGATATTCCGCTTCCCTTATACCCATGACACGGTGCTGGCAAATGTCTTTATGGCTGACGAACAGTGGCGCGTGCAACTCTTCGAGGATGGCGTACTGACGGGCGATATGGAGCGCATACCTATAAGCAGGGACAATACGCCCGAAGCGGGGTCGAGCCGCGATTGGTGGGCTGTCGGCTACCATATAGGCGTTATCGGTCGCAGTTACGGCAGTGTCAAGACGGGACACAGCCGAATGAACGGCGGCGGTCGCAAAGGCTACCTTACGCCTTGCAACCACATGTATCGTTTGAAGTTGAATAATCCCGATGCCAAGGAGATTCGCGTGGTCGCAACCGATACCAACGGCAATGTTTACGAACAGACCCGTTTTACCGAGAATTTCGACTATTCCGAAAACGAACTTATGAATCGTCTCTACACCACGCCTCGCAAGGTGTTGGACAAAGAGTACTAAAAATCGGCAATCAGACAGATGAACAACTCTCCGATAGGCGTATTCGATTCGGGTTTGGGCGGATTGAGCGTTTGGCAGGCGTTGCAAAAGACGCTTGCCAACGAGTCGCTCATCTATTTGGGCGACGGAGCGCGTTGTCCGTACGGGTCGCGTATACGCGAGGAGGTTGTCCGATTTACCTTCGAGGCTGTCGAACGGTTGCTTGGCGAGGGTTGCAAAATGATTGTCGTGGCATGCAATACGGCTACGGCAATGGCAATCTCCGCTTTGCGCGAGCATTATCCGCAGATTCCGTTCGTCGGTTTGGAGCCTGCCGTAAAGCCTGCCGCATTGCGTACCCGTTCGGGTGTGATTGGCGTTTTGGCAACCGAACGTTCGTTCGATGGCGAATTGTTCCGACGGACATCGGCGCAGTATGCCGACAAAGTGAAGATATTGCGGGCGGTGGGCGAAGGATTCGTCGAGGCAGTCGAGCAGAATCGCGAGCATGAGCCCGAGACCGAACGGTTGGTGCGTCGGGTCATCGAGCCTCTTATCGCGCAGGGTGCAGATGAGATAGTGTTGGGATGTACCCATTATCCGTTTTTGCGCGATGCGATGGAGCGTGTTACGGCAGGTCGCGATGTCGGGATTATCGATTCGTCCGAAGCTGTCGAACGACGTGTCGAGTATCTGTTGGACAAATTCGATTTGCGGGCTGCCGCCGACCATGTTCCCGAGTATCGGTTTCTCTCTTTTGCGGGCGACGATTACATCGAACTGTTGCGTCGGAAGGCAATGGCGTAAAAGAGATAAAGATTGCCGCCGAAAATTTGAAATAATCGCCGATTTTTTGTAATTTCGCATCGAATAGCACTATGCTTGTCGGTGCGAAATTTTGTATTATCGGGCAACGTTTTGCATCCGACAAAAGAGGACAAACGGATATGAAAGGGGAAAAGATGGCGGCAAAAGATAACGAAAGGAAAGCGAAACAAAATGCACGTGCGGCTTCGTCGGCTCGTGCTCGACGTTCTTCGGGCGACACAACGCGTTGGATTGCGGGAGTTGTGGTGCTGTTGTTCGGTCTGTTTTTGTTGGTTGCGGTTGTGGCGGGATTGCTCTGCTACAAGCACGATTACAGTCTGTTGCACAATGTCGAAGATGATTTGGCTCTCGACCGTTTGGAGCCCGTATTCTTAAATCCTTGCGGCAAAGCGGGTGCGCAACTTGCCGAATATATTGTCGGACAGTCGTTCGGATTGTTCGGAGTGCTTGTGCCTGTGATAGTTATAGTTCTCGGCGTCCATCTTATCATTAAAAAATGGCGGTTTCTGCACCATACCATTCTTTCGACGCTGTTCATCATGCTGCTCGGCTCGCTTACGCTCGGACTTGCATTCGGCAATGCGGGCAATATGTTCGCGAGCGGTTGGGGCGGAGCGTTCGGAGTGGGCGTTGCGTTGAAAATCAAAGGAATCATAGGTATTGTCGGAGCGTGGATATCGGTCGTTGTCGGTTGGATTTTGACGGGCGTGTTCATCAATGTCAATTTTATAAACATAATGAACAATGCCGGCAATGCCGTTATAGGCCAAGGCGGTGCGCTGGTGGATAAAATGGCAGGAGCCTCGATACTGCATCGTTCCAAGAACGAGGCGGATGTACCTGTGGAGGATTCGGTTTCGCAACGCGAACTTGTGGATGAGACGGTTGCCGTGCCGACAGACATACAGACAGAGGCGGTCGAGGCAGACGAACTGCAAGAGGAGTTGCAAGAGGAGCAACCGCAACCGATTGACGATACTCTGCCTGCCGAGTCGGTGGCGGAGCGTTCGGGCGTAAAGACGATACTCGTCGAGGAGCATACCGAAGCCCAACTGGCAAAGTCGCAGCTCAAACATCGTCCGTTCGATCCCGACAGAACGCCGAACTACAAATATCCGTCTGCCGATTTTCTGGTCGATTACATCTCCGACTCCGAAGTGTCGAACGAGGAGATAATGTTCAACAAGCGTCAAATCGAGGAGACTTTGGGCAACTTCGGCATTCCGATTCGCGACATGAAGGTAACGATAGGCCCTACCGTAACGCTCTACGAGATAGTGCAGGAGTCGGGTGTGAAAATTTCGCGCATACAGGGCTTGGAGAACGATATTGCCCAATCGCTCAAAGCATTGGGTATCCGTATTATCGCACCTATGCCGGGACGCGGCACAATCGGAATCGAGGTGCCCAACCGCAACAAAATGGTGGTATCGATGCGTTCGGCTATTCTTTCCGAGCGGTTCCATCGTTTCGGCGGCGAACTGCCTGTCGTGATAGGCCGCACGATTCAGAACGAAAACTATGTGTTCGATTTGGCAAAGATGCCACACCTGCTTGTCGCCGGTGCCACGGGACAGGGCAAATCGGTCGGATTGAATGCCATAATTACCTCGTTGCTCTATCGTAAAGACCCTTCGCAACTCAAATTCGTGCTGATAGACCCGAAGATGGTAGAATTTTCGCTCTATGCCAAAATGGAACGTCAGTTCCTTGCCAAAATGTCGTCGGAGGACGAGGCGATAGTTACCGACCCGAAAAAGGCGGTATATACTCTCAACTCGCTCTGTATCGAGATGGACAATCGTTTGGACAAATGCCGTAAGGCGGGTGCCCGCAATATCGCCGAGTATAACGACAAGGTGCGCAAGCGCGAGGTCGATGACGAGAACATAATGCCTTATATCGTGGTGATTATCGACGAGTTCGCCGATTTGATAATGACGGCGAAGGAGGTCGAGGCTCCCGTTATGCGCTTGGCACAGAAGGCGCGTGCAATCGGTATCCATTTGATAGTCGCCACGCAGCGACCCGATGTGAAGGTTATCACTGGCGGTATCAAAGCCAATTTCCCTGCCCGCATCGCATTCCGCGTGATGCAGATGATAGACTCGCGTACGATTATCGACCAACCGGGTGCGGAACGACTGATAGGTCGCGGTGATATGCTTTTGTCGAAAGATGGCGAACTTACGCGTATCCAATGCGCTTTGGTGGAGACCAAAGAGGTCGATGAGATTGTCGATTACATCTCCAAACAACCTTCGCCTACCGGTGGCGCATACGAGTTGCCGGAATATGTCGAGTCGGGCAGCAGCGAAGCGGACAGCGGCTTGGGAAGCGAGAGCAGTGTGCCGGTAAAATACGATTCGCTGTTTGCCGAGATTGCCCGCGATGCCGTGTCGAGCGGTCAGATTTCGACATCGTACATACAACGCAACTACGAGGTCGGTTTCAACCGTGCGGGGCGTATCATGACACAGTTGGAGCGTGCCGGCATAGTGGGTCCGCAGACGGGCGCGAAACAGCGCGAAATCAAATTCTACGACTTGCAGTCGCTCGAAGCGAAACTGCAAGATTTGGGCGTGTACTAACGGGACGGTTATGAAGAGGTCTGTCGCTTGTGTTTGTGCGATGTTGTGTTGCGTTCTGTCGGCTTTTGCCGATGAGCAGGCTCTGCGCATACTGAACGCAATGGAACAGACGCTCTCCGCCATGGGTACATATCGCGTGGAGTTCGAAATCGTCGCAGGCGACTATCGTACCGAAGGCGAATACGTGGTTGCGGGCGACGATTTTTATGTCCGTGCGGACGATACCGAAGTCTATGCAGAGGCAGGCATTCGTCGCGAAATAAGCCGGTCGAAACGGGAAATTACGGTCGATGACATCGATACGTCGGCACGCGACATCATCAGCAATCCGTCGTCGGGATTTGCCTCTCTGTCGGCGGATTTCGATTCGGCTGCATCGACCGATGCCGACGGAGTGCTGCGTATCGTATTTTCGCCGAAGGATGCTTCGGTGTCGGGCGAAAGCGTTACCGTCGAGATGGCAAACGGCGGCAAACTGCCGAAAACCATAATATATAAGACATCTGCGGGCGAGGTTGTAGTGCGTATGACGGACATTGCACCAGCCAAAGCGGGATTGCCGCGTTTCGATGCAAAGCGGTACGAGGGTTACGAAGTGGTGGATTTCAGATAACGGTCGGACGGTTCGCGCAAGCGGGTTGCACGCATTGTCGGCCGTCGTAGTAGCACAATAAGACAAAAAAAGACGCTAAATTTTGCAAAGTCGAAAAAATGTCGTAAATTAGTAGTGCGAAATGGGCCAACCATCGATGCGAAAAGACTGACAACATACTTAAATACATACTTAAAACATTACGGTTATGATTATTACATTTAACGAATTGCGCCGTATCAAAGACAGACTTCCGAGCGGAAGTTCGCAGCGCATTGCAGACGAATTGGGAATAGACGTAGAGAGTGTACGCAACTATTTTGGCGGCAAACACATGGATGCCAAAACAGGTGTCGGCGTTCATTTCGAGCAGGGTCCGGACGGCGGTGTGGTAACGCTGGACGATACCGCCATACTCGATGCGGCAATGCGCATTCTGAACGAGAACAAGTAATTCGATAGAACAATCCAATAGAGGCCGGACTTAGTCGTTCGGCTTTTTTTGAAAACAAAAGAACAAAACCTTAAAACAATTATGAAAAAATTATTTTTACTTGTTGCGGCGTCGTTCATGATGTTTGCCGCAACTGCTGCCGAGAAGGTAACAATCAACTATGTTGATGCGCAGAAACTCAACCACATCGGCAAGATGTGCAAAACCACCAATCCTTACAACCGCGTTGAGGTCGATAACTATCCCGAACTCAACAAAACAGAGGCTACGTTGTTGCGCTACTGCTCGGGCGAGGCAATCCTTTTCGAGACGAATGCCACCGAAATATGGGTTACTGCCAAATACGGTCTCCGCAACTTTAATCGTGCCATGCCGGCAACCGCAGGCGTCGGTTTCAATCTGTTTATAGAGAAAGACGGCGAGTGGCTGTGGGCTGCTTCGAAATGCAATGCCGACGGTAAGGACAAAAAGACGGGCGAACCTAAAATCGAAAAGCCGCTGAAACTTATCGCCAATATGTCGGACGAGACGAAAAAGTGCATTCTGTATCTGCCTCTGTATGCCGAACTTACATCGCTCGAAATCGGTGTGCCGGAGGGTGCAAAAATCAAGGCTCTGAAAAATCCGTTCCGTCATCGCATCGCCATATTCGGGTCGAGTTACACGCACGGCTCGGGTGCAACGTGCGCTGGTATGACGTATCCTGCATTCCTGCAACGTCAGACGGGTCTGTATCTGTGCAGTTTCGGTATGAGCGGCAACAGCAAGTTGCAGCGCGTCATGGGCGAGATTCTCGGCGGTACGAAGGCCGATGCCTATATATGCGACGCATTCTCGAATCCGACGATTAAGGAGATAGGCGAGCGCATCCGTCCGTTCATCAACGAGATACGTGCCAAGAACAAGAAGGCGCCGATTATCTTCCTTAAAACCATCTATCGCGAAGGCCGCATGTTCGACCTCAAAGCCGAAAAGAAGGAGCAGGAGCGTATAGAGTATGTCGATGCGCTGATGAAGGATATCGTGAACGAGTTTGCCGATGTATATTATATCGACGTGGTCGATCAGACCGGTACGGACCACCTTACTTCGACCGACGGCGTACACCCTTATTCGTGGGGTTACAAGCGTTGGGCAGATGCGATTCAGCAGCCTATTCTCGATATTTTGGCGAAGTATAATATAAAGTAGCAGGGCGGTGTGTAATAATCGGCAAACTGCTGCGTTACCTTCGAAGTCGGGCTCAGTCATTTGCATCAAGCAAACTCCGCTCGCCCTTCTTCTCGAAGCCTTGCATTTTACCGATTCTTACACACCTTAACCTTGTCGGGTAATAATTGCAAACTGCTGCGTTATCATCGAAGCATTGCAATTCGCATACACCATATCAGGGGTTGTGTCAAAACTGACACAACCTTTTTTTTGTCCGTACAACCGACGGGACGCACGACGACACTGACAGGTATGACACATTGGCAGAAAATGGGGTCGTGTGCCGCGCGGTTTGTCAGATATATGGCGGAAATGCAGGATTTTTTGTGCGAAACGCTGTTTGGTACGGCGTTTGTTTGATTGTAAATCGATTTTGAAAATGAAAAATCAAAACAAAAATAATAACAAATAAAAACTTGCAATTATGGGAAAGATTATTGGTATCGACTTGGGAACCACAAATTCGTGTGTGGCAGTTATGGAGGGTTCGGAACCCGTTGTAATCCCTAACTCGGAAGGCCATCGTACAACGCCGTCGGTCGTGGCATTTACCGACAACGGCGAACGTAAGGTCGGCGACCCTGCAAAGCGTCAGGCTATCACCAATCCTAAACGTACCGTATTCTCGATTAAGAGATTTATGGGAGAGCAGTACGACAAAGTGCTTGCCGATGTACAGCGTGCGCCTTATACGATAGTAAAGGGTGCCAACAATACGCCGCGTGTGGATATCGACGGTCGTCAATATACGCCGCAGGAGATTTCGGCAATCATTCTCCAAAAGATGAAAAAGACTGCCGAGGATTATCTCGGTCAGGAGGTTAGCGAGGCGGTTATTACCGTTCCGGCATACTTCTCCGATTCGCAGCGTCAGGCAACCAAAGAGGCCGGCGAGATAGCGGGTCTGAAAGTGCGCCGTATCATCAACGAGCCTACCGCAGCAGCACTTGCATACGGTATGGACAAGAAAAACAAGGATATGAAAATTGCCGTGTACGACCTCGGTGGCGGTACGTTCGATATATCCATTTTGGAGTTGGGCGACGGTGTGTTCGAGGTTAAATCGACCAACGGCGATACGCACCTCGGCGGCGACGATTTCGACCATGTGCTGATTGACTATATGGCAGAGGCATTCAAGGCCGAACACGGTGTCGATTTGCGTCAGGACCCTATGGCATTGCAGCGACTGAAAGAGGCTGCCGAGAAGGCTAAAATCGAGTTATCGTCGTCGCAATCGACCGAAATCAATCTGCCTTACATTATGCCGATAAACGGCATTCCGCAGCACTTGGTAATGACACTGACCCGTGCGAAGTTCGAGCAGTTGTGCGACCATCTGATTCAAAAGACGATAGAACCGTGCAAAATCGCTCTGCGCGATGCAGGTCTGTCGGCTTCGCAAATCGACGAGGTTATTTTGGTCGGCGGCTCGACCCGTATTCCTGCAATTCAGCAGATTGTCGAGAAATTCTTCGGCAAGGTGCCTAACAAATCGGTCAATCCGGACGAGGTCGTTGCCATCGGTGCATCGATTCAGGGCGGTGTGCTGACAGGCGAGGTTAAGGATGTGCTGTTGCTCGATGTTACTCCGCTGTCGCTCGGTATCGAGACTTTGGGCGGTGTGTTCACCAAACTCATCGAGTCGAACACCACCATTCCTACCCGCAAGAGCGAGGTATTCTCGACGGCTGCCGACAATCAGCCTTCGGTCGAGATTAACGTATGTCAAGGCGAGCGTCCATTGGCGAAGGATAACAAGAGCATCGGTCGCTTCCATCTGGACGGCATCCCTGCTGCTCCGCGCGGCGTGCCTCAAATCGAGGTTACTTTCGACATCGATGCAAACGGTATTCTGAACGTATCGGCAAAGGATAAGGGTACGGGCAAAGAGCAGAAAATCCGTATCGAGGCTTCGAGCGGTCTGACCGAGGAGGAGATTCAGCGTATGCGCGACGAGGCAAAGGCAAACGAGGATAAGGACAAGGCGGAGAAAGAGCGTATCGAAAAGATAAATGCCGCCGATTCGAATATCTTTGCCACCGAGAAGCAACTCAAAGAGTACGGCGACAAGATTCCGGCAGACAAGAAATCGGCCATCGAGGGTGCACTCGCCAAATTGAAGGAGGCGCACAAGAACGCCGATATTGCGGCAATCGACGCGGCAATAGCCGAGTTGAATACCGCATGGCAGGCTGCATCGCAGGATATCTATTCGGCTCAACAGGCACAAAACGCGCAGGAGGCACAAGCCAATGCGGGTGCCGGCGCACAGGGCAATGCACAGGCGGGCAATGCCGGCAACGGCGGCGCACAGCCTGAGGATGTAGAGTTCGAGGAGGTGAAATAAGACCTGATGATAACGAACGGAGTACAACCGGCGGGTTATACTCCGTTTTTTTGCACATTTCTTAATGCCTTGCATTCCGCTTCTTCTTACACACCTTGAAGGGGTCGTGCCAAATTGCAATTTGACACAACCCCTTTTTCTATTTTGTGGCGCGATATGTTGCTTGTTACATAAATAATTGTATAACTTTGTAGAACAAACCCCAAAGACCCATGAACGAAGTAAAGACCATCGGCTTATCAATCGAGACCAACGCTCTCGGGTACATCAGCGGTACGGGCAAACAAATTCCCATCGAGGATTTTCCGTTGGGCAAACCCGTGCGTCTCAACCAATGGCTTCCCGATACTCATTTGGCGTATGTGAAGCCCATCGACATCATCTGCACGGAGGATGAGTTGAAAATCGAGTCGCAATACAAGACGACTTCGGTGCCGCTCCGCTGTGGAAACAGCATCTCAATCGAAGGCATCGGCCTTTCATACGCTTCGTGCAGAATCGACATTTATTGCCAATCCGAGTAATGGAACAGTACAATCGACAGCAACAGCACAGGGTGCAGGATGACGGACGGTACGGAGAGGCCGTGTCCGAACTTGCCGGAGTTTTCGCGGAGATGGTGCATAATCGCGACACCTTCGGCGAGACGTGGCGCAATATGAAACTCGGCGTCAGAGCCTTTGACATAATGCGCTCGCTGCCCGATGTGCTGCCGGGCGAATACGAGACCATGGCGGAGAAAGCGGGCATTCTCGACCAAATGCTCGAGAGAATGGACGAGACCGTTACGCCGCGCTTCTGCATCTCGGTACGCGAGGAGATAGCCCGTCTCGACCCGCAAAACGAGGGGAATCGCGAAGAGTTGCAAATGCTGCGCGACTACATCGACCTGTCGCTTCCGATGGAGGAGTTTTGCCGTCGTTACGACCGGTATTTGAAATTCGACCCCGTAGAGCGCACTGCCGAATATGAGGCAGTGATTGCGGATGTCGAGGCCGAAATTGCCGAGGAGTTGAAAGACAGTTTGCGCGGTATGGGCTTCTGCTTCGGCTATTGGTCGGCAAAAACCGCCACTCTTGCCCGTTACGGAATCGAATGGCGCTCTCCATCCATTATGAATCCTCATGTTATATTCGACTAAAACGCTTTTACCATGACTGACGACAAAAAAGGAATGAGAATGCTCTATCGTTTGATAGTGATTCTTTTGATAGAAATAGGCAAGGTACACGAGAAACTCGGAAGTTCGGTGGCATGCCTTGATACCGAGGGCAGCGAAGCAAAGGTGCTCGGCAATATCGACCGCTTGATTGATAAGGGGATAACGGGCCTCTATCCGCTGAAAGCATTGCTGATGGCAAGCAACAACTGGTACACTTTCGAGATTGTCCGTGAAGGTATGTTTCGGGATGTTCTGCTCGAAGGTATCGAGAAAGGTGCGCTTGCACCCGACAATCAGGAGGGTTGGTCGTGGATGAAGTTCGCTTCGCTGTCGAACGACCCTGCCGATTTCATGACCGATACGGATCGCTACTACGACCTGTTGATGTCCGCCACCGAGAATGGCAATCAGGACGCCAACGAAATTATGGACATGATATGGGAGCCCGAAAATTGTCTGGAAGAGGATTGAACCGATGAAACCGATATATCTCAAACCCTCAAAACCGTTCGCAAAACTCGATGCGGCAGCATCGCGCTTTTGGGGCAATCCGGCTCTGCCCAAGGGTATGGATTATCCTCAATATATCGATGATGAGGGCGACGAATATCCCTATGTCTTTATCTGCCAAATCAATCTTGCCGACCTGCAAGCCTTTTGCAAAGACAACCCTCTGCCGAAAACCGGCATTCTGCTATTTTTTGCCAAAATCGACCATTATCTCGGCCGATTTGCCGACACCGACTGCATCGGAGGCTCCGTCAGTGCTGCCTATGCCGTCAAGGTTATCCATATAGAGGATTTGTCGGATTTGCGCGAGGTCGTACTCGTGGATGATGACGATAGTCCGATGTCGCCCGACGAACTTGCAATCTCGTTTACTTACGACCACGACCCGCTGAACGATGAAGACCATTGCCTTTTTGCCCGACCCGACCATCGCGAGTGGGAATCGTGGGATTGTCCGTACGAGGATTGGCGGATTCTTCTCCAAATCGACTCCTTCTCGGGTATGGATTTTAACCTCAATTTCATGGATTTCGGCGTTCTCGACCTCCTCGTCTCGCCCGAGGCACTTCGTCGCTCCGACTTCTCCCGCGTCCGCGCCATAGTCCTCTCGACATAATACAACCCCCTTGCTCGGCAACGACCGATAGGGGAGCATGCTTGCAAGGTACGGCAACAACCGTCCCTGCCTGTTTTGTTCCCGTTTGTTCGATGCCGTCGGCAGGATCGCTTTTGTCGGATTAAATCGCTTTTGCCGTTAAAATTGCGCTCGGAGATTGCTCGTAACGAAAATTTTGTTTATCTTTGCGTGCTTTGTTGTATATATAAGGTGCGCAAAGAGAAGAATTAAAAGAAACAACGATAATATTTAACATAAAATTTTCTACAAATGCAAAGTAAAGGTGCAATCAAACTGCTTGCCATTCTGTTGGCGTTGGCTTGTATCTATCAGCTCTCTTTCTCGCTCAAAACGCATTTCGTCGAGAAGGCTGCTGCGGAGTATGCCAAGTCTTTTCCGGCAGAGGAGCAGGCTTCGATGGAGCAGTACTATCTTGACTCGGTCGAAAACAAGACGGTTTACAACGTCGGAATCGCTCAATTCACTTACAAACAGTGCAAAGAGAAGGAAGTCAATCTCGGTTTGGATTTGAAGGGCGGTATGAACGTCATGCTTGAAATTCAGGTTGAGGATGTCGTAAAATCGCTCGCGGGCGAGAGTCAGCACGAGCCTGCTTTCGTAGCGGCTATCGAGAGTGCTAACAAGGCTTTGCGCGAAGGTACGGGCGGTTATATCGAGACCTTTGCCGAGGCTTATGAGAAGGAGACCAACGGCGGACAGTTGGTCGATATCTTCATCAGCCCCGACCGCAAGGACATCAAAGCCGGCATGTCGAATGCCGAGGTGGTAAAGGTGCTCAAAACCGAGACCGACGATGCAATCGCCGCTTCGTTCAACATCATCCGCAGCCGTATCGACCATTTCGGCGTAACGCAGCCGAATATCCAGCGTCTGCCTAACTCGAACCGTATTTTGGTTGAGTTGCCTGGTGTCAAGGAGCCGGAGCGTGTGCGTAAACTCTTGCAGGGTACGGCTTCGCTCGAATTCTGGACTACATACAACGGTACCGATTTGGTTCCGTCGCTGATGCAGGCAGACCGTGTGGTAAAGAGCGTGTATGGCGAAGAAATCGCGGCAGAGGAGGAAACCGTAAAGGAGGAGCCGCAGCAGGCGGTATCGTCGCTCATAGACGAGGTCGGCAGCAAAGAGGCAGCAACCGAGCAGGAGGCTGTTTCGTCGCGTTATTCGCGCGAGCGGAATCCGCTGTTGGCTCTGCTTAATCCCGATTATGCAGGCGGTGCCGTCATCGGTGCAGCAAATGCAGCCGATGTTGCCGCAATCAACAAATATCTCGCTTTGCCGGAGGTACGCGACTGCTTCCCTTCGGATGTGGTATTCAAGTGGGCAATCAAGGGCGACCCTAATGCCGACGGCAGATTGTTCCTGTATGCCATCAAAGTCGAGCGTCCCGATGGCAAGGCTCCGCTCGACGGCAGCGTAATATCGGATGCCCGTGCGACATACGCACAGCACGGAGCGGATGCCGAAGTGTCGATGGCGATGAACTCTAACGGTATTACCGAGTGGGCTCAACTGACTGCCGACAACGTGGGCAAGTGCATAGCCATCGTATTGGACGGCTATGTATATTCGGCACCTGTCGTTCGTCAGAAAATCGAGGGCGGCAACTCGTCCATCTCCGGCAACTTTACGATACAGGAGGCACAAGACTTGGCCAACGTCCTCAAATCGGGTAAAGTGCCTGCTCCTGCACGAATCATTCAGGATACCGTTGTGGGTCCGTCTCTCGGTCAGGAGTCGATTAACTCGGGTCTGATTTCGTTCGTCATAGCGTTTATCCTCGTGCTGCTCTACATGGGTCTGTTCTACAAGACGGCAGGTTGGTTGAGCGATATTGCTCTGGTTACCAATATATTCCTGCTGATGGGCTGCCTCGTGTCGTTCGGTGCGGTATTGACACTGCCGGGTATCGCCGGTATCGTGCTTACGATGGGTATGGCAGTGGATGCCAATGTGATTATTTACGAACGTATCAAAGAGGAGTTGCGTGGCGGCAAGGGTCTGTCGTCGGCTATCAAGGACGGTTTCTCGAACGCATATTCGGCAATTATCGACGGTAACCTTACCACCATCATTACCGGTATCGTGCTGTTCATCTTCGGTAACGGTCCTGTACAGGGTTTTGCAACGACGCTCGTTATAGGTATCATCACCTCGTTGTTCTGCTCCATCTTCATCACCCGTCTTTTGATAGAGTGGGTTGTAGGCAAATGGGGTAAAATCGCATTCTCGCGTTCGTGGTCGGAGAACTGGCTTGCAAACGTACAGTTCGACTTTATCGGCAAACGCAAGTATTCGTACATCGCATCGGGTATCGTTATTTTGGCTTCGGTCGTTTCGCTCTGCGTTCTCGGTCTGAACCGCGGTGTCGATTTCACGGGTGGTCGTACATACGTCATCCGTTTCGACAAGGATGTTACTGCCGAGCAGGTGCGCGGTGCGTTGGACGGCGCATTCGTCGGTGCCGATGCAGCGAAGGCTTCGTTCGAGGTCAAGCAGTACGGCAAGGAGAATCAGATGCGTATCGTAACGCAGTACAAGTATGACGACACTTCGGAGGAGACTACTGCCGAGGTGGACGAGATTATCTACAACGCATTGAAGGGTCTCTACTCTTACGAAATTACGCTCGACGGCTTCAAGAATACCCAAACCGATGTGAACGGTATCGTTTCGGCAGACAAAATCGGTCCTTCGATTGCAAAGGATATGACCATGGGTGCAATTTGGGCTGTGTTGTTCTCGCTCGTTGCAATCGGTCTGTACATCGCATTCCGATTCAAACGTTGGCAGTGGGCATCGGGCGCTACGATGGCATTGGTTCATAACGTATTCGTGGTTATCGGTCTGTTCTCGATTTTGTACAGCATCATGCCGTTCAGCCTCGAAATCGACCAAGCATTCATCGCCGCGATATTGACGATTATCGGTTATTCGATTAACGATACGGTGGTCATCTTCGACCGTATCCGCGAATATATATCGCTCTATCCTAAACGTGCTTTACGCGACAATATCAACAAGGCCGTTTGCTCGACGCTTTCGCGTACAATGAACACTTCGGGTACGACGCTCGTTACGCTGTTGGCCATTTTCATCTTCGGCGGCGAGACGATTCGCGGATTCGTATTCGCTCTGCTTGTCGGTATCATCGTCGGTACTTACTCTTCGGTATTCATCGCAACGCCGTTGGCTTACGATATGATATCGAAGAAGGATAAGAAAGGCGAAGCATAACGGAATCCGATTGTGCGATATGGATTTATGGGGCGGTTACCGATAACCGCCCCATAATCGTTGAAGAGTATCTGCGCGTATGGTTGATGATGCGGGGTACGACGGCATCCGATTGCCGGCGACTGTCGGCCGCCGTATTGCAGATATGCGCATAAATAACTATCTTTGCTTTATGAAACGAATTGTCAAGACATTAAAGAGTATGTGGGCATCGGTGCGCCGATATGTCTCGCCGGTGTTTGTGATGCTGTTGTTAGCATCGTTCTCGCTGTGGTATATCTCGAAACTCAAATACAACTATACCACCGAGTTCGAAATCAATGTCAATGTCGATGGCCGTCGGTTTGCCGTCCCGTGCGTGGTTGAGGGCCAAGGTACCAACCTGCTCGGTTACGCAATCTATACCTCGCGCCGTATCGACATTCCGCTTGCGGAACTCAAATACGACAAGGTGCAAAAGCCTGTACATAGCGGGCAAAACGATGCGCATCCGAGCGCGGAGATGTTGCAGATTCATCCCGCATCGTTGCAGAGTGCCATGTCGGTACGTTTCAGCGATATAAAGATAGTGTCTATCGGTGCTGTCCCCGAAATTGAAATGCCCGAGAAATGATTAAGGTCGGAATATGCGGCGGTATAGGCGGAGGTAAAAGCACCGTGTGCGCCATGTTGGCCGAACGAGGAGTCGCCGTTTACGACTCGGATTCGCATGCCAAGGCGTTGATGTGCTCCTCGCCCGACATCAAGGCGCAGATAATCGACTGCTTCGGTGAGCAAAGTTATATCGGCGATGCTCCGAATCGCCGTTTTTTGGCGGATGCCGTGTTCGGTCATTCCGACCGTTTGGCGAAGTTGAATGCAATAATTCATCCTGCCGTCCGTTCGGATTTCGAGCGGTGGACGGCATGCCAAAGCGGGGATTATGTGGTTTTGGAGTCGGCAATTCTGTTCGAGTCGGGTTTCGACGAATGCGTTGATGTGAGTGTGGCGGTGTTGGCTCCGCGTCAGATACGCATAGCCCGAGCCATGCAACGCGACGGCGCGGTGCGCGAACGGATAGAGGCGCGAATGAACGAGCAGATGTCCGACGACGAACTCGCCTCGCGTGCCGATATTGCGATAGTGAATATCGACAAAGCGGATTTGGAACGCGATGTCGCAGAGTTGGACGGACGCTTGCGTCAGGTTGCAATGCGTCGAAAATAGAGGTGCGATGATTGGAACAGACCTGCGTGAACGGCAGATAATGGCGATAGTGAATGTTACCGACGATTCGTTTTATGCGGGCAGTCGGACAATCACCCGCGAAGCGATTGCGGCGCGTGTCGAACGGGCAATCGCCGAAGGTGCGAAGATAATCGACATCGGCGGCTACTCTTCGCGCCCGAATGCGACCGATATTCCGTCGGAACAGGAGTGGTCGAGGGTCAAGGCCGGCATAGAGGCTGTGCGCGAGGTCGATGGCAAGATTGCCGTTTCGGTCGATACGTTCCGTTCGGGGGTGGTGCGGCGTGCGGTCGAGCAGTTCGGCGAAGTGATGGTAAACGACATTACCGCGGGCGAAGCCGACGGGCAGATGTTCGCCACGGTGGCGCAATACGGTCTGCCGTATATCGCAATGCACATGAGAGGAACGCCGCAGACGATGCAGTCGCTGACCGTTTATTCCGATGTCGTTGGCGAGGTGCGCGACTATCTGGCCGCAAGGGTCGAACGGATGATTGCAAGCGGCATACGGCGCGAAAACATAGTGTTGGACCCTGGTTTCGGCTTTGCCAAGACTACGGAACAGAACTATCGGCTGCTTGCAGGATTGCACGAGATATGCGCTTTGGGCTGTCCCGTGCTTATAGGAGTTTCGCGCAAGTCGATGATTTACCGCCTGCTCGACACCACGCCCGACGATGCGCTATGCGGAACGCAGGTGCTCGGTTGGGAGGCGTTGCGGCAAGGTGCAACCATATTGCGCGTACACGATGTGCGCGAGGCTGTACAGACGTTGCGAATGTTTAATGTTTTCGATAAGGAGAGATGATAAAGGCTTGCGACATACATAAGAGTTTCGGCAATTTGGAGGTGCTTCGCGGTGTTTCGATGGAGGTTGCCTCGGGCGAAATGGTGGCGATAGTCGGTGCGAGCGGTGCCGGCAAAACCACTCTGTTGCAGATTATGGGTACGCTGCTGCAACCCGACAAGGGCAGCGTGCATATTGCCGGTGTCGATGTCGGCAGTCTCGACGACAAACGGTTGTCGCTGTTCAGAAACCGGCATATCGGCTTTGTCTTTCAATTCCATCATCTGTTGCCCGAATTTACGGCATTGGAGAATGTTATGTTGCCGGCACTTATCGGCGGTGCTTCGCGCAAGGAGGCGGAATGCAGGGCGAAGGAGTTGCTCGACATGGTCAATCTCCTGCCTCGCGCTTCGCACAAGCCGTCGGCATTGTCGGGCGGCGAACAGCAACGTGCGGCGATAGCGAGAGCATTGATAAACCGCCCTTCGGTGGTGTTGGCGGATGAACCGACAGGCAATCTCGACACCAAAAACCGCGATGAGATTTATTCCCTGCTCGGTCGTGTTCGCAGCGAGTTGGGACAAACGATAGTGATAGTTACGCACGACGAGCGGTTGGTTGCACAGACCGACCGTAAAATAGTGATGAGCGATGGAGCGATTTTGTGATAATGATTCGCGCGAACAACTGCGCGAGACGTTGGAGTATCTTTACGACAAATACAACCGTCCCGAGTTTGTCGAGGCCGACCCGATAAGTGTGCCGCATGCGTTCGCACGGTTGGAGGATAAGGAGATAGCCGGTTTTTTGGCGGCAACGATAGCGTGGGGCAACCGCAAGGCGATAGTCCGCAGCGCAAGACGGATGATGGATTATCTGGATAACGAGCCTTACGATTTCGTCTGCAACGCTTCTCCGACGGAGTTGGCACGATTGCAGACATACGTCCACCGCACATTCAACGGCAACGATTTGACCGATTTCGTGTTGGCATTGCGCGGAGTGTGTCGGAAGTGGGGCAGTGTCGGCGAGATGTTCCAATCGCTTTACGAGGAGAGCGGCGATATGGCGAAGGTGCTGTCGGCAGTGCGTCGCGAATTTTTTGCCGCCGACCACAATCGGCATTGCGAAAAGCACTTTTCGTCGATTGACAAAGGTGCGGCATGCAAACGGCTGAACATGTATCTGCGATGGTTTGTGCGCAATGACGGACGAGGCGTGGATTTCGGTGCGTGGCGACGTATTCCGATGTCGGCACTCTACCTGCCTTTGGATGTCCACTCGGGCAATATGGGGCGTGCGCTCGGTCTGCTTACGCGCAAACAGAGCGATTGGAAGGCAACGGTCGAGATAACGGCGGCTTTGCGCACGTTCGATGCCGAAGACCCCGTGCGTTACGACTTCTCGCTGTTCGGTGCAGGCATCGACGGCTATCTGAAACAATAAAATGGGCAACTCCGTATTCCGATTCAAACAGTTTGCCGTCGAACAATCCGATGTACCGATGAAGGTCGGTACCGATGGGGTATTGCTCGGAGCGTGGGTGCATTTCGACGGCTCGGAACGCCGTATTCTCGATATAGGCACGGGTACGGGGGTGATTGCGCTGATTGCGGCTCAACGCTCGACGGCCGAGTATATTGCGGGTATCGACATAATGCCCGTGGCTGTCGATAGGGCGAAAGCCAATTTCGCATTGTCGCCTTGGGCAGAGCGACTGCATGTCGGGCTGTCATCGGCGCAGGAGTTTGCAGCGACAGAGCCTTTCGACGTGATAATCTCCAATCCACCCTATTTTGTCGATGCGTTGCTGCCTCCCGACGACGGTCGCACAAAGGCAAGACATGCGGTGTCGTTGTCCCTCGACGAGTTGGACGAAGCGTTGGACAGACTGCTTGCGACCGACGGGCGTGCGGCTTTGATTCTGCCGCCTGCGGAGATGCTGCGTTTTGCGGCGATGTCGCGGTTGTGCATGGTGCGCCGATGCGATGTGCGATTTGTGCCGAACGGTGCCGTAAAGCGCGTAATGGCAGAATTCGGCAGATCTGCCGCAGCAGAGTGCCGTTGCGGGGAACTGACCATCGAAACAGAGCGGCGCGGCGAATTCAGCGAGGAATATCGGCGACTTATGCAGGATTTCTATCTTAAATTTTGATATGTTGGCCAAAAGCCGTAAATTAGCGAAAAATAAAACGGATAACGATATGAAACGTATTGTTGTACTTATGGTTGCGTTGTGCTGTGCGGTTGCTCTGCCGGCGCAGGAATTGGCTCGCGCGGGAGTGTGCGACGCAGGCGAAATAAAGACGTTTGCGGGTAATCCTCGCAGTGTCGTGGCCGTGGAATTGCGGGTCGAACAGCAACAATTTACTCCGGGTGTGTATGCCCGCTATGCCCAAAAGTATTTGGGCGTGCGTGCTTCGCTTGCCTCGCGTACCGATACGCGAATCGTCTCGGCATCGTTGTCGGCAGTCGATTCGACACCGCTCGCCGTAACGGCAGAGCCGGCATCGGCGATTGCGACCGAGAGTGCGGTGTTGCCATCCAACCGCCTGAACAATGCCGCATTGTCGCCCGAACAACAGGCAGCGGCAACTGCCGATTTGATATTTTCGTTGCGCAAACACCGTGTCGAGTTGATTACGGGCGAAACGGGCGAAAATGTGTTTGGTGCAGGATTGCGTGCGGCTCTCGACGAGATTGCGAGGCTCGAAAAAGAGTATCTCGCAATGTTTTACGGTACGACGCTTACGACGGAGCATGTCGAGCGGTTTACTATTACGCCTTCGCGCGACAAGGTCGATTATCTGCTTTGCCGTTATCGTGCCGGCGAGGGTGTCGTATCGATAGCCGACCTCGCGGGCGAAGCAGTTGTGCTGCATATCGCACCTGCCGAGAATATCGACCTTTCGGGTTTGCCGATAGCCGATGAGAAGGCCAAAATAAAGACCGAATACATCGTTGCCAATCCTTCGCAATGTACGCTTTTGTGCGGAACCGACGAATTGGTCAAAATAACTTTGCCGCTCTTTCAGTACGGCAGGCGCGTGCATCTGACACCGAGTCTGCGATAGACGGATGGATTGCACTTCAAAAATGGTCGCTCTGTTGGGTGCCGTGCGCAAGGAGATGAATGGCGCGGCACTCGATACGTTGCGCTATTACGGTGCCGATTACGGGCTGAATTACGGTGCGCCCATAACTGCCTTGCGTGCGATTGCAAAGGCGGAGGGGAAGAACGACGAATTGGCACGATTTCTCTATCGGCAACAGGTGCGGGAATTGCGCGTCATAGCGTTGTGGATTGCCGACCCTGCCGCAACGACGGTCGCCGACTTTGCATTCTGGGCAGAGGGAATAATCAATTCGGAGGTTGCCGAGCAGGCCGCACAGGCATTGCTGTCGCGCATCGCCGATGCGGATGCCTTGCTTGCCGAGTGGTGCGATAGCGGGAATGCGTTGCTCGCATACGCTGCCATGTTGGCCGCTTCGCGCTCGACGACGCTTGCTCCTTTGCGGGTGTACGATGCCGTGCGATGCGCTTTCGTGCATTGGCCCGACAATCATTTGGTGGTGCAGGGTGCTGTCGCGCTTTTGTCGGCTGTGGCGACCCGCAACAACGAACGGGAATCGGTGCGGAAGTTGCTTGCCGACCTTGCGCCGTCTCCTACCGTCGATGCCGTGCGCGACGAGTTGTCGTGGCGGTTGGAATACTAATCCGATTATATAGTTTACTCCTCGTTATCGATTCGGTCGCGGTGTTGCGAGCGGAAGATGTTGCGTGCCAATTCGCTCACGTTGTTGATGCGGACTACCTCGATGCCGGCGATGCGTTTGTGTGGTTTGGCGGCATAGCCCGAGATAATAATCCGCTTGAAACCCAACCGTGCTGCCTCGGCGATACGTTGGTCGGTACGCGATGCTGGACGTACTTCGCCCGATAGCCCCAATTCGC
>JBJEGV010000014.1:0-18259 GCA_051875395.1 Alistipes sp. | reverse complement strand
AGCTGAAGTTCTATCATTCGATAGCGGGTTTGGAGCATGTAAAGGTCATGCGCCCAGCCTACGCCATTGAGTACGATGCCGACATCGTGGCATTTATCCATCGTCCCGAATACTACGGTTTTACTGAGACGGAGGACAGAATTCCGACGGCAGGATTGGCCGAAATAATTTTGGCAAAACACCGTAACGGTGCGGTAACCGACGTGCGGCTGAAATTCCTCAAAGACCAAGCGCAGTTTACCGATTACGACGACATGGGCGCAACATCGGGCAGGGGCGAACAATACGACACGCTCGAATCGGGTGCCGATTTCGCTCCGAGTACATCGCAGTCGGCATTGCGTTCTGTCGCACCTGCCGAATTCAATGTTCCTGGTCCTGTCAAGAGCGAAGAGCCGTTTTAGCAGAGTATGTTCGTAAAGTGTTTCGCGGGAGCGATTGTCGGAATCAGGGCTGTCGCCGTTACGGTCGAGGTCAATGTTGCGGGCGGAGGAATAGGGTTGTTCCTCGTCGGCCTGCCCGATAATGCCGTAAAGGAGAGCGAACAGCGCATTCGTGCCGCCTTCGAGAACTCGTCGCGCAGAATGACGGGCAAAAAGGTGGTGGTCAATCTCGCACCTGCCGACCTGCGCAAAGAGGGTTCGGGCTTCGATTTGCCCATTGCCGTCGGTATCCTTGCCGCAACCGAACAGGTCGCGGGCGACAAATTGGCCGATACGATGTTCGTCGGCGAATTGTCGTTGGACGGAGGGGTCAAATCGGCACGCGGCGTATTGCCGTTGGCCGTCATGGCGAAGGAGCAGGGCTTGGCACGCATAGTGGTATCTGCCGATAATGCTGCCGAAGCAGCCGTTGTGGACGGCATCGAGATAATTCCCGTACATACGCTCGGCGAGGTCGTCGATTTTCTGAACGGCGAACTTTCCATCTCCCCTGCCGCTGCACCGCAGTTCGATGCGCTCGACGAATTGCAGGCGGGTCGCTATGCCGAGGATTTTGCCGATGTCAAGGGTCAGGCGCATGTGAAAAGGGCTTTGGAGATAGCGGCTGCGGGCGGACACAACGTATTGATGATAGGCGCACCCGGCTCGGGCAAAACGATGCTTGCCCGTCGTCTGCCCACCATATTGCCGCCGATGACGCTCGAAGAGGCGGTCGAATGTACGAAAATCCACTCCGTGGCAGGCAAACTCGGCGAACATGCAGGGCTTCTCACGCATCGTCCGTTCCGTTCGCCACATCACCTCACGTCGCAGGTGGCTCTGGTCGGCGGCGGACAGTCGCCGCAACCGGGCGAGGTCAGTTTGGCGCACAACGGCGTACTCTTTTTGGACGAGCTGCCCGAATTCGGCCGCAATGTACTCGAAGTGTTGCGTCAGCCGTTGGAAGACAAGACGATTACCGTTTCGCGAGCCAAATACAGCGTCGAATATCCTGCCAACTTTACTCTGGTGGCGGCGATGAATCCGTGTCCGTGCGGTTACTACAACCATCCGACCAAGGAGTGTACATGCGCTCCGTCGTCGATACACCGCTATTTTTCGCGCATCTCGGGTCCGCTTCTCGACCGTATCGACATGCACATCGAGGTAACGCCCGTCGGTATAGCCGACATCTCGTCGGAGCGCAAGGAGGAGACGAGCGCGCAAATCCGCGAGCGGGTGATTCGCGCCCGAGCCATCCAGTTGCAACGCTTTGCGGGTCTCGGCATCCACTCCAACGCCATGATGAACGGCAGCATGTTGCGCGATTTCTGCCGCATGGAATCATCGACCCGCGCATTGCTCGAACGCGCCATGGAGCGACTGCATCTGTCGGCGCGTGCCTACGACCGCATAATCAAGGTCGCCCGCACAATAGCCGACATCGAGGGGGCAGCCGACATAGGCTCCGCCCATATCGCCGAGGCGATAAACTATCGTACGCTCGACCGCGATAATTGGGGCAGATAGCCACTCCGCAAAACCAATAATCATGCACGTCCAAATCGCTACTGCGAGCGGGCGACGTAACGCAGAATGCTATTTTAGTTAGTATATACAACCATGAACAACTCGATAGAAATATACCGTTCCCAAGACGGAAGCGTGCAACTTAACGTGCAGTTGGAGAATGAAACCGTGTGGTTGACACAGAGCCAGATGGCAGAACTGTTTAATCGCGACAGAACTGTAATAGGGCGACATATAAGAAACTGCTATAATGAAGGAGAACTTGACAAAAATATCACATGTGCAAAATTTGCACACATGGGTACGGAACAGAATCAGGTGTACGAAACGGCCATGTATAACCTCGATGTTATTATTTCTGTGGGTTATCGTGTGAAATCCGTAGAGGGTACACGCTTTCGGCAGTGGGCAACCTCCATTCTCAAACAATACCTCATCAACGGCTACGCCATAAATCAACAGATAAAGATTGACCGATACAACGAACTTAAAGATGTAGTGCGCCTTATGTCGCGTGCCATTGGCGTACAGGAGCAAGCCACGACCGACGAATATGGCGGACTATTCAACGTAATAAGCGACTATGTTTATGCTTTGGACACTCTCGACTATTACGACTATCGGTCGCTGTCCATACAGCACACGACAAAGATAGAACCATTCCATGCCACATACGGGAATGCTATGAATGCCATCAATGCCTTGAAGGAGAAATTCGGTGGCAGCAAATGGTTTGCCAACGAAAAGGATGACTCATTCAAAAGCAGCATAGGTCAAATTTATCAGACTTTCGGAGGCGAGGAACTTTATCCTTCTGTCGAGGAAAAAGCAGCCATGCTTCTCTATCTTGTCGTTAAGAACCACTCGTTCAGCGATGGCAACAAGCGCATAGCAGCCATGCTGTTTCTTTGGTTTCTCAATAACAACCATGTACTCTATGCCGAGGACGGACACAAGCGTATAGCCGACAACACACTCGTAGCCCTTACACTGATGATTGCCGAGAGTCGCACAGAAGAGAAGGATGTGATTGTGAAAGTGGTGGTAAATCTTATCAACAAAGCAAACCAATAGGTGCGAGAATAAACGCCGATATGTTGTCGGAGTGCAAGGAGGAGACGAGTTCACAAGTCCGCTATCGTGCAATCAGTGTCCGTACGCTCGACCGCGACAATTGGGGCAGATAGCCGACAGACCGACACAACTCGTGGTGAATACGGAGCGGCAAAAACCGACACATCCCTGTCTTTGCTTTGCCGAAAACAAATGCCCTCTTATCTTTTTGCTATAAGCAAAAAATTTCCGTATTTTTGCAGTTAATTCGGATAATAACATTTGAGATGAAACGGATTATTCTTTCGGGTGGCGGAACAGGCGGACATATCTATCCTGCCGTATCGGTTGCCGAGACGCTCAAACGACGATTCGGCGACGATGTCGAGATTCTGTTCGTCGGGGCGGAAGGCAAGATGGAGATGACGATTGTGCCGCGACTCGGTTACCGTATCGAGGGTTTGCCGATTGCGGGTCTGCAACGCCGACTGACATGGCGCAATCTCGCTTTGCCGCTGCATGTGTTGCGTTCGTTGAGGCGGGCAAGGCGCATCATCAAGGCATTCCGTCCCGATGTCGTTGCGGGATTCGGCGGATATGCGAGTGCGCCGATAGTGTGGATGGCGCAACGCATGGGCATCCCGACGGTAATACAGGAGCAGAACTCCTATGCGGGCTTGGTCAATAAAATCGTCGGACGCGGAGCCGAAAGCGTCTGTGTGGCATACGACGGCATGGAGCGATTTTTCGACTCGGCCAAAATCGTAAAGACGGGCAATCCGTTGCGCAGCACCTTCTCCAAAGGGAGTGTCGGGCGCGATGAGGCGTTGCGATATTTTGGTTTTACCGATGAACTGCCAGTTCTGCTTGTGGTCGGCGGGTCGCTCGGCACGCGCACGCTCAACAACATGATGCGCTCGTGGCTGATGACGCTCGACGGCGTATCGCCCGTGCAGGTCATTTGGCAGACAGGCCGTTATTACGAGAAGGAGATGCGCAGTTTCCTCGACCAATATCCCACCGAGCATGTTTGGCAGGGGGCGTTTATCGACCGCATGGATTATGCTTACGAGATAGCCGACGCGGTCATCTCGCGCAGCGGTGCATGCACGGTCTCCGAGTTGTGTCTGGCAGCCAAACCGACGCTGTTCGTACCTTCGCCCAACGTGGCGGAAGACCATCAGACAAAGAACGCACAGGCTTTGGTTGCGAAAAAGGCGGCGGTAATGGTAGCCGATGCCGATGCCCTCGATTGCGGCATATCCACGGCATTGCGCATGATTGCCGACAAGGAGCGACTCGCCGCATTGTCGAAAAATATCGCCAAACTCGCCACTCCCGATGCGGCGGAGAGGGTTGCGGACGAGATTGCAAAACATTGGAACGAATAGATGAAAAAGGATAGAATATATTTTGTCGGAATCGGCGGAATCGGCATGAGTGCATTGGCCCGCTACTTTCTTGCCGAAGGTTGGGCTGTCGGAGGTTACGACCGTGTCGAGTCCGAATTGACGCGCCGTTTGGTCGAGTCGGGCGCGGAGATACATTACGACGACGATGTCGGTCTTATCCCGTCGCAATTTCTCGATGCGGAGCATACGGCAGTCGTCTATACTCCCGCCGTTCCTGCCGAACATACCGAACTCGCGATGTTCCGCGAACGGGGTTTCGAGGTGATGAAACGTTCGCAAATGCTCGGACTGCTGTCGCAGGGCAAATTCGTGATGGCGGTTGCGGGTACTCACGGCAAAACGACCACCTCGACGCTTGCGGCATGGCTCAATTCGCAGGTTACGGGTGGCGGCAGCGCATTTTTGGGCGGCGTATCCAAAAATTTCGGAGGCAACCTCGTTCAAGGCGACGGCAACCGTTTGGCGGTCGAGGCTGACGAATTCGACCGTTCGTTCCTGCGCCTTTCGCCCGATGTCGCCGTCGTAACTTCGGCCGATGCCGACCATCTCGACATATACGGCACGCACGAGGCAGTCAAGGAGGCTTTCGCTCAATTTATCGAACGGATTCGCGAAGGCGGGTCGTTGGTGCTGAAACTCGGCGTCGATGTTGCGGTGCGCAACAAGGCGATAAAGGTGTGGCGATACTCCTACGATACGCCTTGCGACTTCTACGCCGCGAACATTGCGCTGATTGGCGGTGGACACTACCGCTTCGACGTGGTTACCCCTTCCGGTGTGGTTGCCGACTGTACGCTCGGCATCCCCGGGTGGATAAATGTCGAGAATGCCGTGGCTGCCGTGGCCGCTTTTTGGTGCGCCTGCCGAGCCGACGGCGAGCAGTTCGACCGAGAGCGTCTGCGTAAGGCTTTGGCGGAATTCGCAGGGGTAAAACGCCGTTTCGAATTTTATGTGAATACTCCGCGTCAGGTCTATATGGACGACTATGCCCACCATCCGCGCGAATTGGCTGCAACGATAACGTCGGTGCGCAAAATGTTCCCGCAGCGACGGCTGACTGCCATATTCCAACCGCACCTCTACACCCGCACGCGCGATTTGTACCGCGATTTCGCCGCATCGCTTTCGCTATCGGACGAGGTGGTGCTGTTGCCGATATATCCTGCCCGCGAGGAGCCAATCGAAGGGGTGAGTTCGCAGATGATAGCCGACCTCGTAACCGTTCCGTGCCGCATGGTAACACGCGAAAAGTTGGTCGAGACGATTGGCGGCATGAATACCGATGTGGTCGTTACGTTCGGAGCAGGCAATATCGATGCCTGTTGCGAAGCGTTGGCGGCAGAGTTGAAAAAAAGAGCATAACCCGATAAAGTTTTCGATGTGATACGACGCATTGTGCAGATATTGTTTTTCGTGGTGTTGTGGTCGGCTGTGGTCGGCTACATCATCTATGCCTCCGTTATCACGTCGCAACACCGCGCCATGCAGGTTGTCGAGCGGGTGGACATCGAAGTTACCGACAGTACCGACATGGGACAACTCGTAACGTCGCAGAAGGTGCGCGAATGGATTTTGCGCAGCGGTATCGCCACCATCGGCTCGCCGATTGACAAAATCGACGTTGCCGGCATACGGCATGCGGTCGAGCGCAACGGTTTCGTCGGCAGGGTCGATGTGTGCGTCTCCTACTCGGGCGTGTTGAGTATAGCGGTGAGCCAACGCCGACCGATGATGCGCCTGATGACCGACGGCTACAACGTCTATGTTACCGAGCAGGGCTTTGTGTTTGCTTCGCCCGAGGCATCGTCGCTCTATGTGCCGGTCGTTACGGGGTCCTATCGTCCGCCTGTTCCTCCGTCGTACGAGGGTTATGCGGGCGATTACGTTGCCGAAGTGTTGGCGCAGTACGATGACGAAATCAAGCGCATAGGCCGCGAGAAACGACCGTTGTATGCCCGCGAGGATTCGCTTCGTGCCATTCGTCGCGAAGTGCGGAGAATGCGGCCGGAAAAGGTGTGGTTCGAGACCGAAGACGAACACATCGGGCGTGTTGAGGAGTTGCGCATCGCAAAAAAACAACGGTTGCGTTATTACGACGGCTTGTTGCGCGATGTAGGTCGCAGTATCGATGCCGTTTCCGCTCGTCAGGAGGTTGTGGCGCAAAAGAGAAAAAAAACGGAGGAAAGATATGCCGATTTCCTTAAACTGATTAACTTTGTAGGTTGGTTGGAGTCCGATTCGTTTTGGAGTTCGGAGGTGGTGCAAATCATAGCCTCAGCCTCGGTTTCGGGCGCAATCGAGTTGGAAATCGTACCTCGCAGCGGCGATTTCCGCATACTTTTGGGCGAACTTGGCGAGACGGACGTGATGCAACGGCGTTTCGACAAGTTGTTTCGGTTTTATCGCGACGGATTGGGGCGCATCGGTTGGGACCGATTCCGAAAGTTGGATGTAAGATATAATAATCAGGTTGTTTGTACCGAATAGAATATGGAGAAAAAGAGTTATACGGTCGGTGTCGATATAGGCTCGTCCAATGTTGTGGTATCAGTAGGATGGCAATCTGCCGACGGATTGGTGCGCATCGAGGATGTTGCGCCTCGTTCCGTTTCGGAAGGCGTTACGTCGGGGCGTATCGATAATGTTCGCTCGGTCGGTTTGGCCATACGCGAAGCAAAAGCGGAGTTGGAGGAAGAGTTGGGTATCCGCATCGAGTCGGCTTATGCGGGTATATCGGGTCCTTTTGTCCGTTGTGCCTCCTATACCGACCATGTCTTTATCAAAGACCCGATGGTCTGCATAACCAAAGAGGATTTGGCCAATCTCCACGACCGCATGTACAATGTCGTGGCGGAAGAGGGCGAGGTGATAATCGACCGCATTCTGCAACATTATGCGATAGACGACAAGACGGAGATTGCCGACCCTGTCGGTGCATTCGGTCGCAAATTGTCGGCCACCTATCTCTTTGTGCTGTGCCGCAAGGCGCAGATTGAGCGTACTAAAATGGCATTTTACAATGCCGGTTTGAAACTGCTGAAAGTGTGCGTCAATCCTGCGGTGCTGGCATCGGCTCTGCTGTCGGACGAGGAGCGCGACGAGGGTGTGGCCATCGTGGACATAGGCGGCGGTACGACCGATTTGGCAATCATCCGCGGCAACAAGTTGCGTTATATGGCTTCGCTGCCAATCGGAGCGGCGACCATCAATGCCGACATGCACGCATTCGGAATAGCCGAGCGCAATACGGAAAAGATAAAAAAGACCTACGGCTCTGCCGTGGCCGATTTGGTTTCGCACGACCTTACCGTGCCGGTATCGATGCCGGGGAAGGTAAAGAAGGAGTTGTTGCAGGTCAATCTCGTCTCCATCATCGAGGCGCGTTTGAAGGACATCATCGAGTTCGTGTGGGACGAGATTCGACAGGCCAAGTTCTCGACCAAGATTCCGTGCGGCATCGTGCTTACGGGCGGGTCGGCTCTGCTTGAAAACATCGACGAACTGTTCCGTCGGGAGACGGGTCTGAACGTGCGCTGCATCGACCGCAAGGATATTCGCGGCATCGACGAGGAGTCGCAGCAGAAAATAAGTCCTTGTACCCAATCGGCGGCCGTTGCAGTGATGTTGTTTGGTGCAACGAACGGGGCGTGCGAGGTTGTGGAACGTGCGGCGATGTCTGCTTCGCCGGTGCGCCATGGTGTCGAGGCTGCACCGAAGGGCGAAAAGGCAGTCGAAACGGTCGTTGTCGCTTCTGCGCGTGAAGAGTCGGCCGAATCGAAACTCCGCGAACAGCAGTCGGCGACTCCTGTCGAGACTTCGACGGCAGCGGGCGACGAGCAGTCGGACGACGAGGAGCAGGAGGAGAAACGCGGCGGATTTATAGGAATGATGATAAAGGTTATCGGCAAGGTGCTCGGTAACGATGACGAGATTTTGTAGAGATGGAAGAGACTGCTAATTTGATTGACGAAATCACCGGTCTTCGGGGTATTCCGTCGTTGATTATGGTGCTTGGTGTCGGCGGTGCGGGTGGCAACGCTGTCAATTATATGTGGGATAGGGGCATCGAGGGTGTCAATCTCGCCGTCTGCAATACCGATGCGCAGGATTTGGCCAAAAGCCCCGTATCGCGCAAAATCTGTTTGGGCGACGGTTTGGGCGCGGGCAACGATGCGTCGGTTGGCGAGCAGAAGGCGAAACTTTCGATTGACGAGGTGCGCCGTTGCTTCGAGACGTGCGGAACGAAGATGCTCTTTCTCGCCGCAGGTATGGGTGCGGGAACGGGTACGGGTGCATCGCCCGTTATTGCCGAACTTGCAGCCGAAATGGGCATTCTGACGGTGGCGATAGTTACCATGCCTCCGCGCAACGACGGTCCGGAGCGTACCAATCAGGCGCGCGAGGGTGTCGAGCGGTTGCGTCGGCATGTCGATTCGCTCATCGTGTTGAGCAACGATGCCATAAGCGAACTTTACGGCAATCTCTCCATAAGCGAGGCCTTCAACAAGGCGAACGATGTCGTGGCGCTTGCCGCCAAGGGTATCGCCGAGATTATCACCCGCAAGACCAATCTGGTGAACAACGACTTCTCGGATGTCTGCAAGGTTATGCGAGGCGGAGGTTGTGCCGTTATGGGTATGGCCGTCGCATCGGGCGACGACAGAGCCGAAGCGGCTGTCGATGGCGTTTTCCAGAATTCGTTGTTCGGACACACGAGCATCAAGGGTGCCAAACGGGTGCTGCTCAATGTTGCGGTCTCCGACGAGGCCAACCTCGGCGAGAAGGAGATTAACCGAGTGAAGGACCGCATACAGTCCTATGCGGCAACCGAGGACGAAAACGGTGTCGTCCGTTTGACCAACATATTGTGGGGCGTGAGCGTCAAGCCGGAACTCGGAGATAATATGGAGGTGGTCATTGCCGCATCGGGTTTCCCTGCCATGGACGATTACTACAAGGGCGTCCTCGACGTTCCGCAACCTGTCAAGCCGATTGTTGCGCCCGTCGATTCGGTTGTCGGCGAAAAGAGCAACGATTTGAAAAACATCAAGGAGGAATCGGTCATTCGTAAACCCAACAACTCTTCGAGCGTCATAGGTACGGCCACACGCAATTATGCCGAGGTGGAGCAGCGCAAGGCAACGCCTGCATTCGTCCGCCGCAAGGTCAATATGATAGATGCGCCTGCCGGCAGTCGCAAACGTGCCGTCGGTCGCGAGGAGGAAGCGGATGCGGATGCAGCGGTTCAAACACCGCTGCCGGATAACCAACTCTTCGGATAATGGAGGGCTTCGTAACATATCTCGGCTGGTCGCCGCATCTGTGGGGGTTGCTTGTGGCAGCCGTCGTCTGCCTTGCGATTTCGGCGCAGGTGTCGGCTTCGGAGGTGGCATACTTTTCGCTTACGGCTGCCGATATTCGCGATATCCGTTCGCGCAATACCTTGTCGGCGGAGTGTGTGTTGCGGCTGTTGTCGAAATCCGATTTGCTGTTGGCCACGATTCTGGTGGTCAATAATCTCGTCAATATATGTATCGTTATACTGATGAACATGATTATCGACGGGATGCTATCGTTCAGCAGCGCCACGGCCGATTTTCTGTTCAGAAGCGTGATTGTAACCTTCCTGCTGCTGTTGTTCGGCGAGATTCTGCCGAAGGTATTTGCACAGTGGGCGAACGTGAGCGTCGCGTTGGCTTTCGCACAACCGCTGTCGTGGGTGCGTTGGTTGGTCTATCCGCTCTCCTATATATTGATTCGCACAAGCCGTCGCATTGGCAAGATTGCATCGCACGGTGCCGACGACATCTCTATCGAGGAGTTGGCGGATGCCGTCGATATGACCACCGCTTCGTCGGGCGAGGAGAAGCGGATGCTGTCGGAGATAGTCAATTTCGCCAATCGCGAGGTGGGCGAGATTATGCGTCCGCGCATGGATATAAAGTCGGTCGAACTGACCATGACATTCGGCGAGGTAAAGCGTGTGATTATGGAGACGGGATATTCGCGCCTGCCTGTTTGCAGCGAGGATTTGGACCATATCAAAGGCACGCTGTTCGTCAAAGACCTGTTGGCGCATATCGACGAGGGAGACGATTTCGGTTGGCAACGATTGATACGCGACCCCTATTTCGTGCCGCAACACAAGAAAATCAACGCCCTGTTGGAGGATTTCCAATCGGATAAGGTACACATGGCGATTGTCGTCGATGAATACGGCGCGACGCAGGGTTTGGTCTCGTTGGAGGATATTTTGGAGGAGGTCGTCGGCGAGATTACCGACGAGAGCGACATCGACGAGTCGTTCTACCGCCAACTGAACGAAAATACCTATCTGTTCGACGGCAAGACGCATATCGTCGATATGGTGCGCGTACTGCACTTCGAGGACGACACCTTCGATGATGTGCAGGGTCGTGCCGAGACGGTTGCAGGCCTGATGCTCGAAATCAATCGCGATTTGCTCAAAAAGGGCGACGAGGTCGAGGCTCACGGCGTGAGGTTTATCGTACACTCCATGAACGGCCATCGTGTGGATAAGATAAAAGTCATCGTCAGCGGTCATGAGTAGCCGTGTGTTCATAGAGCCGTTGCCCCCGCTTGACGAGTTGCTCCGAACGGCAACTGCCGCAGATTTGCAGGCCACGGCATCCCTCTCCGCCGCATCGCGTCGTCGCGAGGCTTTGGCGTGGCGCGGGATAGTCAGAAATGCCATCGCCGATGCCGATATCGGATACGACGAATGGGGCGCACCTGTTGTCGAAAATTCTCCTTTGCATATCGGCGTTTCGCACAGCCGCAACTCCGTGGCCGTCATAATCTCCGACGTTAATTGCGCCATCGACATCGAAAGCCGCACGCGCAATTTCGAGCGGGTGAGGTCGCGCTATCTTTCGCCTCAGGAGGCGGCATTGTCCCGACATCCCGACTTTTTGGCCGTTGCATGGTGCGCCAAGGAGTGCCTCTACAAATACCATCGTCGCGGCAATGCGGACTTTCTGCGCGATGTGCGCATCACGTCGGTCGATTTCGTCCGCAACCGCATCGGCGGTACGCTGTTCGGCGGCGACGAGTTAATCATGACATTCGACATATCGGCAAGCGAAGTGGTTGTCTGTATCGGCTGACCTCTTTGCCGCAGGCAATGTCGGCTTTGCCGCATGAAGCGGATGCGGCGTTGCAATCGTGCCGCTTTGCACGATACGGGATGAGCCGTTTATACCCTGCCTTGCCTTTTCGCGTTACACTCCCCGACTTTTTTTGTATCTTTGCACCTGTTTATGGGCAATTCATCGACACTTTCTCTCGGAACAGACAGCATAGGCAGTCTGCTGTTGCGATATGCCATACCGGCGATTATCGCCATGGCATCGTCGTCGTTGTACCATATCATCGACAGCATATTCGTCGGACATGGCGTCGGAGGCGCGGCCATTGCAGGTATGGCTATCACCATGCCGATTATGAACATCGCCTCGGCATTCGGTGCAATGGTCGGTGTCGGTGCGGCGGCACGCGTGTCGATTCGTCTCGGCGAGGGCAACAAAGTCGCAGCCGAAAAGACGCTCGGCAATGCCGTGCTGCTCAATCTCGTTCTCGGCGTTGCGGTGATGGTTGCCATGCTCGTATTCCTCGACCCGATTCTGTATCTGTTCAGCGGCGGCAAGGCTACCGAACAGACCATCTCCTATGCCCGCGACTTTATGCAGGTGATTTTGGCGGGCAATATCGTTACCCACCTCTATCTCGGATTGAACGAGCAGATTAGGGCATCGGGTTATCCGCGCAAGTCGATGACCGTTATGTTGGTTGCCGTCGGTGTCAATCTCGTGCTGAATCCGTTGTTCATATTCCGATTCGGCTGGGGTATCCGCGGCTCGGCTGCCGCAACCGTTATAGCCCAATGCGCCGCTCTCGCGATTGCTCTGTCGCATTTCTGCTCGCGCAAGAGTTTTATCCGTTTCCGCCGCTTTGCATTCCGCTTCGAGCGCAAAATCGTGGTGGCGATTTTGTCGATAGGTCTCGCTCCGTTCCTGCTCAATCTGTGCGCCTCGATGGTCGCGGCATTCGTCAATCATGCCCTGTTGAGTTACGGCGGTACGGGTGCGGATGATGTAGTGCGTGCGGCGGGTGCAGGCGACATCTATGTCGGTGCATACGGCATCATCAACCGCGTGGTGCTGCTGTTCATCATGATTATTCAGGGTCTGAATCAGGGTATGCAGCCGATTGTCGGCTACAACTACGGCGCAAAGAATTTCGACCGCGTGCGCAAAACGCTGTTGATGACGATATGTTGCGGCATAGGCATAGCCTCCGTAGGTTTTATGCTCGGACAATTCGCTCCGTCGTATATCGCCCGTGCCTTCGTCGATTCGTCCCGCGGAGGCGACGAGCAGGCGATGATTGCTGCTGCCACACAGGGTCTGCACATAGTTCTTTCGGTATTCCCGTTTGTGGGTTTCCAAATAGTTACGGGCAACTTCTTCCAATATATCGGCAAGGCTCCGTTGGCTGTCTTTATGTCGCTTACCCGCCAACTTCTGTTTTTGGTGCCGATGTTGTGGGTGTTGCCGCGTTTTTGGGGTGCTACGGGCGTATGGATTTCGATGCCTGTCGCCGATTGCGCCTCCATTCTCCTCGCTTTCGTCTTCCTGATGCACCAACTCCGACAGATGCGGCGCGAAAGCATACACGGAGCATAGAATGGCGGCGTTTGGAATGTAGTGCCATAATGTTTATATTTGCATAGTTTTCAGTACAGAGTCATGAACAGAATCGTCAAAACCGTTGTCGCCGTGTTCGCTCTCTGCTCCGCATCGGGAGCATCGGCGCAGATATATTTCAAACTCAACTGTCTCTATGCGGTTGTGGGTGTAGTCAATCCGCAGATAGAGTTCGTCGCATCGCCCCATTCGACCATTTCGATTGATGCGACCTTTTCGCCATGGCAGTCGGTCAATGGCAGACACATGCACTTCGGCTTTTTCACGGGCGAATACCGCTACTATTTCAAACAATCGGTCAAAGGGTGGTATTTGAGCGGCAATGTCGGAATGACGGGTTTCGACATCAGCAAACCGGCACTCTTTACCAACGGGCATTTCCTCGATTTCAAAGATGGTTACAGCAAAGGTTTCGGTCTGATGCTCGGTATCGGTTTCGGATATTCGCACACCTTCCGCGAGAGGTGGGTTGTGGATGCTTTTTTGGCAATCGATTGGTTCCGCAGTTGGTATAACGGTTATACCAACGACGGTCAGATAGTAATGGACCCTCAGGGCCACGAACACTATCGTTATCCCGATCCGTTCAACGGGTCGAGCGAGTTTCTGCCGTCGAAAATCGGCGTTTCAATCGGCTATCGTCTCTTCAAACCGAAACGGTCTTCGACGACAACATCGCGGTAAAGCCTATCGGGATAATCGGTCGGACAAAACAATATAGGGCGGTTGCATAACCGCCCTATATTTGTATGACTGCGTTGCAGAGAGCAACTACACGGTCATAATCTCCTTCTCCTTGTTGGCAAATGCCGCATCGATGGACTTCGAGTATTTTTCGAGCAGTTTCTGCGCCTGTGTCTCGCCGTCTTTGCTCTCATCCTCGGGCATGCCCTCTTTGACTGCCTTTTTGAATGCCTCTACCGCATCGCGACGGGCATTGCGCAACGATATGCGTGCATTTTCGCATTCGGCCTTGGTCTGCTTTACGAGGTCTTTGCGTCGCTCTTCGGTCAAAGGAGGCAACGTCAGACGGATGCTCTCGCCGTTGTTCGACGGCGTAAGACCTATGTTGGCATCGAGAATGGCCTTTTCGATGGTGCGAATCATATTCTTGTCCCACGGCTGAATCAGTACCGTCTTTGCATCGGGTACGGTTACGCTTGCCACACCCGATACGGGAGTCTGCGAGCCGTAGTAATCCACCGTAACGCCGTTCAGAATGTTTACCGAAGCCTTGCCTGCGCGGATATTCGCCAGCGTATCTTCCAGAAACGCAACTGTTTTCGTCATGCGGTCGGAGGCCTCTCCGAGAATCGTTTTGGTATCCATATCGTTTGATTTTTGGTTTGTTGCTAATTGTGTACGAGCGTTCCTATGCGCTCACCTGCCAATACCTTTTGCAGATTGCCTTCGGTATCCATGTCGAATACGATTATATCCAACCCGTTCTCCTTGCAGAGCGTAAAGGCGGTCATATCCATAATTTTCAGGTTGCGCCGATATACCTCGTCGAAGGTGATGTCGTCGAACTTGACGGCAGCGGGGTCTTTCTCGGGGTCGGCCGAGTAGATGCCATCGACGCGGGTACCCTTGAAAAATCCGTCGGCCTCGATTTCTATGCCGCGCAAAGCCGAAGCCGAATCTGTCGAGAAATAGGGATTCGACGTACCTCCGCCGATGATTACCACGGCTCCCGATTCGAGATACTCGACAGCCTTATCCTTCGAATAGTATTCGCCGATTGGCTCCATGCGTATCGATGTAAGCACTTTGCAGCGTACTCCTTCGGCTGTCAATGCACTCTGCAATGCCAACGAATTGATTATGGTCGCCAACATGCCCATTTGGTCGCCCTTGACCCTGTCGAATCCGCGCTTTGCACCCTGCAATCCGCGGAATATGTTGCCGCCTCCGATTACGATGCCGACCTGTACGCCTGCTTGTGCAATCGCCTTGATTTGAACGGCATACGAGTTCAGACGCTCGGTTGATATGCCGTAACCCGCATCACCCTGCAACGACTCGCCGCTGAGTTTCAAAAGTATTCGTTTGTATTTCATTTTCTGCGAATAATGTCGGTTTATAATGCGAAGGTAAGAATTTTTGTAAAAACGAGCAAAATTTTGATGCGGTGCTTTTTCTGCCCGAAAATTTTGCCGTTTCCCGCCAAAACGATAACTTTAACCGTATTTTCCGAACATTCGATTATGAACCATACCAAATCGCTTCTGTTTTGTGTGCTTCTCGCGTTCTCGTCGGTTGCATTCGGCCAGCGTGCCAAGCGTGTGCCGACCGATGCCGCAACCGTTCCGGTCAAGAGTTTCGCGCAACAGGTGTACGACGACTATTCCGAATTTTACCGCAACGGCGGCATATTCGAAAAACTATACATAGTTACCGACAAACCCTATTACAGTGCCGGCGAAACAATCTGTTTCAGCGGTTTTCTCGTTCATGCCACACTCTTCACCCGCTTCTCCGATTCGGAATTCATCTATGTCGAACTCATAAGTCCCGAAGGGCGTTTGGTCGAGCGCGTCAAGGTGTGCGCCAACCACAAACAATTTGTCGGCACCATTGCGCTCTCGCCTCGTTTGAGTGCAGGCCGCTATACCTTGCGCGGCTATTCGCGTTGGCAGACCAACTTCGATATGGGCTACCTCTTTACGCGCGAGGTACAGATTGGCAACATCATCGATGATGCCGTGGTGCCTGTGGTCAGTTACCGCATCAACGACAACGGGACCGTCTCGGCGTTCGTACGTCTGATTGACGACAACGGTCTGCCGCTTGCCTCTACGCAGGTGCGCTACCGCACGATTGTCGATACCCGCTCCCGCAACGGCTCTGCCCGTACCGACGACAAAGGCTCGATAGAAATCCGCTTCAAACCCTCCGACAATCCGACCGACTGCATCGAACTGAATGTCCGAGCCAACAATCGCGAATTGAGCCGTTTTGTTCAGATGCCGTCGTTCTCCGACGATTTCGATGTCCGTTTCTGTCCCGAGAGCGGCAACCTCATAGGCAACATTTTGCAGGTCGTGGCCATAAAGGCTCAGACCGTAAACGGCCGTTCGACAGCCGTGTCGGGCAAAGTCTATGACGATGAGGGCAACTTCATCACCGACATTTCCACCGAATACAAGGGCATGGGTCGATTCGTCATCAACGCTTCGCCCAAGCGGAAATACTATGCCGAATGCACTTCGGCTTCGGGTTTGAGCAAACGTTTCGATTTGCCTGCCGTTGCCCCTTCGGGTTTGGCAGTCCGCGTTATGCGACAAATCGACGGCCATATATTCTTCGTGCAGGCCACACCCGACATCGACATTTCGGAGTATGCTGCCGTGGTACACTCGCGCGGAGCGGTAATGTCGGTCATCGAAAATCTGTCGCACCCGTCGAAACTGCTCAACAGCGATATGTTCGACGGTATAGCGCAGGTATCGATTGTAAACAAAACCACCCGCCGCATAGTTGCCGAGCGACTGTTCTATGTCTGCGACGGTCGTTTTGCCGAGGCTGCCCTTGCGACCGACAAAGAGCGTTTCGAGCAGCGCGACAAAGTGGATATGCACATCCGTATTCTCGGCTCCGACGGCAAACCGGCAGTCGGCAATTTCGCGCTCTCGGTTACCGATGCAGGCAGCGTGATTATGGACAACAATGCACAGTCCATATTCTCCTATATGTTGCTGTCGTCCGATTTGAAGGGCGATGTCGAGGATGCAGGTGCCTATTTCGACGAAAACGGCAAAGCCTTGTCGGACCGACTCGATTTGGTTATGCTGACCAACGGTTGGCGCAGATATTCGCTTGAAGCCGTGCTGAAACACGAGTTCCCGCGCATAATGTATCCCGTCGAGGATTCGCAACGCATCTGCGGCTCGGTGTTCGGTCTGTTCGGACGAGCCCGCAAGCCGAGCATCGTGGTCATGAACACTGCGACGAAGGCGGTCGAAGCCTTCGAACTCAACGATTGCAACAACTTCATCATTTCGGGTCTGGATGCCTTTTCGACCACGACCTACATCGTGCAGGCTCTGAACAAAAAGGGCAAGGATACAACGGTCCGCATAAAAATCGAGACCGAAAATTATCCCGTCGTTACTGCCGATTACCGTCGCGAGTGGTACAAGGATGTCTCGACCGCAATCCCCGACAATTTCCTGTCGCGTGCGCGTGAAAAATATTTCAACGATGGCGGCGAACGGGTAATAGACATCGACGAGATTGTCGTTATCGCCCGCAAACGCAACTCGTCGTTCTTTGCCTCGGGCAATACGGGCAGTATGCTCAATGGCGATTTGTCGCGTTTTTCCTCAGTTTACGACGCGCTTGCGACCTTCAAGGAGTTGGATGTTGTCGGACAGACCATTACCACCAAACGCCGCTATATCGAGAACGATGTAATTCTCAACGAGGCTGTCGAACATGGCACGGGCGAGGATGAGAACAACGAGCAGACCGCTCTGACGACCATCGCCTCGATGGACGACGATTTGCGCACTCCCGAACTCTATGTAAACGGCATGTTGTCCGACATCTCGGCAATCGACTCCTACGACATGAAATATGTCGAGCGATTGGCATTTGTCGATGGGCGCGGTGCCTTTATGCTCGGCTTGTCGGCACCTACGGGCGCAATTATGATGGAGGTCAGTCCCGAAGGAGTATCCAAAGCGGGCGATACCGATGCCATGGCGAGGGTGGTCGTTCGCGGTTGCCAGCAGCCGGCGGAGTTTTATGCGCCGAAGTATCCGACGCTTGCCGACCGCCTTGCATCTGCACCCGATTTGCGCTCCACCATCGCATGGGAGCCGTTTATCCGTACCGATTCGCTCGGCAACGCCAATATATCCTTCTATACTGCCGACCGAAGCGGCAAATACGATGTCGTTTTGGAGGGTATTACCGATGAAGGCGAACTGTGTCGTTCGCACCGTACTATTGAGGTCGAAAGGGTACCTCTCTATTAAGACGGCGTGTAATAATTGCAAACTGCTTCGTTATCCTCGAACTCGGGCTCAGTCATTTACGTTGGGTAAACTCCTTTGCCCTCCTTCTCGAAGCCTTGCATTTTGCCAATTATTACACACCTTTGAATCGGCGG
>JBJEGV010000013.1:0-18845 GCA_051875395.1 Alistipes sp. | reverse complement strand
GGCCAAAAAATCGGCTATCGTGTTATATGTATAGGTGCCAAAAGCGTTGGCGATATATGTAACCTTGTTGGTAAATATCTCGTTTTGCGTGCCGAAAGTAATGGTGTGCTCACCCGCATAAATGGAAATGTTGTCGGAAATCGAGACCGAATTTTGCACGAGATGATTCATGCCGTTGTATGGATTGGTACCGATGCAGACCTTGATATTATTGTTGCGCTCGTCGCTCGGCGTGTCATACAGTTTGCTTATTTGAACGTAGGGTAGCAGACGGTCGGATTTGCCCTCGTCGGTTATGCGATTGTAGCCTACACGCAATTCGTTGAAAACGGTTGCCGAGATGCGCGAGTTGAGTTCGGCGACCAACGAATGCGTTTGATTGGCAAGCGCATAAGCCGAGCCATTGAAACTAAAAAGTGAGGCATTGTTGGCATATTCGTCTTTCGTGGCATTGAGGTAGTTGTAACGCAATGCCAAATTGCTGCGTTCGCTGATATTCCAATCCAAGCGGGCAACCAAAGAGCCCGATTTTTTGACGACGTTACGACGCGAATATCCGCCACCGTCATAACCGGTAAGAGCCGCATAACGGTCGGCAATGAGTTGGGCATCGGCAGCCGTTATCGACAGCGGCGAATAACCGGCATAGAACGATGAAGGCGACGAGTTATAGTCGAATTCTCCGTTGATGAAGAAGAACAGTTTGTTTTTGACGATTGCACCGCCAAGCGACACACCATAAATCTGCGTGGATTGTGTCGGCAGACGGGTTCCGCCATCGGCACCCTTACCATAAAAACTCTGATTGTTATAATAGGCATAGGCCGAGCCTTTCAGCGTATTGGTACCCGATTTGGTTATCGCATTGATACCACCACCCGTAAATCCGCTTTGACGAACATCGAACGGAGCGGCAACCACCTGAATCTCGTCGATGGCATCCAGCGGAATCGGATTGGCGTCGGCCAAACCGCCATTGGTACCCGACGATGTCAGGCCGTATATGTCGTTACTTGCAATACCGTCAATCTGAAAGGTATTGAAACGGGTATTGTTGCCGGCGATGCTTATGCCTCCCGATTGGCATGTCATAACCTGCGGAGCAAGCCGCGCTATGTCGTAGATGGAGCGCGATACGGTGGGCAACACACCTATCTCATCGACGTTGAAATTGTCGGCTGCTCCCGTACGGGACGCATCGAATCGATTGGCATTGACGGTAACCGTCTCGATATTCAGATTTGCGGTAAGTATGGCGTCGATGTTCGCCGACTTGCCGAGTTCGAGCGTAATGTCGTCGTAACGTTCGGTCGTGCATCCTATATATGAAATTTCAACCGAATACGGACCACCGACACGCATACCGTCTATATGGTATGTACCGTTACGGTCGGTTGTGGTGCCGTATTGCGTCGAGGATGGCGTATGCACCGCCACAACCGATGCGCCCGCCAAAGGCATGCCGTTAGAGGAGAGTATCTGACCGGATATGCCGGAGGTGGTAACCTGCGCCAAAGCAGAAGTAATTGAGCCAAACACAAAAGCAACAAGCGTCAACAATCGTTTCATATAACGTAAAAATAAAAGTGTCCCAACATCGAAGTATCAGGACACCATATATCGTTATATGCCATACGCTCCTTGCGGAATGTATAAACAAAGGCGAATATACGGATTTCTTCCATCCGGACTTTAACCGTCGGTATCGGAATTCCACCGATTCAGTCCCTTGTCGGGAGTCGCGGACTATAACCGCCGGTAGGGAATTACACCCTGCCCTGAAATCCTATTTGCAATTGCAAAGATAGTAATAATCCCTCATGTTGTACCAATAATGCGACAAAAAAAATCGGAGATGTGCAATAAAAATCGCCGATAGGGTTGTGATAATCGATAGTTATTATTATCTTTGTAGTAGAATATCCGCGCTTTAGGCACGAATAATGCAGAACTGACAAAAAAATTCAAACATAGAAAAGATTATGGCTAATTTAAGAGATTTGAAAAAAGAAATCGACTATCGGTTGGAAGAATTGGTTTTTGATTGCGACATGGCAATCTATTTCCAGCCTACCAAAGAGAAGGAGATTTTTGCCGTTATGCAGGAGGGTGTAGAACTGCGCAACGAATTGTTCCACAAGGCAAGCAACCCGACCGAGCCTAAAAACGCATCGCTTGTTCGCAAATACTATGCAGCACTGCGCAAGGAGATGATTGAGGCATACGGCAAATTGTTCGAGAAATTGAGCGAGATAAACAAATAATCCAATCCGCTTGTATCGGCAATAAAATGCAAGGCGTCGAAATGTTTCGACGCCTTGCGTGTAGTTGGTCATGCTTAACATTTACATATTCTTTAATCTTTGCAAAAGTTCCTTGATAGTAATCGCGCCATCCATCTGCTGCTTATCGAATACCATGAAATAGCGATACATCTCGCCGGCTTTATTTGCCCAAGTTTTGCCTAACTCTACCTTTGCCCGACTATCCGAGTTGTCTCTGTCGTCGCCCTTCGTTTCAATAAGAACTGTAATGCCGCTCTCCAACTGAACTATAAAATCGGGATAGTGATTGATATACCCGTTAATGCAAAATCCCGTGCGGCTCGGATTTCTGTGCCAAAACAGCACATTGTCCAAATTGGCGACAGCGTTTATAACTTCATACTCAAACCCGTTAATGGATTCCTCCTCCGTATAAAGACCTTTTGCCAATCCGATGGACTTTGTTTTCACGGTTATCCGCTCCGGCAAAGTGTATTGAGGCTGACATTTTATCTGTCCGGTATCGAGCCACTCTTTGAATTTCTTTTCCTGATAGGCGGTCAATAACGACTCTATTTTCTGTCGAATTGTGTTTTTTGTCTGCCAATCGTTTGTGTACAAATCTTCGAGTTGTTCGGAATCTACGCTCTCAACTGCCTTTTTGATATAACGTGCAATCTGCGGCTCGGCGATTTCATCAAAACTAATGTCTTTTGCGAGTTTTTCTGCCAGTTGTAATTGTTTGTTCTCCGGAGATAAGGTCGCAAAGTGTTGTTTGATATATGCCAATTGATTTGCATTCAGATTTCTTCTCGTAACGGCATATTCGTCCCCGCTGGATTTCTCCAAATCCACACGCACCGCCTCGCTCTCGGCTCTTGTAAAATCTATGTTGTGGTCGCATTTGTTCAAGTCGAAACCTTCTGCAAGCATCGTCTTATCAAGAAGCATGTATTCACTATCGGCAAATATCAAACTCGATGCTATCTTTTTAACGAATTTAGGCAAAACCAACTTCTGCGCTTCGTTCTCAAAAACATCTTTTATGGGATATGTATTTATCATACCTTTAATATCATTCGGAATATCGTTATTATCGGTCTGCTGCACAACCTGCTGATTGTAGTTCTCGTTCTCCTGCCGTGCAAAAGACTCCAATTCTATGGTACCGGCACTTACTGCCGGTGTCGCAAGCGTCGTCTTAATCATTTCGGTATTTATCTGCTCGTCGATGTCCTCGGCCACCGCAGCAGCAGGCGTATCGTACATCGGCTCGTCGCCACCGAACAAGTCCGACAAAGGCTGCTCGGTCGGTAGGGGAGCATCATCTGCATCTGCATCTGCATTGGCATTGGCATTGGCATCGGCAACACGATAATCTTTTTTACTGAATCCCGCACGATTCAACCCCTCTATGATATTTTCGACCGTAGCCCGAAAATCATTGGACGAGGTAAATACATACGACAAATCGAGCAGTTCCTCTTTGTGTTTGGTCGTATATGGCAGGCGCAGCACGCGGCCGAGAATCTGCTCGACATCCACGCGAGACGATTTGTTGGCCAACGATGCAAGGATATAGGCAAACGGACAATCCCAACCCTCTTTCAACGCATTGACCGTAATGATGTAGCGCACCGGACAATCGCGGGACAACAAGTCGGTATTTTTGATTTCGTCTTTACTTGCCGTTTTGATTTTTATCTGTTCTTCGGGGATGCCGATTTCGATAAGTTTGTTTTTGATTTTGTCGAACGTAATGTTGTCGTCCTCGGTTTTCGGCTGTGCTTGGAACAGCACAATCGGACGAATATACCTACCGCTCTCCGCTTCCATCTCAACAGCCTTTTGTTCCAGACTGCGCTGCATCTGTATAGCACTCGAAATAACATCATTCGTCGAGCGATGATTATACACGATAACCGGCAACTTTACCATATTCGCACGTTTGAGTTTGATGGCATCTACAAAACTGATGATGTTGCTCTTTTTGCGCGGTGTCGCCGTCAGGTCAAGGATAAAACACGGATTGATGTTTTTCAACATGTCCACCCGCAGATTTGCCTCGAAATTGTGGCTCTCGTCGATGATAACGACCGGATTCAGGTACGACAGCACCTGAATCAATCCTGTTTCGTCCGATCCTTCCACACGTTTGGTCATCGTGTCGTATAGTTTGGCGTACTCCGTCAAGTTCTCGTTCTCGCGATAGACACGCCGCCCATCCTTGTTATTGGCAGCAAACGACTGTACGCTCAATACAAAAATCGTCAGTTGCTCGCGAATCGCGGTCGGACTGATGCCGTGTCCGAACAATGCCGACTCTTTATCCACAACGCATACGACATTCCCGAAATGGCTGTCGATTTTCTGCCGATACGGATGCGACGAATCCGACAAATTCTTCATGGTCTGTTTCAGAATAGTGTCCGACGGGACGAACCATGCCACGACTTTCGGCTTCTCGGCAGGCAGATGCCTGAATATCGTCTTCAAAGCATTGCAGGCTATGAAAGTCTTACCGCCTGCGGTCGGTACTTTAACCGTTATGTGCGGCACATCGGTAATGCTGTTGTCGTACGGATGCAGATAGTAGTTGTCGTATGATGAAATCAAAACGCCTTTATCTTCCCAGAATTTATGAAAAGCCGTATCGGGACGGTTGTATTTCTCGACATACCCGATATACGAATCCAAATCGGCAATTACCTCTTTTTGGTATTGTTTGAGTTCCATAGTCTAAAATCGTTTTATATCGCGCGGAATCTTTTTGAATTCAATGTTTTGGTCTGCCAGCACCTGTGGCGGCACGGTGCAAATGTCGGCGTAAATAACATACTGCTCGGCTCGCTCCGTCACGATATGCAGCGTATCTATGCTTAATGTAGTCAGACTATCGCGCTCGTAGTAAAAATAATATCCCGTATCGTTGTAAGTGTCCAACAGATATTTCGATGCTTCGGTACGCTCGCGCTCCAAATGCTTTTTGGTTTCGGTGTAATAGATATATTCGCGAATCTTCTCCTCGTCGATATTTTCATTAAGGTTTTTCTCATCGTCGAACATCCGTTCGCCCAACTCGTAATAGTCGAATGCACCGCCCGTACCGGCTGTTGCGTTCTTACCTTCGCCGTAACCTCGCATTACCCGCCGTACACGCTCGGCAGTAATATCTTCGGCATAGTCCTCCATCTCCACAAGGATAAATTTGCGATTGCCGCCGTCTTTTTTGTTCAAATTCAAAACGGCATGGGCAGTCGTTCCCGAACCGGCAAATGAGTCAAGGATAATGGCATCTCTGTCAAAATACGAAATAGAATTAATACAGAATGATATAAATTCTGCCGGTTTTGAATAATCGAAAACACCCTCTTTATTAAAGATATTTAATAAATTCTCATACGCGTCATCGTTTGTCGCTGAAAATTCACGACCATCAATAAAAGATGGGAATCCCTTGTATTTATCATCTGAATTTCTATATGCTCTTGGTTGTAAATTTATCGTATTAATAACTATTTCAGCATCTTGCTTTATTTCTTTATTTAAAAAATCTTGAGACCAAATAAAAGGTCCTTTTAGTTTAAAATCATTCGTAACTATTCCTTTTTCTATTCGGATGTCTGTTAATAGTTCTACGGAACTTGAACCATTTCCGTATTTTCCTAATGAATATAGCCCGTCGGGAAGTTTTGTTTTGACAATATTTGCAGGAAAAGTTAATACCCCAATGGAGTTGGTTCGCTTCACCAATGGTTGCGATTCGCCGCTATTGGGTTTCCCTCCATAGAGATTTAATTTTTCGTTTTTTCTATAACAAATTACATACTCTGTAAGACTAACAAACTCTTTAGATAAATATGACCCTTTTCTCTTTTTATACCAGATTGCTTGACCTATGAATTGGTTTGGGCCAAAAATTTCATCGCAAAGCAATCGCAAATTTGCTTGTTCGTTATCATCGATCGAAATAAAAATAACTCCGTCTTCCGCCAATAACTGGTGCAACAGTTTCAAGCGCGGATACATCATGCAGAGCCACTTGTCGTGGCGGCTCAAATCCTCGCCCTGCTTGCCCACGACCTCGCCTAACCACTTTTTGATTTTCGGGTCGTTCACATTGTCGTTGTAAACCCACTTTTCGTTGCCCGTGTTGTACGGCGGATCGATATAAATACACTTCACGCGACCTTCGTACTCGGGCAGTAGCGATTTCAGTGCCTCCAAATTGTCGCCGTGTATGATTTTGTTGCCGCTGTTCGTCTGCGTTCGGTCGCCGTCATCCTCCGCCCGACACCCGTATTTGTGTTCCAGCACCCGATACGGTACATCGTGATGATGATTGACAACCTTTTCTTTTCCTATCCAAGTCAGTGTAGGCATAATCTATTCAAGTAGTGGATTTATTCTTTTTAATCGGTTTATATTCGACTACAAAGATATAAAAATTGTAATCGTAAATCATCTTTATTCATGTATATCAAGCACCGTGTGTGGCACAGTGCCGTGCGTTACGATTTGTATCGGGCATTGGTAGTTGTCGAGTTGTTCCTGTGTGATGACGTTGGAATCGTGGCGATGCACATGGCGATTCACACAGACAATGTTTTTAACCACACTGGTTATCGTACCTATATCGTGCGACACCATAACGATTGCCATTTTATCGTTCAAACGGTGCAGCAACGCATACAATTCGTTTTCAAACCGATTATCGACGAAATTGGCAGGCTCGTCCAAAATCAACATCTTTGGCGACAAAATCACGGCACGGCACAAAAGCGCACGTTGCAGTTGTCCGCCCGATATGTCGCCTATCTGACTGTCGGCGATATCGGCTATATCGGCCATTTCGAGCAACTCCATGGCAAGAGCCTTATCGCGCCGAGTATAGCCGTGCAGAAAGCCTTTCTCGGCCTGCAAACCCGACATTACGACATCGACCACCGATATAGGAAATTTGCGGTCGAAATCGGATTGCTGCGGCATATAACCTATAAGCCTTTTGCCGTTGGAATAGAGCGAAGGTGCATGGGTTATGGTACCGGAGTAGGGTATGGCACCGAGTATGCTCTTGACCAAAGTGGTTTTGCCACCACCATTCGGGCCTATGATACCGATAAAATCATCATCGAATATATCCAAACAGACGTGTTCCAACGCCGTATAATTACCGTACCGAACGCTCACATCGCGGATAGATACCAATGTCGCCATATTATTCGGTAATTAAGTTGGTAATGAGTCGGATATTATCGAATACATCCTCTGCCAAAGGGTTGATTTCGACCGCCTCGGCACCAATATCGCCACAGACAACCTCGACGCTCGATTTTGGGAACTGCGATTGATAGAATACCCGTTTTACGCCGTCTTTGCGTGCCGCCTCGATGATTGATGCCAAACGTTTGGCACTTACCTCTTTGCCCTCGTGTTCGATGGCGATTTGCTGCAAACCGTAATCGCGGGCAAAATAGGTCAGCGCGGGATGATAGATGATAAAATAGTTGTTGGCCGAGCATCGGCACAGTTCATCGACCTCCTCGTTCAAATCAAGCAGTTTTTGGCAAAGATTATCGTATCTGGCTTCATATTTGAGCGAATCCGGCATGGCTGCCCGAATAGCCTCGAAAGCATTATCCGCCATAATCATCAACTCCTTTGGAGAACACCATATATGCGGATCCACGCCATGCGCACAATGTTTGCCGTAGTGCGTATGCGAACAACTGCCGGCTATCGGCTCGATACCTCTGCTCAAATCGACAATTTTTGTCTGCTCGCGCACCTTGTTGAGCAGATTCTTCTCAAAATCGAGCAGGCCCGTACCAAAAATCAGGCGCGAATTGTTCAAAGCAATAAACTGCTTCGGTGTAGGCTCGAATGTTTCGGGCGACACTCCTGCCGGCACAAGCACTTCAACATCGAAATCATCGCCGACAATCTCGGTTATAAGCGGTTTTATCGGCGCAATCGATACATAGATGGTATTACCGTTGCGTTTATCGGTACTGCACGAGGTCGCCGCCATCAAAGTACAGGCAGCCATACATAATAATATGGATAGACGTTTCATATTTTGCAATCTTTGTTAGACACAACAAAGATACAATTTATTGCGGTAATTTGTGCAATAAATACAAGCAGGTTTATCTGTCGGGAATTGAAGCAGACGAGGGATTGGAACAAAATAGGGTAGCAACCCCTATTGCTGCATCGTATATTATATCAACGCATGATTATATTATAGCATTGATTTACAATATAAAATAATGCGTTATATCAATCGGATTTATCGTCATCAAACAACCACGAAAGCAGCAACAGATTGCGAAGCAAACTTCCGGAGTCGCATTCGTCATCATCGCAAGTGAGAATATTGCGCAATAGCAACAGTTTAAGCAAATCCATAGCAAACATATATTATGTTACAAATATAGCAAAATTTGACCATTATATATGCTTTAATCCTAACTTTTTACCGCGATTTTTTCGGAAATCCACACATTTGATTTTGCTCCCTAATTGAGTTAACGAGTTCTTGAGTTTCGCGCAAAATTCTGCTTTGGAATTGATGCTCGAATTTAGGTTTTTGTTTTGCCATTTTGGTTGCTTTTAATTGCGAGACAAATATTTAGGTTTGTCTCGCATTGTTAGTAAATGTTTGTTCTTTTCATAAAGGTAAGACAATATTTATATTATGTTAAATTATATAATAAATAGCATACTGATATGCTCTGTATATCAATAATATATCATTATTTCTTTGGTGTATAATACTCGAAGGTACCGTTGTGATATATAACGATTATTTTATCTATCGCAGATGATTCGCAAGACGACAGCCGCACAGAATATTTGGGCTGCAATTCTGCAATATCTTCATCGTGTTGCGGGAACTCGTCGCTCACAGGCCGATTATTCGACACAAATTCATCGAACAAACCCGCCTCGTGAATATTCGACGTATTCGCGCCATTAACATCATCATTCGTCGCTTGAACAGATGATGTTTCAGAATCGTTATAGATTTTATCGGAATCGCCGAATAACCAGTACGGATTGATATGAGGAAAACGGTTGATGATTTTACACACCAATTCATAACTCGGATGATTCCGTCCGTTCAGTATATGCGAAATTCCGGCCGGCTTGGCATCAAGAATCTCTGCAAGTTTTGTAGCCGTCAGATGCTCCTTCTGCATCAAGATTCGCAATTTATCCTTCATAGTTTATATTTTTTTACAAATATAAATACTATTTACAAGATAACCAAATATGAAATAACATTTGTAAATTGTTAATAACTCGTGTCATTGTTTACAGATGTTAATAACACATTTATAGTAAATATCTCGGATATTTCCAATATAACAATACAGATTATATAATCAACGCTAATACACTGAATTATACCACTATAATATCATATAAATATCTACTATGTAAACTTATCAAAGAATAATTATATTGTAGAACTTTTGCGTGTATTTAGATTTATATAATACCAATAATCAACTGATAATAAAGCGTTATAAGGTACAATATTCAATATATGAATTCCTGTTATTTGCAATATCACTAATAGACTCCTCGTGTTTACAAGTTTTAATTTACCTTTGTCGGTTTTGTAAAGAATCAACAGATGTCTATTATACATATTTATATACATCTGTATAATTATTCTGTATAGTTGTATAAATACACCTGTATAGGAATATTTGCGTAAGAGATTACAAAATAAATAGGGCAGTTTTATATAAAAACTACCCTATTAACTTCTATGATTATGTTTCCTGCCGCTCTATGCAGATAAATAAAATCGTTGTTTTGACGATGGTTTACCCTACTCTTCCAATTGCAGGCTCTGCGCTATTTTTTCAAACTCCTCCGTTGTGAGGTTTAATTTGGGTTTGCGAAAATCGACATCCTCCTCACTGTTAATAGGAATCAAATGAATATGCGCATGAGGGACTTCGAGTCCCAAAACGACCATAGCCACCTTCTTACAACCCGTAGCCGCCTTTATTCGACCAGCGACATGCTTTGCAAATACAATCATGCTCTGCAAAGCCGCATCATCCAAATCGAAGATGTAATCTACCTCTGTTTTAGGGACGACCAAGGTGTGCCCTTTTGCCAACGGATTGATGTCGAGAAAAGCGAAGTTGTTATCGTCCTCCGCAACTTTATAACACGGTATCTCACCTGCTATAATACGTGAAAAAATCGAAGCCATATTATTGATTATTAAGCCAAATCATTGAATTTTGGAGACAATATCTCCGAATAGATGACAGCCGAGCGCAAATCAAAATCCTGCTCAACGCTATCCGAATTGTTAAGAGCGGTTTCGGCTTGAACCTCCTGTACATTCTGTCCGATGACCGAAGAGTCATCCATAGTACTACGACTCGCCTGCTGTTTTTCGTCGGACAATCCTCGATAAGGTGTCGCAACCCCTCCGAGTTCTGTGGTCAGAAACGGTTCCGGTTCGACGGGTGTATTTACAGTATAGGTTGATGTATAACCCGCAAACCACTCATCCTGATTCGACAAACTTCTATCGTATTGTTCTGTTCTATTGGCAGGGTATTCATCATCAGTCTGCGAATATTCGTCGATAACCTCCCGAAATAATCCTTTGTTTCCGGTTGCCTGTTTGCGCTTATTCAACGCCGATTCGCCGCTTTTTGCAACGACACCGACAAATACGACAAGCAGCAACAAAACTATGTTAATCACCACATCTTCCATAACGCGCGATTTAATTGTCTTTATTTTCCATAGAACGCTTGGCCGTATCGATACCTTTCACATGGCGGAATTTGTCCATCAAAGCATTGAGAGAATCGGCATCTTGGACATAAACGCTGATACTGCCTTCGAATATACCGTCGTGACTACGAATACACACCTCGCGAATATTGATGCTGAAATCCTCCGACACGATGTGGGAAATGTCCAGCAACAACCCCATCCTGTCGATACCACGCAGTTCGATGGTGGATAGATACGAAACTGCCTTATGTTGCGACCACTTAATCTGGTCCTTAATAATATTCTTACCGAATTGGGCTGCAAGGCGATTCAGCTCGTTACAATTCGACTTGTGGACTATGATTTTCCCTGTCGCAGTATCCTTAAAACCCACGACGCTGTCGCCAGGAAGCGGGTTGCAACAACCTGCAATAACAAACTCATCGGTATCGGGCGTCTCTGTACTCGGTTCAACAGATTCGGCATCGTCATCGCCTATATCATCGCTTGCAGTGTCGCGCCACAATCGCCAGAATTTAAGAATCTTACTCTTTGAACTCGATTTCAGAATCTTATCCAGATTATCGAGATTGATTATACCCGCACCTATTTTGCTGTACAATTCGTCTTTATTGCTACAACCGTAAGCAGGCAACACCTTGCGCAATACCCTACCGCTTAATTGCACATCGAACTTCGACAGCTGCTGTTCAAATATTTCGATTCCCCGCTCGATGTTATTCTGTCGTTCCCGCTTTAAGAAACTCGTAATAGCCTGCTTCGCCTTGGTGGTTGTAACGATATCCAGCCATTCCGCCTTAGGCTTGGCGTTGTTTGCCGTGATTATTTCAATCTGGTCTCCCGAATTTATCTGTTTGGTAACAGGTTCAATCTTATGGTTGATTTTAGCACCTATCGCTCTATTACCGATATTTGTATGTATGTCATACGCAAAATCGAGGGCCGTTGCTCCGAAAGGCAACGTACGCTGTTCACCTTTCGGTGTAAATACGGTTATTTCAGATGTATACAACGACAACTTAAAGTTATCCAAGAACTCGACAGCATTTTCATTCGGACCATTCAGGGCATCGCGGATTTTTTTAAGCCAACTGTCGAAAGCGTCGTCGTTTTGCGAAAGAGTTGCATGTTTATATTTCCAATGGGCGGCAAATCCTCGCTCGGCGATATCCTCCATGCGTTGCGTCCGTATCTGAACCTCGACCCACACGCCGTCGGGACCCATAACCGTCGAATGCAAAGCCTCGTAACCGTTGGCTTTCGGCATGCTTATCCAATCGCGCAAACGGTCGGGTTTCGGTGCGTAAATATCGGTTATCGATGAATATATCTGCCAACATTGCGTCTTCTCGGAAGGGAACGGCAGCGACTTAAACACTATGCGAATCGCAAACAAATCGTAAATCTCCTCGAAAGGAATCTGCTTGCGTTGCATTTTGGACCATATCGAATAAATACTCTTGACACGACCCGAAATTTCATATTGGATATTGTTTTTGTCAAGCATCTCCTTTATCGGCGCACAAAACCGATTGATAAACTCCGAACGTTCCGGCTCCGTTTCTCTGATTTTTCGCGAAATCTCCGCATACTCGTCGGGGAACCGATATTTCATGCACAAATCCTCCAACTCGCTCTTTATCGGAAACAAACCGAGTCGATAGGCAAGCGGAGCAAACAGGTAGATTGTTTCGCCGGTAATTTTAATCTGCTTGTCGCGAGGCATATACTGCAACGTGCGCATATTATGCAACCGGTCGGCTATCTTTATAAGTATGACACGGACATCATTAGACAACGTAAGCAGCACTTTGCGGAAATACTCCGCCTGCTCGGAGGTATCGGCATTGAACACACCCGACATTTTGGTCAATCCATCGACCATCGAGGCTACTTTTGCACCAAATATGCGTTCGATATCCTCGACCGTATAATCGGTATCCTCCACCACATCGTGCAACAGCGATGCCACTACCGATTTAACACCCAGACCAATCTCCTCGATTACTATTTTTGCGACGGCAATAGGATGCAGAAAGTAAGGCTCCCCCGAACGGCGCCTAACCCCCTGATGCGCCTCCTTGGCCAAGAAATAGGCGCGTTTGATGAAGTTCCAATCCTCTTCGTTCTTGCATATTTTGGCGCAAGAGGACAATAAATCTTGGTACGCTTCATCTATAAGTTTCTCATCTTCCAAACTGTAAGCCATATCACATAAACGTTTGGTAAATGTTCTGCACTATTTATCCGTCTGCATTGTGCACATTGCACACGAACCGATGCGGTTATCTGCCGGTCTTAATTGCTTCGCGCACTTTCGCTTCAATCTCGGCTGCCAATTCGTTGTCATTGGCGAGCAACTCCTTTACGGCATCGCGTCCCTGACCGATTTTGCGGTTGCCATAAGAGAACCACGAGCCCGACTTTTTGATGATATCGCAATCAACAGCCAAATCTATAATCTCGCCGATTTTGGAGATGCCTTCGCCGAACATGATATCGAACTCCGCCTTTTTGAAAGGAGGTGCAACCTTGTTCTTTACAACCTTTACTTTCGTACGTGTTCCAAGTTGCTCATCACCATCTTTGATAACTGCCGTACGACGGATATCGATGCGCACGCTCGCATAGAATTTCAAAGCGTTACCACCGGTCGTCGTCTCCGGATTGCCGTAAATCACACCTATTTTGTCGCGCAACTGGTTGATGAATATGCAAACCGTCTTGGTTTTGGCGATGCTCGACGTCAATTTGCGCAAAGCCTGCGACATCAACCGCGCTTGCAAACCCATCTTGGAATCGCCCATCTCGCCCTCGATTTCGGCCTTCGGCGTAAGTGCCGCAACCGAGTCGATTACTATGATATCGATGGCACTCGAACGAATCAGCGAATCGGCAATTTCCAATGCCTGTTCGCCATTGTCGGGTTGCGAAATCAACAGATTATCCATATCGACTCCGAGCTTTTGCGCATACGAACTGTCGAAGGCGTGTTCTGCATCGATAAACGCAGCAATACCGCCAGCCTTTTGTGCTTCGGCTATGGCATGAATCGCCAATGTGGTTTTACCGGAGGACTCCGGACCAAAAATCTCTATGACGCGACCTTTCGGATAGCCACCAACGCCCAAAGCAGCATCGAGCGTAATGGAACCTGTCGGGATAACCGGAATATCGCTGAGGGTTTCGCTGCTCATGCGCATAATGGAACCTTTGCCGAAATCCTTTTCGATTTTATCCATCACGGCTGTCAGTACCTTCAATTTTTCGGGATTGCTTTGCTGTGTGTTGTTTGCCATAATATGTTTGTTTTTGTTATTTTAATAATCCGACTACAAATAAGACTCTATTATCTGTCGATAATGGTTTTTCGTATCGACCTTATCGAATATCTTTTCGATTCGCCCGTTCTCGTCAATAACGAATGTCGTACGCAGGACTCCCATATATTTGCGTCCGTACATCGACTTCTCCGCCCAAACGCCAAACGCCTCGCAAACGCTGTGGTCGGTATCGGCAAGCAACGTAAAGCCGAGCGAATGTTTGTCGCAGAAATTGCGATGCGACTTTTCGCTATCGGGGCTGACACCCACAATACCAAACCCCATGGACGCGAGTTGTTCCCGACCGTCGCGCAGACTTTTGGCTTCGAGCGTACAACCCGATGTGTTGTCTTTTGGGTAGAAATAGAGTATCGTGCGCCGACCTTTGAAATCGGCACTCGTAAATGGCACACCTTCCTGTGTTGTTGATGTAAATTCGGGGACGATATCTCCTATCGACAATTTTGCCATATACCGATATTTTATGTTGTAAATTTCTTTCAAAGTTAATGCTTTTATTTGAAAAATCGGCTTCTGACACGCAAAAAAAACGTCCAACATCAAAGCAATGACACGATAAACGGCATTTGCGGATTATTCCCGAACGTTTTCCAATCGGAATGTTATGGTTTATTCGCCGCCATCGACATCCGACAAACCTCTTTCGGTTTTAACATACCGTTTGCCAATCAAAGCATCTGCGACGACTTGTACCCACAAACGACAGACAGCCGATATTCAATCGGCGAGACTAACATGTAAAATTTATAATTGACAGCAGACAAGCGGCAGCCGTATTACTCTGCCGACACGAGTTTTTCTATCTCCTCCACCTGCGCACGGAATGCCTTGTCGGTATCCATCAGATTGGCTATCGTCTTGCAGGAGTGCAACACGGTAGCATGATTGCGACCGCCGATAGCCGCACCGATAGCCGCAAGAGGCGATTTGGTATATTGCTTGGCAAGATACATGGCCAACTGACGGGCAATAGCCACATCTCTCGTACGGTCGGACGAGTTGAGACGTGCGCGATCTATCGCCATATTCTCGCACACAACGTCGATAATATGCTCTATCGTTATCTCCTTCTGATACAGCGAAACATAGGCTTTCAGTATCTCTTTCGCCAACGCTATCGTTATGCGTTTGCCCATAAAGGTCGTATTGGCGACAAGCGACGATATTGCGCCCTCTATCTCACGGATATTGGCCGATATATTCTCCGCCAAATATACCACGACATCCTCCGGTATCTCGGCATTGAATCGGGCAGCCTTGGCCTTGATGATTTTCACCTTCGTCTGGAAATCCGGCTGCAAAATCTCAGCCGACAGCCCCCATTTGAAACGCGTGAGCAACCTCTCCTCTATATCTTTCAACTCCACAGGCGGTTTGTCGGATATCAGCACCAGCTGTTTGCCCGACATCTGCAAATGGTTGAAGATGTTGAAGAATGCCGTTTGTGTACCAGGTTTGCCGGACAACTCCTGAATATCATCCAATATCAGCACATCCACAGCCTGATAGTAGTGGATAAAATCGGGAATCTCCTTGTTGATTGCGGCAGTTTGATATTGCGCCTGAAATTTATTCATGGCAACATACAGCACCTGCAATTCGGGATGCCGTTGCAGTATCTCGTTACCTATTGCCTGCGCGATATGCGTCTTTCCCAAACCGGAATCGCCATATATATAGAGCGGATTGAACGGCGTACTGCTACCGGGGGTTACTGCCACCGACATTCCTGCCGAGCGCACCAAACGATTGCATTCGCCCTCTATAAAGTTGGCAAATGTATAGTATTTGTTCAACTGCGGCTCTATGCGAATCTTTTTGACACCCGGAATAACGAACGGATTTCTTATATTTGCAGAGTCGTTCTGCCCGCCGAACGATTGCAGAACTGTTGTCGCATTGGACTCCGAGCCGATAGGAATCTGCGTGTCGCTTTTCGGAATGGCGTAATACAATCGCGTCTGCTGTCCGAACAACTCCGCAATAAGAGGTTTAAGCATGCAGAGATAGTTCGTTTCGATTTGCTCGGCAAAATTTTTGTTCGGCACCCGCAAACGCAACGTCGTTCCGTTGAATTCCAACGGAATGATAGGCAAAAACCATTTTGCAAACTCCTCGGCAGAGGTTTGCGCCTTGATACGGCTCAGGCAGTTTTGCCACGCGTCATTGTAAGTTGCCGTGTTAGTAGTCATCTTCGTTACTAAAAAATGTTGCCGGAGGTAGTTGGGCAGAGGGGCGCCATAAAAAGCGATTCTGTTACTCTTTCGACACTGCAAAGTTGTGAATAAATTTATATAAAAAAAATAGTCCCAACTATTGTTTATTTTCTTTTTTTATTTATAAGGAAAGCACACCATTTTGCGCGGTACTTTTTAAGTGTCTGATATTGAATAATCGCAAAAAATTATTATATTTGCATTTGTAAAGAATTAAGATAACATATTTCAACCTTATAAGTAAAACCAATAATTAAAACTATGGCAAACTTGGATAATCTGGTATTGAGCAAGGCTCAAAAGTGGCTCGATGGCGACTACAACGAGGCCACCAAACAGCAGGTCAAATACTTAATCGACAACGACAAGAACGAACTTGTCGAGAGTTTCTACAAAGATTTGGAGTTCGGCACGGGCGGCTTGCGCGGCATCATGGGCGTAGGCACCAACCGCATGAACATCTATACGGTCGGCTTCGCTACACAGGGTTTGGCGAACTATCTCAAAATCAATTTCCCGAACGAGGAGATTCGCGTTGCCATTTCGCACGATTCGCGTAACAACTCCCGCATGTTCGCCGAGCGCGTTGCCGACATCTTCGCATCCAACGGCATCAAAGTATTTTTGTTCGATTCGCTTCGTCCGACTCCCGAATTGAGTTTCGCCATTCGCCAACTCAAATGCCAGTCGGGCGTTATGGTTACCGCATCGCACAATCCGAAAGAGTACAACGGTTACAAAGCCTATTGGAGCGACGGCTCGCAGGTTACCGCTCCTCACGATGCCAATATAATAAAAGAGGTAGAGAAAATTACCGAGGTTTCGCAGGTGCTTACGGGCAAGAACAAAGAGAACATCACGATTCTGACCGAAGAGTTCGACAAATTGTATCTCGATGCAATCAAGCAACTGTCGCTCTCGCCCGACAGCGTCAAGCGATACCACGACATGAAAATAGTCTATACGCCGCTTCACGGAGCAGGTGTCCGACTCACTCCGGCATCGTTGCGCAATTTCGGTTTCTCCAATATAATCATGGTCAAGGAGCAGTCGGTACTCGACGGCAATTTCCCGACCGTCGCTTCGCCTAATCCGGAGGAGCGCAAAACGATGAAGATGGCCATCGACCTCGCCGAGAGCGAGCAGGCCGATTTGGCTATGGCCACCGACCCCGATTCCGACCGTATTGCATTGGCTCTGCGCAATGCCAAAGGCGAGTACATTCTGCTGAACGGCAATCAGACTTTGGTGCTGCTGATGTGCTACCAACTTACGCGCTGGGCAGAACTCGGACGCATCAAGGATGGCGACTATGTTGTCAAAACCATCGTTACCTCGAATATGCCAGATGCAGTTGCAGCCCACTATGGCGTTAAATGCTACAACTGTCTGACGGGCTTCAAGTATATCGCCAAGGTTATCCGCGAACACGAGGGCAAAGCCAAATATATCGGTGGCGGCGAGGAGTCGTTCGGCTATCTGCCGGGTGATTTCGTTCGCGACAAGGACGGCGTTGCATCCTGCTCGTTGGCTGCCGAGGCTGCCGCATGGTGCCGCGACACCAAGGGCATGACGCTTTACGAGTGGTTGCAGGACCTCTATGTCAAATTCGGTTTCTACCGCGAGGGCTTGGTAAATGTCGTTCGCACGGGTAAGGATGGCGCAGAGGTTATTCAGAATATGATGATTGAGTATCGCAGCAACCCGCCGAAATCGATTCTCGGCTCGCCTGTGGTCAAGATTCTCGATTACAAGACCCTCGAAGCCATCGACGTTGCTACTGGCAAACGCTCGCCGATAGAGGGCGTCGAGGACAAGAGCAATGTACTCCAATGGTTTACCGCCGACGGCACGCGGGTATCGGTACGTCCATCCGGCACCGAGCCTAAAATCAAGTTCTATTTCGGTGTCAAGGCCGACCTGCCTTCCGTCGATAAGTTCGAGGAGGTCGAGGCTGCTCTCGATGCGAAGATAGAGGCGATTAAAAAGGAACTCAACCTTATCTAATCCACCCTACTCTCAAACCTTCGGGCGATGTGCGCAAGTGCATCGCCCGATTTCTTTTTGAATCTATGGCATACGCCATCGGGCATGGCGTCCAATTACACGATACCATTATCGTCACTACCCCATTCCCAGTTTTGCGCACTTAAAAGTTTTTCCTATCTTTGTGGTGTCGAGCGATAACCGCCCGACGGACATATTATTAGTGAAAGTGTTTCGCTAATCCTTGACAGTAA